>JACPPG010000070.1 GCA_016191115.1 Planctomycetia bacterium | reverse complement strand
GGCGGTCAGCCGCGGTCCCAAATCCGGCAACGTAGCGACAGACATGCGTTCGGCATCCATGCCACTGATCAATGCCCATCGTCATAAAACACCAGCCCAATTTCACCAAGATCAACTTCACACGGCTAAAGAGTTACGCGACCGGCAATTAGCCGGAGCTGCCGCCCGCTGCCTGTGCTCCGTCCGAAGCGGGCGTCAGCACCGGCTAATTGCTAGTCGCTAGTTGCTAATCGCTTCTTCCTCACCGCGGCGTTTCGGGCGGACGTTTGGGGCGGAACTTGGCCGCGTCGCCGACCTTGGCCGTCAGATGCACCTCGCGCCCGTCGCGCCACACGACGACCGGCACGTCCTTGCCGACCTCGGTCATGCTGACGAGGTTCACCAGGTGAAAACCGTCGTCGACGCGCAGGCCGTCGAAGCTGAGGATCACGTCGTTGATCCGCAGCTTCGCGGTCTCGGCCGGGCCGCCCTGCGTGAGCACCTTCACGCGAGCGCCGCAGGGGCGCGGGAGGCCGAGCTTCTCGGCCACGCTGGGGTTGAACTCCTCGTCGAATTCCACGCCCAAAAAGGCCCGCACCACGATGCCGTTGTTCTCGATCAGGTGCCGGGCGACGCGCATGGCCATGTTGATGGGAATGCTGAAACCGATCCCCTCGAAGCCTCCCGAATTGCTGAGGATCGCCGTGTTCAGTCCGACCACCTCGCCGCGCAGATTGACCAGCGGACCGCCGCTATTGCCGGGGTTGATCGCGGCGTCGGTCTGCAGGAAGTCCTGCAGCCGCACGCCGGCGTCCACCAGCTTCTGGTCGCGCCGCCCCTTGGCGCTGATGATCCCGGACGTGACCGATCGGCTGAGGCCGAACGGGCTGCCCATGGCGATGACCGCGTCGCCGATTTCCACGTCGTCGCTGTTGCCGATCCTGGCCGGCACGATGTGCTCGCCGGCGATTTGCATGGCGGCCACGTCCGTGTCCGGGTCGGCCCAGATCCGCAGCGGCCTTAGCTCGCGGTTGTCGAACAGGCGGATGGTAATCTCCCCTTCGCGGTGATTCTTGATGACGTGCCGGTTGGTGAGGGCGTAGTACTTCCCGCCCACCTCGACGATCACGCCGGAGCCGGCCTCTTCGACGACGGCGCGCCGCGACCGCCCGGAACTTGCGCCCCGCTCGACTTCGATGTGGACAACGGTCGGGCTGACCAGCTTGATGACCGTCTTAAGGATGTTGGCCTCGCGCAGGTACTGATCCACCTCGCGGTTGAGCGCCTCGTACTGTTGCTGCCGTTCCTCGCTCGTCGTCGTGGCGGTCCCTCCGCCCGGCTCAGCTAGTGAGGGCGTAGCCCATGCCAGCAACAAGGCGAAAGCCAGCCCCGAGGAGAAGAACATTCCGACCAGGCAACACGAGCGACGTCGGGTCATGGAAACGGATTCCCTGCTATCGCGCTTCGGGAACAATCGTTAGGATCGACCGAAAAATAACTTCCTGATTCTCTGACCCCTCACGGGTGCCCTCTCTCGCAAGGGGCGAGGGTATTGAGGAGAAGTTATTTTTCGGTCGATCCTTAGTACCAATATCGGCATTACCACCGCCGGCATGCGAGCGTCACCGCGGGAGCTTGCCGGGGCCTGGGACGAGGAAGACGCCAAAACCAAAACGCACCCTCGATTCCGAGTGCCAGGGGCAACCCCGGCACCGGGACTCTCAGGTGCATTTTCGCACTACTGCGTATTCTGGCGTAAGCAGGCACCCCAAATCAAGACGGGGCGGCTTACAAACAGGGCCGTTCACAGATTCAAGCTTGCCGGCGGCGCACCGGCGGGAAAGTGGGACAGGCATCGAGACGCAACGTTGGTCTGAAAGGACTTGCGCTCTTTATGCTCGGAGCCAGTCCTATTTTCCCGCCTCGCCATTTTGAAAAACATCAATGGCCCTGGGCTTACGAAAGGCTTACGAAACGTCCAGTTCGATGTCGTTGATCGACAGTTCACCGTCGCCAGACGCATCGATCACACGGCCCCAATCGGCTGCGCTGCCCCCGGCGTTGCCGGTTCGCTCGGCTTCCCGCTGGCACTCGATGCACAGCGTGGCGTAGGGAAGCGCGCTGAGCCGCGCCATGGGGATCCGGTTTGCGCAGGCCTCGCACAGACCGTACTCGCCGGTCCGCATCCGCTCGAGCGCCACCTCGATCCGCGCCAGCTCCCGGCTTTCCACCTCGGCCAGTTGCGAGTTGATCTCGTCCTGGGCCGAATCCAGCGCGAAATCCACGACGTCGCCGGCGCTCTGCTCGCGCAATTGCTTGAGCAGGCTCAGGTCGCCCGCCAGTGCCTTGCGGAGCGCGTCGCGCCGCATCACGAGCAACTGGCGCATCTTCACCATTCCGTCTTTGCGTGCCATGCCTCACCTCACCGTCCGATGGCTGGCCGCGCCGAGGGTAAGCCCCCCTTGGCGAATGCCTTGCTCGAACTTTCTTGCTGTGCCTCGAAACCCTGATTCCTGTTCACGTGGCCTTCCACGGCCTCCTCGCGTGGGCCGCAAAAGCCGCAACCAAAATATAGTACGCAGGACGCCGCTAACGGGTCGCTAAAATCCGCACGATTCCGCCGGTCCCGTCCGCGGGATGCCAGTTTCCATTTGGCGCGTCAGCCGCGGCCCCGGTCAGGCAGGTTTCCCGCGCCAGCGAGAGCCTAGGCATGCCCGCGGATAACCACTTTCGGGGGGGTTAGCCACGCTCGTCGCCGGTCGCAACCGGGTTCGCCCAAGACGCTATCCGATAATCGGCAGAACCGGCAAAGATATGGAACCTCTTTTGCGACCTTTGGGCATTTCGGCCATTCATTCCTTCCTTGGCGGGACCTCACCTTCACCCGGCCCCTTTGAGCGCGGAGGCTAGCGCCCTTTTGACTCTGGTCTTCCCGTAAGGTAGGTCCACTATGGACTTCCGGCGTGCCGAGAGGTTCGCGGTCACTTCACCCTTTGCTAAGGCGCGTGCGAGCCAGTCTATGCTCAACCAGCCTCCGCTCGGTCTCGACGCAAGCCCCGACCCCCTGGTGCTGCGCCTCCGCACAAATGACGCCGCCCCTGATGAGGACGCGCAAATCGTCCGCGTGACGGCCAGCCGGTGCACAATCGGCGGCGGAGAGGTCTGCAACCTGCAAGTGCCCGGTCCCGAGGGATTGAATTGCCTTATCATTCGCGGCCGGCGGTACCCGGTAGTGCGGCGATGGTCGCCGAACGCGCTGCTCAATGGCCAACCGTTCGCCGACGCGGTGCTTTCGCCCGGCGATCGCTTGACCGTCGGCGCCGCGGAATTCGAGGTCCTTGCCGCGGACGCCGCCACGGAACCGAATGCCCCAGTGATCGAGGTGGCGACGGAGCCGGGTGGGGACATGCGAACGTTGGCCTTGCAGCATTGGGAAGAAAACGACCGGTTACGCGCGGCCTGCGCGCATCACCGCGCTCGGGCCCAACGTCTGCTGGGCATTGCCCGGGAGCTCGAGCGCCGCTTGGCTTCGCGGAACGACGCCCGATCGTTGCTACCGGCTTTCGACGATTCTGGCAGCGAGGCCGCATCAGCGGCCGCGGCGGAAGCGGCCGAAGTTCGATTCGAGTCGACGACTGCCGAAGCTCCCGTGAGCGCTAGTTCGCTTTTGATGCGGATGGGGGCCGCGCTCCCCAATCAAGAGGAAGACGCACCAACGGAGCCCGCTCCGCGCACGGCGAGCCGTGAGCCGGTCGAACCGCGTCCGGACGCGGAGGAGCGGTCGGCCGTGGCCCGCGGCGAGCGCGCCGATGCCGACCATTCCGAGGATCATGAGGAATCGATCGACACGTACATGGCCCGTCTCATGGACCGGGTCGCTCAAAAAAAGGCGAAGAAGGACGTGCTGACCTATGGCGAGGAACCGGGCCCCGTGGCCGGCGACTCGGCGGCAACAGCCGAAGATGAGCCGGCCGAGCCATCGAAGCCAGAACCGCTGACCGAGCTGCCTCTGCGTTCCGTCGCGCCGGCCGAGCGGTCGGCGAACATGTCGGCCATGCGGGAGCTGGCGAAGCTGAACACGCATTCGCTTCTGGACCGGCACCTGCGCCAGACGTTCTTCCGCTCCACCATCGCCCAGGCGTTGGTGATGGTGGCAGCAACGATAGCGGGCATCTGGCTCACGCGGCTCTCGTCGCACGGCGCGCCAGTCGCCATTTACCCGGCCCTAGTCGCCTTCGCTTTTGCGATCGTGTGGGGATTCAACTATCTGATTGGAGTGAAGTACGTTCTAAGTCCCGAGCACAGCGCGGCAGGGGCGGATCTGGCGGGCAAGCTCGACGAGGCGATTGCGGCAAAAGCCCTCGGCCATCAACCGGCACGAAATCGGCCGGCGCCCACGCCTCCCGAGGCGCAGTCGGCCGACGCTTCCCCGGCGGCACCTCGGTCGGACGAGCCGGCGGCAAGCCGGTAGCTGCACTAGCGTTGTCGAAACGCGCGACGTGGGCTCGAGACGGCGCGCCGGCCCTGCACGCCATCCGCGGTGCCTTGTCGATGCCAGCACCCGGTCTATCCTTACGATAGGGCCTGTGGTGGTCGACGAACGAGTTCGCGCCCCGCCGCGGGTCACCCTTCGCCCGGGTCCCGTGTCGCAAAGCGCACTTCACTTGAAGCGGGGTGCCCGGATAGCCTCTGGTGTTCTCCCCCAGCCGCCGCATGAGGTGAGTTATGGCCAATCTGACAGTCACCGGTTCCTGGCAGGGGCGGCAATATATTGCGGGGCGGTGGCAAGCCGCCTCCGGCGACGTGTTTGAGAATATCAATCCGGCAAACGTCGACGAGGCGCTGGGCGTCTATCCGCGCGGCACGGCCGCCGACGTCGACACGGCGGTGGGCGCTGCGCGGAGCGCATTCGACTCGTGGCGCCGCACGAGCCGTATCCGCCGCGGCGAGCTGTTCTTGAATCTCGCCAACCTGATACGCCGCGACACCGACGAGCTGGCCGTGGCGCTCGCGCGCGAGAACGGCAAGGTCCTCAACGAGGCGCGGGCCGAGGTGGTCGAGGGACTGCACATGGTCGAATACGTGTTCGGCACCGCGCGCCAGCCGACCGGGCACATGGTCGCCTCGGAAATCGAGACCAAGGACCTGTTCGTGCGCCGCAAGCCCCGCGGCGTGGTGGCCGTGATCACGCCGTGGAATTTTCCCTTCGCGGTGCCGCTGTGGATGCTTGGCCCCAGCCTGCTCGAAGGCAACACGACTGTCTTCAAGCCCTCGGAGGAGACGCCCGAGACCGGCCAGCGTCTGGCCGCGTTGTTCGAGGAGGCCGGCTTTCCGAGCGGCACGATCAATCTCGTTCACGGCGTGGGGGAAGAAGCGGGCGACGCCTTGGCTCGTCACGCGGGTGTCGACGTCGTCGCCTTCACGGGTAGCTACGACGTGGGTTCACACATCCGCCGGCTGGCGGCCGAGAGCGAACACAAGACGTGTGCGCTAGAGATGGGTTCGAAAAGCGCGGTGATCGTGTGCGAGGACGCCGATCTGCCACTGGCCGTGGGCGCCGCGATCCTGAGCGCCTTCAAGACTACCGGCCAGCGGTGCGTCTCGGCGGGGCGCGTGCTGGTGCACCGCCGCTTGCTGGATCGCTTTGTCGAGCGGTTCGTGGCCGAGGCCCGCGAGCTGAAGTTCGGCGACCCGCTCGCGCCCGACACGTTCGCCGGCCCGATGATCAACGGCGCCGGCGTCGACAAAGTGCTCGCTTACAACGACCTGGCCCGCAAAGAGGGGGCGCACATCTTGCTCGATGGATGTCGGCTGACCGATCCGTCGCGCGCCCGCGGCTGGTTCCTCTCGCCTTTTGTCTACATCCAGGAGCCGAAGCCGGGGGTGCGAACGATCCGCGAAGAGGTCTTTGGCCCGCACGTCGCGATCGTTCCCTTCGACAGCGACGAGCAGGCCATCCGCGTCTACAACGACACGCCGTACGGCCTGTCGATGGCCGTGATCACCGAGGACTATCGCCGCTGGCGGCTCTACCGCGACGAGTGCGACTACGGCATGGGCTACGTCAACCTGCCGTGCATCGGCGCGGAGGTGCACCTGCCGTTCGGCGGCGTCAAGCGGAGCGGCAACGGTCAGCCGTCGGCCGCGGCTCTAGTAGACGCGGTCACGCACAAAACGGCGTTCACCGTAAACTACGACCGCAGGATCATCATGGCCCAGGGCATGAGCGCGCAGGTCAGCCGCGGCGAGAAGAACTAGAAGAGGAGACTCGTCATGCAACCCTCGACCACCGCCACGACCCCCGACGTCAGCCGGCCGGTGCTGTTGACGCAGCTTCCCGGGCCGAAGGCGGCCGCGTGGATCGCCCGCGACGACCAGGTGCTGTCCCCCTCGTACACGCGGATTTATCCGCTCGTGGCGGCCCGCGGCGCCGGCTGCACGATCGAGGACGTCGATGGCAACCTGTTTCTCGACTTCACGGCCGGCATTGCCGTGACCGCCACGGGGCACGCGCATCCTGAGGTCGTGGCGGCGATCGCCGACCAGGCGGCGAAGCTGATTCACATGTCGGGCACCGACTTCTATTACGCGCCCGAAATCGAGCTGGCCGAGCGGCTGGCGCGGCTCGCCCCAGGCACGGAGCCGAAGCGGGTGTTCTTCACCAATAGCGGCACCGAGGCGATCGAGGCGGCGCTGAAGCTCGCCCGCTACCACACCGCGCGGCAGCGCATCCTGTCGTTCTACGGCGCGTTCCACGGGCGCACGTACGGCGCCATGTCGATCAGCGGGTCGAAGGCCGTTCATCACCGCGGTTTCGGCCCGGTCCTGCCCGGCGTGCACCGCGTCCATTTCAACTGCACGGAGGAAGCGCTTGTCGAGCAATTTGACACGGTCTGCCCGGCCGACGAGGTGGCGGCGATCGTCGTCGAGCCGATCCAGGGGGAAGGCGGCTATCGGCTGCCCGAGCCGCATTTCCTGCCCATGCTTCGCCGCCACTGCGACGAGCACGGCATCTTGCTCGTGGCCGATGAGGTGCAGTCGGGCATCGGCCGGACCGGGCGGATGTTCGCCGTTGAGCATTTTGGCGTCGTGCCCGACATCGTCTGCCTGGCCAAGGGGATCGCCAGCGGACTGCCGCTGGGGGCGATGGTCGCGCGGGCCGACGTGATGGATTGGCCTCCGGGCAGTCACGCCTCGACGTTCGGCGGCAACCCGGTAAGCTGCCGTGCGGCGCTCGTGACCTTGGATTTGCTTGCGCGCGAGTACCTGGAGAACGCCGCCGAGCGGGGCCAGCAACTGCTGGACGGTCTGCGGCGGCTTGCCAAGACCGCCGCGCCAGGGCTCGCGCAGCCGCGCGGGTTGGGTTTGATGGTGGCGGTCGACGCGGTCGGCCCGGCCGGCCCCGATCCGCAGCGCCGCGATGCGGTGATCGAGGCGGCCTTCCAGCGGGGTCTGTTGCTCCTGGGCTGCGGCCGGGCCGGCATCCGCTTCTGCCCCGCGCTATGCGTCACGGCCGAACAGGTGGACTCGGCGCTAGCGATCTTCGCCGAGGCGTGCGCGGACGTTACCAGCTAACGCGCGGCGCAACAGCAACTGACGGAATTCGTCGACGGACAAGCCCGCCGCGCGGATCAGAGCGCGTAGCGTGCCGGGCTTCAGATTGCGATTGGAATGCACCGGGACGGTCAGGATGAAGCGGTGCCCGTCTCGCTTCATGATATAGTGGCTGCCGGTCACCCTCGTTACGACGAAACCGGCTTTTGAGAAGGCTTGTACCGCTGCAGCGCCCGACACCGCAGGGAGTTTAGACATCGACGCGGATCCACCGCTCGGTTGTCTTCAGACCTTGTGAATCAACCTCCACATCTTCCCACGGAACCTCGGCGCCGGCCCCCTTGTATGCCAACAACGCCTCGCGAAACGCCTCCCCAATGTTCCGTAGTGCGTCGTCGACCGTCTCGCCTTCGCTGACGACGCCGGGCAAGCGCAGCGCATGGGCCGAATACCCGCCGCCCGTCTCTTCACATAGCAGGACACGGCATTCGTAGACGCCTGATTGCGGACCGCATTGAGTTTTTGGCGTTTCCACTGCGGTGGTCCTCCCAGTTACAGTTTAGATCGCGACTCTACGCGGTCAACGGGCCTGAATGGCAGGGCCATTCTGTTTTTCAAAATGGCGAGGCGGGAAAATGGGACTGGCTCCGAGCATAAAGAGCGCAAGTCCTTTCAGACCAACGTTGCGTCTCGGTGCCTGTCCCACTTTCCCGCCGGTGCGCCGCCGTCCAGCTTGAATCTGTGAACGGCCCTGGCCTGAATGAGTGGGTCGTGCGAGCGGTCTTGAGGCCGCGACGTGGTGCCCGGCTTCGCATCAACTGCCTACCGCCCTCTGCCTACTTCTCCCTAAAGCAGGCTCTCCAGCAGGAGCCGCATCTTGCGCATCTCGGCCATGTGATCGACTTCCGGTTCGCCTGTGTCGACGATGTTCACGCACAGCGCCCGGTTGTACTTGAACTTTCCGAGTTGGGTGACGAGGCGTCCGTACTCGATCTCGCCCTGGCCGACGCGGACCTGCAGCTTGTCCTTGGTCGTGTCGCGAAGCTGCAAGTGGCAGACGTATTTGAAGACCTGATCGTAGTTGGCGCCCTTGTTGGGGCCGCAGACGAAGTGGCTGGGGTCGAGCGTGATCCCCAACCCTTTGACGTTGTCGCACAATACGACGGCCGTGTCCGGGTCCTGGCTCATGTGCCCGGCTTCGGTCTTCAGGCCGACCTGCACGCCGTCGAGCGCGCCGATCCGCACCAGCTCGCGGAGCCGCTCGATCTCGGCGTTGAACGGGGTACCCAGCTCGCCCGACGGCACGGTGATCGCGACGACCTTGGTGGCCTTGGCCAGCTTGCAGCAGGAGGAGAACTGCTCGTAGTAGAGCGGGCCCTCGGCGTCGATGTCGACGATGTAGGCCACGGGGGTGAGGCGATGCGTCTCGCGGCAGGCCAGCACCGCCTCGTCCAGGTGGGAATGGACCCGCGACGGCCGAAGCTGGTTGCCGCGCTCCTTTAGCGCGATCTCGACGCGGTTGTACTCCAGGTCGACCAGGCGCTCGAGCGCGGCGTCCAGGGGCAAATCGGGGAAACACTCGGTCGAAGCCGCCACAAACACGAGACTACTCCTTTGTCGATTCGTTGGCGGACTCGCGTAGTCCGATTTGCCCCGCTAGCGTGCATCGCAGGCGCCGGATCGATGTGTCGCGCGGACGCCGCCTGCGCCGCGGCCCCCAGGCAGCAGCGCGGAACGGGTAGCTTACCGCCAGGGGGCATCGGCTGGCAACCCTGGCATCGCGCGTGCGATCACGATTGAGGGCTCGTGGGGCGCATCGTCGGGAGGGGCGCGGCTCCGGCCGAGCCGCGCGGCACGCATAAAAAGCATTGCCGCGCGATCCGCGGCTCGGCGGGAGCCTCGCCCTCCCGAATTCGCCCGCGCCGATCGCCGACACGACAGCAGCCAGCAGGGCGGTAGTGCTATAATGCCGTTCGCAGATCCACGCTCGAAATCGAGGAGTACCGATGGACCCCCACGATGACGTCCAGCGACCTGTCTACCCCGCTGCTCAGCCGGTCACGGAGCGCGTGATCGTCACCGCGGCGCCGCCCCCGCGGCGGGGACTGCTGTCGTACGTGCTGCGCTTCTTCTTGTTTCTCTTCATGGCCCTGCCGGTGCTCTTCGTGCTGGGTGCCATTGCCGCCGGGGTGCACGCCCTGTCGGGCGACCAGCAAATCGTCGAACACTATCATTCCCTGTCGCACACGGCCACTGACAAGATCGCCATCATCACGGTCGAAGGCGCCATCCTCGACGGCGACGGATTCGTCAAACGCCAGATCGACAAGGTGCGGGACGACTCTCACGTGCGGGCGGTCGTCCTGCGGATCGACTCCCCCGGTGGCACGGTCACGGCCAGCGATTACCTGTACCATCACTTGCGCGAGCTGGCCAAGGATCGCGACATCCCCATCGTCGTCAGCATGGGGGGCATGGCCGCTAGCGGCGGATACTACATCGCCATGGCCGTGGGCAGCAACGAGCGCGCGATCTTCGCCGAACCGACCACCTGGACCGGCTCGATCGGCGTCATCATCCCGCACTACAACATCGCCGGGCTGATGAAGACCTGGGACATCGAGGAGGACTCGGTCAAGAGCGGCCCTCTGAAGCAGATGGGGTCGCCGACGAAGCCGCTCACGCCGGAGGAGCGGGCAATCTTCCAGCACCTGGTAGACGACAGCTTCCACCGCTTTCAAGCGATCGTGAAGGCGGGCCGCCCGGCGCTGGCCAAGGATCCCGAGGCGCTGGCCAAGGTCTCGACAGGGCAGGTCTTCACGACCGACGAGGCGATCTCCAACGGACTGGTGGACGAGGAAGGGTTTATCGAGCGGGCCATCGACCGGGCCATCGAGTTAGCGCACCGCAGCCGCGACGCCGTGAAGGTCGTGAAATACAGGAACCCGGCGAGCCTGTTCTCAATGCCCTTTTCGGCCCGCGCCGCGGCGACGCCCGACCTGGCCAGGTTAGTCGAGCTGGCCTCGCCGCGGGCGTACTACCTGCACACGTGGCTGCCGCCTTTGGGGGCGCCGTTTTAGTTTGGGGCGCAGGTGCGTGCGCGCGACCGGCGACTGCGTGATGACTCGCTGGGCCGAGGTTTTCGTCGCCATGTGGCGATGTCGTGTCGATGCGGGCGATCGCCGTGGCAATGCGAATGGCGGACACCCGGCGCAACGCGCGTGCCTACTTTAGCCGTCGTGACGCGACCGGAAAGCGTCAAGGGAGACCAGGTTCCCGGCAGGGCCATTCTGTTTTTCAAAATGGCGAGGCGGGAAAATGGGACTGGCTCCGAGCATAAACAGCGCAAGTCCTTTCAGACCAACGTTGCGTCTCGGTGCCTGTCCCACTTTCCCGCCGGTGCGCCGCCGCCCAGCTTAAATCTGTGAACGGCCCTGAGGCTCCCGGTCCGCCGGGGAGGCCGGCCTGGCCCAGGAGGAGCTGGGTCAGGCAACCCCAAACGGGCCAGTCATTATCGGCCAAAGTCGCCGCGAACCTTGGCCCCCGCGTCCCGGCTCCAACCGCGCGCGACGGGCGCGCGATACGCGCGATTCGAGCCCATCCCCGGTTCGTACGAGTATCGCCGCGCCTGAGTGCCAGAGGCGCGCTCGGCGGTGGTGCTCGGCGGCGAAGCCGTCGCGGCACTCGATCCGCTGCAGCCACCAGCCGAGGCTGTCGACGCAACGCCAAGAGACACGGCCATCAGCGAAGCACTTAGAATCTTGAACATGATGGTCCTCCTAAACTTGGATGCGAGGGAACTGGGGGCGGACTCGGCATGCTGTGACCGATCCGATGCCGAGCATCCCGAAGTTTCGGGCATCCATCTGTTTTGTCGGCTGTTGTGCTTCAGATTCATCAGAATCTCGACGAAATCTCATCAGCCGGAAACCATTTGCCAGAAACGACAAACGGATAATACCGGTGCGGCAGGGCGGGGCCGGATATACCGTCTGCGGCGCAGGGACCGCGGGTCTGCGTGTTCCCCTTGGGTGACGGCTGCCGCTGCGACAGAAGTTCCCTTAAAGTAGGCTAGACTGGAGCTTGGTTCTGGCACCGGTAATAGGAGGGTACATTTATGGACTCCGTTGACACTCGCAGGAGTTTTCTTCGAGGGGCGACGCTTGCGACAGCCGGCTTGCTGGCTGCCGCCGGCACTCAGGCCGCTCCAGGCCAGGAACCCTCGACCGGGCCGAAGGTCGGTCACGATCCCGCTGACCACAAGTCACATCGCGGCGGAGCGCCAGGGTATCCGCGCGACCAACCTGGTCCCGGAGGGCCGGTGGGAAGCCCGACCGATCGGGGCAAGCTGGTGCCGGGTGTGCGCGGAGCGGACGAACCACCAGTCCCGGTTGAAGCCCCCGATTTGACCAAGCTCTCTTGGGAGATGAAGGACGGGGTGAAGGAGTTTCATCTTTACGCGCAGCCGGTGCAGCGGGAGCTGTTGCCTGGCGAGGTGATGAATCACTGGGGATACAACGGCGCCATGCCTGGCCCGACCATCGAGGTCAACGAGGGAGACCGAGTGCGAATCGTCGTGCACAACGAGTTGCCCGAGCCGACGACTCTCCACCTGCACGGCATTGAGTTGCCGATCGCGATGGACGGCGTCGAGTTTGTCGCACAGAACCCGATCATGCCGGGCGAGACGGGGGTGTACGACATCACGTTGCACCAGAACGGGACGTTTTTCTATCACCCGCACATGGCCATGCAAGAGGCGTTCGGAATGGTGGGCCTGTTCATTATCCACCCGAAAGAAGCGTACCAGCCGGTGGTGGATCAGGACTTCGCGCTGATCACGCAGGAATTTGTCATCGACCCAGCCGTCAATACAGCGGCCAGCGCCCGCATGGATTTCAACTGGTTTACCGTCAACGGTCGCAGCGGCCCGTACGGCACGCCCTTGGTTGTGCGATTGGGAAACCGCGTGCGAATTCGCATCCTGAACTTCAGCACCGACGACCACCACCCGATGCACCTCCACGGTCACACCTTCTGGGTGACGGGCAACGAGGGAGGACGAATTCCCGAGTCGGCCTGGGTGCCGGGCAACAACGTCCTGGTCGGTGTGGCACAGGTCCGCGAGATCGAATTCATCGCCAACAATCCGGGCGATTGGGTCGTGCACTGCCACATGTTCCACCACATGATGAACCACATGGTGCCGGGCATTGGGCCGGGCAGCCGGAAGAAGGTCATGGAGGGTCAGATGGCTTCGGGCGATGGCCGCGCGGGACATGGCAAAATGGGCCATCAAATGCCGATGGACTCGCGAATCCCGACAGACCCCTATGAGGTGCCTGGCTACCCTCAGGATTCCGGCATGCACGCCATGATGTCGGAAGAGCAAATCGAGAAGCTCGTCTCCAACCCCCTCACGCGCGGGATGGCGCCGCAGTGGTACATGGGCGTCATGGGCCTGATGACGGTGGTGCGCGTCCTGCCGCCCGATCTGTATGAGAAGGTAATCTCCGGCCGGGGCGAGATACCCGCCGGCGCTAGCGTGCCAGGCACGAAGTTCGCCCCGGCGGGGCACATGGGGCACTAACCAACGCGCCTGCTGGGGAAGGCGTCCGATTCTCAGGCCAGCCCTGTCAGATAGCAAGGATTACACCGCACCACACCACCGGCCGGCGGAACTTAGCGGGGTCGAGGCGTGGCGTTGATGTGTCCGCCCGGACGCGGCGAGGGCGGCGCAGTCAGCCCGTCGACCATCAGCAGTCCGGTAATAGCCACTTCCGCCTTGCGCAGATCGAGGAGATTGCGCGTGTATTCCGACTTCACTTGGAACAGGTTCCGCTGCAGCTTGACGACCTCGGGCCAGGCGACGCGCCTTTGGTTGTACATGCCCAACTGGATTTCGTACGCCTTGGCGGCCTTGGGAACGTTGGCGTCACGGTAGAGCTGGGCGGCCAAGAGCGCGGTCCGATACTGGCGAAAGACATCGGCCAATCGCTGCCGCAGCGAAAGCTCGACTCTTTGCACCTCGGCGTTGGAGCGGGACAGTTCGGCTTGCGCTTGCGCGATGGTTCCCTGATTCTTGTCCCACAGCGGCACGTTCAGGGCCATCTGCACCTGTCCTGCGACCGCGTTCCGCGTCTCGAAGTTGTATCCTGTGCTGGCTTGGAGGCGAACGTCTGGAACAGGCTGCACCCGCTCGCGCTGCACCGTGATGCGATCGTGCACCACGTGGGCACGCGCGGCCGCGATTTCCGGGCTGCTCTGCAAGAGCGCGATCAGGCTGGTCTCCCATTCCAGCGGAGCACAAGTCGGTTCGAGTTGCCCCTCCAGGGCTGTCGGCGGCAGATCGGGCCAGCCGATGACAGAGGCCAGGTGTTGCCACAGGGCAACATAGCTATTCTCTTCGTCGGCCGCCGCGACCTGAGCGCGATTGACCTCGATCTCGGCAAGTAGAACGTCAGCCTCGTTGGCCAGGCCGGTATTGAACATTTCCCGCGTGGTGCGAAAGTTCTCCTCGGCGTTCTTGAGCAACTCACGGTCCAACTCAATCATGCGCAGATCGGCCAGCAGCTCGTAGAACCGCATGCGTACGCCGTTCAGTACGCTGAGTTGCTGGCCCATCGCCAGAATTCCCGCCTCGAACGCTTCCTGCCTGTACTTGGCACGGCTCAGGCGAAGCTTTCCGGCGGTGACGATTGTTTGTTGCACAAAACCACCTTGGATTTCACCGGCGGTGCCCGCGGCGCCGATTTGCTCCGCTTCATATCCAATGATGGGATTGGGGTACAGCCCGGCTTCCAGTGCGGCGCCGCGAGAGGCGGCAATTTGAGCGGCGGCCTGGGCGAGGGTGGGATTCCGCTCCAGTGCCATCTGCTCCAGGTCGCCCAGGCTCAGGGCGCGTTGCCCCGCCACGGGGCCCGCCAATGGTTCTGGCAGATCGGCTTGGAGCGCCTGCTGATCGCTCGCGTGCGCGTGCGCCGGCGGTTCAGCCGCCAGGGTGGCACTCGGGACGAGTCCCGACACCATCAGGCACGGCAGCAAGAATGCCGCGATACGTTTACGCGCGAAGTCCATGGGGGCGGCGGGATACTCTGGGGACTTGCGATGGTTCGAGAACCTCATGGCCTAACAAGAGTATCGGTCAGACCGATAGGGACCTCGTACACCGATTGAAATGATTTGTCCGTGAAAGGCGCGCGGCCGCAACCTGCGTGGACTTTGCGGAAGGTATTGACCATAACGGCATCACCGGCTCGCGCCGGGCGGAGCCGACCACTATCGGGCGACGGCTGGCAGTAGCACCGTCTCCGTCACGACGTGCTCCGGCTCGCTGGCCGATCGTTCCTTTTGAAGCTTGAGCCAGCGGGCGCGGCGGACCCAATAGAAGCGCACCGGCAGGAACAGGTCGACGACTTCATCCGAGATCAACAGACCGCCGAGCACGGGCAATGCCATCGGGGCCAGGATTTCGCCGCCGACACCCTTGGCGAACACCATCGGGAAGATGGCGATGATCGCCACCCCCTCGGTCAGCAGCTTGGGACGCAGGCGGTGGACGGCTCCCTCGATCACCGCCTGCCGCAATTCTTCCAGCGACTTGATGTTCTCCAGGCCGCCGCGCTTCTCGATGGCCTCGCGCAAGTAGACCAGCATGATGATGCCGGTTTCCGTGGCCATTCCAAAGCAGGCGATGAAACCGACCCACACGGCCACGCTGAAGTCCATCGGCGGCGCATCCCAACCCTGCATGATCTTGGGGAAGAGATACATGAAGAAGGCGCCGCCGGCCAATGCCTCGGGCACGGCCAGCATCATCAGGCCGGCATCGGCCAGGTCGTTATAGGTGAGATACAGGATCACAAAAATCAGCACGATCACAGCCGGGAAGACGAACCGTAGCGTTCGCGCCGCACGGACCTGGTGCTCGAACTCGCCGCTCCATTCGATATGCACGCCCTCCGGCAGGTGTACTTTCTGCGCTACCACGCGCTGGGCCTCGTCCACGAAGCCCACGATGTCGCGGCCGCGCACGTTCAGGGTCACGTAGTTCAAGAGGCGGCCATTTTCGCTCTTGATCATGGCAGGACCTTCGACGATGCGGACATCGGCCACGGCGCTCAGGGGGATCAACGGTTTGCCCTTGGCCGCGTGGGCGGGAGTTGCGACGTGTCCGGTGGCGTTGGGCCGATCGCCAGACATCGCCTCGCTCGATCCACTGGTACCGACTGCCGGCGCGCCACCACCGACCATCGCGGTGGCAGATAAGACGGCCATGCTACCCGGACTGACAAGCAAGCGTCGGATGCTCTCTTCATCGTTGCGACTTGAACGGGCATAGCGGATGCGGACCGGGAAGCGGTCTCGTTTCTCGACGGTGAACGTAACGGCCCGGCCCGCCAGAGCCACTTCGATTTCGTTCTGAATGTCCTCGACCGAGATACCATACCGCGCCGCCTGCTGGCGATCGATGTCGATCTGCACGTAGCCTTTGCCCATGATCGGAGCCGCGATCGCATCGCGGGCACCGTTGACCGGCTTGAGTGCCGCTTCGATCTCTTTGCAAACGCGGTCGATCGTGTCGAGATCGGGGCCGAAGACCTTGACGCCGATGTCCGTGCGAACTCCCGTCGAGAGCATCTCGATCCGGTTGATGATGGGCTGCGTAAAGATGTTGCTCCAGCCGGGCACTTGCAGCACACGGCTCATCTCATCGTCGACCAGGTCCCCCTTGGGTCCGGTCTTGCGCGGCCACAGGAAGACGCTACTCTTGAACGGCTTCTCTAACTCCTCGCGGAAGGCATAAAAAGGCTGGAAGGAAGCGATCTCCGCCGGCTTGTCGATCTGCGTCTGGAGCGCGGCCGCCGCGAAGCGTTTGGCCTCGGCCGCGTGGGGCGCGGTCTTCAACAGTCCCGCCATGTCGGCGGCCTTGATGACCTCTTCCATCGCGTACCAGGTGAAGGACTCTGTTCCGCGATCGAACAGTTCCCAATCGATCTCGTGAACGCGCTCGCGCCACAGCCGCACGCGCTGTTCCTCGATGTCCGAATGGACCGCGCTGGCGAATGTCTTGCGCTTAGCCCCAAGCAATTCGCCGACATCGCTCGCCACCCGCGCGAGGGGCGATTCCTTCAGTTCCAGGCTAGCGACAAGATCGCTCACCGCGCCGAGATCGGCCAATTCTTTTGCCGTGTCCTGGCACAAACCCATTGCGTCTTCGAGCGAAGGCGTTTTGGACAGCCACGCCGCGTATTTGGGGGTGAGCTTGGCCACGACCTTGTCCGTTTCCTCCTCTTCGTTGACGCCCTCCGGCCACGTCAGATCCCCCGCGTCGCTCATGCGGCGCACCACGTCCGCGACCGCGAAGCGGGTCAGCAATGGCCCCAACTCGCGCTCGAACCCCGTGTAGCGCATTAGCGACAGTTCCCGCATGCTCTCGTCGAACCGCTCCAGCGCCTTCTGGCTCGCATCGACGATGAGGCCGTTTCGGTCGCCGTCGCTAGGGGGCTCGTTAATGTAGCCTTGCTCCTTCAGAGCCGAGAGCACGCGGCCGGTCTGCTTGGCGGCGTCGCCATACTTCAGCACTCGCTTGGGCCACAACTCCTTGGGTCGGAAGTTGACAAACGTCTCTACCATGTCCAGGGGCGCGGGGTCCGTGGGCGTGTCGGCGCGGCCGCTTTTGCCAATCACCGACTCGACTTCGGGAAAGCCGCGAAGCAGGGCGTCGCGGGCCTTCAGATCGTCTGCCGCCTGCGTCACGCTAGCCCGCGGAACCGTCACCGGCATGTCCAGCGTCGTCCCTTCGTCCAAGGCGGGCATGAAGGCGACGCCGATCTTGGGGAAGGAGAATGCCCACAATCCGATCCATATCAGGCTCGCCAGCGCGGTTGTTCGCCAGATGACTACGCTGTCGACTCGAAACGCAAGATAGAACAAAAGGACGCTCACGGCCGTCGCGGCGCAATAGAAGAGCCACTTCAGGGCGGCCACCTGCCCAAGGAGCGGCACCGCGACCGAAAGGCCGCTCAACTTCATGCCAACCACGGCCAGGGCGGCAATGACCGCGACCAGCCCCCAGGCGATGACAAATAAGAAAAAACCGTTCCCCGGTTTGCCCTTGGTGAAAATCACCGTGAGCGACGTGACGATCGCGAAGACGAATAAGAACGTCGTCTTCCAGGCCGTCTCCGAAGCGCCTTGGCCCATCACCGCTTGCAGCGGAAACATCCCGGCCGCCAGGATTAGCAATACTGCGAACATCCACATCACCAGGTTTCGCCGTGGCAACGCCCAGGTCAACAGCGGCTTGTAGATGTTGATGAAGCTGCGGACGATCCAATTCTCTTCCTCGCTCCGCAGGCGGCCCTTGATGAACGTCGGGATCAGCGCCGGCACCAGCGTCACCGAGATAATCGCCACGCCGATCATGGCGAAGCTCTTGGTGAAGGCCAGCGGATGGAACAGCTTCCCCTCGCGGCCGCTGAGCATAAAGACCGGGATGAACGACAAGAGCATGATCAAGACGGAAAAGAAGATCGGCCGGCCCACGGTGCGGCAGGGTCCGATCACCAGCTCGCGGATGTCGCCCGTGACCTTGCGATCGCCAAAATGGTCCTTCAAGTGGTGCGTGGCGTTCTCGGTCATCACGATGGCCTGGTCGACCAGGATGCCGATCGAGATCGTAATGCCTGCCAGCGACATGATGTTCGCCTGGATGTCGATGATCCCCAGTTTCCGCAGCACCCACATGAGCAAAAACGAGAACAGCACCGACAAGGGCAACGTCACGCAGATCACGAACACGCTGCGGACGTGCATCAGGATGAGCAGGATGGCGATCGACGCGATCGTCATTTCGTGCCACATCACCTCGCTGAGCGTGTGAATCGCGCCGTGGATCAGCCGCGTCCGGTCGTACGCGGCGACGATGTGCACGCCGTCGGGCAATCCCGCCTGCAACTCTTGAATCTTCTCCTTGACCCGCTCGGTGACCGCCAATGGGTTGCCGCCGTGCCGCATCAGGACCACGCCGCCGGTCGCGTCGTTGCCGTCCTTCTCGTACACGCTGCGGCGGAACTGCGTGCCGAGCTGGACGGAGGCGATCGACTTGACGTAAATCGGCGTGCCGTTGACTTCCTTGACGACCGTATTCTCGATGTCCTGCGTGTCCTTGATCCAGCCGACGCCGCGGACGATGTATTCGGCGTTGTTCTTTTGCACGACGCCGCCACCGGCTGGCATGTTGCTCGCGGCCACCGCGGCGTACAACTCGCCCAGCGTTACGCCGTAGGCACGCAGGTCCTCCGGCCGCGCGTCGATCTGGTACTCCAGCGGCGTCCCGCCGACGATCGCCACGTCGGCGACGCCGGCCGCGGCGTTGATTTGCTGCGCGACGTAGAACTTGTTGAGCGCCCACAAGCGGCCCGACTCGATCGGATGCTCGGGACTGGTTTCGACGGTGTACCAGAAAATCTGCCCCAGCGCCGTGGCGTCCGGGGCCAGATAGGGCACCACGCCGGACGGGAGGAACGTGTTGGCCTGCGCCAGCTTCTCGGTCACCCGCTGCCGGGCGAAATAGAAGTCGATGTTGTCATCGAAGATGATCGTGATCATCGAGAAGTTGAACTCGCTCGATGAGCGAACGGCTTTCACGCCGGCCAATCCCTGCAGCCTCCGCGAAAGAGGATACGTGACCTGGTCCTCGATCTCGCGGGGGCTGCGCCCCATCCAGTCGGTGAAGACGATGACCTGGTTCTCGCTCAAATCGGGGATGGCGTCGATGGGCGTGTTGAGCACGGCGTATACGCCAGCGATCGAGAGCCCGGCCGCCACGATCAGCACCAGGAAGCGATTGCGAATCGACAGCTCGATCAGTTTCTCGATCATCTCGATGTATCCTTCGCACGAACGGAACCGGAATCGTCGATCAAATGTGCCGAGACTTTTTCGCGAGGACCCCGCCGGAGAATATAGGGGGCGCTGTTCAGCATTACCGCACCTTCGTGGCCTGTAGCTCTCTGACCTTGGTCAATGTCTTTGCCGGCGCAGCCAATGCCGACTCCGTGCAGCCCTTGCAGCAGACGAAGACCGGTTGACCGTCCACCATCACCTTCACCGGAGTGCCCATCGCCCCCAGGCGGCTGTCTTCCAGAACGGGGCAGAATCTCTGCGCTTCGGCAAGTTTTCGATCCTCGGCCGACAATCCGGCTAGCGCTTCGGCGATCTCCCGCTCCTCCTTGTCACGATCGTCGTTCGATGGCGGCATGGAAGGGGTGGACTGCGCGTCGGGCACGGCTTCTGCCGGCGGCTCGACATCGGCCGGCGCGCCATCGCGCAACGCCGCGACCTTCGCCAGCGTTCCTGCCGGGTCAGCCAGTGCACTGCTCTTGCAGCCGGAACAGCACAGGAAGACCGGCTTTCCGTTGACGACGAGCTTCACCGGCATGCCCATCGAGCCGAGGCGACTGTCCGGCAGTACGGGACAGAACCTTTGCGCCTTGACCAGTGCGCGATCCGCCGGCGACAGCTTCTCCAGTGCCGCTACGATCTTCGCGTCCGGGTCGTCGGGCGTGGAAGGACGCACGGCCGTGACGCTCGTTGCGCCGCTCTTTGATCCTCCGCTGCCGCCGAAGTAAATCGATCCGGCCGCCGGATTCAATCGCGTCTCGGCATCGACTAAGAACGAACCGCTTGTAACCACTTTGTCGCGCTCCTTCAGGCCGCGCAACACCGGATAGAAGACGGTGCCCTCCGCGTCGGTCATCCGCGGGCCGAGCTGGACTTCGACTCCTTCAAAAACGCCCGGCAACTCTTCGCGATAGACGATACGCTGGCTGCCGGTGTCGATGACGGAGGTTTCCGGAACCGCCAGCACGCGGCCTTCCGCGAGCATCTCCGCGCCGCGCGGGTCGCTGGCGCTAGCGGATAAGGCGCGTATGTCCTTCGGACGAACGACCATCGTCACCGTGGCCGTGCTGCCGGGTCGGAGCCGGTGAGGATGAGGGTTGTCGACCTCAAAGCGGACCGTAACGGTCCGGGTATTCTGATCGACGTGCGGATAGATAAGCGTAAGCTCGCCGCGGAAGCGCTCGCCCGGAAGCGCGCGAGTGGTTGCGGTCACTTCCAGCCCATCTAACTCGTGCGGAGAACCGTGATCCTGCGTTATTGGCAAGAACGCCATGTCGTCCTCATAGACTTGCGCCTGAATCCAGACGGTTGAAAGGTCGGCGATCTCATAGAGACGCGACCCTTCCTGCACGTACTCTCCTTCGCGCACGTATTTCGTGATCGTATGCCCGTGAATGGGCGATCGAATGCGCATATGCGTGCTGGCCTTGCCGGCGGCCAGAATCTCGTCGATCTGGTCGTTGTCGATACCGAGCAATTCCAGCCGCGTGCGGGCGCTGGCCAACAGGGCCTTGTTGCCGCCTTGCCCGGCCGCCAACAACTGCTGCGCGGTCACCAATAGATCGGGGCTGTACAAAAGCGCCAGGTCGTCGCCTGCGTTGACCATCTTCCCCGTTTCGTTGGCGTACAATTTGTCGATCCGTCCTGCCACCCGCGCCGAAACGGTTCGCTGCGCCCGCTCGTTGAATTCGACGTAGCCGACGGCGGTGATCTCTTTGGCGAGCGGCTGATAGCTGACAGGCCAGGTGCTTACGCCCGCCAATACGACGCGGTACGGCGAAAGCTGCACGCGATTGACGATGCCCGGCGGCAGCGCCTCGACGTGCGACTCGCCCTTTTTGCGCTTCGAGAGGGGCATGAAGCAGATGGGACACTTCTCCTTTGGATTGTCGCGCACAATCGAGGGGTGCATCGGGCAGAAGTATTCGATACCCGAACTGGCATGCGATTCGGCCGCGCCGGCTGGTCTCGTCCACTTGTTGTAGTAGGCCGTCAGCGTATCCCACTGCGTGATGATGACGCCGATAAGAGCCAAGATGCCGATGAATCGCAGTCGCGCCAGCTTCACCAGGATGATGAAGTCGAACCACCACCAGGCTTTCCGCCAGCCCGTCAACCCCGGAGGAGCGCGCAAGCCCCCTTCGTCGTCGGGACGCGGCGGCTCGTCGTTCGAGTCGTGTGTGAATGGGGGACGATTGTTTTTAATCACGGCAAGCCTCCGCTCCATTTGGCCCAATGGCTTAATGGCTTAATGGGTAGTCGCTAGACGTCTCAACGATCGACTTTGTTTGATACAAGGCAGCCGTGGCGACGATTGGAGCAACTTGCGTTGCCTGCTAACCCGCCCGTTCACCACGGCTGCCTTTTGGTTTTGCTTTCGTTCAACAACCGCAACTTCGTCCTCCGCCCCTTCCGTACGCTCCGGAACCCACCGCCTTCCGCGACGCCGGGGCGGCAGCACCGCCGTTTCCGCCTCCCATGCCGCCCATCTCCATGCAACCGCATCCCATCCCCATGCCGCCGGACATCCCGCCCATGCCGCCGGACATCCCGCCCATGCCGCCGTGGTTCATGTTCATTTCCGCATCCCCGCCGGTCGAGTCGCGGTTCACGTCCATCCGCTCGCGCGGCGCCACCTGGCCGTTGGTGGTGGGCTGAGCTGCCTTCACGGCCGTCATCTTCATGCCGCACACCGGACACGCATCAGGACGCGACCAACGAATCTGCGGGTGCATGGGGCAGGTATAGATTTGCGGCGCCGCTGCCGCCTTGCGAGCGACCGTTCGCGCCGGTTGCGCCGCCTCGGCCGCGCCGCCAACGACCCACAAGGCCGCCATGATTGCCAGGGACAAAAGTAGCGTCTTCATGCTGTGGTCCTTTCCCAAAAAAGAGGACACCGATACGGCCACCGACACCAACCCCGGCCTTCTTCTCATTCCGCGCGGCCCGCGATGAGTCCATGACTTCCACCGCTGACCGCTCTCAGTGCTTCATCAGGAGACGGAAACATTTCTTATCTCAACGGCGCCACTCTCAAGTCACGCGCCCGCGCTAAATACCGCTGGGGGTCTTGCTCCACCTTGCGGATGCAGCCAGCACAACAGACGAAGATATCGCTGCCGTCAACGGTCACTTTCCAGGGCACGCCATGCGCGCCCAGCGGCTTGTTCATCACTGGGCAAATCCGCTGCGCTTCGATGGCAGGCCGATCGCGGTCGCCGGCGCGGACGGCGGTGACTTGCGGCGGCGCCGGGGCTTGCGCGGAACCCATCGGCGTCGCTCGGGCGACCTTCTGAAGGTAGGCTTGCGGGTCCCGCCTTACCGCCTCGATGCAACCCTCGCAGCAGACGTAGAGGACCCGATTGCCAACGACCAATTTGATCGGGTCGCCATGATCGAAACCACCGTCCGTGACCGGACAAGTGCGCTGCCGCGCGATGCCCTCTCCGTCGGCCGGCGTCAGGGGCGCCACGGCGACCGCCGCGACCGCGACGCCGCGAGCCAGCGCGAACGTTTGGCTGAACCGCGCGCTCCGTTCCTGAGCGTCGGGCAAGCCGGTCAGGTCGAAGGTGACTTGCATGTCGCCATCGCGAATCTGCGAGACGTCGACCTCGGCCACCAGGTAGTCCTGTTCGGCGCTTCCTGGCTGTTGGGCCGCGTAGCGCGGACGGTAACGGAAGACTTGCGGGTTCCCGCGCACCTGCATCAGCACTTCGCCGCTCGCCTCGCGAGCGGTGAGCGGTCGAAGGTCGTCTCCATACAGATAGACCCGTGTTTCACGAGGCAAGTAGACCACCTCGAAGTATTGGCGTTGTCCTTTGACGAGCTGTCCGCCGTGAACGGCCGTGACCGCTTGTCGCTCGGCAGGTGACGGATCCGCGCGGCGGGCATCCGCGCGCGGGGGTTCCTTCGCGGGCGCAGCGGCGTGGCCGCCATGTCCCTCGTGCGCTTGCACGCCGCCCGTTGCCAAGGCGGCCCAACACAAAGCCGTCAACGTCACCATGCGATGGAATGACGGAAGACGCATTTGTCGATCCTCCATGAATCGGTTGTTTATGCCGCTTGTGGCGACCATCGCCGCTCCTCTGCCAATTTGTTTCGCACCTGGTTGGCCAGGCCAAGCACGTCGTCCCCGTAGTAGAGAATCCGTTCCACCTTCGTCAGCTCGATCCAGTTGTGATCGAAGACGGCGGGCCGCGCTTGATAGAGCCAGACCCGTTTGGGCATCCGCGTCAGGCACCATTTGCTCACCATGAGCCAGCCGCTCTCATCGGGCAGCTCGCAATTGGCCAAGATCAAGTCCGGCTCCTCGCGCTGCAGCCGCCGCGTCGCCTCAGCGGCGCCGGCAGCTCGCTCGACGCGCACGCCCATCGATGCGACGACCTGCGCCAAGCCCACGAAGAAGTCGTCGCGATTCTCAACCACCAGAATCATGGACGGGTTGGCCGGCGTTCGTCGGTCCGCGGTCCATTTGGCCACGGCAGCGCTGGCGGCCTTCCACAGAGAGCGGCTTGCGATCACGGCAGTCCTTCCTGTTTCCTGTTCGCTGCTCAAAAGCCTACGGCTCGGTTCCATCGCAATCGATCGGCCCGTCGCCAGTGGCACCGTTATGCACCGCAACGGCTACAACCACCGCTGCCGCAGCCGCGACCACTGGGGCGGCTGAGTTCCGTTTTGCTGGCGGTGCTGAGGTCTTTCGAGTCGTTCGCGGTGACCGGGCTGGCCCCGCCAGGGGTTGCGTAACTGGGATTCGCGTAACTGGGATTCATGTAACTGGGATTCGTGCTGACGGCATTCACCGTGTCTCGGCGACTGGCGTCCGAACTCACGCTGGTCGCCGGGAGGCCGCTCGGAGCGACGTTGGCGACGCCGGCATTCATGCTCTTGCTCTGACGCCCACTCGCGCACCCTGACGCGCCGAGCGCCACTAGCGGCAGAAGCACTGCTGCCACGCCACGGAGTATGCGGGGCTTCCTTGCCATTCTTGGTTCCTCCTTATGAATCAGAAACGTAACGGATCAACAAAGCCTCTTCGCTGCCGCGTCATACGGCAGCGAAGAGGAATAAACGCGGTTCACTTGTGGTCGCCGTGATCATGCTCGTGGCCTGGGCCGTGCTCCGCCTTCAACTTCTTCACGTTGTCAAGCGTTGCCTTCGAGTTCGCCACGGCCGACTTCTTGCAACTGGCGCAGCAGAGGAAAGCCGGCTGCCCTTCGACCATCACCTTGATCGGCGTTCCCATCGATCCCAGTTCGTTCTTGTTCTGCACGGCGCAGTACCGCTGGGCCTCGGCGAGTTGTCGATCGGCGGGGGCCAACTTGGCCATTGCCGCGTTGACCTTCTTGAGCTTCTCGACCTTCGCCAGCGTGGCCTTGGCGTCAGCGCGGGCGTCCTTCTCGCATTCCTCGCAGCACAGAAAGACCGGCTTGCCGTCGAGCATGATCTTGATCGGTTGGTCCATCGCGCCGAGCCGGTCGTCGGGCATGACGGGACACCAACGTTGCGCCTCGGCCAACGCGCGGTCGGCCGGGGTGAGCTTGGCCAATGCCGCTTTAACGCCCGCCTCGACCTCCTTCGCGGACTGAGCGTCGTCATGGTAGGCGAAGGCTAGCTGCGCGGCCGCTCCGCTCAATAGCACGAGCGAGAGTCCCACGAAGCCATGAATCCATCTTGCGTTCATACATCGTCTCCTTTCAAAAAGCCGTCTAGAGGGCCGTATTGCCCACTTGAGCGTGTGTCGCAATGCGCGCACGAGGAACCGGGCCAGGTAGCTCCGGAAATTCCCGCGGCGCGGTGAGGCGGCCGCAGGCGCCGTGCAAACCTGGAAAACGATCCACAAGCGTGGACTAGCAGCGCATCACAGAGAGAGCGCGCAGAAGACCCCGAGAATTCGGATATGGGGAGTCGAGTGCCTGCTGTACGAGATGATCCGTATCGCCGGCCTCCAACGGGTCGAGGACGGCCATCGCAGGTTCGCAGGTCAGCCCGCTTCGATCGGCGCCGAAGGCGTCGCTCGACGTCGACCCGCTATTGAGCGAAAGGACGGGCTGTTCGCGGTGCTGGCGGCAGGGACAGGTGTCCGGTTTCCCGGACGGCTGCTTGTCCTTCCCGGCATGACAGCAGGAAGGAGTCGCCATCTTCTGTCCGTGGCAGCTTGCCGCGAACGCAAGGACGACGGCTGCCGCGCGTTTGAAAGAGCAGCAGCACAAGCCGGGACCGGCCAGGCTCATCGCGATCAAGTAAGAAGTGACGGCGCTTCTGAACATGCCTATCCCACCAGCGAAGCCACAGAAGGGTTCGCGACTCGGTCTAGAGTATCGGCATAACCCGCAAGAAACTCAAGGTTGCTTTCCAAGCCCCCATTCACCGCTAGCACGTCCTTTTAGCGACTAAAATCCCCGCAACTTCGTACCGGCGTCGCGGAACCCGCCGCCACCGAAACTACGCATCGGCGCGCGATAAAACGTACCCGACGGCTGGTACGAATAGCTGCGGTACGATCGCGTCGGTGCGGTGGCCGTGCTCGGCGCCACCTGTGCTGGCGCGGCTTGGGGAGCCGGCGCCACGGCCGGCCCGCCATACGAGCGGCAACCGCCAGCGCTCGCCGTGGCGACGCCCATCGCCGAAATGGCCACGACGGCTAACGGCACTACGACAAATTTGAACATTGTGAACATTGGATTTTCCTCCTTCACTATGTCGCGGCCCTTCGACCACCAGGATCTCCGGCGGGTGGGCTCACGATTCTACGCAATCCCCCGACTGCGCTACGTCGCGCAGCCGGAACCCAACTGGGCGCTTCAGCCGCGGGGCCGGTACGACGGTCAGTGGCCGTAGTCGCGCGGGTAGGGCTTCACTCAGCGCGCGATTACCAGAGACCAGAGAGACGCCGGCGCGAACGCGCGGCGTCCGCGCATCAGATCAACAGACAGCGGAGCACAATGACGCGATCGATCGGTGGCCCCGTATCGACCGGCTCCCCATGCGTTGACGTGCTCGGGCTAATGACCAAAGAGGGATTTAGCACCGGCGGCAAGAGTGCCACGCGGGACATGTCGGCCGCGGGCAAACTGATGGTGACGGGAACGACAAGCGTCCGCAAAGCCAGCCTACAAGATTGGCCGCATGGCCTGCCTCCGCATCCGCAAGGCGTGTCCGGATCAGCCTGGCCCGTGCAGCAGGCGTGCCGCGACTGGGCAGCATGCGCCTGACCGCGCCCGGCGCAGAAAACCTTGTAGTGGCCGTCAGCGCAATAGCACCCGGTGGCAGGCAGACCCCCCCACAGTGCCAAGGGAACCAAGCCCAAGGCGAGCGAGACCCCGAGATAGCGGCGCTGGAAACGCATATAGCTCACTGCGGACAGCCCCAATTAACGGTAGCGAACCGGCAGCGCCTGTCAAGATGCCGCCAGCGGTTCCTTGCCCACTCGCACCTGCCTCCTGGGATGGCTGGCACGACGCTTCTGCGAGCGACGGGCAAAGCCCGATCGGGCCGGGAGCAACTCCCTCATGGAGTCGCAAGTCTTTTGGGGATTGGGGGTACCGACACGGGACCAAGCAGGGCGAGTCGCTCGCTGGCCTCGAAACCGGCAGAGCCAAGGCGCCTAAAGAAATACCCTGTTGTTTCCAGGAGTGTCGGCCGATCCAATTGTATGGGTCGGGATGGCTCCAGACCTGTCTGCTAGCCCGCCAGCCATCATACTGCAAGGAACCCCCAATGCCTCGTATGGCAAGAGGGGTCTGCGCACAGCTTGCGCTTGTTGGGCTCTCGCTCGTTTTGCCGGACCCTCGAAGTGTCGCTGTCGCGGATACTCCGGCTACGTTCCGTCGTACCGCGGCCGTCGGCGCTCCCGGTCTGCCGACCGTCGCGCTGGTCAGCGCCGATGGTCGCGCGCCCAATGGCCCGCCATCGCCACAGTCGCCACCCCCGAGCGTCGTGCGATGGGCTGAGCCCGCGGCGCCGCCTACGGGCGCGCCGCGCGCCGGCGGGGGGCCCGCTGCACCCGGCCCCACGGTCTTCCGCGCGGCGCAGCCAATCGGGGCGCGGCAGGAGGCATTGCCTCCTGTCGCATCGCCGGCCGCCCCGCCAGCGGCGCAAGCGTTCCCGCGAGAGGCTCGCGACAGGAGGATGCAGTCGTCGTACTCGATGGACGACCCGTTTGCGGGCGCCGTCGAGCTGTCGGTGGAGCGTCTGGTAAGCGAGATATTGGCGCGCAATCAGTCGCTGGCGGCGATGCAAGCAGCGTGGCGTGCCGCGGCACAGCGTTATCCGCAGGAAGTCTCCCTTGCCGATCCGGCGTTCATGTCGCTGATGGCGCCGGGGAGTTTCTCCGATCCGAATTTCCAGTCGTCCTTTATGGTCGGCGCCAAGCAGCCGCTTCCTTGGCCCGGCAAGCGCCAGCTCAGAGGCGCATCGGCGCGCGCTGAATCGACGGCCGCCTACTTCGACGCCGGGGAAACGGCCGTCCGCCTGGCGGCGCTGGGCCGCACCGCCTACTACGAGTACTTTCTGGCCCGCCGCGAATTGGAGCTTCTCGGCGAGAACATACTCCGCCTCCGGGAATTTCGCGAGATCGCCCGTGCCCGGTACGAGACCAAGGCGGTCACGCAGCAAGATATGCTGCAAGCCGACGTGGACCTGGCCGATCTCGATCGCCAGGGCGTCGAATTCGTTCGGAACGCGAACATCGCCGTGGCTCGCATCAATACGCTCTTGAACCGTGCGCCCGACTTTCCATTGCCGCCGCCGGCGCGCGAGATCGGCCCACCACAAAATGTGCCCGAGCCGGCGATCCTTTACCAGATGGCCGTGCAGCGCCGCCCCGACCTGGCCGCGGCCGGCGCGCGGGTCCGGGCCGAGCAGGCAAGGGTCGATCGGGCGCGGCGCGAGTATTACCCCGACTTCGAGTTGGGCGGCCGCTACGACCAGTTCTGGGACCGCGTCAATCAACGCGGTCACGTCGAAATCAATATGAACGTGCCTTTATACCAAGCGCGGCGACAGGCCGCGGTCCGCGAGGCAATGTGGCGCGTCAACCAACGCCGCGCGGAATACGAACAGCTTTTCGCTACGGTCCGCAACGAAGTGCAGACGGCTTACGAAGGCGTCGTCGCCGCTCAGCGAACCGTCGATCTGTACCGACAACGTATCATTCCATTCGTCGAGTTGAATGTGGGCTCGGCGCGCGCCGCCTACGAAACCGGACAGGGAACTTTTCTGGCCCTGATTGAAGCACAGCGGCAACGAATCGACGCGCAGGTCAAGCAGGCGCAAGCGCTGGCGGAGTACCACCGCCAATTGGCCGAGCTGGAACAAGCGTTGGGCGGGCCGGCGCCCTTGGGGCCGTTGCCCGAGGAGGTCCAGCCGCCGCCAGGGAAACCGGCCCAACCGTAACGACGGCGATCCGGGGAGCGGCGCCGATGGGACGCCCAACACGATTCACATGACGTGGAAGGGAG
Organism: Planctomycetia bacterium; assembly: GCA_016191115.1. GTDB lineage: Bacteria > Planctomycetota > Planctomycetia > Pirellulales > JACPPG01 > JACPPG01. The sequence continues at coordinate 63,762 of JACPPG010000070.1, read as the reverse complement.
ACGCGGTGGGAACGGAGCTGACGAAGCTGACGACCGGCATCGACAAGCTCGGCGACGGCCTGGCTATCGGTGACACGATACGGTTTGGCCACACGGTCGTCGCTTTACGGCGAGCGTAGCGATGCTTTAAGGCGCTGACCTGCGGAATGGCAACGACCTGGCCTTGCCGCCACCGTTCGACCTCGCGCGGTAGACGTAGACGCGCGTTGCGCAGGCGATGAGGCCCAGCCCGTCATGCCACGGGCGGCGAATTCTTGCCAAGCAATCGCCGTTGTCGCCGGTAAAAAAAGCCGCCCGCGCCGATTGTGGGGCGCGGGCGGCGGACTGTCTTGATCGACAGGTTGTTGGGCGAGTGGCTCCCCCGCGGCGGCCATCGACCGCTCGGGGACGTGATGCCGGACCGCGATCGGGTTACTTGCCCGCCGGCTTTTTCGCGGCAAGCCTCTTCATCAGCTTGTCGTGCTCCGCGATCGCCTTCTCAAGCGCCTGCGTGGCGTCGGTGCAGCACTTCATCGAGCCCTGCGCATCGACCTCGTCTTTCATGCACATTTCGTGCATGTCGGCGTGGCTCTTGGCGGCGTCTTTCAGGTGCTTGTCGATCAAATCCAGCGATGCCAGAGTTTCCTTGTCCGTGCCGGCCTGCTTCCGCACCTGCGTGAAGTGCTTTTGGGCTTGTTGGATATTTTGCCCGAGCCCCTCGGAGTGGTGTCGCGCCATTTCCGGGGTCACGGGGCGCTTGCTCTCAATCGCGTCCCGCGCGTACGCATTGTAGTCGTAGGCGTAGTCCCGCGCGTGGTAGAGAGATCGGCTCGCGGAGCGGTTCATTCCGCCGTAGTCGCCGCGTAGCTTGGCGCCAGCGTCGCGGATCTGCGCCCTGGCGACGGCCGCGACAACGGCGACTCCGACAATGGCAACGGAAACGTACTTGACCGAGCGCATGGGCGACCCTCCTCGGAAATGAAACCCTTGACGTGACGGCCGATTTTATCACGGTCCAATTGAACCGCAAACGAGACGGACGACGAATTCCGTCTCCCCAAGAGTAGCTCGCGCCCGCGGCGCGGCCATCGACGCAGACGCCCTGAATTACCGGCATAACCGGCTGGCGCGGCCGCCCCGCGGCGCTCTTTGTCGCCGGTGCACGATCGCGTGCACAGCCTGGTGACGCGGCCGAGGGACGCGCAGTTGCCGCTTCAGGGAACGACCGAGCTAGGCTAGGGGTCCGGATTGACGTGCACGTTGGAGGCGGTCTGCACCCACTGAGTGTTGCGTCTGGACCCTCACAAATGCCCCCAAAACTGGCCAGCGATGGGGTCCACCTCACAGAGCCGCCCGCGCCGCTTGTGGCGCGCGGGCGGCTCCTGATTTCGAGTTTACGCAGGCCGATTTTGCGACGCTAGTACAGGATGACCGTGTCGATCCCAACGACCGTCGAATTTCCGTACACGTTGGATATGTTGCGGGTAATCGTGTCCGGTGCGCCGGCGGGAGCGCCGGGAGCCCAAAGATGGCGTATTTCCGGCCGAATAAGCACATTCTTGCTCGGCTTGATATTTACACCGTACGTCAAGGTGTTGTACGAAGTGCCATCGGCCTTCCACCACTCCACACGCACGCCAGCGAACAGCTTCTTTGTGATTTCGTAGAAGACGTAGTTTTCCATGCCCACGGAGTTATTGGCGATGCCATCCGTGCGGAATGTCGTGGGGTTGTTTGTCGATAAGACGTCAAACTGGTGCACGGTGGTCCACTTATCCGTCCACTTATTTGAGAATATGAACCCCGTCAACTGCCCATCCCCCCGCCATCCGAAGTTGCCATAGGCGCCGAAGTACGTCAGAACGGCTTTTTCGGAAAAATTGTACGCGAATCCAGCGAGTGCCATGCTGCCGCCGCGAAGCCGGTCGAACCCGGTATCCCACCCCAGCACCCATCCGCCGACTAGGGTCAGCTTATCGTTGACCTTGTAGTTTGCCAGCGCGCCGGTGTGCGTAAACGGTTCAGCGTTATACCACATGATTTGGCGGCTGAAAAAGAAGTTACCCTGCGGCGGCACGACTTCGTACCCGGTTGGCGTGTAGAAGTGGCCTACCTTGATAGACAACTTCTCGCCGAGCGCGACCTGCCCGTAGAGCTGAGGCATCGCCCAATTGTAGACGCCGTGGTCCCAGCCGTTCAGGAAGTCCCACCGGCCGGGAGTGTTGCCGAACGATTGGCCTTCATTGCCATCGACGCCGTACATGATGTCCGCACGGAACCCCCAGTCGGTCCCAGTGGTCCCGTCGGCCACTCTCTCCACGTACAAATACTGTTGATTTAAGTTCGGCCTCAACCACTCTCCATTGGCGGGGGTGCCGTTGGGCTCCGTCAAGAAGGGGCCGTTGCCCGTAAACGCACCGTCAGGCTTGTTCTGGTAGCCGACTTCCGTCCACCCGCCGATCACGATCCGTTTTTTCTTGAACCAGCCGTCCTTCGGGAACAATTCCATCATGCTCCACGGGGCGTCCGCGGCCGCAGCGTCGTCGCCGTCGCAGCCGTTCTCTTCGCCACAGCCGTTCTCTTCTTCTTCCTTGCCGCAGCCGTTCTTCTCTTCTTTCTCGCCGCAGCCGTTCTTCTCACCGCAGGAATTGCTGCCCGCTGCGTCCGCCGGCGCGTCGCTGGGGCTGGCGGACTCTTGCCGGTAGTAGCTGTCGTACTCGTAGGCGGTTTGCCGCACAGGCGGAGGCAGCCGAAATGCCTCTTCCGCGTTGGCGGAGCTGACGGCCAACAGGCCGGCAATGGCAATCGCCATCGCTTCCTTGGAAGACCACATGATTTGTGACTCCGTTCGAGTTGGGGTCCAGAGCCGCGGCCTGTCCGCCAAAACAGCAACCACGGGCATGACAAAAGCGTTATTCTGCGCGGGTGCAGATAGCGCGAGCGGATTGCCGAATCCGTTCGACTCAGATATGGCTATCGGAACGCACGGCCCCGTGAATTCACGCCAAGCCATGCATATCCGTTGTGCTGTACAGCACTTGCGTCAACGGCCTGGTAAACCCTGACGATCGCGAAAGGTCTAGCGCCGGGGTTTGCACCATGAGAGCCACGCAGGCGTGCTCGTGTCCGATACCAACGGGGTCGATTACGACTTCTGCTTTCGTGGTCTCTGACCAAGCTGATCTGCGTCTTCAAAAGTCACCGAAGACCTTCCGACTCGAGTGATGCCAATCAGCCCGCACCGATGCACGCTTCGTGGCATCAACCGCCGCCACCTTCGCGTGGCGCAAGGATCGTCTTGCGGATCGTCTTCGTGATACTTGTCGCTGGCTTGGCGGCTGTTGTCTGGGGAGTGGGCCACTGACGAACGAGCCGAAGGATACCAGCCGCGGCACACATCGACCCGCCGCCTTGGTTTCAGTTTGGGCTGTCCCACGGGAACACATCGCGCGCGACGCAACCCAGGTCGGGCGCGGATCGGGCGCGGATGCCAGGCGCGAACGGCCTGAGTCGTACGCCACGCGACCGGTCGGAGTTGCCGAGTCGGCTGTCGCCACTACGGCAAGGTGCTGTTCTTGTAGCGCCGGATGAACGCGAGCAAGAGGTGCGGCCCCCCCCAGCCGGGTCCGCAAGGTCAGGCTGGTCAGGCTTGCCCAAACCCCTTTGCGGAAGCCGGCGCGGGCGGCCAAGATGCAGCGCATCGGGTCGACTCGACCGGCGACCGATGAATTCCGAAATTCCGCCGAAAATTGTTGCAACTCTTCGCAGGCGAAGATATCTTGGGCGGTTAGCGGTTAGCAGTGGAGGGAAGATCACCGGCATGGTGATGGGCGCTATCAATCTGGGAGGTTACTGCCATGGTGAAGTGCTGGGGACGCCGCAAGTACGGGACGTTGTCGATATCGATGCTTGGGCTTGGGGCCTGGGCCATGCTGGGAGGGGCGACGACCACGCAGGCGGGTGACGTGAAGTGGCTAATCCAGTCCTCTTCCACGTTCACGCTGACGGGCGACAACGCTTGGGACCCCGATCCCGGTGACCCCAACAACGACTTGGTGGAGTATAGCTGGACGCCGCTGGCCTCCGGTTCGACGGTTGGGAAGGCCACCGGCTACTTCAAAAGCACTCCCGGTTTCCTCACGACGGTCGACCTGGGTCCTGCCCCGGTCTACACCGACAAGGAGGACTTCACCCCGGCGGGCCTTGCGATAACTCTCGCGGAGGTGGCGGCGCAGCACACGGTCGTGCACACCAATACCGGCTCGTATGCTCCGGCCATCGGCGGCGGGCCGCTGGGCGCGCCGGGGGGCAACTACGGCACGCCGGCGCCTGCGAACTTCGCGGCAATTTCCACTGCAAACGACCCCAATGAAGTGCCACAGGAGTTTGGCCGCTACACCGTTCGCGACATGAAGACCGCCTACTGGACGAGGCCCGGGCTCGCGCCACCGGTGAACCCCACGACCGGCGCTTTCGACGCCAAGAACTTGGCCACGTCATGGGCTCTCGGGATTGATTTCAACTTGCCCGGCACGCAGACGCCGGAGTTGCCGGCGAACACCGACAACCTGAACACAGCCCAAGGTTCGCCGCTTGGGACCTCGGCTCCCAACTTCGACGATGATTTCAACCGGTTGACTGGTCCCGTCCCGGGGTCGATCGGTCGGGCCATCGACAACGATCCCAACAGCACGGGATTCGGGACCAACCGGCTGTATACGATGTCGTTTCTGATGCAAGGCCGCTTCGGGGAGGATGGGGAGACCTACGAGCAGAACGGCATCGTCACGCACGATGTCAGGTCCGTGGCCAATCTGGTGCCCGGCGACGTCAATTTCGACCACATTGTCGACGTGAGCGACATCCAACAGATCGCGGCCAACTATTTGGGGACCGGGGCGCTGCGGCCGGGAAACGCCAACGGCGACAACATCGTGGACATAAGCGATATCCAGATGATCGCGGCGAACTACTTGGTGACCGGGGGCCCCCCAGGCGGCGGCGCGACCGCGTCTGTGCCGGAGCCGGGTTCGTTCGTGCTGGCGGCACTGGCGGGGCTGGGCCTGGCCGGCGTCTACCGCCGCGCGCGGCGGCAGCGATGAGGCAGGCGGCCTGATTCTCACGGAGTTGAGACGTGCTGGGCGACACTCATTCTTCTGGAATCTCCTTACGCAGCCCATGGAGCCCGCGAACGGTAGGGCGTTTGACGACGCATTGCCCGCCGCGGCGCCTCCGTGCGCGGAATTGGGCGCAGCATCCAGGGCGACGGCGGGATGCCATCCGCCGTCGCTCCCTTGATGGTTTCACTTTGGTCGAACTGCTGGTGGTGATCGCGATCATCGGCGTTTTGATCGGGCTTTTGCTGCCCGCGGTGCAGGCGGCGCGGGAAGCAGCCCGCAGGGCGCAGTGCCGGAACAATCTCAAGCAGTTCGGCCTGGCGCTGCACGGTTATCACAACGTGTATGACGTGTTGCCGCCCGGCGGACTGATTAACCCGGGCAAGATCGGCAACAACCGAAGCGCGTTCATGAGCACGTCGGCCATGCTGTTGCCCTACTTCGAGCAGCAGAACCTGGGGAGCCTGTACGACATGTCAGAGTTGTGGGAGCACCAGCGGCCGAGCGTCGCCAAGACGGTGATTCCCCTGTTCCTCTGCCCGTCGGACTCGAAGGATCCGCTGATGTACAGCTTGGTTATGGAGCTAGACTATCCGCCCTCGGAGACCCCGCCGATAGGTGTCGGTGGGACGTTCGCCGTGTTGGACTATATCTATTGCAAGGGGGCGACTGACGCCTTCTGCGATCGTCCCGAAGCGGGCCGTTCCGACGAGCTGGGCATCTTCGACTTCATGCTCATCAATGGCTTCCGACACATCATCGACGGCACCAGCAACACGATGGCGATGGGCGAGGGGGCCGGCAGCGAGCGGTGGACGCTGTGTGGTAAGCCCGGCACCACCGGGCCCGAGTTGCTCTACGAGTTCACCGGCCGCAAGGCGACCGCGGTCCAGGCCTGGTTGCCGGGCCAGGTCAACGCGATTGCCCACAGGACGTCCTTGCACATGGGGGGCCAATTCGGCTGCACCGTCGAGCCGCTGAACAAGACCCCGGTGACCGAATCGACGATAGCTGAGCATAAGGCCGACCGCGCGAAGAATCCACTCGCTTGCGTGAGCAACCGGGTCGCGCCGCTGCCGCAGGCGGAATGGGCCACGGGCTTCCACACGTGCAGCGGCTTCCGCAGCAACCACCCCAGCGGCGGCCACTTCCTGTTCGCCGACGGCTCGGTGCAGTTCTTAAATGAGCAGATCGACTTCATCCTCTACCGGGCGCTGTCAACGCGGGGCGGCGGCGAGCCGGCGTCGGCACCCAACAACTGACGCCCGCCGCCAGGTAACGCGGCCCGGATCAACGGAGGCTCACCGTGGGATTCCTACACAGCATTGGCGCGCATCCAGAACGGTTGTGCCATTCCGAGCCTGGTCGGAGGGGCGCGTTTGTGGCTCCAGTTGGTTGAGGGCCTCGATCAGCCGCGAGACTTCCTCCAAATCGCGCACACCGATGAGCGTAATGACTCGCGTCTGTCGCCTCCAGGATGCCGCTAGCAGGTCGTCAAGCTGGACCAAGGTCGTGGGCAGCCCATGGCACTGCGCCATGATCGTTGGCCGGTCGCCAAACCAACCTGGTTGATCGTCGACGTGCTCGAAGACCGCCAACGCTCTACCGGCTGCGTCCTTGTAGATCGCCTGTACGCAGAGACAGCACGGCATCCGCAGCAGGTAGAGGCGATCGCGAGTAAATCCAGGCGGCAAGTCCGCTGGCGCAGCAGGCTGATAGTGGAGTTGACGGGCAGCCTCGTCGAGGCTCACTTGCCGGCCGGCGTAGTTTGCCAATAACACTTGTTCCGCCTCGTCTGAATTTCGATCGAATTCGTCGAGGTATTGGCCGAAATGCACGGCAACTCGTCCGTGCTCATTGTGGCCGGGACGAAGGTAGTAGGCCAGGATTCCCGTCGACGCGGCGACAAGCAGCAGGCTCGCGGCGATGGCGGGGCCGGCCGCGCGGCTCCGTGTCCAGCGCGCGCCCTGAGAACGCCTCTGACTTTGGTCGTCGAGAGCGGCCTCAATCGCGGGCCAAATCGCCGGAGGCAGAGGCACGTTGCGAAGGCGGATGGCGAGCTTCGACAGCTCGTCGAAGTCACCGGCCAGCCGTGAACACTCCGGGCAGTTCCGCAGATGGCCGTTGACCTCGGCCGCGATCTCCGGCTGAAGCTCGTGGTCGTGCAGCGCGGACAGGAGTTCGCGGACCTGGGAGCAGTTCATCCGATGGTTCCCAGCCAAGTTCGATAAGTTCCTCTCGCAAGCACGATCGCGCGCGATTCAGCCGAGAACCCACGGTTCCTTCAGCGATTTGGAGGGCCCTCGCGATCTCGGCATACGGTAAATCTTCGACCTCACGCAGCAGGAAAATCGTCCTCAATTGCGGGTCGATCCTTTGCAGGGCGCGACCAAGCAACTCTTCGTTCTCGGCGTGGAGCGCGCGAGAAGTTGAGTCGTCGACCGGCTCGTGATTGAGCGTGCGGCAATTCGCGCGACGTGCGCGCCTGCGGAATTGCAGGCATTCGTTAATGGCCAGACGGTGCAGCCATGTCCCAAACTGCGAGCGGCCTTTGTATTGGCCGATGTTCCGGAAGGTCTGGAGGAACACCTGCTGCAAAACGTCGGGCGCGTCCTGGTGCCCAACCATGCGGACTGCCAGGCGATAGACCTTGCAATGGAACTCGTCATATAACCGTTTCTGGGACCGGCGGTTCCCCACCTGGCAGCCAGCAACCACGTCCGTCAGCGATTCGTTCGCGCTCCCCCCTCGATCTAGACCATTAGATGCAGCGACGAACGGATTTCTTCGCGCGGTAGACGAAGAGCGAGCCACGTGAAGTTCTCCGGCTTTTTTTGGACTGTCGCGGCCAAGGGTTGCGAGGCGTCTCTAGAGCAAAGCTCGTGCCTTTCTCCGTAACATGCCGCCCCATAGAACTTGGGCCACCCGCGAGCTTGTAAAGGGGGGGGCCGCGGGCGCGAGTGTGCGGATATCGCGGTCAGACTGTGCGAATCCGCACAATGCGCGCAGAGACTCGGGCGGTCTCACGCCCGTTCCGGAAAAATCCTCCGAAGAAATGGCGCACGCCAGCATCTAACCCTCCGGAGACGGAATCGAGCGTTCGATCCCGGATGCCTGGCATGTCGAGGCGGCGGCCGGCGCGGCGACACAAGAATCGTCCGTTTTTAGAAAGGCTTAGCGATGAACTATCTCAACAAAAGGTGCGTTGCCGCGGCCGCCTTGGCGGCCGTGGCTGTTGGAGTCGCGGGCACGGCCAACGCGCAAATCCGCGACGCGGGCGCCAAACTCCGCGGCGAATATGGGACGAGCAGCCGATCGGCGTCTCGTTCCCTGTATCACGCCCGCGACTACGCCTCCGACTACCGCGCGTACGCTCGGGACGTTCGCCAGAGCAAGCGGCCAGTCAATCCAGAAGTGGCCAAAGAGCACGCCGAAGGCATAGGCCATAACATCAAGCTGTTCCAGAAGCACCTGGTCGACATGCGGAAGCACGCGGCGGGGGACAAGGAGACGCTGGCGTCGCTGGATGTGATCGACAAGCACGTCAAGGAGGCGGCCAAGCACCAGGTCGCGATGGCTGAGCTTTGCGCGAAACCCGAGGTGGATGTCGAAGGATCGGCGAAGTGCTGCGACGACGCCTTTGACGCACTGGATAAGGCGATCGCCGAGCACGACAAACTGATGAAAAAGCTGGCTGCGAAGATGCCCACGACTAAGTAAGGCGACCTCAACGTGCCGGCGAGAAGGGCTCTGGTTGCGGCCGTGGCCACAGCCAGAGCCCTGTCCGTTAGTTGACGACGCCGGAGGAAGGATTGTGGCAGAGCTTGCGGAATTCTCGCGACAGGTCGAATCGCGCCTGGCGGCTGCACGACAGGAGCCGGCCTGGTCGCCGGGCCAGGTTCAGCAGTTCATGGCTGAGCTTGCTCCACGCCGCGAAAGATTTGAGCAGGTCGCGGATCGTATCGTTGCAACGATCGTTCGTCCGCGAATGGAGAAGCTGGCTAGCTATTTCGACAACGCGAAACTTGCGAAAGCGGACCAGAAAGAACGATGTGCATGTTGGTTTGGCTACTCCAATCGCTTCCCAGCGACTGCCAAGCTGGAAATCGCGGTCGAGCACGACGAAGCCATCGAGAATCTCGCGATAGCCTACGAATTGTACATGATGCCTGTTTTTCTCAAGTTCGACGCCCACGACAAGCTGCGCGTGCCGCTTGCTGCACCGGACGACCAAGCCATTTCCGCATGGGTCGAGAGGAAGCTTCTGGAGTTTTTGGATACGTACCTGCGGCTCGATCGCGGTCAGGAGGATTTCGAGCAAGATGCCGTCGTCGATCCGGTGTGTGGCATGCGGATCACCCGTGAGACCGCGCAGACGACCACTCAGTATCGCGGACACCCGTATTACTTCTGCAGCGAGGACTGCCGAAGCCGCTTTGTCGCCGAACCACCGCGGTACATCCGATTCGAGACGGGATAACGCCATTATGCCGATTTGCCGGGCGGGCCGGCGCCCTGGTCGGGGCTAGAGCTAGATTGCATATGGACGAGCAGCACGCGGCCAGCGAGTTTGAGACGGGGCTCGACCTCGAGCGGCGAGTCCGCCAGTTTTTCCTCGCCGCACGCCTTCCGGCCCTGCGTCACGTTCGCATCAAAGTGCGGCACGACCGCGTGCTGCTCACGGGGTGCGTGCAGACCTTCCATGAGAAGCAAATGGCGACCGAATTTGCCCGCCGCGTCGCCGGAGTCGTCAACGTCGTAAATTCGATCGAGGTGCCGATAACAGGGCCGGTCGCGTCCTTATGACCAGCGTGGCCCAAAAATAATCGCGTTCTCCAACTACAGGAGGTCAGACCTATGAAACGTATTCTCTTCGGCATGCCGGCCCTCGCCATTGCCTCACTCGTCCATCCGCTTGTGGCAAATGCCCAGCGGTCGAACCCTCCCGCCGACCCGCCCAGGCGGACCCAACAATCGGGCGGAGTAGCGACCGGGGCGCCGGACCTCGCGGCGCAAATAGCGGAACTCCGCTCCGCGGTCGCGCGGCTGGAGGCGAGCATCGTCGCCAACCAGCCACCGGGCTCAACCACGCCGGCGCCTGGCGCCGCGCAAGGGATGGGCGGGATGAAGGGCGGCATGATGGGGCGCAAGCCCGCCACCGCTGGCGGAATGGGCGGCGGCGCGGGCATGCGCGGCGGCATGGGCGGCGGCATGGGCGGCGGCATGGGCAAGGGTGGCGCGATGAAGGGCGGCATGATGGACGACAGCGGAGAAATGCCCATGGCGCCGGCCGGGGCCGCGGGCGGTATGGCAGGCATGGAAGGAATGGACGCCGACGAGATGAGCATGGAGATGGCCGGGATGATGGGGATGATGGGGATGGGCTCAATGGGTCCCCAAGGTGGTTCTCCAAGCGGCTTGCGCGCTTCGGCCCTGCCTGGCTTCCCCGGCGCATCGCACATCTACCACATCGGCGCCACCGGCTTTTTCCTGGATCACCCGGAGCATATCTCGCTGGAGACGGCTCAACAGCAAGAGTTGAACCGGCTCAAGCAAGCCGCCTTGCTCGCCAAGGCTTCAACGCAACGGAAGATCAACGAGGCCGAACAGCAGCTTTGGGAATTGACGAGCGCCGACGAGCCGGACGCCGATCAGATTCAAGCCAAGATCGAGGAAATCGCCAAGCTAAGAGCGCAGCAGCGATTGGACTTCATTCGTGCCGTGGGCGAAGCGGCGAAGGTGCTGACCGACGAGCAGCGCCAGATGCTGCTGGGATTCATGGGACCCGGCGAACCGCCGCAGCAGCCCAAAGACCATCAATCGCATTCCCAGCCGGTAAAGTAGGAGCGACCGATGGCCAAACGATCGAAAGGCACAAAGGCGACGGTGTTCCAGTGCCATGCGCCAGCAGCCCACGCAGTTTTCCTGGCGGGAACGTTTAACGAGTGGAGTGCAGGTGCCACGCCGATGGCGAAGGATGCCGAGGGGGATTGGAGCGTGGCCCTGGACCTGAAGCCGGGCCGTTACGAGTTCAAGTTCGTCGTCGACGGCGCGTGGTGCTGCGAGCCGGGCTGCCAGCGATGGGACGCTTGTACCCTGTGCGTGCCCAACCCGTTCGGGACCATGAACCTCGTTATCGAGGTCGCCTAGCCATGATGGGCCGCTCGGTCAGAAGAAGTCGGGCTAGGCGATTTCTTGCGGTCGTTGTCATTGGCATTGGCGCGCAGACATTGGCCGCTCATGGCTACGGCCAAATCTCGCCCGAGGAACACGCGAAACACCACCCCGGCCAGGCCACCGGAGGAGCGATGGTCGGTCAGCCCGGTGGGCAGACCGCGATGGGTGGCTGCATGGAAGGTGAAATGGGCGGAATGATGGGCAGCGGAACCGCCTCGCGGGCGCTCTATCCCTCCCTGATGAACATGGGCGAATTCACGCCGGAACAGCGCCAACAGGTCCAGCAGCAGGCCGACGAGCGAATGCGGGAGGGACTGTCGGTGCTATCGCAAGGGTTGGAGCAGCTTGCCGAGGCCGCTCAAGGGAACAACCTCTCGGCGATGCAAGCCGCCACCGAACAAATGCGCGTGGGCCTGTCGCGCCTGGAGAGCGGTGCATCCGTCGGTCGCGCCCTTGCCGAAGGAAAAGCCCCGCCGGAGGTCGCTCTCGACTGGTTCAAACGCGAGATGAGGTTGTTGCCCGCGCCGGCCATTCCCGCAAGCAACGGCGTGCTGGGTATGTCGTGGTTTCACGTCTTTCTGATGGGGTTCTTGATCGCTTTCGCTGTGGCGATGGTTTGGATGTACTTTCATAAAATGCAGCGAGCCGCCGTCTTGCTCCAGGGCTTGACCGGCGGCGACGCATTAACCGCGGGAGCAGGCACCGTTCCGAGTTCAGCGCCGACACCGGCTCTCCTGGCCGACGGCCGGCGCGGCGCCTCCATCGCTTCTCCGGCGGCTGGGCCTCGCGAGTCGGGGAAATGGTCGGGCAACTTGCGGATTAGCCGCATTTTTCAAGAGACACCCGACGTCAAGACGTTCCGGCTCATGAACCCCCTGGGCGGCATGCTGCCGTTTAGCTACTTGCCGGGGCAGTTCCTCACGGTCACGGTGCCCTTCGACGGCAAGCCGACCAAACGCGGCTACACCATCGCTTCCTCGCCGACGCAGCACGACTTCGCGGAGATCACCGTCAAGCACGAAGAGGGAGGCGAGGTTTCGGGCTTCCTCCACAGCCGAGTTCAGCAGGGAGACCTGGTGGAGTTTTCCGGCCCTTCCGGCGCGTTTATCTTCACCGGGCGGGAGTGTAAGTGCATCCTGCTCATCGGCGGCGGGGTGGGCATCACGCCGTTGATGAGCGTCCTTCGGTATCTTACCGATCGATGTTGGCCGGGGGACATCTACTTGATGTACGGATGCCGCACGCCCCAGGACATCATCTTCCGGGAAGAACTCGACTACCTGCAGCGCCGGCATCCGAATCTGCGGGTGGTCATTACCGTGTCGCATCCCGAGGGGACGGATTGGAAGGGGCAAAAGGGTCGGATCACCAAGGAGCTGATCAGTCAATCCGTTCCCAATCTCGCCTCACGCTACGTGCACGTCTGCGGCCCCGTGCCGATGATGGAGGCAGTCAAAACGATGCTGGCCCAGCTCGGGGTCTCCCGAGAGCGAATCAAGACCGAGTCGTTTGGGTTGGCACTGGGCAAGCCGGAGCCGGCGCCGCGAGCCGCGCCACCAGCCGGTGCTGGACTGGACACGACGGCAGTCACCCTCCCCACGGTCACCTTCTCTCTGTCGGATAAATCGGCGCCCTTGCCGCCCGACAAGGTCGTCCTGGACGTGGCCGATGAGATTGGCGTCCCAATCGACAACTCCTGCCGCGTCGGCACGTGTGGGACCTGCCGGGTGAAGCTGCTCTCCGGCTCGGTGACGATGGCCGTCGAGGATGGGCTGGAGCCCGGCGACAAACAGCGCGGCATCATCCTGGCTTGCCAGGCCAAAGCGAAGGGCAACGTCGTCGTGGAGGCGTAGATGAAAGAACACGATCGCTTCACTGCCACGGGCTTAGTTGTCTTGATGCTTGTCCTCTGGTTGGGGTTCCTCATCCATCGATCACCGTGGTTCGCCGGAAGTTTCTGGGGAGGAACGCTTGGTATCTCAGGCGCGACGCTCATGCTCGTGCCGTTGGCCTACATGGTGATCAAACGCATTCTGCCCCTGAAGAAATTTGTCACCAGGCGCGTGCCGATGCGAACTCTGCTGACCTGGCACATCTACGCCGGCATCTTCGGCCCGATCTTGGCGCTGTTGCACACCGGCCACAAGTTCGTCAGCCCCTTGGGAATCGCCCTGACGGCCATGATGCTGATCGTGGTCTTAAGCGGCTTTGTCGGACGCTATCTCATGAGCCAGTTTTCCGAATTGATCCACGAAAAAAAGAGCATGCTGACGCAGCTCGAAGTGGGCTACCGGCAGGTCGCCGCCGAGTTAGCGGCTCAGCCGGGACAGATTGCCATGCTGTCGCCGATTTCTGGATTCTGGTCGCGGATTGGCGCTCGTCTGCTTTGGGAAGACAGGGCCGTCACGGAGTGGCCGGCTTCCGCGCGTGCCCTGCGAATCACGGAGTCCATGGCCGACCTCGAATACGCCATTAAAACGCACGAAACGTTCAAGCGCTGGTTCAGCCACTGGCTCCGGTTCCACATCGTCATCAGCTTCATCCTCTACGGCCTGCTGGCGCTGCATATCTACTTTGCGATATACTTCGGGTTGAGGTGGTTCGCATGACAACTGCCTCACGGTTCGGGTGGGCTGCCCTCGCGATCGTCGCTGGGCTGGTTGCCGGCATCCTCTGGGTCGGTGGGTGGGCGGCTGATTTGGGAAAGGCACAAACCTGGATGCGACAAGCGCGCCCCGGCCGGCTATCCGCTGGACACGCATTCCTGGAGCAGAACTGCGCCGCTTGCCACACCGCGGTAAAGGGACCGGAGGCCGGCAAGTGCATCGCGTGCCATGCCGACAATCCATCACTCTTGCAACGCCAACCGACTGCCTTTCACGCCACGATCACGAGTTGCGCCGAATGCCATCCCGAGCACCAGGGTGTCGAGCAGCGCCCGACCAAGATGGATCACCAGGCACTCGCCAAGATTGGGTTGCGGCAAATTCGGCAAGCCGCGCGTGCCGAGCCGGATGATGAAACGTACGAACGACTGATTGCCTGGATCAATCACCACCAGGCGACCAATGAGCTTCCCCAAGGCCACCAACACGTCTCTGCGTTGGAAGCCGTCCTGAATTGCGAGACGTGTCACGGCAGCAAGGACCCCCATTACAGGTTTTTTGGTCGCGATTGCGCCGAGTGCCACGTGACGACGAGCTGGTCGATCGCGGACTTCCGTCACCCCTCCCCCAGCTCGACGGATTGCTCGCAATGCCATCAAGCCCCGCCCAGTCACTACATGGGCCATTTCCACATGGTCTCCGCGAGAGTCGCCGGTCAGGAGCACGCTCAGGTCAATCAGTGTTTCTTGTGCCATCAGACGACCTCGTGGAACGACATCAAGGGCGTGGGATTCTATAAGCACCACTAGTCCCATAAGAGTCAAGAAAACTTTGGAGGACGAACCCATGAACCTGCCTACTCCAAACATCTGGGAGATTCACCCGATGCTGGTGCATTTTCCCATCGCGCTGCTTCTAAGCGGCATCGTCACGGACTTCATGGCGCGAAGGCATCCGGCGCTCGCCCGCCCCGCGGCTGGATTGCTTGTCGCGGGAGCCCTGCTGGGCTGGCTTGCCGGCGGGGCCGGGCTGCTCAGCTTCTATACGGTCCCAGCTCACACCGAGCAGGCGCATACGCTGATGTGGTGGCATCTCGGCTTAGCGGTCGCGACTGTGCTTTTGTTTTCCTGGGTGTGCGTCAAACGCTGGAAGGCGCGTCAATCTCCGCCGACCGGTTCGCTGCTCTCGGCGGAAGCGGTCGGCGCGCTGTTGCTGATGGTGACCGGCTACCTCGGCGGCGTGATTGTCTATCACGGCGGCGCGGGCGTCGCCCCCGAGTTGCTGTCGCACGACATCCAGCAGGGCCATGCTCACGACGGCATGGAACGACATTAGAATGCACTCGAAGTCGAATCACGTCATGCGCGACCGATTGACCGGCGTGCAAATCCGCATCGGCGTCATGGGATCGGCGGGCGGGACGGTCGCCCCTGACTTGCTTGAACGCTGCCGGCGGCTGGGCCGGACGATCGCCAACCAGGGCTGTTGCCTGCTGACAGGGGCGTGCCCCGGCCTGCCTCATGCGGCCGTGCTCGGCGCCCATGAGGCCGGAGGGCATACGATCGGCATCTCGGCAGCCGTCAATTTGAAGGAGCACGTCGAAGTGTACGGCTCGCCCTACGCGGAGTACGACGTGCTGATCTTCACCGGACTTGGGCTCATGGGACGCGAATTGGTGAACATCCGCAGTTGCGACGCGATCGTCGTGGTCGGTGGTCGATCGGGCACGTTGGGGGAATTCGCCATCGCGTACGAGGAAGGCAAACTGATCGGAGTCCTCGCGGAAACCGGTGGCATCACGGCGGCGCTGCCGGGAATTGTGGACAGCCTCGCTGCCGCGAAGACCACGGGAGCGGAAGTGTTCTACGAAGCGGAGCCTGAACGACTGGTCGATTCGCTGCTGCGGCGATATTCCTCGGCGGGATATCGCTGTCCGTGCTACCCAAATGAGGGCCTTCGCATGGGAGGTACTAACAGATGAAGACGTTCATTGCCGCCAGCGTAGTGGGAGGGCTACTGGCAGGTCTGATGGTCGCCGGGTGTTCTCGAACGCCGGCCTCGGCAGGTCCCAACGGCGGCGACCTGGTGCCGATCAAAGGTGGGACCGCGTACGCGGAACTGCTGGCCAACGCGGACACCGGCGAGGTGATGGTCCACACCTGGGACAAGGACTTGAAGTCCCGTCGGCCAATCGAAGACGAGCCGATCACCGTGGGAAGCGGCGCGAATACCGTCGAGCTAATGCCCCACCCGATGGATGGCGATTCAGCGGGGGCTTGCAGCCGGTTCTACGGGGAGGCCAACTGGGTGCGCGGTGGGGGCGTCCGGGACGGCTGGATGCACGGCGGCGGCGCCGGTGACCACAAGGAGTTCGCCTGGCAGCGCTGCTGGCAAGGCGGTCGAACACATAGCCACATGTGGGAAGACATGGGTGAGCACCGGCACATGGGCGCCGAACATGGACCGCATCATGGCGCAACTGCTCGGTAGAGCGTGAGGAATGGCAGCCGGGCTCTTTTTGCGAAAATAGGGGTGCTCCGAGGTGCGATGTGGACGAGTTGGCGAGCCTTGAGCTGCGGATCAAAGAGAGGTTGGCAGCCGCCGAAGCGCGGCGTCGAGAAAGTCAGGAAGCGCTCAAACGCGAAATGACCGCCCACGAGGAGCGCGCGGCGTTATTTGAGCAAACTGCTAGCCGGCTGATAGACCAGGTCATCCGGCCACGGATTGCGAGGGTGGCGAGCTGCTTTCCAAACGCCCACGTGGAAAAACCGGGGGCGGCTGCGAACCGGTGTGCCTGCCGCTTTGATCGAACAGCAGACTATCCAGCCAGCACGAAGCTGGAAATCGGCCTATCGCCAGGCGGGGACACCCACAGCGTCATCGCCACCTATGCCTTGGAAATCCTGCCCGTTTTCTTCGAGTTCGACGGGCATGATCAATTGGTGCTTCCGCTAGACGCCATCGACGAAGTAACCGTCGCCTCATGGCTTGACGAGAAGCTCCTGGGCTTTGTCGATGCCTACCTGCGGCTGCCGCTCGTCGAACAATACCAACAAGAGAACGTCGTTTTCGACCCGGTGTGTGGGATGCGGATCAATATGGGTGACGCAGGCGGCTCGGTTGAGTATCAGGGAAGGACATATTATTTCTGCGTTGAGCAGTGCCGCGACAAATTCCTACGCGACCCCGTTCGCTACGCCAGCGGGCAACCAACGTGACGAACGAGCAGCCGCAACGATCAACGCGGCCTCGTACTCGACAACCACTTGAGCGAGGACGCCAAATAGCAGGCGTTTTCGATCAAAGCAGGGCGCTCCGTGAATGGCACTAGAATTCCACGATCCGCGAGCAGGAGGAAGGCCGGTCGGAAAGCTCGATTACGATGAGCGCCATGTTGCCTTCATCGCGTCGCGCGTGGCCGGTCGCGTGGACCGGACGTATGCCGATTTCACCGGTATGACCGTGAAAAAGGGAGACCACCTCGTAGACATCCATAGTCCCGACCTGTACTCCGGCGAGCGCGAACTGCTGATCGCGCTGGAGGGACGGTCTGAGTCGCTCGTCGAGGCGTCGCGAACGAAGGTGGCGCTTCTGGGACTGCTGCCTGAACAGATTCGCGAGACCGAGACCACCAAGAAACCACGAACGCATGTGAAGCAAGCATAGCCGGCCAGCATCAGGCGGCGCTGCGCCTCCGCAGCCTGAAAGAGTCGCATGAAGAAACACCAGCAGCGACCGCCACAAGCGAAAGCTGCTGTTGCCTAGTCCGCAACGGCTGATTGCGGCCAGTTATGGCGACCTAGTTCGGGTGATGCGAAAGCACCCCCCGCGCTTTTCGCGCATATCCGGCGCCTTGCTTGACAGCCCAATTGCAGCAGCGTTGGACGCACCGAATCAGGTTGTGCTTATAGTTCGCCTTGCCGGCGCGCTGACCTAAACCCTTGCCAGATAAGAGCGGGCGAAGGGACTCGAACCCTCGACATCCAGCTTGGGAAGCTAGCGCTCTGCCAACTGAGCTACGCCCGCGGCTTGTTTTTGAGTATACCCCCCTCGTGTGCCCGTGCAACTTGGCACGCGGCGCGGGGCGAGGGCGATCGAGCGCTCCGCGCGGCCGGTGGTCGACCGCGCCCGTGCTTGGCGGCGCAGGCCGGACCTTTGCGAATGCCAACCGTGGCGCCTCGGGTCAGGTCCTGATGAGAAATCCTGCGATGCGCGCGACGGCGACCAGTGACCGCCGGATTGCGCGACGTAGCGCCCTCCCCCTGAACATCGGGTTCACCCGGCCCGGCCAAGCCAGCTTGGCTGCTGCGAGGCGGACGGGCCCAAAATTCACGTTTTTTTGGTGGCGGTTTTCGGAGGTATCCGTTACTAGTCAATGAGGCGAGTCGATGGCTTGCGCGGCAGCGTCTTTGGGTCACCCACCATTCTGGTGAAGACGCGCAGCACCAGTACGGAGTTGGAGGCCATGGCACGGCGGAACAGCGTGGCGCGGTTCTTTCAAGAAACTTGGCTTCAGAGAAGTGGGAATCGCGGTTCTCGCCCAGACCGGCACGGCGCGCGGTGCCGCCGCCTGACGGCGGAGTTGCTTGAGCCGCGACTGGCGCTCACCTGGGCCGGCGTCCCGCCGGTTGCTGTCGCGGTGCCTGCCGCGGCGACCGCCGTCGTCCTCAACGCGCAGAACGACGCCACCGGCGCGGCCTCTGTCGCGTCGACGGAAGTCGACTACTACTCCTTCACCGCGACCGCCAGCGGCGCCTACACGATCTCCGCCTCCACGCCCGCTAGCAGCCTGGACACGGTGCTGGGCGTGTTCTCCGCCAGCGGCCAGCGGATCGCTTACAACGACGACATCGCGTTCGGCAATACCGATAGCAGGCTAGCGGTCACGCTCACCGCCGGCACGCGCTATTACGTCGGCATCACGAACTACGCTTCCTGGTCGCGCGGATCCTACTCCTGGTCGGTCGACGGACCGTCGGGGACTCTGGCGGACGACGCTTACGAAAACAACGACACCTTGGCGACGGCCTACAACCTGGGCACGCTCGCGGCCTCGAAAACTGTCTCGCAGCTTGTCATGGCGGACAGCCAGGATTGGTTCAAATTCGCGACCACGGCCGTCGGAACGAGCGCGGATTCGGTCTCAATCGCCTTTCAGCACGCGCAGGGCGATTTGGACCTCGCGATATACAACGCCTCCGGAGCGCTGGTCGGCTCGTCCACGGGAATTGGCAATAGCGAGACCGTTTCCCTCGCCGGCCTGGCGGCGGGCACCTACTACGTGCGCGTCTACGGATACCTCGGCGCCACCAATCCCAGTTACAGCCTGGGCATCAGCGCTCCCGCCGCAACGACGTCGCCGCCCACTACAACGCCCACCTCCCCTGCCACCTCGTTTCCCGACGTGCCCTACTTCGGCGGCAGCAACGACTGGAACCTGAATGCCATCAACGCGCCCGAAGCCTGGGCGCAGGGCTATACAGGCCAGGGAGTCGTGGTCGCGGTCGTCGACACCGGCGTCGACTCGAACAATTCCGACTTGGCGGGACGGATGTGGGTCAACGCCGGCGAGATCGCCGGCAACGGCATCGACGACGACCAGAACGGCTTCGTCGACGACACCTCGGGCTGGGACTTCGCCAGCGGCGACAACAACCCCAACGACGGGAACGGCCACGGCACGCACGTGGCTGGCACGATCGCCGCCGACAATAACGGCACGGGCTCGACAGGCGTCGCGCCCGGCGCCACGATCATGCCCGTCCGCGTCTTGGGCAGCAACGGCTCCGGCACGGCGGACGCGGTGGCCGCCGGCATCCGCTACGCGGCGGCAAACGGCGCCGACATCATCAACCTCAGCCTCGGCGGTTCCTTCAGCTCCGTCATCCAGTCGGCCATCCAATACGCCCAGCAGCTCAACGTGCTGGTGGTGGTCGCGGCGGGGAACGAGTCGGCCTCGACCCCGTCGTATCCCGCGCGGTTCAGCGCCTCGATGAACAATGTGATCTCCGTGGGAGCTCACACGTCGTCGAATACGATCGCCAGCTTCTCAAACGACGTGGGCTCAAGCGGCGCCGTGCAGGTCGACGCGCCGGGGGTCAACATTTACAGCACCTACATCGGCGGCCGGTACGCGACCTTGAGCGGCACCAGCATGGCCACGCCCCACGTCGCGGGTCTGGCGGCGCTTGCGCTTTCGGCCAACCACAACCTCACGGCCAGCCAATTGCGCACGCTAATCGTCGACGGCGCGAACCGGACCATCAGCGGCTCGGATTCCAACGGAGGCATCAACGCCGCCGTCACGGTCGCGCTGGCCGCGTCGGGCCAGGTGTCGAGCAGTGCCGCCACCAGCGCGACAACGCAAAGCCTCTCCGGTCTGGAAGCCATTGCGGCGCGGCTGTTCGGAAGGTTGTCGATCGACGGCGGCGACGGCACGCAGCCGACCGCGAACAGGGCCGCCTTGGCGGCATTCTCGCCCGTGGGTGTTGCCTCAAATCATGTGCAGGCTCCGTCCGCCCAGCCATCCGAAATAGCGGCCTACGTCCGCGATCGAGCGCTACTCGCGCTTGATGAGGCAGATGACGACGATCTTGGCTTGGATCACATCGATTCCGGGCTGGACGGATGGCTGGACGACGCACTGGGCGGGTTGGCGCAGCATGACAACTGCGCCAGTGATGAGACAATAGCGCCAGAAGACGCGCTCGCCGCTTGGCTAACGTAACGCGTTTTCAGCAGGTTTCTGCCACCCGCACCCGCACCGCTTCGCACAGCCGCAGCATCGTGTCGACGTCGAGCTCCTCGGCCCGCGCGGTCGGCGCAAGGCCGGTCTCGCGCATCAGCGCATCGGCGTCGCCCTTGTCGAGCTTGCCTTTGAACGCGCTTGCCAGCTCGCTGCGGAGAAACTTGCGGCGGTGGAAAAACATCGCCCGAATAAAACTGTGAAAGAACGCCAGGTCGGGGACTCGCTCGCGGAGCTCGTCGCGCACCACGATGTGCAGAATCGCCGAATGGACCTTGGGCCGCGGCCAGAAGACCGTGGGCGGCATCACCCGCACCAGCTCGACCGTGCACTGCGACTGCACCCACAGCGACAGCGCGCCGTAGTCCTTGGTCGACGGTCGCGCCATGATCCGGTCGGCCAGCTCCTTTTGGATCGTCACCGTCATGCTCGCCGGCACCAACTCGCCGGCCAGCAAATTCGACAGGATGGGCGTGGCCACGTTGTACGGCAGATTGGCCACCAGCTTCAACCGTCTTTCCGGCCCAGCGGCCAGTTGCTCGCCCACCGCGTCCAATAAACCGGGGGCCAGGTGGTTTTTGTTTTTCAAGGCGTCGTGTTGCAAAAGCGTGACGTTCGGGGCGTCGAACAGCTCCTCGCTGGCCAACTGGTGCAGCCGCCGGTCGATCTCCACGCTGACCACCGCCGCCGCGAGCGGCGCCATCATCGCGGTCAAGGCCCCAGTGCCGGTGCCGACTTCCAGGACGACGTCGCGCGCGTCGAGCCTGGCAGCGTCGACCAACAGCCGCAGCAGGTTCTGGTCGACGAGAAAATTCTGCCCGCGCTTCGTGTTCGGTTCGATGCCCACTTCGGCGAAGCGCCGCATCAAAAACGACTGCGTCTGATGGCTGCTGGTGGCGGTCATAAGGAGGGGGGGTGAGCTGTAGGGGTGTCAGCGCGGCGGCGTCCACGCCGCGGATTGCTGCTGCACGTATTTGGCCAACAGGTCGGTCTCCAGGTTAACGCGGCGGCCGACGGCCAACGGCCCGAGCGTCGTGTGAGCAAGTGTATGCGGGATCAACGCCACGCTAAACCGATCGGGCTCGACGGCCACGAGCGTCAGGCTGACGCCGTCGACGGCGATCGAACCCTTGCTGGCCATCTGCCGGCGCAGCTCGGGCGGGAAACGGAACCAAAATGTTGACCACGACTGGTCGTCCTCGCGCGCGTCGAGCGTGCCCATCGCGTCGACGTGTCCGGTGACGAAGTGTCCGCCGAGCCGATCGCCAAGCGCCAGCGATCGCTCGAGATTCACGAGGGCACCGGGCGCCAGTTCGCCGAGCGTCGTGCGGCCGAGGGTCTCTGGCCCGGCCTCGAAGGAGAGTAGTCCAGCGGCCGAGGCGACGCACGTCAGGCAGCAGCCGCTCACGGCCACGCTATCGCCCACGCGCACTTCATCGGCCAGTCCGCCCGCGCGGATCGCCAGCAGCCGGCCGGGCGGTTGCGACCGCGCCTCCGCGACCGGAGCCAATGCCTCGACGAGACCGGTAAACATCAGGACCGACCCCGGGTGGCGACGGCGCGATCGCCGAGCGACGGCACGAGCGCCGTGGCGCGCGGCGCGGCGGCTTCGCGTAGACAGCGCTCGAAGACATCTTCCACCGTGGCGCCTCGGTTCAAAAAAGGGGATCCTTGTGCGGCTGCCGCTGCACGTACTCCTGCCACAGGTAATGGATTGGCCCTAGGGCAACGAAACCGACGCACACCAGCGGCACCGCGTAGCCGCGGATCACCATGATCGCCACCAGCGCGAACACCAGGCCCACGATGTGCCCCAGGCTCCGCTGCCCGCTGAACACCTGGTTGACGACGTGCGGATAGGGAATCCGCGACACCATCAGCAGGGCCACCAAGGCGGCGAAAAACGGCAGCACGGTTTGCAGCACCGCGTCGATCTTGTCGGCGTACATAAGCGACGTGTCGTCGCGCCGCAGCGTGTAGAACAAGATGGCGAACCCGGCGATCGAGGCCGCGGCGGCCGGGCTCGGCAAGCCGCTGAAGTGCAGGTGGTCGTCGTCCTCGTCCGTCTCGATCGTGAACCGCGCCAGCCGCAACGCCGCGCACACCACGTAGCTGGCCGCGATGATCCACGCCCAATCGTGGTGCAGGTACGCGAACCGCGGGCACATCTTCACCAGCAAAAACGCCGGCGCCACGCCGAATGTCACCAGGTCCGACAGGCTGTCGAGCTGGCCGCCGAAATTGCTCGTCCAATTCGACAGCCGCGCGATGTGCCCGTCCAGCGCGTCGAACAGCATCGCCAGAAAGATCAGCCACCCGCTGAGCATGACGTTGTGCGTCGGATCGGCCGGGTCGAGCGCCCGCACGGCCTTCATCGGGCTGCGCGCCAGCGGGGAGGCCGACGGAACTTCGATCGACGTGGGCGCGTCGACCCGCGCCGCCACGACGATGGCGAAGAACCCGCACACCAGATTGGCCAGCGTAAAGAGCGTGGGCAGGACGGCGACGGTTCGAATCTTGGCCATGCTGAGGCGGTCTTTCCGGGGCGCACTGGCCGCAGCCAGTGCCACGCCATCACGCATCCCGTTTCATCGGGAACGGACTACGACTCATTGCCACTGGTGGTTGCGGGCGAGTCGGCCGGGTAGCGGGCCAAAACGCTGGTCCCGGCCTTCACCCGCTCGCCCACCTGCACCAGAATCTCCAGACTGGGTTCCTCGGGCACAATCAGCTCAGTGCGCGAGCCGAGCTTGATCATGCCGAATTTCACTCCGCGCTCGAGCGTTTCGCCGGGCCGCAGGTCGCACACGATGCGCCGCGCGAACTGGCCGGCGATTTGCCGGACGATCAGCCGCCGACCGGCGGACTCGCCTTCCAGCCCGATCCACATGTTTTCATTTTCGGTCGCGCTCTCCCGGCGCAAGGCGTTCAGAAACTTGCCCGGCGAATACCGCAAGCATAGCACGCCAGCGCGGCAGGGGACACGGTTGATGTGGACGTTGAAGATCGACAGAAAGATGCCGATCCGCACCGCCGGCCCGCCCAGGAACGGCTCGTGGTCCAGCCGTGTAATCTCGACCACGCGGCCGTCGGCCGGCGCGACCAATAACCCGGCCTCCCGCGGCACGCGCCTCGGCGGATCGCGAAAAAAAGAGACCACCCACAAAAGCACGCCGCCCGTGGCGATCGCCACCGGCCACCAGGCCGTGAAGGCCACGGCGACCGTCACAGCCAACAGCGGCCAGCCCAGGATCTGCACCTCGGCCAGGCCCCAGCGGGCCAGCGGAAGGCGATCGCGCCAGGCGAACGGGTCGTCGCCCGTGTCCCAGGCTGCGGTGCACCGATTGCGGTGGTACTTGAGGTCGCGCGGGTCGAGCACTTCGTGGGGACAACCGCGCGCGTCTCCCGTGCGCTTGGCGGCCATCCGGCGCACGTAGCCCGGCCGGAATGTCCGCAGGTACCAGCGCCGCAACCGCCCCCAGGCGAGCTCCAGGCGATAGCACGCGCCGCCGCCCGGCTGCGCGCTCGTGATGTTGGCCGGCAGCGGCTCGACGACGCTCGGGCTGGCGCTGGTTTCTGTCTGGGGCATGGACCTGGCGTGCAAGGAGACGGCAACGACTTCCGCGGTCGACAGTTCATCGTACCCGTCCCGCGGAAGGCTGGATAGCGAGCCACACAAGCCCGACGCGGCTAGCGAGGGAAGTTACGCAACACGCCGCGCTTCCCTCGCTTGCGCTTCGGGCTGGTGTGCGAGCGTGCCGACCACCTTGAATCCCAGCGGGGGAATAACGCACAATGGCGGCGGCCGCGCCGCAAACCGCCCAACCGGACAACCAAGTCGCCGACGCCAAAGCGATCCCCTTTCACGAGAGAGAAACAATTAGCCATGCCTTCATCAATCGCGGATATACACGCTCGCGGCGTTCTCGACAGCCGGGGCAATCCGACCGTGGAGGTCGACGTGCGGCTGGCCGACGGCTCGTTCGGCCGCGCGATCGTCCCCAGCGGCGCCAGCACCGGCGAGCACGAGGCGTTGGAGCTGCGCGACACGGGCGACAAACGGTTCGGCGGCAAGGGAGTATCGCGCGCCGTCGAGAACGTGAACGAGAAAATCGCCGACGAGCTGATCGGCTGCGACGCCCTCGAGCAGGCGTCGATCGACCGGCGGATGATCGAGCTGGACGGCACGCCGAACAAGAAGAACCTCGGCGCCAACGCCATCCTGGGCGTGTCGCTGGCTGTGGCCCACGCCGCGGCCGACCACTGCTCGCTGCCCTTGTTCCGCTACCTGGGCGGGGTCGGCGCGCGGGTGTTGCCGGCGCCGATGATGAACATCGTCAACGGCGGGGTTCACGCCGACAACAAGGTCGACGTGCAGGAGTTCATGGTCATGCCGCTGGGGTTCGACCGCTTCAGCGATGCGCTGCGGTGCGGCGTCGAGGTGTTCCATACCCTGAAAAAGGTGCTGCAAGGCAAGGGCTTCAAGACCGCCGTCGGCGACGAAGGGGGCTTTGCCCCCGATCTGGCCAGCAACGCCGAGGCGCTCGACCTGATCGTCGAGGCCGTCGGGCAGGCCGGCTACGAGATGGGCCGGCAGGTGTTCATAGCGCTCGACGTGGCGGCCAGCGAATTATTCGATCCGAAGAACAACGTCTACACCCTCGAAGGCCGCCAGCTCGACGCCGCCGGAATGGTCGACCTGTTGGCCGGATGGCGCAAGAAATACGCGATCTGCTCCATCGAGGACGCCTGCGCGCAGGACGATTGGGCGGGCTGGAAGCTCTTGACCGAGCGGCTGGGCGCGACCACGCAACTGGTCGGGGACGACCTGTTCGTGACCAACACCGAGCGGCTGGCCCGCGGCATTCGCGAGCACACCGCCAACAGCATCCTGATCAAGGTCAATCAGATCGGCACGCTCACCGAGACGATCGACGCCATCGAGATGGCCCGCCGCCACGGCTACACCTCGGTCACCAGCCACCGCAGCGGCGAGACCGAGGACACGACGATCGCCGATCTGGCGGTCGGCCTCTCGACCGGGCAGATCAAAACCGGCTCCTTGTCGCGCACCGACCGCACGGCGAAGTACAATGAACTATTGAGGATCGAGGAGATGCTGGGGGACACGGCCATCTACGGCGGCCCGTTGTTCCCCAAGCGTTAGCCTTGGATTCTCGACGACCAGCTCGCATCGCGCGATTTTTTTACAAAACAAGGCGAGCGGCGCGGTCTATCCCCGCCGTCTTTGTCGACGCAGCCGGGGCGTTTCCCGTGGCGAGCAAGCCATGCCCGACACTCGCGGTTCCCATCCGCCGCCTTCGCGTCCGCTGACGGATTCGCCCTTCTTCTGGATGGCGATTTTCGCCGTGGCGGGCCTGGTGGCATTGACGGCGATCGCGCCCAAGTACGCCAGACGGCAGGCCCGCATGGAAAGGATGGGCCAGACGCGCGAGCGCGTCGCTCGCGGAGGGCCCGGCACGGTAGCGCCGGCCGCGGCCGAAGAGCCCGGCGACTTCGACGTCCCCGCGGAAGCGCCGTCAGCGCGGTTCTCTTTGCGCCCGTTGGCCGTCGCCTTGTCGATACTATTGGCCGTGGCCGCGGTCGGCATCGGTGCTGTCGGCTACTTGCGAACCGCGTCCCGCCATAGCCAGTCGTCGCCAGGAGATTCGGGACCATGAGCTGGTTCGTCGAAGACCCGGCGCCCACATTGGTCGTGGCCGCGCTGGTCGAGGCGGTGCTGACCGTCATGCTGGTCAAGACCGGCCGCGGCAACATTCTTTACGCGATCGCCGGCGTGGCCGTCCTCGCCGCCGCCATGCTTGCCCTCGAGTGGTGGATCGTCACCGATCGCGAGGAGATCCAGGTGGCGCTCGACGGCGCGGCCCGGGCGCTCGAGGCCAACGATCCGCAGGCCGTCCTTACGTGGGTCGATCCGGCCTCGCCGATGCGCGGACAGGTGGTCCGCGAGATGTCCGGCGTACGCATCGAGCGGGCCGGCTTCCGCCGGCTGGAGGTCAAGGTCTATCGGCACACCAGCCCGCCGTCGGCGCGGGCCGACTTCACCGGATTCATTCAAGCCAAGGACCTGCGGGGCGAGTTCCCGTACGAGAACTTCGTCCAAGGCTTCACGGTGGAATTGAAGCAGCACGGCGATGGCTGGCTCTTGTACAGCTACGAAATGCACGACAGGCCGAACCGGGGCTTGTGACCAACCGCGTCAGCGAGGGGCGGCTAACTCACACAAGCCCGAAGCGCCAGCGAGTCCGTCGGTCAGGCACTCCCGTGCCTGACGGTTCCAACGATCGAGCGCGAGGCGCTTTACCCGCTTCATGTCAGGCACGGCGTGCCTGACCTACGGCATCGCCGTCCGCTCGATCATCAGCTCCTCTTTCTCCGGCACATAGACGTAGCGGCTGTCGTCGGGCAGCTCGGGAAGCCGGATGCTGTTGGCCTTGATGATCTCGGCCATGAACTCGTCGTGCGTCTTGGGGAGCGCACCTTTCTCGCCCTTGTACAGGTTCATGGCGTGTTGGACGTTGAGGAACACGACGCGGTCGGGGATCCGCATGTACGCGGCGGCCGGCGTCGCCAGGATGCCTTCGCCCACCTTCTTCGCGGCGATACCCCGCTCGGTGTGCTCTTCCGACGCCTTTTGCTGCACCGGCGCCGCGGCGGGGGGCGGAGCTTGAATCGGCGGTGGGCCGCCGGCTGCGCTGCTCGGCGGTGGACTGCCCGTCGCGGGACCGGCCGGCGCCTGTCCTGCGTCACTGCAACCGACAACGACGAGCGGCAACCACGCGAGCCATAACCATGCGGAGTTTTTCACGATCGCGCTCCCGCTTGCGAGTAACGACAAACGCCCCCGGAGCAACACCTTGATTCTACCGCGCTACGACTCCAATTTCAGGTCCCAGCCGCGCATCGAATCCAAGAGGTCCCGCCGCGTCAGGTCGAAATCCAGCGGCGTCAACGTCACATAGCCCTGCACCAGCGCCGTCAGGTCAGTCTCTTCTCCGCCCGGCCGCGGCGGCGGATCGCTCGTGGCCCAGTAGTAGCTGCGCCCCCGTGGGTCGACCCGTTTTTCGAATTGCTCGCCGTAACGAGCCACGCCCATCGGCACGATCTTCACCCCCCGCGCCCGATCCAAGGCCGGCGTGGGAATGTTCAGGTTGTAAAGGTGCGGCGCCGCCCCCTTCCGCTCGAGCACCTGTTTGATGACTGACAGCGCCATCCGCGCGGCCTGGTCGTACCGGGCGTGTTCGTCGAACTCCAGCGACACGGCGACGCTGGTGATCTCGAAGAAGGCCCCCTCGATCGCCGCGGCCACGGTGCCCGAATAGAGGACGTTAATGCCGGCGTTCAACCCGCCGTTGATTCCGCTCACCACGAGGGCGGGGCGCTGGGGACAGAACTCGAAGATGCCCAGCTTGACGCAATCGGCCGGGCTCCCCTCGACGGCCCAGCCGCGGCGCCGTTCGCCGTCGAAGATTTCCTTGACCACGAGCGGACTGAGAAACGTGATCGAGTGGCCGACGCCGCTCTGTTCGGTGGCCGGGGCGACGACCGTGACTTCGCCCAGGGAGCGCAGCTCGCGCTCCATAGCCGCCAGCCCCGGGGCATAGATGCCGTCGTCGTTGGTGAGGAGAATCTGCACGGGCGTTGAGGGTGCCGGGGGTGGCGGCTATTCAGGGCTTGTGTAGGGCTCCAGCAGCCGTGCCCGCGCTTTGGGTTTTTCATCCCGCGCTTTGGGTTCTTCATCACCCAATTTGCGTTCCAGATCACGTTCCATGAGTCGCGATTTGGTCCAGGCGGCGTCTTTCGTCACGGAATCCAACTTGACACGCATCTTGGCGAGCTCCGCCTCCGTCCGCTTGGTCTGCGCGGCCTGTCGGGCGTTTTCCGCGGCATGCCGCTGCTGCGCGCTGCGTTCGCTCAGCCCCCACAACAGAAGCGCGACGGCCAGCGTCAGCCAAAAAAGCGCGCTGAGGCTGAACTGAAACCAGCGTTTGCGCGTGCCTGAGGACATGGGCTTGATTCTAGCAAATCGCAGGACGCTCGCCCGCACCGGCGCCGCCGCAGCGAGCGCATCCGCCCCTGGCCAGCCCTGCCGACCCATCCTATAATGCTTCATTTCACCCGGCGGTGCCGGGTTTTTTGTTTTCGCCGCCGGCCGCTTTGGCGCCGGCGCGGCCGACAAGGACGGTCCGCATGGCAATGGATACCGCGGTTGTGAGCGCCCTTCCGCAAGATATCGCCGCCGAAAAGATTCTCGTTCTCGACTTCGGCGCGCAGTACGCGCAGTTGATCGCCCGGAGAGTCCGCGAGCAGAACGTCTATTGCGAGATCGTCCGTCACGACATCACACCGGCGCGCATCCGCGAGATCGCGCCCAAGGGGCTCATCCTCTCCGGCGGCCCACGAAGCGTCTACGAAAAAGGCGCCCCGCATTGCGACCCGGAGATTTTCCGGCTCGGCATCCCGGTGCTGGGCATCTGCTACGGCATGCAACTGGCGTGCGAAGTGCTCGGCGGCCTTGTCGATAGCTTCCCGGCCCGCGAGTTCGGCCGCGCCCGCTGCCAGATCACGTCGGACGATGACCTGCTGGCCGGTCTGCCGCACGAGACCGAAGTGTGGATGAGCCACGGCGACCAGGTGATGCGCGTCAGCGACGACTTCCGCGCGCTCGCCGCCACGGCAACCTGCCCGATTACGGCCGTGAAGCACAAATCGCTGCCGGTCTACGGAGTGCAGTTCCATCCCGAGGTGACGCACACGCCGCAGGGCAGGCAGGTGCTGGCGAATTTCGTCCGCGCGATCTGCGGCACCGGCGGCTCCTGGCAGCTCGGCGATTTTGCCGAGCAGGCGATTCCTGCGATTCAAAAACGCGTCGGGGACCGCCGGGTAATCTGCGGCCTGTCGGGCGGGGTCGATTCGTCGGTCGTCGCCGCGCTGCTCTACCAGGCCATCGGCCCGCGGCTCTCCTGCATCCTGGTCGACAATGGGCTCTTGCGCAAGGATGAGGCCGAGGCGGTGATCCGCGAGTTCTCCGGCCACTTCCACACCGATCTGCACGTCGTAAAGGCCGAAGATCGGTTCCTCGCGGCGCTGGCCGGCGTGCGCGACCCGCAAGAGAAGCGCCGGCGGATCGGCCGGGTGTTCATCGAATGCTTCGCCGACGAGGCGGCGAAAATCGAAGGGGCCGAGTTCCTCGCGCAAGGCACGCTGTACCCCGACGTGATCGAAAGCGGCGCCGCCGTCGACGGACCGGCCGCCACGATCAAGCTGCACCACAACGTGGGCGGGCTGCCGGAGGACTTGAGCTTCCAGTTGATCGAGCCCTTGCGAGACCTCTTCAAGGACGAAGTGCGGCGGCTCGGCGCCCAGTTGGGTCTCCCCGAAGAGATCGTCTGGCGGCACCCGTTCCCCGGGCCCGGGCTGGCCGTCCGCTGCCTGGGCGAGGTGACTCGCGACCGGCTCGCGCGTCTGCGCGAGGCGGATGCCATCGTCGTCCACGAGATTCGCGCGGCGGGGCTCTATCGCCAGACATCGCAATCGTTCGCCGTCCTCTTGCCCGTGCAAAGCGTGGGTGTGATGGGAGACGCGCGAACCTACGAGGACGCGGTCGCCGTCCGCTCGATCGACAGCGAGGACTTCATGACCGCCGATTGGAGCCGGCTGCCCTTTGACCTGCTGGCCCGCATCTCGACGCGGATCATCAACGAGGTCAAGGGCGTCAACCGCGTGGTCTACGACATCAGCTCGAAGCCGCCCGCCACGATCGAGTGGGAGTAGAACGATGTGCGATCGGATATCTGATATCTGCGATCTGACATCTCCGCTCCGGCTCCCTACCACCGGCCGTCAACGCAAGAGCGCGGCCAATCGCGGCAGCAGCTTCCGCAGCGCGCGGGCCCGATGGCTCAGGCATGCCTTGACGGTGTCGCCCAGTTCTCCACACGTGCGTTGATACTCGACGATCTCGAACAGCGGATCGTAGCCGAAGCCGGCCGAGCCGCGCGGCTCAAAGGCGATCCGGCCCTGGCACGTCCCTTCCGCCTCGGCCACGATCCGGCCGCCCGGCTCGGCCAGCACCGCGTGGCAGACATAATGTGCGGTGCGGCGCGCCGGCGGCGTGTCGCCGAGCTCGGCCAATAGCCGCCGGTTGTTGTCTTCGTCGGTCGCCGCCGGCCCAGCGTAGCGGGCGGAGTAGATGCCCGGCGCGCCGCCGAGCGCATCGACCACGATCCCGCTGTCCTCGCCCAGCACCCACTCGTGAAGATGCGCCGCCTGCTGGGTGGCCTTCTTCCGCGCGTTAGCGGCAAACGAGTCGCCATCCTCGACCACGGCCACGGCCTGCGGAAAATCGGCAAGCGTGCGGACGGCGATCCCCACCGGCGCAAGCAGCTCCGCCAGCTCGAGCCCCTTCTTGCGGTTGTGCGTTCCTAGAACAAGCGGCGGCATGGCGTCGGAGCAGCTAGGCTTAGGGAAACGCTCTACGTCGCGGGGATTAGCTCGAAGTCGAGCTCGATCTGCTGGCCGCCGGCCGCTGCCAACTCGGCGCGACTTGCGTAGCGGCCTACCGGGATGCGACGCGCGTGGATCCTCGCGCGGACCCGTTCCACCGATAGTGGCCACGGCTGCACCGAAAAACGGTTGTCCGCCATCGGGCCCAGCGACAGGTAGTAGCCCTCGGGCGTTTGCATCGATTGCGGCTCGAACCGCGGCGCGCAGCACAGCCACAGGCTCAGGGCGTCGAAGAATTGCAAGTAGGCCAGCGCCCGCCCGGCCACTTTCCGCGTTCGCTCGGCCGGGTTCACCTTTTGCCAGTCGGCGAACCATTTTTCGCGCAGGTCGGACTGTTCGTCCAGGAACCGTCGGCTGGTCTGGAACTGCAGCGGGTCGGCGCTCCACCGGGGCGACGCCGCTTGCAGGAGCGCTGTGAAATGAGCGCTCACGACGTGCGCCGCCAGGCTGCCGAACTCGGCCGCCCGACGGATCGACCGTTCCCAGATGGCGACCGCGGTCGGTAGCGGCATTTCGGTAAAGCTCAGCGGATGGCCGGCCGCCGGATCGACGTCCGGCGCAGCGTCCCATTGGTCCCAACCGTCGTCGTGATGGGTGATCGCTTTGGCGAGCTCGCCCGGGGGCTCGATGGCCACTAGCGACGCATCGGTCCACGCTTCGGCCAGTCGGCCCGACACACGCGCATGGTCGATCTGCGGCACCAATAGCCAGTTCTCTTTCCCTCCGGCCCGCTCGATACGGCGAATCATGCGGCGCATGGCTCCTTGCCGCGGAATTATAGCGGGCAAGGCGAGCGTCCGATGCGCGCACGGTGGAGTTGCCATCGGGTGCCACGCTACGCCGTTCACGCGGCGGGGGTTAATTTTTCTCGAAGTTTCGCGGCCAGGCGGATTTAGTGCGGCGTGGCCGCCGGAGGCTCGAACTCTTGAAATACCAATTCCTTTCGCCGCTCCATGACGCCCTGCCGTGAACGGCGTAGGGTGCCACCACATTCTTAGCGCGGACGCGACCCTATACCGTGCGCTTACAGATACCGTTCAAGAGTCCTGCGGCTAGCCGCGTCCAGACGGCGGAGGTCCGGCACGAGGTACCGCATCCCGGACGAGTCGATCAGCATCGCCCCGCGTGGGCCGATGCGGCGCACGTCGTCGTCCCCTTTGAGCAGAAAGCGGGTCGTGCCCCGGTCGGTCTGGACCTCCCATTGCGATGGATCGGACTGGCCGGAGACGTGAATGACCTTGTCGATGACCGGCATGAATTCGCGCCGCGCCAAGTCCTCGACGATCAGCTCGCGCGCCGCGGCCGGCGCGGAGTTCAGGTCCTCGATCCACAACACCTCCACCCCCTCGGCGTTGCAGATCGAGATCCAGCGGTGTGGCTCGGACAGGGGAAACGCGCGGATCGTCTCCACGCCGACGTGCCGCCGGCCGCCCCCGTCCACGAGGACGAGCCGGCCATAAGGATCGTGCGAAAGCTCGATCGCCCCGAGAGTCTTTTCCATACGCCTCTGTTCCTCGCGTGCCACTGGCCCTGCTAGTGCATGAACTGTCGTTCCGGGCCGGCACTGGCAGCGCCAGCGGCACACTAATAAGCTCCGACGCGCTTAGCTACGCCCGCCTTACTCGGCCATGTCGTGCGCCATGGCGAGCTGCGCTCGGTGCAGCCGGGCGTACACGCCCGAGGAGTGTACGAGCTCCTGATGGTGTCCCACTTCCACGATTTTGCCACGATCGAGCACGATCAACCGATCGGCCTGCCGCAGCGTGCTGAGGCGATGGGCGATGGCGATCGTGGTCCGCCCGCGGATCAAATTGTCGAGCGCTTCCTGAATCTCCCGTTCCGTTTCCGTATCGACCGAGCTGGTGGCCTCGTCGAGAATGAGAATTCGCGGGTCGATGAGAATCGCGCGGGCGATGGAGATCCGCTGCCGTTCGCCGCCGGACAGCGTCTGTCCACGCTCGCCGACGATCGAGTCGTAGCCGTCGGGCAGCCGCATGATGAACTCGTGAGCGCGGGCGGCGCGGGCCGCCGCGACGATTTCCTCGCGCGTTGCCTCCGGCCGGCCGTAGGCGATGTTCTCGGCAATCGTGCCGTAGAACAGGAACGGGTCCTGAAGCACCACGCCGATGTGCCGGCGGTACTCGGCCACCGGGAAGCGGCGAACGTCGACGCCGTCGACCGACACGGCTCCCTCGGTCACGTCGTAAAACCGGCATACCAGGTTCACGAGCGTGCTTTTGCCGGCGCCGGAGGGGCCGACCAGGCCGATCATCTCGCCCGGCTCGATCGACAGGTTCAGGTTCTCGATGATCGGGCGGTTGCCATAGCGGAAGCCCACGCCCGTTAGCTCGATCTTGCCGCGGACAGGGTTGGGTTGGATGGGCTGGGTGGGCTCGGGCACGCTGGGTACGCGGTCCAGAATCTCGAAAATCCGCTGCGAGCTGGCCGCGGCCCGCTGCGTCATCGAGAACATCCGGCTCATCGACTCCAGCCGCGTATAGAACCGGGAGATGTACAACAGGAAGGCGACCAGCACGCCCGCTTCGATGCGGAAGTCGTACACGCGCCAGGCACCGAAGGCCCACACCATGAGCAAGCCGGCCTGGTTCAACAGCAACACGAGCGGCCAGAAGAAGGCCCACACCGTGTTGACGCGGTCATTCGCCTCGAGCACCCGATCGTTGGCCGCGTGGAACCGATCGACCTCGCGTTGCTCTTGCGCGAAAGCCTTCACGACGCGGATGCCGGGGATCGTATCGGCCAGGACGTTGGTCATCGCGGCCCAGGCCCGTCCACCGCGCTGGAAGCCATGCTGCAACTGCCCGCGGACGTAGTACACGAGCCAGGCGACCAGCGGAAACGGCAACAGGGTCGCCGCGGCCAGCACCGGATCGAACCACACCAAGATGGCCGCCGTGCCGACGATCATCAACGCGTCGGTGATGAAGTCGACGAGGTTGTCGGATAAGAAGTTGCAGATGCGGTCGGTGTCGCTCGAGATGCGCGATATCAAGTCGCCCGTTCGTTTTCCGCCGAAGAACTCCAGCGATAGCTTGAGCAGGTGCGCGTACGTGGCATTGCGCAGGTCGGCGGCGACGCGCTCGCTGACCCGGGCCATCACGACGCCTTGCGCCCAGCCGAACAACCAGGAGGCGACCGCCGCGGCCGCGATGCCGCCCAAGCACAGCGCGACGATCCGCGCAAACCGCGGTCCCTCGGTCTCTTTGAGCTTCGCGAGCTGCTGCTGCTTGAGCTGGGCCGACGCGCCCTCTTGCGACTTGATCGCCTTGACTTCGCTCTGATACGGCGTCAGCACGTTGTCGACCAAGGGGACCGTCAAATACGGCGGTATCAACCCCGCCGCCGTCGTCGCCAGCGTGAGAAC
Organism: Planctomycetia bacterium; assembly: GCA_016191115.1. Classification (GTDB taxonomy): domain Bacteria; phylum Planctomycetota; class Planctomycetia; order Pirellulales; family JACPPG01; genus JACPPG01. Next base: position 29,226 of record JACPPG010000070.1, on the reverse strand, counting down.
GAAGCCCAACGCGATCAGCCTGGCACGCGGGCGCGCAAATCGCGATAACCGCAAAAGCGTTCGCGTGCTGACCGCGGGCGAAGGTTCGGGGGCCGGTGCAACGCCGTCCTCGTGCTCTTCAGCCGTCTTGAACGGCATCCCGCGCCGCAGGGCGTCGAATCGCCGCACGAACTCGTGCGCGGCGTTGGCCCTGGCGGCTGTGTACCGCCAGAAGCACTCGCGTCCGGCGCCGCCCAATAGTTCCAGCGTGCCCAGCCCGTTCCGCTCGATGGCTCGCAAGTTCCCGACCGCGTCGACGGGCCACTCGCGCCATGTCGAGCCGTCGGCGCCCGGCCCGTCGACCGTTGCTTCCGCCGACAGCAATCGGCGATCGGTCAGCAGGACCAGCCCCTCGACGTAGCGCAGATGCGCGTCGAGGTCCGGGGCGAACCAGGCGTGAATGACTTCGCCCGCCTCGAGCTGCGCCAAAGCGGCGCGGCGCCAAGCGTCGGGCAATGTGGGCAGAATGAACGGCATCTCGTCCAAGGCGGGAACTCCAGACCGAGTCGGGCGGCAGGCGGGGCGGCGCGGGGAGGGACAAACAGCCTGGCGGCTGCCTATGCCACAATTCTAAACCGGAAAACCACGCGGACAAATGCTCCCGTCAAATTCGGCCTAACCTGACCGCCAAATGGCGTGCAACGCCACTCCGCCCTTGACCGACCCTGCCAGGGCCGTAAAGCTGGGATTTTAGGGTGCTTGCCCTGCGGCCAGCCGGGGCTGGGCATCGCCAGAGTGCCACACAGCGGTCTCCGCCTGTCGCTCGCCCGTCGCTTTAACAGCGGCGCCGGAAAGCGGTTGCATCACGTACACCGATCTGTCTCGCGCATGGAAATCCGCGGCATCAAGACGCTCAGGGGCCCCAACGTGTGGGCCTGGGTCCCGGTTCTCGAGGCCCTCGTGGACCTCGGCGAGCTGAAGGACTCGCCTTCCAATGAGCTTCCCGGGTTCAACGAGCGGCTGATGGCCTGGCTTCCGTCGATGATCGAGCACCGCTGCAGCATCGGCGAGCGGGGCGGCTTCTTCGAACGCCTCCGCCGCGGCACCTATCAAGGACACATCCTGGAGCATGTCACGATCGAGCTGGAGCGCCTCGCCGGCTGCGACGTCGGCCTCGGCAAGGCCCGCGAAACCGCTGAAGAGGGCGTCTACAAGGTGGTTATCGAGTTCGAGGAAGAATCGCTGGCGCGAGAGTGCCTTTCGGCCGCGTGGCGACTGTTGCAAGCCGCTGTGCGCGACCGGCCGTTCGACGTGAACGAGGAGGTCGCCAAACTGCGCGGCATGGCTGACGACGTTTGTCTGGGTCCCAGCACGCGGGCCATCGTCGACGCGGCCGAAGACCGCGATATTCCCATCCGCCGATTGTCGAAGGGGAGCCTGGTGCAACTCGGCTGGGGAGCGCGGCAGCGCCGCATTTTCACGGCCGTGACCGACGCCACAAGCGCCATCGCCGAAAGTATCGCCCACGACAAGGAGCTCACGCGGAAGCTGCTGAAGACGGTCGGCGTGCCCGTGCCCGACGGGCGCCCCGTCACCAGCGGGGACGATGCCTGGGAAGCCGCGCAGGAGGTTGGGCTGCCGGTGGTCGTCAAGCCGCGCGACGCCAACCACGGCCGGGGCGTCTTCACCGGCCTGACGACAAAAGAGCAGGTCATGGCCGCCTTCGGCCACGCCGATCGGGAGGGGAGCGGCGTGCTCGTCGAGCAATTCGCACCAGGCGCCGAGCATCGCGTTTTGGTGGTCAACGGCCACGTGGTGGCCGCATCGCGCGGGGAGCCGGCCGTCATCGTCGGCGACGGCACCCGCAATGTCGCGCAACTCATCGACGAACAACTCAACTCCGATCCGCGCCGCGGTGAGGACTGTTCGAGCTTGCTGTACACCATCGAGCTCGACGCCGTGATCCTCTTGGCCCTCCAGCAACAGGGCTATACGCCTCAATCCGTGCCGGCCCGCGGGGCCCGCATCCTGGTCAAGCGCAACGGAAACGTCGACACCGACGTGACCGATCGCGTCCATCCCGAAGTTGCCGCGCGCGCCGTCGAGGCGGCCCGCGTCGTGCAACTCGACATCGCCGGGCTGGACATCGTGGCCGAGGACATCAGCCGCCCGCTCGAGGCCCAAGGGGGCGCCGTGGTCGAGGTCAACGCCGGGCCGGGCCTGCAAATGCACGTGCAGCCGGCCGACGGAACGCCGCGGCCGGTCGGCCAGGCGATCATCGACGGGATGTTCCCGCCGGGCGAGACGGGCCGGATTCCGATCGTGGCGGTCACCGGCACGCGCGGCAAGACGACGACCGTGAAACTGATGGGCCGCATCCTGGGCCGCGGCGCGGTAGTCGGCCTGGCCACGAGCGACGGCGTCTATCGCGGCGGCGAGCGCATCAAAACGTGCGACGCCAGCGGCTACGAAGGCGCTGCGGCCCTGCTCATGAACCCCACAATCGAGCGGGCCGTCTTCGAAGTCAGCGCGCGAAGCGTGCGGGACGAGGGGCTCGGCTTCGACGACTGCAACGTGGCGGTTGTCACCAATGTCGGCGAAGGAGACCCGGCAGGGCTTTCGGGCAACGAGACGGCCGCCGAGATCGCGGTGCTCAAGCGGTGCATCGTCGAATCGGTTCCGCGCGACGGCTGGGCGGTGCTCAAGGCCGACGACCCGCTCGTGGCCGACATGGCCGAAAAGTGCCGTGGCACGGTAATCTACTTCTCGCGTCAGCCGCGCCATCCGGTCCTCACACGTCATCGCCGCGGCGGAGCCAAGGTCGCGTATGCGGCTGAGGGCAAACTTGTACTCGTCGAGGCGAACAAGCCGGTTCACGAGATCCCATTTGCCGCCGTCGCCAGCGAGACGCCAGAGGCGATCGCCGACGTGGAGAACGCGTTGGCGGCAGCCGCCGCGGCCTGGGCCCTGGGCATCCCCTTCGACGAAATCAGCGCCGGGCTCACGGCCGGGGCGACCGCACGGTAGCTCGCCGCAAGAGCAACGATTTGCTAAGCCGTGAGGATGACGCCGAAGCGGCCCCTAGCGTCGGCAAAGCCTCGCGGCAAACACCCCCCTCACGCTCGCTTCGGCCGCCCTGCGTACGCGGCAAGTGGGGATTTTCCGCGCAAGGCGGGTCCGCGAATAGCTCGTATCGGGCTTGTAGTCTTTATGCCTTGTTTCTCTCTCGAAGCGCTTTTTCGCGGAGAGATTTCATTGCTCACCATTGCCGCTGCGTCGCGCCGACTCGAAAGGTGGCCGCGTGCCGCGCACCTTGGGTGGCACGGGCCAGGCGTGTCACTATCACCCCTACAGGCGCTGCCTCCGGCTAGAGTACAAGCGAAACGGATTGCAGGGCTCTCCTCCAGAACGGACTCGACTTGCCATGAGGTTCGCAATTGTGCCCGCCGCCGCCCTCGCGACGGTCCTGGCCCTGGTCGACGTGGCCGCCGGCCAGAACCAGGTCAAATTCGCCGCCAGCCGCGCGACCGCTCCCCACCGCACAGCCCAGCGGGTCGACCTCGACGGCCCGGTCACTCCCGGTCTGCCGACGCCCGCCGCGCCTGGCGAACCGGTCGTGGTGGAGGAGGCGGCCGCCGCGGAAGTCGGCGGCGGCTACCTCCCGTCCGAAATGACCTCCCAGATCGCGCCGGGCGCCGCCTTCTCCGTCGACCTGCGCAACATCTACCCGAACCAGGTCTGGCCGGGCGTCCCGCCCTGCTGCGATACATGGCTGGGCTACTGCCACGAGCCGCGTTGCTACGGTTGCTGGAAGGGCCAAGGCTACTACACCCACTACGACACGCACCATTGCGACAAGTGCGGCGGTCCCGGCGAGTACATCCAATACCGTCCCGGCTTCAACGAGAAATACCGGCCCGCCGGCACGTGCGTCGGCGCCGGCTGCGGGTCGTGCGGCGGATGCGAGGGCTGCCCGACGTGCCGCCCCGCCTGCTATCAGCCGAGTGGCAGAGCGGCGTGCACGGGCAACTCGTGCGTGACGGGTCCGGCGGCGGACGCAACGCCCCAGGGGACGAGCGAGCCGGCCGCGCCGCGGAACGAGCTGCCGAAGAAGGCCGCTGGCCCGACCGCCCGCCGCGGAGTGACCCGTCCGTCGACGTAGAGTGTGCGTTGACCGAACTGTGCCGCCGTTTGCCGTGGCTGCACGGCTTGCGAGAAGCCGTGGCACGGGACCCGCTACCGCGCGTCGCTGGGTTCGACGAGCGTATCGCCTTCGCGCGGGGCAAGTTGCCATCCTTCGTCGGTGATGCGAAACTCGAACGACCCTTCGCGCAAGGCCTCGCTAAACTCACCGAACTCTCCGCCGCGGTGAAACCGCAGCCGCCACGTCTTGCCCACCGGCAAGCGATGCGACTGACCCGGCGCCATCGAGAACGCATGCCCGTTGATTAGATAGCGGATCGTCGCCCCGTTGTCGTGCGGGTTCACTAGCACTAGCACCGAGGGTCCCGGAAGGACGGCCGGCTCTTGGGACGAGCCCGTCGCGTCGGCGTCCGCCGCTTCCTGTTCGCCCGCGCCTTCCCCGGGCGCTTCAGCCGGCGGTGGCGTTTCGGGTGTATCGCCGGCGGGCGTGATAGCGGGCCCCGTCTCGTGAGCGGACTCGTCGCCGGACGTTTGGGGGGTCGTGGCATCGGGTGGCACGATGAGCGCGTCCGTCTCGATCACCGCTTCGCCCGGTTCGTGCGAATCAGACTGTTGCCCGCGCTGGGCCGGATTCACCCGACCGGGGCTGGTAAACAACCGCACCACCGCGTCGATCGCCCGCTGGCCGGCGGGAGCGGCCGCTGGTGCGACCACGGGAAACAGCAGGATATCGTCCGCCCATTCCTCGGGCGACGGCGCGGCTGGCTGGGCCTCGTCCTGGGGCGCACTCTCCGGTTGGTCCGCGTAGCCGCTGGGCGTCGAGAGCCGGCGGCGGGAAGACGTCGCGAAGGCCCTCAGCAAATCCTCCAGCCCGCGCGGGCGCGCCTCTTCTTCGTCTGCCGCGTCGGCGACAGGCGCTGTACCATCAGGATCCGCCGGCGGATTGTCGGTCGGCGCGACGGTTTCCCGCGGTCCTTGCGGGATCGCGGCCACTGGGGGGCGGGGATCCTGCCCGCCTTCGGCGGCGAGCTGACCGCCTTCGGCCGCGTTTTGGGTTGCTGCACGATCGGCGCTCTCCTGAAGGCGGGCAGGATGCCCGCCCCCCAACGCGACCGCTGTCGACTCCGCGGGCGCCGCTTCCGCTGCCGGGGCCGGCTGGTTGGGTTCGGCGGCCACGGCGGCGATTGCCTCTTCCGACGGCGCCGCGGCACGGCCGGAATGCGACGTCACAAAACTCGTCACGCGCACGCCGACAAAGAGGACGGCGGAAACGATCAACACCCAATAGAGCTGCGTCCTCGTGGAGGCGCTCGACCAAAGGGTCGAACCGCGAGACAGTTGCGAAGCGTGATTCATGGCAATGCCTCGAGAAGAATGACGACGAACCGCGTCGCCGCTGTCGGGCAAAATGTGTCCGAACGGTTGCCGCCCCTCAGCCACCACAAGCTTAGGTCGCGCGGGCCGCCGTGAATCGCCAAGAGGTCCACCTGTGGCGGTTGTAGCGGTGGCGCAGGACGAGCCCACCGCGCGCGGTCGGCCAAATCTCCGCCGGCGAGAACGGGCCGATCCCTTTTCAGCGATTGAACAAGAACGCCGGGCTGTTGATCAGCGCCCAGGCCAGGTCTTGCGCCCCTTGCAGGCGGTACTGGCTTTGCGCCTGTTTCGCCCGCTCGACTTCGGCCGAGAGGCGCATCCATTCGGCGTCTTGCGTGCGATAGTGCGCGGCCAGGGCTGCTTGCTGCTCGGCGGTGCGTTTTTCTGGGGCGATTGCCAGGACCTCGAGCACGGCCGGCGGCAGCCCGTCGAGCTTGACCGGCCTCTTGGCCGCCGTAGCGGAGATCCGCAACCGGCCGATCGTGTGCTGCGTGCCGTACTGCTGGTCCAGCACCAGCGACAGCGCCGTGCCACCGGCGGCGCCCACGTCCTCGGCCGCCTCAAACACGGCCACGTGCGGCTTGCCGAACTGCGGGGCGATCGCCCAGCCGGTTTTCGGGTCGCCGTCGACGGCCGTAGCGGCCGCAAGGTCGGCTTGCGAGAAGTCGGCATCGGCCGGGCCCAGCGCGACGGCTTTGCCCGCCGCCAGGTTCGCCAGCGGCGCCGCCGAGGCCCGCAGCTCGTTAAGCACGAAGTTGCCGTTGGCGGCACGGCCCGGCCCGCCGGACGGCAGGCTCGGATCGGCCAGTACCTCGATGCGAATGGCCGTGATCCCTTCCAGCTTTGTCGTGGCGAGGATCGTGTACGTGTCGGCCTCGGGGCTCTTGCCGCTGGCGGCGATCGCGCCGTCGGGCTGCCTGGTTAACTCAGCGCCGCCGGCGCTCGTGGCCGCTGCCACGTCAAGCACCGTCCACGCGACCGGCCGCTGGCTCTTCTCCCATGCGGCCTGGCGGGCGGGCAGCTTGTCCCTCTCGAGCGCAGTCAACGCCGCTTGCCGCTCGTCGTAGTCGCGCCCGGCGGCGTTGATCGCCTCGACGCCGGCGGCCGATTCCTCCGGCTTGGGCAACCGGCAAAGGATGGACATGAACAGGTCTTCGACCAGCTTGCCGTCGTCCGGCTGGGAGGCGACAAGCGAGGTGATGCGGTTCTTGGGGTCGGAAATCGCCTCGGCAATCGTCGGTCCGTTGACCAGGTTCAAGGCCTGACCGAGCATCACGCCGCTCGATCGCTCGCACTCGCACGCGCTTTCACGCGGCGGGCGGCCGAAGAGGTTCAAGAAGCCGTCGGCCAGCTCGACGCCGCTATCCGGCAATTGCGAGGCCAGGAAACCCTCCGGCACGCCCGGCAGTTTCGGGCGGGAGCCGGCGGCGACGTGCACGGCGTCGTAGAGCGTCTCGGCCGGAAGCCGCCGGGCAAGCGCGTGCGAAAAATTGATGTCGTCGTCCTGGTTCCACTTGTTGGTGACGATCGACTGTTGATAGACGCGCGACTTGCAGATCTCGCGGAACACGCCGCGGACGTCGAAGCCGCTTGCCAGAAAATCGCCCGTCAACCGGTCCAACAGCTCGGGGTTCGACGGCGGGTTACCCGCCCGAATGTCGTCGATCGGCTCAATGATCCCCACGCCCACCAGGTAGCTCCAGATGCGATTCACGTAGCTCTTGGCAAAATACGGATTGTCCTTGCTGGTGATCCAGCGGGCGAGCTGCTCGCGGCGGGCAGCCGGCGAGTTCGCTTCGGGGCTGCCGGTGAACGCGTAGGGGAACTCCGGCCCGGCCACCTTGCCGGTGCGTTCGTGCGTGACGTCGCCTGCGCCCTGGTCGTAGACCACTTCCACCAGGGGCAGCGCTTGCTCGACGGCGGTGCCGCCGACCGAGCGTCCGGCGAACTCCGGCGCCGCCTTGCGGCCGACGTGGGCGAAATAGGCGGCCAGGTGATAGTACTGGTCCTGCGTCCACCGCTCGAACGGATGGTCGTGGCACTTGTTGCAGTTGAACCGCACCGCCAGGAACAGTTGCGTGGTGTTTTCCATCGCGTCGGCCGGAGTGCGCAGCACCTTGTAGTACGACGCCGGCGGGTTCGCAAGCGTCGAGCCCGACGCCGTCAGCACGCGGTACACGAACTGGTCGTAGGGCATGTTGTCCGACAGCGCCTGGCGAATCCAGTTGCGGAACGCCCACGCCCCTTCCTCGCCCAGGAATTTGCGATTCACCTGCAACAGGTCGGCCCACTTGTTCGTCCAGTGGTCGATGTATTCCGGGCTGCCGATCAACCGGTCGATCATCTCGTCGCGCTTGACCTTGGTGTCGCGGGCGTCGGCGATGAAGGCGCGAACCGCGTCGGGCTGCGGAGGCACGCCCAGCAAATCGAGGTACACGCGGCGGATGAACTCAGCGTCGGTACACAGCTCGCTCGGCTGAACCTTCACTTTCTTGAGTTTGTCGTAGACGAGCTTGTCCAAGTGATTGTTCTGGGGCGCGTCCTGCCATACGAAGCCGCTCCGGTCCCCCATCACCACCACCGTCGTGGCGGCGTAGGAACCCTCATAGCGGGCCAACAAGGACGCCTCACCGCGACGCATGCCGATCGCCAAACCTTGCTTGTCGACCTCCACCACGTCGGTCGTGCTGCTAACGAGGAACGACTCGGCCGTGACGTCGCGCGTGCGGCCGTCGGCATAGGTTGCCGTGACCACGACCTGCTGCTTCATGCCCGCCAGCGGCACCAGGGCCTCCTTGGGAAACACCTCGATCTTCGTCACGCGCGGCGTTTCCAGATCGAGCTTCACGCCCGCGGCGATCCACGCCCGCAGGATCTCGTAGTACGGTTCGCCGCGATGGGTGATCGCGCCGCCGACGTGCGGTACCCCGCCCGACGGCTTTAGCAACATGAGGCTCTGGTCGGGCGCGGCGCGATTGAACCGGCGGCCGGCCAGATCGTCGGTCAGCGCGCGATGGTCGAACAGCGGATCGTAACCGCGCAGCGACAGCTTGAACCCGTTCTTGCCGTTGGCCGCGCCGTGGCAGGTGCCGGCGTTGCAGCCGAGCTTCGACACCACCGGCATCACGTCCCGCACGAAGCTGATCGGGTAGTCGTCCTTCTGACCGGTCACCTTGACGGGAACCGAGAGCGTCTGGCCGGCGAGCGACACGGCCAGGGCGCCTGTACCGTCGCCGGCGGGCCGCACCAGGCGATTGGGCGAGATCGCCAGCAACGCGGCCGGCGCCTCGACCGCGGCCATGCGCGTCACGTCGATCCGCTCGCCCGTGGCCAATACGCCGGTGACGAGCAGTTGGGCGTAGTCGTAGCGGTGCTTGAGCTCGATCGTCGCCGGAATCGCCGCGAGCCCGACGACTTGCATTCCTTCGGGCAGCTTCTCGGGCTTGCCCTCGTCGGCCGACGTGCGTCCCGTCGCCGCGAACAGGAGTGCCAAGCCGGCGGCGATCGAGAGAACAAGCGTGCGTTGGTTTCGATTCATAACCCGATTTTTCCTGTGCGCGGACGGTTTTTGTGCGTGTTGGCTCGAATTCATTTCGCTGCCTGGGCAACGCTGGCGGGCTCGGCCGGCACCGGCAAGAACTCCTTCACCAGCTTGCCGGTCTCCGGGTCCCACAGGCGAACCATCCCGTCGAACCCGGCAGTGGCCACCTGTTTCCCGTCCGGTCGATAGGCGACGGCGTAGATGGCGCCGTTTTCGCTGGCGAAGCGGGAGACGAGCTTGGCGTCGGCCTCCTGGTAGACCCGCACCTCGCCCTGCCCGTCGCTCGAGCTGCCGGCCAGGATGCGCGACCCATCGGCGTTGTAGCGGACCGAGAAGAGGCGACCCGGCATGGCGTCGAAGGCGCGGATCAGATTGAAATCGTCGCCGATCACGCGGGCTTTAGTGCGGTGCATCTGGTAGATCTTGGGCGTGCCATCGGCGCCGCCTACTAGCAGCTCGTCCTTCTTCGGGTGGCGGTCGACGCTGATCAGCCCGCCCTTGAGGGCCCCCGGCGTGATGCTGGTGACGTTGTCGACGAATCGCTCGGTGGCCACCTCGTTGAGCTTCATCGAGCGGTCACGGCTCACGCTTACCAGGTGTGAGCTGTCGACGGAAAAGACCGTGTCCAGCACCCAATCGTTGTGGGCACCCTGGAAGAAGACCTGCTTGCCGGTTCCGGCGTCGATCGCGCGGCACGTGTTGTCCGCGCAGCCAAAAGCCACCTTTGTGCCGTCGGTCGACCAACTGGCGCCGTACACTGTGTCGTACGTGACCAGGACCGACTGCTTCAGCTCGCGCGCGGCGACGTCCCATATCTGCACTTCGCCGAAGCGGCCGGGCGAGCCCCCCGTCACGGCCAACCGCTTGCCGTCGGGCGAGAAGCGGGCCGACTCGATCCGTTCCGACAAGCCCACCAGCCGCGCGACCACGCCGCTGCCATCCACCTGGTGCAGAAGCACTTCGTGGTAGCCCGACACGGCCAATAGCGACCCGTCGGGGGAATAGTCGAGCGACGTGAGCACCGGCGGCAACGTGTAGACCGGCGGATGCGCCATGTCGACTGCCGTTTCGGTTATCTCAGGCGTGTCGTCGGCGGCGCCCTCAGCGACCCAGCGCCGCAGTAGCTCAATCTGATCGGGCTTGAGCGGCGGGCCGCCTTTGGGCATGGCCGGCGGCTGATCGCCGACGGCGGTGATTTGCGAGACGACCTCGCTCGTGTCGGGATCGCCGGGCACGAAGCCGGGCGACTCGCTCTCGCCCCCCTTTTTGATCGCCGCGTAGCCGGTCATCACCAGTCCGCCCTGTGCCTTGGCCGGCTGATGGCAGCCCTGGCAGCGGTCCTGGATGATCGGGCGCACGTCGCGGTAGAAGCTGACCTTGGCCGCGGGCTTTGCTTCGCCCGGCTTGGCATCTTCCGCCACGGCGGACGAACCGGCGATCACCAGGGCGACAAACGCCGGAACTATCGGGCGCAGCAAGCGCATGGGGCACCTCGACTCGGACGCGGTCGACATCGACGAAGGCGGGCAGTGGCGCGGCGGGCGAGGGTGTCGTCCAACGGTGTCGGCGAATTGCTTCGCCTCGGCGGGAGTCGGGACTGACGCATTGTCAGGCTCGACCAAAATGGCGAGGCGGGAAAATGGGACTGGCTCCGAGCATAAACAGCGCAAGTCCTTTCAGACCAACGTTGCGTCTCGGTGCCTGTCCCACTTTCCCGCCGGTGCGCCGCCGGCAAGCTTGAATCTGTGAATGGCCCTGGCCGGTTCGGCCGCCTGGGGCTGCAAGGGGCCGGTGTCGCCCGCCAGCCGTCTTGGCGCGGTTCGCAACCCCCTTCCCAGGAGTGAGTTCGAGCCGCTGCGCACAAAAAAAACCGCGGCCGTTTCGTTTGCACGAAGACGGCCACGGCCACTTTGAATCCAACCTCCCGCCGATTGCGACGGTGGAGTCGCTGCGAGAAGGACGAGGGCCAGGCTGTGCTAAGCACCAGCCAATACTAAGGACCCTGATCCACGCTTTTTGGGTTGGCACCTCCGACGGAATTCAAGGCGAGAGGCTTGGTCGAAATAGGCTCGGTTGACGTGTTGCAGATTAGATCGGCAAAGATCGCCCGGCGGGTACGGCGGAAATCAGGATTTTTTGCCACCGCTCCCGCCGAGCGTGCGCTGCAACCCGACACCACTATTGTACACCGCGATCGCGAAAGCGGTCCCCCAACGCGCAAAGAACAAGTTCGAGGCGGCATCATTCCAGGGAGTATCCAAGAGTGCCACAGGCCACGCTGGCGAAGCCCAGGGGTGGCAACCCCTGGGAACCGGCGCTCGACGCTCCGCGCAGGGATTGCGGCCCGGATAGCCAATCACATTGGCGGTAAGAATCGACCGAAAAATAACTTCTCCTCAATACCCTCGCCCCTTGCGGGAGAGGGCACCCGTGAGGGGTCAGAGAATCAGGAAGTTATTTTTCGGTCGATCCTAACCGTCGGCAAAGTTTGCGCAGCTTCGCACCGCCCGCCGCCTGCGACCGAGGGCGCTCAACCGCTAGCCACATCGACGTACACCTTCAAGGCGGCTCGCTCCTCGACCAGCAGTCGGATGGCCTCGGCGTAGTTCTCGAGCCCCTCGACCGGATTGGTGAGGATCCGCTGGGTTACGCCGGGATACGTCACTTCGCCGACCGCCAGGTCGCGGATGCCCATCTCGAAGTGCTCGCGGTTGCCGTTGACGCTGCCCAGCAGGAGCTTGTTGCCCAGCACCCAGTCGAGATTCACCTGATCGGCGGGCACCTGGATGTGCTCGCGACCGCCAGTGATGCTGGTCCAGACGAGGACGCCGTTGTGGCCCAGCACGCTCATCGCGCTGAAGGCCACGGCGCTTGAGCCGGTGGCGTCGATGATCAGGTCGGCCTTGCCCACGCGCCGCGCCAGGTCCGAAAGCGGCGTGTCGCTCGTGCTGACGTACGTCGCGCCGTAGCCTTCGGCAATTTCGGCATTGCGCGACGGCGCCCGGCTGCGGGCAAGCGTGTAGACGTCGAGCCCCCGCAACCGCAGGATCAACGTCGACAAAAGGCCGATCTGACCGGCGCCCAACACGTACGCGATCCGCGGCCGCCAGACCTTCAATCGCCGCTGCACTTCGTAGGCTTGCTGCACCGCCTTCGCGGCGACGCTCATCGGCTCGGCCAGCACGTGCAGGTGCGCCAGCCCCGGCGGCATCCGCACGATGAACTCGGCGTCGTCCACATAGTGCTCGGTCAGAAAGCCGTGCAGCAGGTTGATGCCGCGCTCGTAGTACGTCTCCTCGCTGGTCATGTCGCTCGTGCCGATCTGATCGTAGATCGACGATCCCGGCCGGCGGACCGTGGCGGCGACGTAATCGCCCGGCCGCACGTGTGAGACACGGGCGCCGACCTCTTCGACGATGCCGAAACTCTCGTGCCCCAGCACCAGAAAATCGTAACCCGGCGGCGCGGCGCCGTATTTCGCCTCGTTGATCTCCTTGTCGGTGGCGTCGATGCCGACCTTGAGCACCCGCACCAGCACGCCCCGGCCGTCGGGCACTTCGTCGACGCGGGGCCTGGGTAAGGCGGCCAAATGGACGCTGCCCGCCTTTCCCGGATGTACGGCGATCGCCTTCATCGAAGCGTCTCTCTTGGAACAGGGGGAAGCCACGGACCGCTGGCCAGGGCCGTTCACAGATTTAAGCTTGCCGGCGGCGCACCGGCGGGAAAGTGGGACAGGCACCGAGACGCAACGTTAGTCTGAAAGGACTTGCGCTGTTTATGCTCGGAGCCAGTCCCATTTTCCCGCCTCGCCATTTTGAAAAACAGAATGACCCTGGGACCGCTGGCGTCGGCCGTGGCGACCGGCGACAATCGAAGGCACAATCTACGCTGCCGCATCCAGCACGACAAGCCGCGGGAACATCCCATGAAACGCCGCCACAATCGACCGTTCGCGACGCTGGTGGTCCTCGCCTTGGCCGTCGCCGCGGCTGCCGACCTCGCTGCCCGCGCCGCTGAGCCGGCGCAGCCGAAACCGCTCGCAAACGCCCACGCCCACAACGACTACGAGCACGAGCGGCCGCTCTTTGACGCGCTCGATCACGGCTTTTGCAGCGTCGAGGCCGATATCTACCTGGTCGACGGCGCGCTACTGGTCGCGCACAACCGCCGCGACGTCAAGCCGGGGCGGACCCTGGAAGCCCTGTACCTCGATCCGCTCCTGGCGCGGGTCCGCGCCAACGGCGGCCGCGTCTTTCGCGATGGCCCCCCCTTCACGCTCCTGATCGACATCAAGGCCGACGGCGAGCGGGCCTACGCCGCGCTCGTCGAGCGGCTGGCCAGCTACGCCGAGATGCTCACCGTCGTCCGCGACGGCCAGGCGCGGCCCGGCGCCGTGACCGTCGTCATCTCCGGCGACCGGCCGATCGATCGCATCGCGGCCGACGACGTGCGCTACGCGGGCATCGACGGGCGGATGAGCGATCTGGATTCCGACGCGCCGGCGAACCTGATGCCCTTGGTGAGCGACAACTGGATCAGCCATTTCCGCTGGCGCGGCACCGGCGAGATGCCGGAGGCGGAGAGGGCCAAGCTCCGCGGCTTCGTGGCCAAGGCGCACGCCAAGGGGCGGCGCGTGCGTTTCTGGGCGATCCCCGCCAACGCGGCCATGTGGAGCGAACTATCGAACGCCGGCGTCGACCTGATCAACACCGACGATCTGGCCGGGCTGGAGCGGTTCTTGCGCGCGCAGCCGGCGAAATAGCGCGGGCGCCGCGTCGCTAGGGAGGCACATCGACCAGGGCCATTCACAGATTCAAGCTTGCCGGCGGCGCACCGGCGGGAAAGTGGGACAGGCACCGAGACGCAACGTTGGTCTGAAAGGGCTTGCGCTGTTTATGCTCGGAGCCAGTTCCATTTTCCCGCCTCGCCATTTTGAAAAACAGAATGGCCCTGGCACATCGACAACGCGCGTGGACTGTAGTATATACTACGATATATACTGACAGCGTTTACTCGCCCTCCTCGACGAAGCGAGACAATCGGTGTCCAAAGCAAAATCCAGACACAATCCGCAAAAGAAACGGTACGATCGCGCGATTTTCACTCTGCCGCCGGATCTGCTGGCCGACGTGCGGAAGTACGCCCGAGCCTACCACGAAGGGAACAACAGCGGCTTTGTGGCCGCGGCGCTGCGATCTTATATCGACTACCTGGCGAAGGTCCGCCACACGGCGAGGCTGCGCGAGTCTTACGCCGCGGCCGCGAACGCCGGCAGAAAAGTCGCCGCCGACTGGGACGCTGCATCCGACGCACGGTGGCAGAAACTCGACCCGCCGTCGCGCCGAGGTCGAACCAAATGATTCGCCGACGCCGGTTTCCTCGGCGCGGCTCCGTGTACCGCGTCGCCCTCGACCCCTCCATTGGTCATGAGATTCGCAAGACGCGGCCGGCCGTCGTCATCTCGAACGACCACATGAACGAGATGGCCGGCACCGTGCTGGTCATGCCCATAACTTCAGGCCGATTCGCCTATTATCACTGGATCGCCATTGACCCGCCCGAGGGCGGCATGACGCGGCCGTCAAGCATCGTCACCAAACAGATTCGAGCGGTCGACAAACGGCGTCTGGGCCGTCAGCTTGGCGTCGTTCGCCTTCCCACGATGCAACGAATCGAGCAGGCAATCCGCGATCACTTTGGGCTGCCGGAAGGTGGCGTTGTTGCGCCATAATGTGATACAGGCGCGGCATTGCGATCGAAACACGGCGAACCCACTTGCTGGTTGCCTTCACCTCTTCGCGGAGCCCCCGACTCGTGTCTCAAGTCGATCCTCAAAAACGGCGCGAACTGGCGGTGCGCGTGCTGCGCCGGCTGCGCGAGGCCGGGTTCGAGGCCTTGTGGGCCGGCGGCTGCGTCCGCGACCAACTGTTGGACCGCACGCCCAACGACTACGACGTGGCCACTAGCGCCACGCCGGCCGAGATCCGGGAACTGTTCGGCCACCGCCACACGCTGGCGATCGGCGCCGCCTTCGGCGTCGTGGCCGTCGTGGGACGAAAACCGGAAGGAACCGTCGAGGTCAGCACGTTTCGCCGCGATGCCGAGTACAGCGACGGCCGCCACCCGGATGCCGTCGTCTTCAGCAGCCCCGAGGACGACGCGCAGCGCCGCGACTTCACGATCAACGGCCTGTTCTACGACCCGATCGAGGAACGCGTCATCGACTACGTCGGCGGGCTCGATGACATCGCCCGCCGGCTGGTCCGCGCCATCGGCGATCCGCGGGCACGCTTCGCCGAGGACAAGCTGCGGATGATCCGCGCGGTGCGGATCGCGGCCGGCTTCGATTTTCGGCTCGACGAGGAGACGCTAGCAGCGATTCGTGAGATGGCGGCCACGATCCACGTCGTCAGCCCGGAACGCGTTGCCCAGGAGATGCGCAAGATGCTCGCGCATACCACGCGGGCCGAGGCGCTTGGTCTGCTTTTGGAGACAAGGTTGCTCGCGGAGCTCTTACCGGAGCTGGCGGCGTTGCGCGGAGCGACCGGCGGCGAGAAGCTTTGGCAGCACACATTGCAGGTCCTGGCCGGCTTGCGCGAAGCAGATTTTGCCCTGGCGCTTGCCGCGCTTGTGCACGCCCTCGGCGAGGAGCCGCGAGCGTTAGGCTCGCTGCCGACGGCAGAGGGCCGCGCGAAGGCTATCGCCGCTGCGAAGGCGATTTGCGAGCGGTGGCGACTGTCGAACAAGGAGCACGACGCGGCAACGTGGCTACTCGCGCATCATGGACTTCTGGCCGGCGCGGCACCGCAGCGGTGGTCGAAATTGCAGCCGCTCTTGATCTCGCCAGACATCCATGAATTGGTGGCGCTGCACCAAGCCGAGGCATTGGCCGTGGGCGGCGACACGGCCGCGCGCGGCGCGGTCGATGCTGCGTACTGCCGCGAGCAGCTTGCCCGACCGATGGAGGAACTGAACCCGCCGCCGCTTCTGGACGGCAACGATCTGGTCGCGCACGGCGTGCCGCGCGGCGAAATCTACCGCTGGCTCTTGGAAAGCGTCCGCGCGGCTCAGTTGGACGGCGAAGTGACGGCGAAACGCGAGGCGCTCGTGCTGGTCGATCGGCTGCTCGACGAGAGACAGGCTTGAGACCTGAGATCTGAGGTTGGAGGCGAACGCCCATCAGCGAGGAAAATAGTCTTTCGGTACTACGATGTCCGTTCGAAGACCACGCGGGGCTGTCGCCTTCGCGGGCTTATCCTTGACCCACTTATAGCTATCCGTCGTCCCCTCAATCGTATACACGAAGCCGTCTAGCCTCTTGTGATGTGTTGCGGCAATGTATCCCGTCGTGAGACGACGGTACTGATCTCGATATTCGGTCGTATCTTCTATCGCGCATGCCTCAGCGTGCTCATTCCACGAAGCCAATAGGACGTACCTCGGCTGGTGTCGCAGCACCTCTAGCCATCCGCGCTGGTAGAACTCTCCGTTGTTACGAGGAAAGACCTCTGGGCTATCGGGACGATGCCATCCGACCATCACTGGCATGCATTCCTTGTCTGGAGACGGGACGCCACGCACGCCCCACGAAAACCCGGTCTTGCTTTCTGGCCTGTGATGCGCGTATGCCTTCCTCACCGTCCATCTTTCATCCGTCCATTCCGGCCATACGTCTTTGTCGATGTACCACAAGAAAAGCGGCTTGCCTTCAAGCCTGGCATAGCAAGGCCGAGTTGCGTACTGACGGTAGAGGTAGTCAACGTTCTTCAACCACGACCCCTGGTTATTGTGCACGTTTAGCTCGCCGCCAGCAGCGATGCACAATAGAAGGCGTTCCTTCTCCGGCAGTGCATCCATGTAGTCGAACCATGTCTTAATGCGCCTGTCGATCTGACCGTTCTCCACGTCGACGCAGTTTGTGTCGTCGAACACGAGAAACGAGATTCCGCAATCGCGAATCTGTCTGACCTGGTGTTCGAATATTTTGCGATCTTCCATGTCATAACGCCCGCCGATCGGGAGGGGACGTTGCCAGTTCTTGACATCGTTCCAGTGCTGCATTTCGCCTCGCTTGAGGCTGAAGAAGGGATGATACCAACAGCCGACAGTGGGACTCTCCAAGTCCTTGAGATCAAGCTGACAAAGCAACGACAGTAAAAGGATCAATTGCATCGGCAACCGTCCCGTTTCGATCACGCTAGGTCTGCGCAAGGTCACCGGCCCATGCGACATTATTCAATCGCACGACTGGCCGCTATGGATCACAATACCGGCAACGCTGGTTCGAGATTGCAAAGAGGACCCGTCGGTCATCGGAACACCGCTTCCGATAGGTAGTCCAAATCCTTCCTCGCGGCGGCGGTTGTCCGATGCTGCCAATCCGTCGGCAAGATGCCCGATGCAGCTTGATGTCCGTTCCTTGATTGAACTGCAAGACATACCCGTCCGGATGGTCGCGAAGCCACTGAACGTATCGGTCGTGATCGGCTGCCCCGTGGAACTCTGGCATCGCATGCTCCAATCTTAAGCCCAGCCGTACCTGCCGTACCACACTTCGATTGTGCCACGCGGCGGCTGCGATTCAAGTAGATGGTCGATCCAACCACACTCGCCGGCGTTGAAGCTGAGCTTTCCGCCACGGCGGACCACGACGTCGCGGCGGGGAGGGCGAGGCTCCCGCCGAGCCGCCAGAAGAATGAGGCGGGTGGCTGGGACAAACTGAAGGGATGCCCCAAGGATTTCGGTCAGCGTGCGCTCCTCTCCAACGCTCGGCGGGAGCCTCGCAATCCCGTGCGCGCTTCGGGCGGCGCCTGGACAGCCTCCGCCACGCCGCCTACGATCAAGCGACTCGTGCCGAGCGTCCCCGGTTCGGTTTGCAGAAAAAGGATCGAGCGAGTGGATACAGCGTTTCTCCTGGCCCTGCTGTTTCGCTGGATGCACATCCTGGCGTCGATCACGGCCGTCGGCGGCTCGATCTTCATGTGGGCGGCCGTGCTCCCGGCGGCCGCGTCGCTCTCGGATGCCGAGCGAACGGTGCTCGCCGACGGGATCCGTTCGCGGTGGGCGAAGTGGGTGGCTGGCGCGATCCTGTTTTTGCTGGTAAGTGGCTTGTACAGCTTTTTCACCCTGAACGCTCAGTCCAAGTTGCCGCCGGCCTACCACATGCTCTTCGGCATCAAGTTCGTGCTGGCGCTCGGTGTGTTCGCGCTGGCAAGCCTGCTGGTGGGCCGCTCGGCCGCGGCGCAGCGGATCCGCGTCAACGCCCGCGCGTGGCTGACGCTTAACTTGATTCTCATGGTCACAGTCGTTTGCATTGCTGGCGTGATGCGGACGATGCACGGCACGCTGAAGTCAGACGCTCCGCCCGCTGCCGCCGACGCCAGAATTGCGCGAGCGCAGAGGATATAGGCGTCACGCCCGGCGTCCACTCACCGCCGGCAAGGTCCGCCCCATGGACAAGAAGGCCAAGAAGCGCATCGACGTGCTGAACGTGCGGTTGCAGAAATTGCGCCAGCAACTGGCCGGGGCGCGCAAGCAGATGGACGAGCCGGCCGAGGTGGCCCGCCTGGAAAAGGAATTGGCCGAGGTGAGCGCGGAGCTGGAGAAGCTCAAAGGCTCGTGAGCCTAGAGCGCGAGTTGCTAGTGCGGGAGGGCGAGGCGGGGCGAGGCTCCCGCCGAGCCGCGGCGCCAGAATCGACCGAAAATAACTTCTCCTCAAGACCCTCCGCCGGCTCGGCGGGAGCCTCGCCTTCCCGAACACGCCATCTCGACTACATGCACGATCGCGCCCATCTTGACCACGCCGATGCGACCTTGCGCCGCCGTTGCCCGCTTGGGCGTGACTCTCTATGATTACGCCACGCCGAGAAGCGCCGAAATCGCCCCTTCGCCGCGGTTTGGTGTCCCTTTCCTCACGCAACGGTTGAAGCCCCGCCTTGATCGAAATTACGTTCTGGCATTGGTTGGCGTTCGGCGGGCTGGTCGTGGCGCTGTTGGCACTTGATCTGGGCGTCTTCCACCGCAAGTCGCGCGACACCTCGCTCCGCGAGGCGGCCCTGTTCACCTGCCTGTGGGTCGCGATCGCGCTGGCGTTCAACCTGGTCGTCTGGTACCTGGGCGGCTCGGAGAACGCCGTCCTGTTCTTCACCGGCTACCTCGTCGAATGGTCGTTGTCGATGGACAACGTGTTCGTGTTCGCGGTGATCTTCAGCTACTTCCGCGTGCCGCTCAAGTACCAGTACCGCGTGCTGTTCTGGGGCATCCTGGGCGCGATCGTCATGCGGCTCACGTTCGTGCTCGCCGGGGCCGGGCTGATCAATCGCTTCGAGTGGATTCTCTACCTTCTTGGCGCGTTCCTGATCTACACGGCCATCAAGCTGGCGATGAGCGAAGAGCAGACCGACCCCGAGCACGGCTGGACGCTGCGGCTGATGCGCCGCTTCCTGCCGATCTCGAAGGAGAACCACGGCGAGCTGTTCTTCGTCCGCGAGGGGGGCCGCTGGGCCATGACCCCGCTGTTCGTCGTCCTGATCGTCATCGACACGACCGACTTTGCCTTTGCCATGGACAGCGTGCCGGCCATCTTCGGCATCACCAAGGACCCGTTCATCGTCTTCACCTCGAACGTGTTCGCCATCCTCGGGCTGAGGGCGCTCTACTTTCTGTTGGCCGGAGTAATGGACTTGTTCCGCTACCTGCGCTACGGCCTGAGCGCGATCTTGTTTTTCGTGGGGGCGAAGATGCTGCTGGGTTGGGTGGCAGACCCGCCTGAGTGGTACGTGAACCAGTTCGGGATGCCGCCGGAGTGGGCGCGGCACTGGATCGGTCACCCGCCGGCGTGGGCGTCGCTGGTGGTGGTGCTGTCGCTGTTGGCGGTGTCGATCCTGGCCTCGCTCGTAGGCGCCCGGCTGGAAGCGGTACGTGAAGCGGCCCAAGCCGGCCAGCCGGCCAAGCGGGCCGAAGCGACCAAAGCTCGAAGCAACTAGCGATTAGCAACTAGCGAGTAGCAACTAGCGATTAGCCGTGAGTTGCCGCCCGCTTTCGGCTGGCTGCTTCGGGGTACGAGACGTGTTTCCCCGCCGCGTGGCCGCGGCGGCTAAACAGGTGGTGCCGACGGCCGGTCCCTCCTGTTGCTGCCCGCTGCCGGCCGCGTCCTCTCTTTCTCCCTACCGCCCACCTCCTCAAGTTTGACGCGGCGGCCAAGCGGCGGCTAACATGGTTAATAGCAGGTCACGCCGGGACGCATTTCGCCGGCGCACGCCGGGTACGCTCCATCCTCTTTGTGCCCGGTAATGATCTGCGGCGGCCGCGGGCCAGGCGAGCCAGCCTGTTGGGCAAGGGCGAAGCGACAAGGCGCTGCTCCATGCGCCAGGAGAAGAGCAATGCACCAGCCCAACGCCAATGATGAATGCGGAATGATGAATGATGAATGGGGAGTCCAAAATCGGCCGGGCTCCCAAGCATTCATCATTCATCATTCATCATTCATCATTTCTTCCTCCGTGCCTCCGTGCCTCCGTGGAGAGTCTTCGTCCCGCCGCGGCTTCACCCTCATCGAGATCCTCGTCGCCATGGCGGTGACGCTGATCATGCTGGGGCTGGTGATCACCATCTTTGCCCTGGTCACCGACAGCGTGTCGGCCAGCCGGGCGGGGATGGAGATGAGCGACCAGTTGCGGTCCTGCAAGCACCGGCTGCAATTGGACCTGGCCGGCATCACCGTGCAGATGCTGCCGCCGCGCAGCCCCGAGGCGGACGAGGGCTACTTCGAGTACATCGAAGGCCCGGTAGGGCGGCTGCTGCCGAACACGAAGCAGGTGATGGACGAGCGGAGCAGCGCGGCCTTCACCGGCCCCGATACGACGGTCGGGGACAACGACGACATGGTCATGTTCACAACCCGCAGCCGCGATGCGCCTTTCTTGGGGCGATTTTGCGATCGGGCGTCGTTTAACACGCTGTACAACTATCCCTCGCCGCCTGCGTACTCGCCGATTCAGTCGCAAGTGGCCGAGGTGGTCTGGTTCCTGCGCGGCACGACGCTGTACCGGCGCGTGCTCTTGGTTCGGCCCGACGTCAACCGCCTGTGGGCGCCCGAGCCGTGGCAGGACACCAACGGCAATGGCACGGCCGATCCAGGCGAGTACGCCGATCTGAACGGCAACGGCGCGTACGACAACGTCGATATTCGGCTGCCGTACTCCAGTCCGCCGCCAGGTCCAGGCGGCACGCCGAGCACGTACTACTTGCAGAACGACATCTCCGCGCACGCAGTGGGCGGGACGGCCGATCTAGGTCCCGCGCCGACGCAGCGAATCATCGCCAATTCCCTTGGCGACTTGACGAAGCGCGAGAATCGATTTGCCCATCCGCCGATAAACTCGAGTGCTCCGTCTCCCTACGGCTTCCCGCACGACGTACGCGGCTGGGGCATCTACTATACGAACACTCCGTTTTACACGGCTCTGTACGGCTCGGGCAGTCCCCTGTCGTACCCCAGCCAGGGGCGCCTTGGCCTCCCGACGCTGCGCGAATCCTGTTGCAATCTCAATTCTCCTCCCGTGCAGCCGTTTCCGCAGTTGGGAACGGTGATTCCGCAAATCGGCTTGAGGGTCGGAACTTTAGGCACCAGCGCATCGCCGGGCCCCGAGTCGTTCGATGCGTGGACGAGCCCCAACCCATGGGACGACGTCGACCCCGCCACAGGCACGCTATTTGTCTATTTCGATCCCAAGAGCACGCGCCTCAGCGAGGATGTGATTCTCACCAACGTCCTGGCCTTCGATGTGCGCGTGTGGGACCCGACGGCGCCGCTTCTTCTGCGAGTTCGTGACTTGAGCCAGAGCTTTTCGGGAAGCAACCCCCGTGGCGACTACGTGATGCCCGGTGACCCGGCGTACTATGCCGCGCTGGTGTATTTCGGATCGACCACAAAAAATCCGACCAACCCGTTGCTAACTAACGACGACAAGGTCGAGCAAGTCGGACAGGGCGCCTACGTGGACCTGAACTTTGCCAATCAAATGGGCATTTCGGCGTTTTCCGGCCCGGGAGACGCGCGGTCCCGGCTGTCGGGCGGCACATACACGGCCTCGGTGTACGACACCTGGTCGACGCACTACGAACAGGACGGGGTCGATCAAGGGAACTGGGACCCGAGCTTAAGCCCTGCGCAGTTGACTGATGAAGGGACCGATGGATTTGACAACAATAGCAACAATGTCATCGATGAGGGTGGAGAGCCGTTTGTCGATTCCGATGGGAGCGGCACATGGGGCGGCGGCATGAATCCGGAGCCCTTCACGGATTTGAATGGCAACGGCACATGGGACGGCGGCGAACAGGAAACCGCGCCGCCGTATCGGGTGCCGCTACGCGGGGTGCAGATCAAGATTCGCTGCTTCGAGCCCGACAGCCGGCAGATTCGCGAAGTGACGATCGTCCAGGAATTCGTGCCGGAGTAGCAGTAGGCGGCAGCCGGCGGTACGCTTCCACCGTTTAGCCGCCGCGGCCACGCGGCGTGGCGCGCATGCCCTACCCTCACGTCATTCGACTGCGCGGGCCGTGGGATTTCGAGGTCCTGTCGCGCGACGCATCCGTAGGGTGCTCTGCGAGCACCGGCGTTGTGGAAGGCGCTCACCGCAATCCGGTGCTCGCAGAGCACCCTACGAGCGCCGGCGGTTCCCAACCCGAGGAACCGGTGCTCGCAGAGCACCCTACAAAAGGCCGCGTGCAGCTTCCGGCCGACTGGGGCGAGACGCTGGGCGCCGACTTTCGCGGCCGCGTCCGCTACCGCCGGCACTTTAATCGTCCGACGGGGCTTGAGCCGCACGAGCGGGTGTGGCTGGTCGCGGACGGAGTCGATGCGGCCGGCTCGTTCTCGCTCAACGGCCAGCCGCTCGGGCTGATCGACGGCTATGCGGTGCCGGCAACCAGCGACGTGACGGACCGCCTGCAACCGTCGAACGTGGTCGAAGTCGACGTAGTGTTGCCACCTGACGCCGCGTTGCGTGGCGCGGCTCGGCGGGAGCCTCGCCCTCCCGTGAGCACCTCTGCGCGCGGCTCGGCGGGAGCCTCGCCCTCCCTGACCCCTAACCCCCAACCCCTAACCTCTGCGCCAACCCCTATTATCCGCCCTGGGCGCGAGCGCCTTGCCGGCGGGCCGATCGGCGAGGTGCGGTTGGAAATCCGCGCGCTGTGGCACGTCGATCGGCTGGCCGTCTACTGGCAGCCCGGCGACCCGCCGCTGCTGCACGTCAGCGGATTGGTGGGCGGGCCGGCGACCGGCGAGCCGCTCATGCTCATCGCCAGCGGCTGCCAGCGCGAGCTCATGTGCGAACCGGTTGCGGCCGGCACGTCCTTCGATTTTGCCACCACCGCGCACGATTGGCCCGAGTGGCCCGATCCCGATGCAGAGCCAGTACTGACGCCGGTCGAGGTGCGGCTGGTGGCGGGCGCATCGGCCGTGTGGCAGACCATGCGCGAAACGGCGCCACCCAGCGCGCACGCCGCCGCGGAATGGCCGGCGCGGGTAGCGGCGTTTCTCCGCCACCCGGCCAGGCCGTGGCTCGACTACAGCGAGGCGGATTCGCCCGAGTTAACGGCCGCGCTCCACAGGGCGTCGGGCGGCATGATCGGCTCGCGCGGGATCCTACCCGATGCCGTGTACAAGGCCTTCGACCTGGCGAACGTGGCGGTCGTGCAGCAGGTTCCCGCGGCGTGGGCGGCGGCCGTTTGTCCACGGCTTGCGCATCACCCATCGATCGTGGCGTGGGCCGCGCCGGCCGCCGAATCGCTCGCGGCCGCCGGATCGCTCGACCGGCTTGCTTTCGGCCGACAATGGCTGGCATTCGGCGAATAAATCGAACCGCCAAGGCTGCCAAGAGCGCCAAGGAAGGCAAAAGAACACGAAGAATAATCCTTTGTGTCCTTCGTGTCTTTGTGGTTCATCATCTCCTTCTGTTTCAGATCGTTGGCGGCAACGGCGCGGCGACTTAGAATGGTCGGCTCGACGACCGCGACGCCCATTCAACCAGCCCTCCCATGCCAAACGAACTTCCCGCCTCGATCCGCGAAGCCGGCGACCTGCTTCGCGCCGGCCGCCTCACTTCGCTCGACCTGGTCGAGGCGTGTCTGGCGCGGATCGAGCGGTTCGACGCGCGCGTCCGCGCGTGGGTGATGGTCGACGCCGATGGGGCCAGGGCGCAGGCCCGCCGGCTCGACGACGAGCTGCACAAAGGCGGCCCGCGCCACCCGCTGCACGGCATCCCGATCGGCATCAAGGACATTATCGACGTCGAGGGTTGGCCGACCTTGGCCGGCTCGCGGTTGCGCGCGGGGCACGTCGCCCGGCAGGATGCCCCGATCGTGCGGCGGCTGCGCGCGGCCGGCGCGGTGATCCTGGGCAAGACGGTGACCACCGAGTTCGCCAGCTTCGATCCGCCCCCGACGCGCAATCCCTGGAACCTCGAACGCACGCCGGCCGGATCGAGCAGCGGGTCGGCCGCGGCGGTCGCGCTTGGCATGTGCATGGCGGCGGTCGGCTCGCAAACCGGCGGCTCGATCACCCGCCCCGCCGGCTACTGCGGCGTGGCCGGCTGCAAACCGACGTACGGGCTGGTGAGCCTCTCCGGGATCGTCTCGCTGGCGTACCACATGGACCATCCGGGTCCGATCGCCCCGCGCGTCTCGGACCTGGCGATCATGCTCGCGTCGATGGCCGGTTACGAGCCGCTCGATCCGTTCTCGGTCGACGTGCCCGTGCCTGACTACGCCGCCGGGCTCGAGCGAGCCGCGCCGCCGCGTTTGGGCCTGATGACGGGCTTTTTCCGCGACGCGGCCAGTGACGAGGTCCGTGCCGTCGTGGCGGCGTCGATCGAACGGCTGCGCGCCGCCGGCGCAACGGTCGAAGAGATGCCGCCGCCCGCCAGCTTCGCGGACGTAATCGTGAATCATCGCCGCATCATGGGCATCGAGGCGGCCGAGTATCATCGCGCGAATTTCCCGGCCCGTCGCAGCGAGTACGGCCCGCAGCTTGCCTCGCTATTGGACGAGGCGCTGGCCACAAGCGTGCTCGACTACGCCGCGGCCCTGAAGCACAAGGAGCAGTTCACGCGCGACCTGGAAGCGCTTGCCGGGCGGTACGACGCGCTCGTGACGCCGGCCACGACCACGACGGCCCCCACGCCCGAGACGACGGGCGACCCGCGCTTCAACGCCCCCTTCAGCTATGCGAACTGCCCGACAGTGTGTTTCCCGTGCGGCGTGGCCCGCGACGGTTTGCCGGTCGGATTGCAGCTCATCGGCCGGCATTGGGGAGAAGGTCCGTTATTGGCCGTGTCCGCATGGTGCGAGCGGGCGATCGGCTTCGCGGCTCGGCCGCCGCTCGTGGCCGAGTGCGACACGTAGACGACCACAAAATATCGCGTCGCTTTAGAGCGCCACCATGTCTCAACCATTACGCGGGTCAATTCGGATGGCGATGGTGGGCGTGGGGCGGATTGGTGTCTTTCACGCCCGGCACATCCAGGAGCTGGCGCGCGAGACGGGCCATTGCGAGCTGGTGGCGATCGTGGATGGCCACGGCGACACGGCCGCGCGCGTGGCGGCCGAGCTGCAAGCCGGCCAGGCGAGCGAGATTCGCGCCCTTCGCGACGTGGAAGAGGTGGCGGCCGCCGACCTGATCGACGGCGCGATGATCGCCTCGCGAACCGCCGACCACTATCGCGACGCGCGGACGCTGGTGGCGGCGGGCAAGCGCGTGCTCTTGGAAAAGCCGCTCACCCACTCCGTGGAATCGTCCGAGGAGTTCGTCGCCTGGCTGAATGCCGACGCGGCGCGGCGGCAGGCGGTAATGCTGGCCTTCATGCGCCGCTTCGACGCGCCCTTGGTGTGCGCGAAGGCATGGCTCGATGCGGGCCGGATCGGCCGGCCGTTCAAGTTCGTCTCGGTGCTCGAAGACCCCGTGCCCCCGCCCGACGGTTACGACAGCCCCGGCCTCTTGGTCGATATGGCGGTACACAATATCGACGAGATGATCTGGTTCGGCGGCGCCCTGCCGACGCGGGCCGTGGCCCTGGGCGCGAATCTCTACAATCACGCGGTCAGCTCGGTGGTCGAGGATTTCGACGACGCCTTCTTGCAGCTTTCGTTCCCCGACAACGTGTTGGGCCAGGTCCAGGTGAGCCGCAACCACGTGGCCGGCTACCGCAACGAGACGTGGGTCTTCGGCGACGCCGGCTGCCTGCACGTCGGCCATTTCCAGGAAAACCCGCTGTCGGTCACGGTCGAGGCGTACAGCCCCGCGGGCACGATCGAGAAGCGCACATTCTCGCTCCGCGACTACGGCCCGAGCGTGCCGGTCTTCATCAAGCGCTTCGGCGAGGCCTACAAGGCGGAGCTAGCCGACTTCGTCTCCCGCTGCCGCGCGGGCGAACCGTTCCGCGTAACGCACGAAGACGGCCTGCGAGCCATGAAAGTCGCAGTCGCGGGCAGCCGGGCTCTGCGGACTGAGCGGGATGCGCTCGCGATTGAGTAGAATAGACGAGCGTTCTGGACGCCAAGCCGCCAATGCACCCACAAGCGTCAGCGAGAGAGAGATAACCGCAAAGCGCCTTCGGCGAAAGAAAAGAGCGGGTACGTCTAATCCGCCGCTCCGGCACGAGCCGCCGCCCGCCCTCCGCCCCAGAGCGGCTTGGCAAGCTGCCCGTTCCACTCTTGCCAGATCGCTTCCAGCTCTTTGACCTTGGCCGGCTGGGCTGCGGCCAGGTCATGCGCTTCGCCGATGTCCTCGGCCAGGTTGTAGAGCCGGGTGGCCGTGGCCGGTTCGCCGGGCTGGCCGTCGGCCGTGGGGTCGTAGCGGACGATCTTCCAGTCGCCGTGGCGTAGCGCCATTTGCTCGCCCATCCGCCAGTAGAGCGTCTCGTGCGGGGCGGCCTTGTTCTCGCTCGACAGATACGGCAGCAGGTTCACGCCGTCGAGCTTCCAATCGGGCTGCGTTTGCGTGCCGGCGGCCGCGAGTGCCGTCGGCAGCACGTCCAACTGGATGATGGGTTGCTCGTAGACTCGGCCCTGCGGCAGCTTCGCCTTCCACTGCACGACGAAGGGGACGCGGACGCCTCCTTCGAGCGTCGTCCGTTTCGAGCCGCGCAGCGGCGTATTGCGCGAGCCGTTGATTGTGGTGGTCGGCATGGTCGGGCCGCCGTTGTCGCTGAAGAAGAAGACGAGCGTGTTGTCCTCGATCCCGGCCGTGCGCAGGGCGTCGAGCACGCGGCCGACCGCCTCGTCCATGGCCGTGAGCATGGCGGCGTATGTGCGGCGGCGCGTGTCTTCGATCGACCCAAACCGCGCCAACCGCGCATCGGTGGCCTGCATGGGCGTGTGTACGGCGTTAAAGGCCAGGTACAGGAAGAACGGCTCCTTCTGGTGCCGCTCGATGAACGCCACGGCCTCGCGGCCGAAGGCATCGGTCAGGTACTCGCGCTCGTCGACGACCTGGTCGCCGCGGTAGATCGGCGCGCCGCGCTCGGCAATGTAAGGATGCGCCCCGCCCAGGAATCCAAAGAACTCGTCGAAGCCGCGCTTCGGCGGGCGGAATTTGGGCGCGGCGCCAAGGTGCCACTTGCCGACCAGGCCGGTCTTGTATCCGGCCGCCTTGAGGCGATCGGCGATCGTCGTCTCCGACAGCGGCAATCCGACGTTCGCTTCCTCGCGGCCGCCAGGGTTGAACTCGTGCCCGAACCGCTGCTGGTACCGGCCCGTCAACAGCCCGGCGCGCGTGGGGCTGCAATACGGCCCGGAGACGTAACCGCTCGTGCACCGCACGCCGCCGGCGGCCAGCGAGTCGATGTGCGGCGTGGGGATGTCGTTGCAGCCCTGGAAGCCAACATCGGCGTAGCCCAGGTCGTCCGCCAGCAGGATGACGATGTTCGGCTTGGCGGCCTTGTCGGCGCCTTGCGCCGACTGTGCCGCGCCGGAGAGAATGGCCATGCCAAGCCCGACTGCCAGCGCGGCGGCAGAGGCGTGTCGGCTGAGGGATGCAAATTGGAAAAGGGCCATACAGATCTCCCTCTCGGAGAAAACAGGGCGAATCGCGTATGCGCGCGACAGTATGGTCCCGCAACCCCACCGAGGTCAAATTGAGCAGTCCCGGGAGGGCGAGGCTCCCGCCGAGCCGGCGTGCGCGGGGACACGCCACTCAACGCGGCGGCTCGGCGGGAGCCTCGCCATCGCGGCAGGCGCTTCTCATCTGCCGTTTGAGCGAAAGCGGCCGGTATGCGATGATGGTGCCGCTCGCGAGGCATGCAGACGGGCGTTACCACGGCAGCATCCATGAAACGACGTGAGTTCCTCAGAGTCGGATTGGCGGGGCTCGGCAGCCTGTCGCTGCCGGGACTGCTGAGGCTGCGCGCCGAAGCAGCCGGTTCGAGAGACGGGGAACGAACGGCGCTCATTCTGGTGTGGCTGCGGGGCGGCGCCAGCCATCTGGAAACCTACGATCCCAAGCCGGCGGCAACGAGCGAGTTCCGCGGGCCGCACGGTTCGATCGAGACGCGCGTGCCCGGCCTGCGGCTTGGCGAACTGTTGCCGCGGCACGCCGCGATGGCCGATCGGTTCACGATCTTGCGGTCCATGGCCCATACGGGCGGCGGCCACCCGGCCGGTTCGTTGCAGCTTTTGACAGGCGACCCGGCTTCGCAAGACAAGCCCAAGCCCGAGTTCCCCGATCTGTTCACCGTGGCCAACTACCTGCGCTTCGATCCGGCCCGCACGATCCCCAATTACGTGGGCGTCAACGGCATATCGACCTACGATGGTTTTGTCATCGCCGGGCCGGCCTACCTCGGAGCACGGTACGAGCCTTTCCGCGTCTCGGGCGATCCGAGCGCGCCCGAGTTTCACGTGCCCAATATCGGTCTCGACAGCGCAGGCGACGCCGGGCGGATGCGCGACCGGATCGGGCTGCGGCAGTCGTTCGACCGGATACGGCGGCAGGTGGACAGTTCCGGCACGATGCGAGCGATCGACTCGTTCGAGGCCCAGGCCCTCAACTTAGAGCCTATCCAAATACTATACGCATGGCCACTGGCACGGGAAGTGCGGTTTGAGGGAGCGTTTCTTCCCAACTCGCACGGAGGTGTGCCAATGGCCGATGGTTGCCCGTCAAAGTTTCACCAAATCCCCGAGGCTCT
>JACPPG010000042.1 GCA_016191115.1 Planctomycetia bacterium | reverse complement strand
GGCGGTCAGCCGCGGTCCCAAATCCGGCAACGTAGCGACAGACATGCGTTCGGCATCCATGCCACTGATCAATGCCCATCGTCATAAAACACCAGCCCAATTTCACCAAGATCAACTTCACACGGCTAAAGAGTTACCAATATTTCAATTCCCCCGAGTCGCGGGCCGGGCTTCGATCCGTAGCGAATCGCGCGATGCGGCCGAGCAAGCCGGCGATTTTAACTGTCGCGGAGGAGAGTCACAAGTTGGCGGCCGAACCGTGCGCAGGGGAACTGCGAAGTCCGGGGTCTGGCTTATTTTTCCGCCAAGCGGTTTCAATATTGCCGAAGGACAATCGGCCGAAAAATGTGCCTGACCCCCTCTCCCAGGACTATGCAGTTCTCCTGCCCACCGCGCGTCGGCCTCGCGTCGTCACGGGCCGGTGGCGCTCCACAATCCGCGTTCCGCTTTTTGCGCCTCCTGCTGCGCGCGGCGGAAGCGGGTCTTCATCGCCTGCGCGTAGTGATAGCCGGGCTCCCACCGGGCGAGGCCGGCCCGCAGCAGTTCCTCATTCAACAGCCGATCGCCGACCCACACGTAAGCCAGGTACCGCTCGAACCGGTCGCGGCGCTCGCGGTCGAACGTGAGCCGCACCGGGCCGACGGCGACGAACCGGCGCGTGAACTCAGCCGCCTCGTGCCCCCAAGGCTCGACCGGGTGGTCGGGCCTCACGGTTTCGGGCGTGTCGACGCCGATCAGCCTGATTCGCTGGCCGCCGGCCAATAGCAGCGTGTCGCCATCGACGACGCGATCGACCCGGTGGATTCCCTCGGCCAACGGCTGCGGCGCCGGCGCGGTGCGGCAACTGCGCCACGCCTGAAGGCCCGCCAGCACGGCGAGGCCCAGAAGCACCAGCGCACGACGCCGGAGCCTTCGTCGCGGGCGCCATTGCGTCGGGCTTGCAGGCATACCCTAGTTCCGCGGAGTGGGGTCGAGCCGTCAAGCGCGTCACTCAATACAAAAGCCCAAGGCATGACGCCCTGGGCTGGAAGTGGCTCAAAGTCGAACGCAAAGCCGCGGGGAGCGTTCGCAGCCCCCTCAGTTCTTGCTGAAGTTGAACTTTTCGGCGATCTTCCGGCCGAGCGGGTTGGCCAGGAACTTCTTGCGGCACTCGGGGCACAAATCAAAGCGGAACTGCTGGCAAACGTCGTCGCCGATCGCCTCGTTCGAGAGGTCTTCCATCTGCTCGATAATCTCGTCGAGGTCTTGCAGATGGTCGCCGTCCTCCTCGGGTTGGGAAAGCGTCAACGGGTCGAAGGCGGCGTAGACTTCCATCTTGACCACGTATCGCACGTCGTCTTCAGGATCCAGCGGCCGCTTGCAGAGGTCGCACGAGTGGTGAATCATCGCTTGGTCCCCGTGCCACGCGCCGACGCAGACGGCGCGGATAGAGAAAGCCGAAACTAGGTGAGGCAGGTTGGGTGAGGCCGAACAAACTTCATCCTAATGACAAATTGCGCAGCGAGGCAAGCCGTATTAGGGCCTTTTTTGATGGTTGTTTTAATCTCTGCGCCTGCGCTCTTTGCGACGCTTGACAGGACCACGGAAATGTGCCCTTGGCTCGGCGGCGCCCGGTGCCCGTCGCTGCATCCGTCACACGCCAGGAAGCGCCAGGCGTGCTCCGACGAAGGTTTCGGGGGGGTGGGGACCCCGAGCGAATGCCGACGAGGATGTGACTAGCCCATCGTGCGAGCGGCGAATAGAATAAAACCCAACGCCGGATCGGGTTACTGGGAAAGGACATCGGTCGAGTATCTCGGCGGCGTGCACGGGCGACCCAACGCGGTGTCGTCGCGTGGTGTCGCGATTTCCGCCCCGGAGGCCCGTATGACGTTTTCGGCGGCCGTGAGCCCTCTGAGCGCCAGCGTCCTGGTCCTGAACCGGCTGTACATGGCCGTGCACGTCGTAAGCGTGCGGCGTGCCTTCGGCCTGTTGTTTCGCGAATTGGCCGAGGTGATCCACGTCGAGGAGGGGCAATACGCCAACTATGACTTCGAGAGCTGGCGCGAGATCAGCGAGCTGCGGGCCCAGTTCAAGGAGCCGCACGACGACTGGATCAGGGCCGTGAATTTCGAGATCCAGGTGCCGCGCGTCATCCGTCTTTTGACGTACGACCGTCTGCCGAAGCAGAGCATCCGCTTCAACCGTCGAAACATTTTCGCCCGCGACGCCAATCGCTGTCAGTATTGCGGCCGCAAGTTTCCTTCGAGCGAATTGAGCCTCGACCACGTCACGCCGCGCAGCCGCGGCGGCGAGACCACCTGGGAAAACATCGTCTGCAGTTGCGTGAAGTGCAACGTGAAGAAGGGGGGCCGCACGCCGCAGGAAGCGCACATGCACCTGGTGCGCGCGCCGCTGAAGCCGAAGCGCAGCCCCCTTTTGAGTATCAAGCTAGGCAACCCCAAGTACGAAAGCTGGAAGAGCTTTCTCGACAACGCCTACTGGTCGGTCGACCTCAAGTGAGCGACTGGCGGCGGGGGCTCGTGCCCGTGCGCGTCATGCGCTGCCGTGCGATGCACGGGCGTCTGTTCTTCCTCTTCGTCCGTCGCCAGCGCCGCGGCGCGCGCCGCCCTGGCGCGGCGTTCCAGGCTGTGCGGGCCGACCCATCCCTTCCAGCGGAAATACACCAGCATCCCCAACGTCGAGACCACCATCAGCGCCAGCGCGAACAAGTAGCCGAAGGGCCAGTTCAGCTCGGGCATGTTGAAGGGGGACGCGGTGTTGAAGTTCATGCCGTAGACGCTGGCAATGAAACTCATCGGCATGAAGATCGTGGCGATGATCGTCAACACCTTCATCACTTCGTTCAAGCGGTTGCTCAGGCTCGACAAGTACAAATCCGTCAGGTCCGCGTCCAGCTCCCGGTACGTCTCGACGATATCGATGATTTGCACCGTGTGATCGTAGCAATCCCGCAAGTAGACGCGCGTCTCGTCGTCGATCAACTCGTGCTCGTCGCGCGACAAGGAGTTGATCGCCTCGCGCAGCGGCCAGATCGCCCGGCGCAAGGTCCGCAGCTCGCGCTTCACGCGGTGGGCCTTGGCGATCGTCGAGCGGTCGGGGTCCGCCACGACCTCGTCCTCGAGTGAATCCAGCCGCTCGCCGAACTCCTCGACGATGGGGAAGTAGGCGTCGACCACCGCGTCCAGTAGCGCGTACGCCAGGTAGCCCGCCCCCGCGGCGCGGATGCGCCCCTGCTTTTGCCGCAGGTGTTGCCGCACGGTCTCGAAGGCGTCGCCAGGGTCTTCCAGGAACGTGACCACGAAATTGCGCCCCAGGAACAGGCTCACCTGCTCCATGCTGCAACGCTCGTGCAGCTCGGCCATGCGAGCCACGATGAACAGGAAGCCGTGGTATTGTTCCGCCTTGGGCCGCTGGTGCGTATTGACCACGTCCTCCAGGGCAAGTGGATGCAGGTGAAAGAGGTTGCCGATCGTATGAATCGTCTCGGCGTTGCCCAAACCTTCGACGTTCACCCAGGTCACCGCGGCTTTTCCGACCAGCTCCGACACCTGGTGGCAATCGGTCACACGGCGTTCGATGAAGTCGTCGGGCCCGTAGGCGATGACGTGGACCACCGGCGGCGGCGCCGCGGGGTCCGGACGCACCAATCCCGGCAGATCCCCTGGCTTGGTGCGGCGCGAGAAGCGCGTCTTGCGGTGCCGGCGATGACGCGGCCTGGTCATGATGCGCGCTTTCGCGGTTGGACGAGGCGGGGCAACGCCGCCACCGCCGGCTCGACGCTCCGCACGTGAATGTCCCGTTGCGGAAAAGCGATTTCGATCCCCGCCTCGCGGAACGCACGGTCGATGCGGGCATTCAAATCATGTCGCACCATCATAAACTCGTCCAGCCCCGCCACGAACACCCGCAACTCGAAATCCAGGGTGCTGTCCCCGAATTGGGTCATGACGGCCACTGGGGCCGGGTCCCCAAGCACCCGTGGCTCCTCGTGAGCCACGCGCAAGAGTAGTTGTTGGGCCAGGGCCACGTCCGACCCGTAGGCGATGCCCACCTTGATCACCATCCGCAGCGTGGAATCGGAAAGGGTCCAATTGACCAACTGCCCGGTGATGAACTCGCGGTTGGGGACGATCAACTCCTTGCGGTCCCAATCGGTGATCGTGGTGGCGCGGATGCGGATCCGCGTGACGGTGCCGCTGATCCCGCCGACGGTGACCGTGTCGCCGACGCGGAGCGGCCGCTCGAAGAGGATAATCAGGCCCGAGACCAGGTTGGCGAAAATCTCCTGCAGGCCGAACCCCAATCCCACCGTCATGGCGGCCGCGAGCCATTGCACGTTCGCCCATCCGATGCCGAGCATCCAGAACGCGAGCACCAGGCCGACCAGCGTGATCAAATACCGCGACACGGTCGTGATCGCATAGCGTCCGCCGGGATCGAGCGGCAGCCGCTGCAAGAAGGCGATTTCCAGAAGGCCCGGCAGATTGCGACCGGCAATGATCGTTAGCACAAAGATCACGCCGGCGAGAACCGCGTCGCCGAGCGTGATCCAGTCGGTCGCGGTCGTGCGCGTGGTCTGCTGCCCGCTCGCCGTGGCGATTGTCTCGCGGACCTCGGTGCTGTACGGCCAGAGTTTCCAGTGATTGAAAATCTCGAGCGCCGGCAGCACGTCGATCCAGATCAGCCAGCAGCCGAGCACCGCGCCCACGGCCACGAAGCTGCGCAACAGCCGGCGCGTTTGACGATCGATCGTCACCAGGTCGACCGGCTTGGCCGCCGCGGCGGCCGGCTCGCCCGCCGCGGGGTCCTGTTGTTGAGCGAGCGCGACGGCCGCGGCGCGCCGCTCGCGGGCTTGCTGGATGGCCAGTTTTCGCCGGGCGACCAACAACCAGCGCAAGGCGATGGCCTGAACCAATAGCAGACTGAGCACCAGCCAGGCGGTCGCTTGCAGCCGCCACGTCAGTTCGAGGGCCGTGTAGAAGTAGCCCAGCGCAGCGATGGCCGCCAGGATGAGCGGTCCGCTCGTCGCGGCCAGGTGCCAGGCGTGCGGTTGACGCCATAGGCGGCCAAGGTCCTCACGCTGCGCCAGCGACGCCAGCACGCCGCGTCTTGGGTGCAGCACCCGATGCGCGAAAACCGCCAACAGCGACAGGCCCACGACGAATGCCAAACGGCCCAGCGGCGAGCGGTGCAGCTCGACTTCCGGCGATTCGACCACGGCCACGATGAATCCCAGCGGCAGGCCCAAGAGCATGACCCACCGCAGGTTGCCGCGCACGCGCGCGAGCGCTTCTGGATGCCATCCGAAATGGGTTTCGCCTAGTCCTTTGCGCCGGCACACTTGGCGCACCAGCTCGGTCGACAGAAAGAGAACGGCCGTGATCCGCAGGCCGTGGGCCAGGTTCTGAGCGTACAAACTTGCGGTCGCGGGCGCGGCCATCCGCCAGGCCGTGAATCCGACCACCGCCGGCCACGGAATTGCGATCAGCAGCGTTAGCAGAAGGACTTCAATCGTCGGCCGGATGTCGGCCGCGTAAGCCTGCGAAGTTTGCTGATCGATCGACCCGATCCGCCGCCGTAGCCTCCGGTGTGAGAACACCAGCGGCACGAGCGCCGCCGCGGCGGCCATGTACAGGCCGGGATTGTCGCGCGCGTCGCGCGTTAGCTCTCGCAGCACATCCTGCCACTGATGGGAGTCCGCCAGCCGTGCCAGGCCGTCGGCCGCGCGCTGCCAGTCGGCGACGCTGATCGCCGGCGCGCTGCGGACCCACAGGATCCGCTCGTTGATGAAATGCGCATAGTCCTCGACTTCCGCGACGAGTGCCCGTTCGGCCGGCGCGAGGTCGATCGCCAGATTGTTGATATACGTATTGGCGTCGTCGATTTGGGAGGTCAGGTAGCCTTGCCGGGCCTTGAGCAGCTCGCGCAGCGCCTGCTCGATTCCATGGCGCTGCTCTGGCGGAAAACTCGGATCGACCGTGGCCATGACCCTGCGAACGTGCGGCTCGAGATCGGCCAGGTCGGCCCGCTGGTCCTCCAGCTCGATCAGCTTGGCCCGCACCCGCGCGATCTCGGCCTGCCGCACGCGGATCCGCTGCCGGTGCCAGCGCAAGTCCGGAAGGTCGGCCTGGTGCTTTTGCAGCAACAGGCCGATCTCGTCGGTCAGGCCAGCGGCGGCGATCTTGTCGCGGACGCGAGTGAACTGCCCGCGCAACGCGGCCAGCTCGTTGTTGAGATCCTCGATTTCCTTGGTCGTGGCCGCGATCTTGGCGGGAAAACCATCGGGGCCGTTTTGTTGCTCGGTCAGCTCGGCGTTCTTTTCGGCCAGCGCTTTGAGCTCCGGTAGCGCCGCCCACAAGGCCCACCGCGCTTCCTCGGCCTGCTTGACGGCCTCCTGCTTTCGCCGCACGTTCAGCAGCTCGCGCCACTGCTTGGCGGCTGCCTCGGCCTGACGCACGCTCAGGGCGGCCGCGTCCTGGCGGGCCGTGATGAGATCGGCGTTGGCCTCGACCCGCAGGCGTTCGGCGTCGTAGGCCGTCAGTTCCTGCTCGACGGCCCGCTTGACCGCCGACAAGAAAGCGCGCCGCGCTTCGGCGGGGTCGAGCGAGTCGCCAGCCTCGGGCAGGGTGGCCAATTCGTCGGTCACTTCCTTCAAACGTTGCTGGGCGGCGGCCACGAGCTGCGGCAGCTCGCCGCGGCGGCGCTTGGGCTCGGCCTCGGTCGCAGCGAGATTTTGCTGCGCCGCTTTGAGCTTCTGCTCCGCATCGGCGACGTTCTGCTCGAGCTGCGTCAACGAGGCGCTGGCTGGCACGTCGAGCGTCGCTTCGGCCGGCTCCGAAGCGGCCGCCTCCAATTGGCGCTTGAGCTTTTGAAGCTCCTCGGGATCGCGCGCCCGCGCGGCTTGCGTCGCCGCGGCCTTGGCCTTCCAGGCTTCCGCCGTGTTGAGCTGATCGAGCGCCTGCTTGTAGACGTCCAACACCTTGGGCTTCAGTCCCGCGTCCAGCTCCGTGGACTCCTCGATCCGCTTGATCCGCTCTTGGACCTTGTCGACGGACAATCCTGCCTGTGCGGGCTGCGGCGCGCTCGGATCTTGCGCCGCCGCGCGAGGCGCATCGGCCATGACCGCGACCAGGACGAGCCCGGCCAGTCCGCGCAGAACGTGGGCGCCCAAGGCGTGAGAGCCCGACGACGGCGAGGTAGCGGCCAAGGCGCGCTCCAAGAGGGTGTTGATGTGCGGCCCGCTGAAACCCGCCGAAAAGGCGGCAGGACGTGACAGGGTCGCCCCCACGGCGGGGGCGGATTGTAGTAGAACCCGCAAAACCCGCCTACCCGAGCTCCGCAGCGCGTCACAAGTCCGTGCGCCGCAAGTACCTCAAGAGGGGCGACCGCCGCCCGCGTGGCGGCGGCGAGTTGGCCCCGGCAGGCTGCTCCGGGGCTTTGCCGCAGGCGGCCGTAACAACTGGCCAGCGCCCGCGCTAGCAACCGTAGGCATACACCAACAGAAAGAGGAGCAACCCATGAAGAGCGAAACATTGACCGCCATCAACCAGTTGACGAACGTGGCCGTGGCCGCGGTGATCCTGCTGGCCGTCGAGCAATTGGCCCTAAGCTGCCTGTTCTCGATGGCGGGCTAGGCTAACGGAGACGTCATACGTCCCAGCCGCCCACCCGCGCAAGTACGGCTCTCATTCGCGCTTGCTCTGACGCTCGCGAAACCTCGACATTCCGAATGAAGGCGGTGCTACGGCACGTCCTTCGCGTCGAGCACCTCGCCTTGGTCGGCCGTCAACAGCGCCTTGAGCGCGCGTTGGCCGATTCTCTCGCCGATGAACCGGACGCTGCCATCGGCGATCAGGACCAACAGGCCGTGCGTTCGCCCGTTCACTAGCCCCTTGGCCGGGTTCGCCGCGTCGATCTGGATATCATCGGGCTTAGTCCACACGACGGCGTGGTCGTCGTCCGCCTCGACGAGCATGATCGTGTTGCTCAACCCGTCGGTGACTTGCTTGATCTGGAGCGGCTCTTTCGCCCCGAAGATGGCGGCCGGGTACACCGGCGCCACGTACGTCGTCTTGCCGGCCGCGGCAGATGAAAGCGGGCTGCGATACACGGCCGGCATCCGTTCGATCAGCTTACGGTTGTGCTCGCTGTCCCACGGCTCGTCGAGCTTGAACTCCTTGTACAGCGTTGCGCCGGCGTCTCCGGATTCCAGGTACGGCAGCAAGTGCACGCGCCAACTCAAGAGCGGCTTGCCATCGGCCGCATAACTTGAGCGAGGCGGGAATGTCCTCTGTGAGGAAAGATAGTTGTGCATCGCCAGCCCGAGTTGCTTCAGGTTGTTCGTCGACCGCGCGCGGCGGGATGCGGTCTGGGCCGCTTGCACCGGTGGCAGGAGAAGTGATCCCAGCGCTGCAGCGCCGCCATTTTCCTCATTCAAGTCGACCGTCAGGCGATCGCCCGACACCTTCGGCGCGAGCAGCTTCGCCAGCTCGTCGAACTTGGGCACGAGCTCGCGAACGCTCGGCTCCCGGCCAAGAGCGGCGAACAGGGCCGACAGCTCGTGCTCGAACGCCCGCGCGGCCTCGGCGTTGGCCGATTGAATGACGACCCGCAGAGACAGTTTCTTCGGTGGCAATTGAGCGCTCGCCGCCGCCCACACGATCCCCTGCGTGAAGGCTTTCGTCGGGCCTCCGCCGACCTCTGCGGGCAGTGAGGGCAACGTCTCTTCGACCGCACGGCGGGCATCGGTCGAGGGGACGAAGAGCAATTGTGCCGCACCGTTGCCCGCAGCTTGGAACGCCGCCGCGATTTCCGGCCGTGCGGCCGGCCGCATCGACTTCGTGCGCTCGATGGCCGGGGCAAACCCCGCGACAATCGCATTGTTGAGGCGAACCGCCGGTTGATCGGAGCCTGGCCGCAGGCCTTCTGCAATCGCGTCCGCGTTTGCGTCCGGCCCTAGCGGAACGACGATCACCACAGGCGCCTTGGGCACGTCGGCGACATTGACCAGCGCGAACACGTCGCGGGCCCCGGCGTCCTTCAGCCGCTTAATTCCTTCCAGCAAGTCCTTATGCGCCCATTGGCGGTCCGCATCCGACAAGCGCATGACCTCGGCGATGCGCGGCACAACGCTCGCGGCGTCGAACGACCGCAAGTCAACGTGAGCGACGACCACGGTTTGCGCATCGACAAAAGGCGCCACCGCGGCCGCCAGCCGGGCCGGGTCGAACTCCTGGGCGCGGGTGCCGGCGGCCGCCATGAGAATCAGGGCAAAACATGAAGCGGTCCGAAGCAATCGCATGGGAAATTCCTCGTCAATCTCTGCGTGGCAGGTCGGGAGGGCGAGGTTCCCGCCGAGCCGACGCAATCGTGGATTGTCTTACTGCTCTTACGGCTCAGCGGGAGCTTCGCCCTCCCGAACGCCAGTTCATGGTTTGATCGTCACTTCGTAGTGGATGGCGTGGTACTGCCGGTCCATTCCCGCCGGCGCGGGGGCGGTGATGGTGGCCGTGCGTTCCACGGCCGAGTAACCAAACGGCTGGCCGGTCACCGGGTCGATCATCACCGGCGCCTCGGTGATGTCAGTGAGCCTGGCCGGGACCTTGCCACCGTGGCCCGCGGCATAGATTCGGATTGCCTCGACTGCCGCCAGCGCGGCCACCCGCCGCTCGATCCGCGCCTGCGCCATTGACGCGGCGCGGGCCGCCGGCAACACCTCGATGAGCGGAAAGCCCTCCATGTTGTCTCGGGCGTGCCGTATCGCTTCCTCGGCCGCCTCTTCCCCCGGCTGCCGCTGCCAGAACGGAACAAACATCCATTTGAAGACTTCGTCGTGTACGCGCCGGTAGTCCTCCATGATCGAAAGGACCACTACCTGTGCGACGGGCATCCGCTCGACCTCGTCGGCGGGCCGGCCCGAAGCGATCAGCCGCGCTTTGGCTTGCGGATACACCTTCACGGCCAAGGCCGGGCCAACCAGCGCATCGGGCCGTCCCGGCGGCTCACCCAACTCGGCGAGGATATTTCCGATTTTGTCCAGCATCTCGCGCCACTCCTCGGCGGAGAATCGCGCGGCGGCTGGGTCTTGCAGCTTGGGAAAGGCGAAATCCACGAAGTGCATCTCGGCGTCGTAGCCCGGCCGCAGATCGATCAATGGCCGCGGCATGGCCATGATCGCCCAGTACAAATTCGGTGCGTCGGGCTGACGGATCAGCGTCTCGACCTGCTCGAACATGATTGCGCAGATGGCAACTCCCACCAGCCCGTTGATCAGCGTCCGGCCTTGCGCTACGTGCCGTCCGAGCGCGAAACCGGTCTGCAATGTCCGCAGCGCGTCGTCGTACTTGCCTTCCGCGATTTCCAGCCGCGCCCGCAGGGCGACCGCGCGAGCGATCGTCCGCGCGCTCTGCACTTCGGGCAGGCGAATGGCCCACGGTCGCTCGTCGCGGATCGGCAACTGCCAATCGCACGTCTCCATGCGCGCCGCGGCCGCGACCTGGTCCAAGTGGTAGGAGTAATGGTCCAGTGCCTTGCGGGCCTCTTCGCGTGGAATCTGGTCCAAGGGGGCGCTCATCCAATCGGAGATCTTCTCGTCGATGTCGCCCCACTCTTTCGAATTGCGGAATTCCAATCCGCCGGTGATCTTGGTGTAGACCACGGCCGCGTTGCCTGGCCGGAGCTCGAGGAAGGAGGGGAGCAGGCGGTATTTCAGGGCCGGCGAGGGTTCGCCGCGCGCGGGTATGTCGAACTTCGTCAGCGGAGTGGCGCCCTCGGACGCCTCGGTCCGCCCGTCTGCCGCGCTGGCGGCCGCGGTTTGGGCCGGCGCCTGGCGTGCAAGAAGGATGAGCCCCACCGCTGCCATAGCGATCGGGAGGGCGAGGTTCCCGCCGAGCCGTACCCACCGGTTTATTCGCATATCTACGGGCCGCATTGCCGATTCTCCCAAGGCAGATCGGTTCTAAGATCAAAGGACCGCGCTGGCCGCGACATCACGCTCCCGGAGCCTCCGCGTCCGGTGGCGATTGCGGCTCGTCCAAAAACTCATGCCGCAAGGCGGAATATGTGCTGGATCGAGTGGGTGACGTGCTGTTGTCAGCGGGCGTCACGACCGGCAATGCGTCGAGGCCCCACCGCAAGGCCGTGTCACGGACCGCCAGGTAATCGCGCCGCCCCGGCCACGTCTGTGCGGCGCGGGCGCGGGCCACTAGAGGAGATTCCACGGCGAGGTCTGGATGACTTTGCCCGCGCTCCTGTTCCACAACTTGGGTAGGACGTGCGTCTGTATCGCGCCCGACAATTGCCCGATCATGGTCCACGGTCGTGGCTGGCCTCTCCACTTCGTGCCAGGCGACGACCATGCGGCCTGGCTCGATGTCGACCGACAGCAGCCTGACGCCGAGAAGCGCCGCGACCATCGCGGCGGCCGCCGCACCGACCAAGCCGTAGCGCAACATGAGCCGCTGGTGCCGCTGCTCGCGCGCCAGTCGCAGGCACACCGCGGCCAGATCGACCTGCGTCTGCCGCTTGGGGACTTGGTCCAGTAATCGCCGCGTTTCTTCGATTGCGGCCAGTTCGGCGCGGCACGCCTCACAGCCCGCCAGATGCCGGCGACAGCGCTCGGCCGTCGCGCCATCCAGCTCGTCGTAGGCCAGCGGCAGCAACAGATCGGCAAGTTCTTCGCAACGCATAATCGGATCACTCCCCATCGGTGATGCCGCGCCGGCGCAGCTCGCCGCGCAGTTGTTTTAGGGCTGCCTGCACCCGTGACTTCGCAGTCGACAGCGGCAAGCCCGTCGCTAGCGCCACCTCACTGAACGACAACCTCCCGAAATGTTTCAGCACCAACACCTCGCGCAGCTCATCAGGCAATGCCGCCACGGCCGCTGCGACGGTGTCGGCCAGTTCGTCACGAGCCAGCGCCTCGGCCGGGGTCGGCGCCGGCGACCTCGCGTCGTGCGACACCAAGGACTGGCTCGGCCGCCGCTCTTGCCGCCGCCGGCTGTCGCGGGCCACGTTCAGCGTGATCCGGTACAGCCACGTCGAGAACGAGTGGCTAGGCCGGTACCGCTCGCGGGCCCGCAAAATCCGCACGAACACCTCCTGGCACAGGTCGTCGACCTCGGCGGCTGGCCCCAGCAAATGGCTGACCATACGGCCGACGGGGGCCTGCCAGCGCCGCACCAGTGCCTCGAACGCCCATGCGTCGCCGTTGCGGCAGCGGCGCATCAGCTCGTGGTCGCTTGTGTCGAGCGGCTGGTCCATGCGATTTACTCTATTACACGTCGAGGGCGCACGGTTGGCCGAAAGAAAGTTTTACTTCCAACACCCGCCGCTTTTGGCAGGGTAAGATGTCGGACGTGCTCGGACTCGCGCTGGGGTCCGCGACATCCGGCACTCACCCATCGAGAGAAAAACGTGCAAGTGGCAAGGGTCCCAAGGCTCATTGCGGCGGCGGTTTCCGCGATTCTGGCGCTTCCGTGGGCCGGTTTGAGCCGGGCCGCCGAGCGAGCGCCGAATGTCCTTTTGATCATCACCGACGATCAGGGCTTTGGCGACCTGGGGTTTCACGGCAACCCGGTCATCAAGACGCCGCACATCGACAAGCTGGCCGGCGAGAGCGTCGAGCTGACGCATTTCTATGTGTCGCCCGTCTGCTCGCCCACGCGGTCGAGCCTGCTGACGGGCCGATATAACTACCGCACCGGCGTGGTCGATACGTACCTCGGCCGGTCGATGATGTCCCCCGATGAGGTGACGTTGGCCGAGATGTTCCGTGACGCCGGCTACCGCACCGGCATCTTCGGCAAATGGCACTTGGGGGACAACTATCCGTTGCGGTCGATCGACCAAGGTTTCGGTGAATCGCTCGTACACCGCGGCGGCGGCATCGGTCAGCCGGCCGATCCGCCTGGGAACCACTATTTCGATCCCGTGCTCGATCACAACGGCCGTAGCGAGCCGGCCAAGGGCTATTGCAGCGACATCTTCACCGATGCGGCGATCCGCTTCGTTGGCGAGAAGCCCGACCAACCGTTCTTCGCGTACCTGGCGTTCAACTGCCCACACTCTCCCTACGAAGTGCCGGACGACTACTTGCGCCGGTACCAAGAACAGGATCTCTCGCCGGCCGCGTTCCCGGCGGTGGGCAATCCACCGAAGGACGGACTCGAGCGGGAAACGGCCCGCGTGTACGGCATGGTGACCAACATCGACGACAACGTCGGTCGACTATTGGCAAAGCTCGACGCGCAGGGGGTCGCGCGCGACACGATCGTGATCTTTCTCACCGACAACGGCCCTCCCCAGCAGCGCTACAACGCGGGCCTGCGCGGCCGCAAAGGGCTGTGCTACGAAGGCGGAATCCGCGTGGCGTGCCTGGTGCGATGGCCCGGCAAGTGGACGGCCGGCCGGAAGGTGGCGGCGGCGGCAGCGCACATCGACTTGGCGCCGACGCTTTTGGAGGCGTGCGGCGTGCCACGGCCGGGCGGCGCGCGCTTCGATGGCGTGAGCCTGGTGAAGTTGTTGAACGGCGAAGCCGAGGAGCTTCCCGACCGGACTTTGTTCTTTCAATGGCATCGAGGAGACACGCCGGAGTTGAATCGGGCCTGCGCTGCGCGAGGCAAGCGCTACAAGATCGTGCAATCGCTGGGCACGGAGGGAAAGCCCTTTTCCGAAGAGCCGCGGTTTGAACTCTTTGACGTGGTCGATGACCCTTACGAGATGCACGATCTGGCCGCGCAACGGCCCGACGTCGTCGACCACATGCGGCGCGCGTACGAGGCTTGGTTCCGCGACGTAAGCGCTACGCGCGGATTCGCGCCGCCGCGGATCGCGATCGGAAGCCGCCACGAGGACCCCGTTGTGCTCACGCGCCAGGACTGGCGAGGACCCAAGGCCGGATGGGATAAGGCCAACGTCGGGCATTGGGACGTGAACGTCATGGAAGCCGGAAACTACGACGTCACGCTGACAATCGACGCGGCGCCAGCCGGCGCCAAGGCGCGGCTGGCCTGGGGCGATCATGCGATCGAAAAAACGCTTGCGCCAGGCACGCAGTCGGTGCGCTTCGACGCGGTCAACTGGCCGGTCGGCCCGATCGAACTGGAACCGTCCGTCGAAGGCCCACAAGGAAAATACGGCGTGCTGTACGTCGAGGTCTCGCGGGCACGCTAGGAGGCCTCGGGAGACGGTGGCCGGGAACATCAAAGCCCCGGTTCAGGCCAGGACGAGGCAAATTCCCCGGGATTGGCGCCGGGAGACCCAATTTGTGGGTCGCTCGAACGGCGACAACTTGTTTACCTGTAAATGCTTGCGTGCCACCACGGGGCAAATTCTCCGAATCGGCACTTTTGCCTGATTTTTTCGTTGACGGGCCGGGAGGCACTATCTAAAATCGCGAGAGTCGATTGAGCGCATTGTGCGCGCACATTGTCCCACGGAAAAGCTAGTGATAACCGACCAAGAGTTTCTTACCTGACTCTTTTTGTCGTTCGGTTTAGTCACTAGCGAGGCGTTCCCGTGGGATTTCTTTTTTGGCGTTCTGTTCCGTCTCTTTGCGTTCGCGTCGCTTTGCGCCGCGCGAGAACAGATACGCCGCCCCGCTGTGTTCACCATCGGCTGTGTGCACCATCGACCGACATTTTGAAATAGCGGCGTAGTACATCGACCAACCTTCGCAAATCGATCAACGTAAAACGGCGTTCGGAACACGAG
This sequence comes from Planctomycetia bacterium, assembly GCA_016191115.1. Taxonomy (GTDB): domain Bacteria; phylum Planctomycetota; class Planctomycetia; order Pirellulales; family JACPPG01; genus JACPPG01. The sequence goes on along the minus strand of JACPPG010000042.1, from coordinate 83,584 downwards.
AAGCAGCGTTCGGGCCGACAACTCTCAGGAGAGCTAGTGAAAACCGACAAAGAGTTCCCTTGCAAACCAACTCTGGTTGTCAACCGGTTTTCCACTAGCGAAAGGTTCTCCTGTGAGAGTTACAACTTTGCCCTGCATGGCGGCTTTGAGGCTTCATCGGCTGGGGGCTATCGCCCTGGCCGTCGTATTGGTCGGCGTGGCCACGAGTGCCAGCGCTGATGCAATCCCTGGTCTCTTTAACACGGGCGTCGACGCGGGCGGCAATGTCTTGCCCGATGGATCGGTCGATCCGCACTACACTCTGATCTCCAGCGACGACCCGTCATTCCCCGGGCCGAATGCCCTGGTCGTGAACGCCCCTTTGCCGGGGACGTGGGTCGCCAACTCGTCGACCAGCAAATGGATCTCGGCGCGCAGCTCGTTGGGAGTCGAGCAAACACTGGCCGCCGGCACCTACATCTACCGCTTGTCGTTCGATTTGACCGGCTTTGACTTTACCCAAGCCGCGATCACGGGCGATTGGGCGGTTGACGACATCGGTCTGATCCTGCTGAACGGCACGTATGTGCCTTTCACCACGAACGTGACCGGTCCGGGTTCACTGACCTCGTTTTCGATTCCGTCGACGGCCAACTTCGTGGCCGGCGTGAATCATCTCGACTTCGCCGTCATCAATTCGGCGCCTGGCGCCTCTGGCCTCCGCATCGAAGGTCTCAGCGGCACCGTGCCCGGCATACCCGAACCGTCGACCGTTGTGCTGGCCGGCCTCGGTTTTGTCGGTCTGATCGCCTTCCGGGCGCGTCGCAAGCGCAGCGGTTGATGAGTCGATTTGGCCGCGGCACGAGCCACGGTCGCAAGAAATGAGCCGACCTCCGCCCCGTCCTGCACGGGGCTTTTTTTTGCGCGCGTCGGGTACGATTCCGCGCCGCTTGCCGAGCATTGGCCCCCGGGTGAGAATGCACCGATCTCCATTCAGTCCCAGACCGGAGCCGCCTCCGATGTGCCGATTCTCGTGGGTCTTCGCCAGTGCCGCATTGTTGGCCACCGCGACCCGGCCCGGCAGGTCTGACGAGACGCCGCCACAGCCGGGCCAGGCCGAGCAGCGTCCCAAGGTAGTGCTGACCGACGTGGCGCTGGCCTTGCACCGCCAGGCGCTCCTGGTCGACGGCCATAATGACCTGCCCTGGCAACTGCGCACCAAGGGGGATTCGGGCTTCGATAAGTTCGACGTTTCGCAGCCGCAGCCGATGCTCGATACGGACCTGCCGCGGCTGCGCAAGGGGGGCGTCGGCGCACAATTCTGGAGCGCCTACGCGCCGGTCGAGACGATCCGCAAGGGGGAGGCGGCCAAGGTCACCCTCGAGCAGATCGATCTCATCCGCCGCCTGGTGGCCCGCTATCCCGATGACCTGGAAATGGCCTACACGGCCGACGACATCGAGCGGATCCACGGTGCCGGCAAGATCGCCGCGCTGATCGGGGTCGAAGGCGGACACGCCATCGAGAATTCGCTCGAGTCGCTGCGCCGGCTGCACGGCCTGGGCGCCCGCTACATGACCCTGGCCCACACCGACTCGCTCGATTGGGTCGACTCGGCCACCGACGCGCCGCGGGCCGGCGGCCTGTCGGCGTTCGGAGAGGAGGTCGTGCGGACGATGAACTCGCTGGGCATGTTGGTCGACATCTCCCACATCTCGGCCGAAGCGATGCATGCCACGCTGCGCGTCGCCCGGGCGCCGGTCATCGCCTCGCACTCATCCGCGTTTGCCGTCGCCGGGCATCCTCGCAACGTGCCCGACGACGTGCTCCGAGAAGTGGCCAAAAACGGCGGCGTGATCATGGTGAACTTCTATTCGGGTTTCATTGTCCCTGAGCGGGCCGAGGTGGGCGCGCGGCTGGTCGCCGCGCGGATCGAGCGGCGCAAGCTGCGGACCGACGACGCCGAGGATGACGCGATGAAGCTGCTGCGCAACTCGCGCGAGCAGGAGAAGCTGCCCGCGGGCACCGTGCACACGCTCGTCGACCACATCGATCACATCATCAAGGTGGCCGGCGTCGACCACGTCGGCCTGGGATCGGACTACGACGGCGTGACGAAGCTCCCGGCGCAACTGGAGGACGTTTCTTGCTACCCGTACATCACGCAGGAGCTATTGAACCGGGGACGCTCGCCGGACGAGGTCCGCAAGATCCTGGGCGAGAATCTGCTCCGCGCGATGCGCGACGCGGAGCGAGTGGCCCGCGCGTCGAAATAACTTGAGATTGTAAGCGAGCGCGGCCATTGCTCCGAAGAGATCTCGCGCCACTGGCAGGAGAACTGCAAAGTCCTGGGAGAGGGGGGTCAGGCACATTTGTCGGCGGAAAGTCCGTCGGAAGAATCGAGAACCGCATGTGCCGAAAAATGAGCCAGACCCCGGACTTTGCAGGTCTCCTCGCGCCACTGGCTTCGCCAGTGACTCGAAACGAATTCATGACGCGGCTCGCCCCGTAGCTGTCTCCATCCCGATTGATCGCCCATGCCGCTTGCTATCCGCTGCGCCAACCTGTTCAAGCGCTACGAAGGCCGGCCGCCCGTCGACGCGGTGCGTGGCTTGGACCTCGCCGTCGAAGAAGGAGAATGCTTCGGCCTGCTGGGCCCCAACGGGGCGGGCAAGACCACGACGATCGAAATCCTGGAAGGACTGCTCACGGCCACCAGCGGCGACGTGGAAGTCCTGGGCATGCGTTGGGGACGCGACGACCAGCGGATCAAGCAGCGGATTGGCATCTCGCTGCAAGAAACCAAGCTGGCCGACAAGCTTTCCGTCGGTGAAACGCTGGAACTATTCCGCAGCTTCTACAATCAGGGCCTCGAACCCGAAGAGGTCCTTCGCTTCGTGTCGCTCCAAGACAAGAGCGGCACGTGGGTCGTCAAGCTGTCGGGCGGGCAGCGGCAACGCCTGGCCGTCGCCTGCGCGCTAGTCGGCGACCCGCAACTCCTGTTTTTGGATGAGCCGACCACCGGCCTCGACCCGCAATCGCGGCGCGAACTGTGGGAGATTATCCGCGATTTCCGCCGACGCGGGCGGACCGTGCTTTTGACGACCCACTACATGGACGAAGCCGAACGCCTGTGCGACCGCGTGGCCATCGTCGATGCCGGCAAAGTCATCGCGTTGGGCACGCCGCGCGAGCTGATCGCCACGCTCGGCGGCGAGCACGTCATCGATTTCGCGCTTGCCGGCGACGGAAGGGCTCCGTCGGTCGCGCCGTCTCAGTTCGCCGCGCTGCCGGCCGTGCAATCGGCCCGGTGTGAAGCCGATCACTACAGTCTTTCCGTGGCCGAGCCGCACGTCGCGCTGCCGGCGCTCTTGGCCGAGCTGTCGGCGCGGGGCCTCGAGCTGGCGAATCTCACCACGCGCCACGCCAGTCTGGAGGACGTCTTCGTGCAGTTGGCCGGCCGGCACTTGAACGAGGAGGACGCGCCCCCATGAAGCGCGCGGCCGAAACTAACCGTCGTCCACTCGCCCGCCATCCGCTCGTGCAGATCGTGCTATCGCGCGTGCGTGAGTTCTATCGCGAGCCGGAGGCCGTGTTCTGGGCCTACGGCTTCCCGATGTTGATGGTGGTGGCGCTGGGGATCGCGTTTCGCAGCCAACCCGATCGTCCGATCACGGTCGATGTGCAGTCCCGCCCGGGCGCGGAAGCGGTCGTCAAAGCGCTTGCCGAGGACGAGCGGTTTGTCATCCACCAAGGCGACCTGGAAGAGTGCCGGTTGCGGCTGCGCATGGGGCGTACCGATATGGTGGTGATTCCTGGCTCCGAGTCGCAGCCGAAATATGATTACTGGTTCGACCGTGGCCGCCCGGAGAGCATGCTTGCGCGCAACTCCGTCGACGACGCGTTGCAGCGGGCCGCCGGCCGCACCGATCCCGTGCCGACCGCCGAACGCGAAATGGCCGAGCCCGGCGGACGCTATATCGACTTCCTGGTTCCTGGCCTGTTGGGCATGAGCCTGATGGCGGGCGGCCTGTGGGGCGTCGGCTTTGTCACCGTCGAAATGCGCATCCGCAAGCTGCTCAAGCGGCTGCTGGCCACGCCCATGCGCAAAAGCCACTTTCTGGCCGGGGTGATGACCAGCCGTTTGTTGTTCATGGTGCCCGAGGTGGTCGTGCTGTTGGTCTTCGCGCGGCTGGCCTTTGGCGTTCAAAACCAGGGCAGCGTGCTATCGGTGATCGTGCTGATTCTGTTGGGCGCATTTAGCTTCGCGGGGATCGGCCTGTTGGTCGCTAGCCGCGCCAAGACACTTGAGGCGGTATCGGGCTTGATGAACCTGGTCATGCTGCCGATGTGGATTCTGTCGGGCATCTTCTTCTCGTCCGAACGGTTTCCCGAGGTGGCGCAGCCGTTCATCCACGCCCTGCCGCTGACGCAACTGATCGAGGCGCTACGGGGCGTGATGCTCGAGGGCTCATCGCTCGTGGGCCAGGCCGGCAACGTGGCCGCCCTGGCGGCCTGGGGGGGTGTGTCGTTCCTGGTGGCCCTGCGGCTGTTCCGCTGGAGCTGAGAGCAGCCGGCAGTACGGAAACAGCCTGGCGCTCGGCCGATTGTTGGCCAAATGGCCTTCGGGCTTAGCAGCCTGGCGCAACCGCCGCCCACCCCAAACGGGCCGAACAAGCGTTCTTGACCCCCCGTAGAATAAGCTATAAACTTCGTCGCTGGAAAAGCTTGCGCAATCTCTAGTGTTTTACGGCGGCCGCCTCGTGAGCTGCCGCTTTGCCAACAATCTTCAAACGGCGCAGTGCTTTGCGCCCACTCTCGGCTATGCAAGTCCTCGAACGAATCTGGGAAATCATCGGCTTGGTCTTCGGCAGCCTGGGAAGGGCGTTCGAACGCTCTCTCACGTCGCTGTTCGGCTCCTCCAACGCCCGATATATCAAGCGTTTACAGCCGAAAGTCGACGCCATCAACGCGCTTGAGCCCAAGTACCAGGCCATGAGCGACGATGAGCTCAAGGCCCAGACGGCCGAGTTCCGCCGGCGCCTGGCCGCCGGCGAGACGCTGGACGACTTGCTGGTCGAGGCCTTTGCCCTCTGCCGCGAGGCAGGACGCCGCTGGTTGAGCATGCGCCACTACGACGTGCAGCTCTTTGGCGGCATGGTCCTCCATTCGGGCGCCATCGCCGAGATGGTCACCGGCGAAGGCAAGACGCTCGTCGCCACCTTGCCCGCGTATCTCAACGCCCTGGAGGGCAAGGGCGTCCACGTCGTCACCGTCAACAGCTACCTGGCCCGCCGCGACATGGAATGGATGGGCCCCCTATATATCAACCTGGGGCTGACCGTGGGGGCCATCTACGCGGGCATGGACGCCGACGCGAAGCAAAAGGCGTACGACTGCGACATCACCTACGGCACGAACAACGAGTTCGGCTTCGACTACCTGCGCGACAACATGAAACCGGCGGCCTGGGGGGACGATCACTACCCCAAGGGCCAGCAGCAGTGCCAGCGGCGACTGCACTACGCCATTATCGACGAGGTCGACAACATCCTGATCGACGAGGCGCGGACGCCGCTGATCATTTCCGGTCCGGCCCACGACGACGTGACGCGCTATTCCAAGGCCGACAGGATCGCCCGGCAGTTGAAGAAGGACGTGCACTTCGAGGTCAAGGAGAAGGAGCACACGGCCTATCTGACCGACGAGGGAGTTCGCGAGGCCGAGCGGCTGGCCGGCGTCGAGAGCTTCTACACGGCCGGCAACATGGACTGGCCGCATCTGATCGATAACTCGCTCAAGGCGCATCACCTTTACAAGCTCGACGTCAACTACGTCGTGCAAGGGGACGAGGTGATCATCGTCGACGAGTTCACCGGCCGCTTGATGCCGGGCCGGCAATGGAGCGACGGGTTGCACCAGGCCGTCGAGGCCAAGGAAGGCGTGCGCGTCAAGGAGGAAACGCAAACGTACGCCACGATCACGCTGCAAAACTTCTTCAAGCTCTACAAGAAGATCAGCGGCATGACCGGCACGGCCATGACCGAGGCCTCGGAATTCTGGAAGATCTACAATTTGGACGTGATAGCCATCCCGACCAACAAGGATCTGTGCCGTACCAACTATCCCGACGTGATCTATCGCACCGAGCGGGAAAAGTACGACGCCATCGTCGACGAGATCGAGCGGCTGCACCGCTGGGACGTGCTGGAGCTGACGGACCGCACGGAACTAGTGGGAACGATCACGAAGGAACAAGACGACCGCGTCGAGTTAGAGCGGAAGGACGACCGCCAGCGCGAGTGGATTGCCCGCGACAGGATCGCGGCCATTCATCGCCGCGGCCGGCCCATCCTGGTCGGCACCGTGTCGATCGAAAAGAGCGAAAGGCTCAGCGGCATGCTCAATCGGCGGGGCGTCAAGCACGAGGTGCTCAACGCCAAGCACCACGAGCGCGAGGCCGAAATCGTCGCCCAGGCCGGCCGCAAGAACTCCGTCACCATCGCCACCAACATGGCCGGCCGCGGTACCGACATCGTCCTCGGCGGCAATCCCGAAACGATGGCCTGGGCTTTGCTCCAGAACAAGTACGAGACGCGGCTCGACGTCCCGCACGACGAGTGGAGCAAGCTCGTCAAGGAAATCGAGGAACGCGAGCGGATGAAGGCCGAGGGGGAAGAAGTCAAGCGCCTCGGCGGCTTGCACATCCTGGGCAGCGAGCGGCACGAGGCGCGGCGCATCGATCTGCAGTTGCGCGGCCGGTGCGGCCGGCAAGGCGATCCCGGCAGCAGCCGCTTCTTCCTCTCGCTCGAAGACGACCTGATGCGCATCTTCGCCGGCGAATGGGTGAAGAACATGCTCACCCGGCTGGGCATGCAGGAAGGAGAGGCGATCGAGAGTCGCATGGTCAGCCGGCGGATCGAGGGCGCGCAGAAGAAGCGCGAGGAGCAGAACTTCGACATCCGCAAGAACCTGCTCGAATATGACGAGGTGATGGACGAGCAGCGGAAACGCGTCTATGGCTTCCGGCAGGAAATCCTGGGCGGCGCCAACTGCAAGCACAAAATCCTGGAGATGATCGACCGGCAGGTCCGCGACTATCTCCGCGAGTTCCTCGAAAAGGACTACGGCGCCTCGACCTTTGCCAAGGCCGTCGGGGACGAGCTGGGGGTCGAGCTGGAAGCAAACGACTTCCGCGGCCTCGACTTCGAGACGGCGCAAGCGCGAGCCAAGGAAGAGGCCGAGCGGATGGCCGAGGGTCAGATTCTCGAAGCGCTCGAAGAGAATCTGCCCGAGGACGTCGAAGACAAGGACGAATGGAACTGGGAGGCGTTGGCCAAGTTCGCCAATACTCGGTGGAAACTCAATCTACGCGACCGCGATCTTAAGAAGATCGGCCGCGACGGCGTGGCCGAAATGCTGCTCGAAAGAGCCCGCGCGGCAATCCAGGAGATGGACCTGTCGGCGCACGCCCGCCTGTTGGAGCCGGATTTTGGACTCCGCACGGCCTGCGGCTGGGTGAACTACAAGTTCGGCATCCAACTCCCCGCCGAAGAGGTCGCGGGGCTCGAACCGGCCGCGTTCGAGGAGCTCGTGCGCGGGCGGGCACGCCAAATGTACGAGCAGAAGGAAGCGGAATTCCCGGTCCTGGGCGCGCTCAGCCATTTCACCGCCCGCGACGCGTCGGGACAGAAGCGCTACGACCGCGAGCAACTGGTCGCCTGGGCCCGTCAGCGGTTCGGCATCGAGCTGTCGGTCGACGACCTGCGCAACATGGAGCGCGCCGAAATCCAGCAAATGCTGGTCGAGCACAGCCGGCGCGCCCAGGCCGAGGCCAATAAGGCCCTCCAGGAAGCTCACGAGCAGGTGGTGAAGATCTTCGGCGACGGACCGTCGGATCCGCAGGCGACGGTTCTCGCATCCACCGGCGGCAACGGCATGCTGGCTTCGCTCGCGCACTGGCTGCGCGAGCGCCTGGACGAAGAGCTGTCGGTGGAGTTTCTCGGCGAGATGAAGCGGCAGGAGCTGGAGCAGAAGGTCACCGGCGCGGTCGAGGACCGCTTCCGCCCCGAGATCCGCCGCATGGAACGGCTCTTGGTGCTGCAGATATTGGACTCCGCCTGGAAGGATCACCTGCTGGCCATGGACCACCTGCGATCGAGCGTCAGCCTGCGCGGCTACGCCCAAGTCGATCCCAAGGTCGAGTACAAGCGGGAGGGTATGCGGACCTTCGAGCTGATGTGGAACTCGGTGGGCGAGCGGGTCACCGATCTGATCTTTCGCGTCGAGCAGCTCGACGAGGGATTTGTCGGCTCGGCGTGGGCCGAGAGCACGGCCGTGCACGACTCGCCGCCAGCCGGCATGATGACCAGCGACCAGCAATCGGCCGTCGACGGATCGGACGCGCCGGCCAAGCTCGAGCCCATTCGCAACCGTGGCCAGCGCGTCGGCCGCAACGACCCTTGCCCGTGCGGCAGCGGCAAGAAGTTCAAGAACTGCTGCATGCGGACCGGCGCCAGCGGCCGCGGGTAAGCACGTCATCGCACGGGAAAGGACGCCCCGGTGCCGTATCTGCTGAATCTCGTGTATCTCGTCGTTCTGCTTCTCGCTTCACCGTGGTTAGTTTACGAGGGCTTGCGCAAGGGCAAATACCGCGCAGGCCTCGCCGCCAAGTTCCTGGGGCAAGTGCCCGTTCGTCAGGGCCAGCGGCGATGCCTGTGGTTGCACGCGGTCAGCGTCGGCGAGGTGAACCTGCTTGCGCCGCTTCTGGCCGAGATGCGCCGCCGCCGGCCCGATTGGGAATGCGTCATCTCGGCGACCAGCATGGCGGGACTGACGCTGGCCAAGAAAAAATACCCTGACTGTCTGGTCTTCGCCTGTCCCTTGGATTTCAGTTGGGCCACCCGCCGCGCGATGCGGCGAATCCGGCCCGACTGCCTGGTGCTGGCCGAGCTCGAGTTGTGGCCCAATTTGATTCGCGCAGCGCACGAGGCCGCGGCGCGCGTGGCCGTCGTCAATGGCCGGCTGAGCGAGCACAGCTTTCGCGGCTATCGGCGGGTTCGCCTGCTCGCCCGCTGGTTGATGGGCCGTCTCGATTTGATCGCCGCGCAAAACGAAGAATATGCCGAGCGCTTCCGGGCCCTGGGCGCCCGCACAAGCGCCATCCACGTCACCGGCTCGATGAAATTCGACGGTGCGCAGACCGATCGAACGAACCCCACGACCGTTGACCTGCGCCGCGTGGCCGCCTTTGCCGACGACGACGTCGTCTTCTTGGCAGGCAGCACGCAGCACCCCGAGGAGTCGCGGGCGCTGGCCGCTTTCGAAAAGCTCCGCGGGCGCTGGCCGCGATTGCGGCTGGTCCTCGTGCCGCGACACCCCGAGCGGTTCGAGGAAGTGGCGGCGCTTTTGGCCGCATCAGGCGTCGCCTGGCGACGCCGCAGCCGCCTGGCCGCCGAGGGCGCCAATTCGGTGGCACGCGTGCTCTTGGTCGATACGGTCGGAGAGCTGGGCGCGTGGTGGGGGACCGCGGATATCGCCTTCGTGGGCGGCAGTCTGCACAAGCGCGGCGGGCAGAACATGATCGAGCCGGCCGCCTACGGCACGGCCGTCTCCTTCGGCCCCAACACGCGGAATTTCCGCGATATCGTCGCTCTGTTGCTTGCCGCCCGCGCGGCGGTCGTTGTCCAAAACGGCGACGACCTCACGGCGTTCGTCGAGCGCTGCCTGTCGGATCGCACTTATGCGGCCGGCTTGGGACAGCGAGCGAGCGCCCTGGTTGCCAGCCAGCTTGGCGCAACGCGCCGGACGATCGACCTCATCGAGCAGCTCCTCGACCCGGCGGCGGCGGCCGAACCGCGCGGCCGCCACGCCGCATAAAGTGCCGCGGTTGCTCGTGCCCCGCCGGGCAGCCTATAATGGGCCAGCTTTGGGCTGCTCAGCGCCCGCGCCAACGCCTTATTATTTCCCTTGGGAGGGACCACTAGTGGCATCCGGCAAGTTCTTGTTCACCAGCGAATCGGTCAGCATGGGCCATCCCGACAAGCTTGCCGACCAGATTTCCGACGGGGTTCTCGATGCGCTATTGGCCCGCGATCCCACCAGTCGCGTGGCCTGCGAAACCATGGTGACGACCGGCATCGCCATCGTCGCCGGCGAGATCACGACCAAGGCCACGGTCGAATACGCGGAAGTCGTGCGGAACGTCATCCGCGACGTGGGTTACACCGACGACCACATGGGCATCTGCGCCGACACCTGCGCGGTGATGATCGCCCTGGGCAAGCAAAGCCCCGACATCGCCATGGGCGTCGACGAGAACGCCGCCAAGGGCAAGGAGATCGGGGCGGGTGACCAGGGACTCATGTTCGGCTATGCCTGCAATGACACTCCGGAACTGATGCCGCTGCCGATTGCGCTGGCGCACCGGATCACGAACGAATTGACCGCGGCCCGCCGCCGCGGCGACGTCGACTGGCTGCGGCCCGACGCCAAGAGCCAGGTGACGGTCGAGTTCGACGGCAGCCGTCCGGTGCGGATCGACACCGTGGTCGTCTCCACGCAGCACGCCCCCAAGGCCACGCACGCACAGATTCGCGACTACGTGATCAACCGCGTCGTGAAGCCTATCCTGCCGGCCGACCTGATGGGCAACGACATCACTTATCACATCAATCCGACCGGCCGGTTCGAGGTCGGAGGGCCGCAAGGCGATTGCGGGCTTACGGGGCGGAAAATCATCGTCGACACCTATGGCGGCTGGGGACGGCACGGGGGCGGCGCCTTCAGCGGCAAGGACCCGACCAAGGTCGATCGCAGCGCCGCCTACATGGCGCGGCACGTGGCCAAGAACATCGTCGCCGCCGGGCTGGCCGATCGCTGCGAGGTGCAGTTGGCGTACGCCATCGGCGTCTCGGACCCCGTGAGCGTCCACGTCGATACCGACGGCACGGGCCGGCTCGACGACGCGCGGATCTGCGAGCTGGTGCGCGAGTTGTTTCCGCTGCGGCCCGGACGCATCATCGACTATCTCGATCTGCGGCGGCCGATCTACCGGTTGACGGCGGCCGGCGGGCATTTCGGCCGGTCCGAGCCTGAGTTCACCTGGGAGAGCACTCATCGCGGCAGCGACCTGAGCGAGGCCGCCGGAGTGGAAGCTCTCGCGCGCTAGCGTCGGGGCCGCCAGGAGTCGGAATCGACCGCATGGAATCGCAGTCGACTGTCACGGAACGAATCTGGCGCGGCGCCTTCTTGCCGCTGGCGGTCGAGCTTGCCCCGCTATTTGTCTGGCTCGTGATCGCCGTGCAATCTCTGGCCGCCGTCACGATCCTTGCGCGCCGTCTGGCGGGAGCCGCCCAGGCCGGCGCCGCGCCTGGCTGGTTGCTAGCGTGGGTGATTCTGGCCGTGGTGCTGGCGGCTGCGGCGCGTGCCGCGTGGATTGTGTGTCAGCGCCGCGCCACGGGCGGCGCGGTCGAATGGCTGGTCCTGCTGTTGCCCCTGACGGCCTTGTTGACGACGGCCTGGGCACTGTCGGAGAGCACCGCTCCGAAGGCGGTCATCGCGTTGGTGTGGCTGATCCCGATGGCCGAGGAGGCGCTGACCCTGTGGGTCCTTGGGAGCCGGAACGCGGGGTCGCTCACGTGGCGTTCGCCAAGTGGCTTTCGGTGGCCGCGCCGCCAGGACATTCCCGCCGGTCGCCTCGACAAGTCTGGCGGCCTGCTCGAGCAATCGGGAGCGCAGCAGGCCCGCGGTGACTGCGTACGGATCGAGCGCGTGCAGACGGCCGATGGCAACGACGTGCTTTCGGGCGTATTGGCCGCGCGCTTCGTGCCTGGCCAGGCGACGGCGCACGTCCACGTCGCGTTTTGCCCGCCCTTCGCGCGGGTGCCCCGCCTTGAATACCGGCAGGTTTCCGGACCCGCGGCGCGGATCAAGCTGGGGCAATTGCTGCCGCACGGGGCCCGATTCGACCTTAAGCGAACCGCGACGGACGTCACGGCAGCGAGGATCGTGCTGGAGGTCCGGGCCGCGCACGATCCTGGCGTCGAATAGCACGATATGGTCGCGAGACGTGCGTCGCCAGCGAAGACAGCCTCCTTGTCTCACAGCGGGGGCAACCCATAATTTGGTGCGGGTCGCTCGTGCAAGAACCATCGTGGGGACTGCTCAATTCCATCGCGGGATCGCTCACATGGCGCGCTGGCCGCGGCACACTTGGACGTCGCTCTTTACCTACGCGACGATTTTCGTGCTTTTCCCTCTGTTGGGCCTTTTGGCGTACGCGTGGGTCCGCGGGTGGCCATTTTAGAAGTGCCGCTTACGGTGGTGTCGGCTGCCGTAGGGGAGCTAGGGGTGGGCGACAGTCGCTTTCTGGCCCGCCACATCCTCCGCGTCGCGGAGTCGGAAATCGCTGTCTCCCAGCTCGGGATTCAACTCCAAGTTGGTGACGGCCCACGATTCGACGAGCGTCGATTCGCGCCGCGGATGGCGCGCGCCGTCATGGAATTCGGCGGCCACTGGCAGCTCCAGCGATCGGTCGATGCACACGCGCGCCACCTCGTGCTTGCGCGTGGTCCCGGAATAGTGCTCGACAAAACGAAACATCCAGCACGGACGGCCATCGATCTGAACGCCGTCGATCATCTGACAGCCGGCGGCCTCGTCCAGCCCTTTGACATAGTCAAGCAGCCGCCCGTTGAGCGCCCAAAGCGCCAGCTCGGCGATCGGACGCGGAGTAAACTGTCGCACCGACTCATTAGCCGGGTCGAGCGGGACGATCGCACTCGCTGTGTGGCCCCCTTGTCGCGCCGACACGGTCGCCGCTTCGTTGGCGTTCTCGACCCAGACAAGCTCGCGGCCGCTTTCGGGGCTGCGCCAGCGGATGTGGACGCTCAGCGGGTCGCGGCGGACCTGCAAGGCGATCACCGCGAGGTCCGCCAGTACGCCATCGATCCGGTCGCGGGTGTGAAGCACGGCGCGCATCGAGTGCACGTCGTCGAGTTTCTCCCGAGCCTGGTTCAACAACAGAAGGCAGAACCGTGTCGCCGCGGCGCCAGTCAGCAAAGGCGCTGGCTCGGCGAGCGGGACACGCTTGACCACCGATTCCACCGCGCTGGGGGCCGTGTGTCTGGCGGTGGCGATGCCGACGAGAACCAGCCCCAAGACTCCCACGCAAACGCCCAACTCCACGGGATGGCGGCGGACCTCGCCGAGAGACACGCGGGCGATGCCCGGCGGCGGCCTGACGACCTCGGCTCGCATAGGCTCGATCCAAAGGTGTTAGGGCGGGATCCGGCCCCGTGAGCGCCAGTGGTCGCCGGCGCCTCTCGGCGGCCTTTTCGGAAAGGAGGCCGGGCCGCGACCGCCCATGGGGCGTGGCCTACGACCGCTTTGGTGCCCTATCAGCAATCGTCGGCACGGCCGGGCACGGAAAATAAGCAAAAAGGTCCCGGCAACCCGGGCGCATTGGCCACGCGAATCAACGGGCGCCTTCGAAGGAAAGCGGCCCGCGTGCCGCGATAAAAAAGCCCAGGCGTTTTTCAAACGCCTGGGCTGATCGGCAAGTGTGATCGAAAGCTGAATCGCCTGCCACCGCTATCGGGCGCGGGCGAGCTTGGTCAATTGCAGGTAATCCACGGTAATCGCCAGAACTTCGCGGTTATAAAAGTTGTTGGGGTCGAACACGGGTTTCGTCCTGTTCGCCAATTCCTCGAACTCCCGCTCTTCTTCCTTGTCGGCGTTCACTTCCTCCCGCTCGGCCAGGAACTTTTTCTCGTTCAAGGTCACCGACTTGCGGTTTTTCTGCTCCTGGTAGCGGACAATCCGCCGCTCGACCGCTTGGAACTCGGACGATTCCTTGCGCCGCTCCGCCGACAGCGTGTTCAACTGATCGGTCAACTGTCGATCCACGAGCTGCAACTTGCGATAGGGCGCCTCGTTCACGCGGTCAAAGCTCAGCGCATAGTCCAGGTCGGACTCGCCCACCGGCAATTCGCTGGTCAGCCACGGCAGCTCGATATCGGCCACGACTCCGCGGTTTTGCGTGCTGTCGCCGTCGGGCCTGTAGAATTTTTGCATCGTGATCTTCAGAGCGCCCAACTGCGGTGCGTTCGGGATGCGGCCCAACAACTGCCGCGACAGGTCGAGCAGGCTTTGGACCGTCCCCTTGCCATGCGTCGCGTGGTCGCCGACCACCAGGCCGCGCTTATAGTCCTGGATCGCGCCGGCAAAAATCTCGCTGGCGCTCGCGCTGAGCTTGTTGGTCAACACCACGAGCGGTCCGTCCCACGCCGCGCCGCGCTCTATATCGTCGTACTGCTGCACGCGCCCCTCCGAATCCTTGACTTGCACGACCGGTCCCTCGTCGATGAACAGGCCGGTCAAGCTGATCGCCTCGGTGAGCGAACCGCCGCCGTTGTTGCGCAAGTCCAGGACCACCGCTTGCACGCCCTTCGATTTGAAGTCGTCGAGGATTCGGCGCACGTCCCGCGTGGTGCTCTTGAAATCGGGCAAGTCGCGCCGCGCGCCTTCCATGTCCATGTAGAAGCTCGGTAGGTCGATCGCGCCGATGCGGTAGGTCGTTCCCCCCTTGGTCTGCTCGATGATGCGGCCGCGGGCCTCCTGGTCCGTCAGCTTGATCTCATCGCGCGTGATGTCGTAGATCTTCCGCTCCGTGGTGTCGATCGGCATCACTTCCAGACGAACGACCGTTCCCCGCCGGCCGCGAATCTTCTGCACCACGTCCGAGAGCTTCATGTTGACCACGTCCTCGATCGGGCCACCCGCTCCCTGGCCGACGCCCGTCACGCGGTCCTCCGCCTTGAGACGGCCGTCCTTATCGGCGGCCCCACCCGGCACGATCTTGCTGACCACGGTGTAGCCGTCGTCGCCGCTCATCAGCGCCGCGCCGATCCCGTCGAGCTGCAGCCGCATCTCGATCTCAAAATTCTCCAGGGTTCGCGGCGACATGTAGGACGTATGCGGATCGAACGACGTGGTCAGAGCCGTCAGGTACATCTCCAGCAACTCGTCGTTGTCGATCTGGTGCATGCGGCGGGCAAAGTTGTGATATCGCTTCGATAGCTTCTCGCGCGGGTCTTCCGGCTTGTCGGCCGTCTTCTTCGGTTCCGGTTCCCCTTCGCCGTTCTTGGCTTCGGCCGACTTCTTCGGCTTCGCTGTCTTCTGCAGCAACAGGTCGTACTTGATCCGTTTGCGCCACAGATCGCGGGCCTCGGAAGGCCCCTTGGCGTAGGTCGCGGCTTCGGGGTCGATCACCATTTCCTCGTCCACCGTGAAGTCGTGGTCCATCTTCAATAGTTCGTCGACCATCTTGATCCGCTCGTCGACCCGGTGCAGGAAGACGTTGAACACGTCGTACGCGAAACGCACGTCTCCGCGCCGCGCCGCGTCGTCCAGATCCAACTGGCTCTTTTTGAAAGCGTCGACGTCCGATTGCTCGAAGTACAGCTTCATCGGATCGAGCGTCTTCAGAAACCGCTCCAGGAAGCGGTGCGAAATCTCGTTGTCCAGAGGGTGCTTCGAGATGTGCTGCGTGCGCAATAGCTGGGCCACGGCCAAGGTGACGTTGTGATCCTCGTCCCCCGGCTTGCTGATCTCACCCCAAGCCCTCCCGCCAACCAGCACGGCTATCACCGCTCCTGCCAGGCCAACTCGCAACGGAGAAAAACATCGGGCCGTGGCAGGGAGAGAGCGCATCGTGAGTCCTTTTCTCTGGAGCCGGAAGTGGGCGGTTTGCAAAACGAACGCCTGTGCGAAATGAATGCTAAGTGCCGCAGAATCAAGAAGTTAGACGATACTATCCGCTCGTCGCGCTGAAAGCAAGGTCAACCCCGCAGCCACGGCGCTATTGACCATACGGCCCCCAGGCCACGGGGGTTTGGCTGTTGGCCCACATGGTGGCCGAAAAAAACGTTACTTTCCCGATAAGTCTACGTCCACGACACTCTGGCAATTTGGCGCTGCCGCGGCGGCCTCGATCACCGCCTGCGCTATCAGCGTCGCCGGACCTAGGCGATCGCACACCAGGAACTCTTTGGATCGATCGTTTGCCGCCGCGCGAGAAACCATCTCTCGGACGCGATCCATCAATTCGCCTTGGAACAAGAGGTGCGGTTGCACCACCACGCGGCGAAAGTCGAGGCTTTCCGCCAGTTCGAGCGCCTCGGCCAGCGACGGCTCGGCCATCGCCAGAAAGCAAGTCGCCAGTCGGCCTACCGGCGTCCGCCCCTCGCGCAGCCGCGCGAATTGGCGAAGCTCCTCGTTCGCCGTTGCGTCGTTCGTGCCCCGGCCGACGAAAACCAACATCGTGTCTTCCACTGCCACGCTTGCACGATCAAGGATCGCTTCTCGGAAGCGCTGCACCGAGAGCCGCAAGATTGGTTCTCGGCAGCCCAGGTGCGGCGCGAGGCAGACCGAAAGGTCCGGAAACGAGGAGGCGGCGCGTGCGATCTGTCGGGGTATGTCGCGCTTCGCGTGGCCGGCTGCCACCAACAAGAGTGGCACGACCGTCAACTGACTGACGCCGCCGTGGTGCATCCTTTCGATTCCCGCGGCAATATCCGGTTCGGCTAGCTCGAGATAGCAGCCCTCGACAATCTGTCCTGGCACGAGCGATTCGACCTCGGTCACGAGTTGGCCGAACTCGGCGCGACCGCGCTCGTCGCGCGTGCCGTGGGCCACGATGAGAAGTCCGAAGGCGCCAGATTGACTCGCGAAGTCGCGCGGGAGCATGGTCGAAAAACGCCATCGGCCGAGAGGAGACGGGCGACCGCTCGCCGCGAAGGACTCCTCGGACTATTGTAGGGTACGAAGGGGCAGGCCGGGTCGGGAGAACTGCAAAGTCCTGGGAGAGGGGGTCAGGCACATTTTTCGGTCGAAGGTCCTTCGGAAGGATTGAAGACCGCGTGTGTTCACAGATTCAAGCTTGCCGGCGGCGCACCGGCGGGAAAGTGGGACAGGCACCGAGACGCAGCGTTGGTAGGAAAGGGCTTGCGCTGTTTGTGCTCGGAGCCAGTCCCATTTTCCCGCCTCGCCATTTTGAAAAACAGAATGGCCCTGTGCAGGCCGGGTAAGCCCGCTGCCGTGCCGGCGCGGTGCGCGTTATAGTGAGCCGTTTGGCGGTTATTCGCCGCCCGGGCGGTCAATTGGTCGCGGGCGTGGGAGCAAGACGCCGACGACCGGGGCGCCGTTCACCTCGAGTCCCGTTTGGCCCTGGAGACGAAGCGTTTCGTTGTCGCGGTGTACACGTATTTAACGATGACAATCGGGCCGCAGGCGGGCATGAACTACCTGCTGGACTCGACCCGGGAAACGCGCATCGGACGCGGCGAGGAGTGCACGATCGCCCTGGCCGACCCGATCTGCTCGCGCGTTCATGCCATCCTGTGGGCCACCGACAAGGTGTGGCGCGTCCGCGACGCTGGCAGCCGCAACGGCACGTTCGTCAACGATCAGAAGATCGACGAAGCCGTGCTCGGGGACGGCCATGCCATCCGGCTGGGAAGCTGCGAATTCAGCTTCCACCAGAGCGAGCAGCCCCCCACCGCCGGGTCGATCGTCGGCGCCGAAACCAGCGAAACGATCGTCCGCGACACCGTGATGGGCGACTTCGTCTCCGGTTCCTTCGCCCTGTCGGCCATCCACGACTCGGACCAGGCCCAAGACCTGCTCTTGTTGTACCAGTTGAGTATCAAGCTGTTGGGCTGCGCCGATCCGCAGGAGGTCATCCGCGAATCGCTTGATTTGTTGCGCAGCCGCACGAGCGCGTCCGTGGTGGGCTTTCTGTGGATGAGCGACGACGGGCACCTGAAGCCGAAGCTGGTTATCCCCGAGACCGCCGCGCAACAAGTCTCGCTGAGCGAGTCGTTGACGCGGTTGGTTTCCGACGAGGGGCACGCGGTGTGGGTTGCCAACCAACGCCCCGCCGACAAGGACAGTCGGCTTCAGCAGGATTTCGCCGACGCGATCTGCGTGCCGCTCGTCCAGTCGGGAAACGTGCTGGGGGCGACGCACGTTTATCTCGAGCACGGAAGGTTTCGCCAGTCGGACTTCGAGTTCGCGATCTCCGTGGCCAACATCGCCGCCGTGGCGCTCGCCCGGGCCCGCCACGAAGAGACGCTGACCAGCGACTTGGAGCGGCTCAAAGCGACTTCGCCCGGCTACGACGAATTGGTGGGCGACTGCCCTGCGATGCGCGAGCTCCAATCGAAGCTGTCGCGACTGGCCCGGGCCAGCGGCTGCGTGCTCGTGCGCGGCGAGAGCGGAACGGGGAAGGAACTAGTGGCCCGCGCCGTCCACCACGCCAGCCCACGCGCCGACCGGCCGATGCTTTCGGTCAACTGCGCGGCGATCCCGGCGGACATCATGGAAAGCCAGCTCTTTGGCCACAAAGCCGGGTCGTTCACCGGCGCGGCCACGGACCACAATGGCTATTTCCAGCAAGCCGACCTGGGGACGCTGTTTCTCGACGAAGTGGGGGAGCTGACGCTCCTCGGACAGTCGAAGCTCTTGCGCATCCTCGAAGGGCATCCGTTTCTTCCCGTCGGCGCCAGCCAGGAAGTGCAAGTGGACGTGCGGGTGATCGCCGCCACGAACCGCGATCTGTTGTCGTACGTCCGCGAGAAGAAGTTCCGCGAAGACCTGTACTACCGGTTGAGCGTCTTCGAACTGGTCGTGCCGCCGCTGCGCGAACGGGGTCAGGACATCGCGCTACTGGTCGATTTCTTTCTGGACCATTTTCGCCGCCAGCACGGCCGGCCCGGCCTCGAACTGTCGGCTGGCGCCCGGGCCAAGCTGTTGGGCTATCAGTGGCCGGGAAACGTGCGGCAGTTGCGCAACGTCATCGACAGCGCCGTCGTGTTGGCACTGGGCAATCGCATCGAAGAGCAGGACCTGGGGCTGCAAGACTCCGGCTCGACCGAGCTCGACTCGCTGCGCGTCGACGTGTGGGAGCAGCGGCTGATCGTCGAGGCCCTCAAACGCACCGGCGGCAACGTCCCCGAATCGGCCAAGCTGCTGGGGCTGGGCCGGGCGACGCTCTATCGCAAGATCGAGGAGTACGGGATCGAGCGACGGTAGATGCTGGTTTTGCCCGTGGGCAGTGGCTACGATGGAGCCGCCATAGGACCTGCCTCGGATCGCCCGCCTTGCTCCTTCACCCCGCCTCCCTTGCAAAGAGGAACGGACGAATGCTCCGGACATCGCTTCTTGCGTCGTTGACCGCTGTCGGTCTGTCAGTACCGGCGTTGCCCGCCGCGGCTCAGGAGTGGACCCGCTTCCGCGGCCCCAACGGCGCCGGCATCAGCGCCGCCACGACGGTGCCGGCCACCTGGACCGAAAAGGACTACAACTGGCAGGTTGAGTTGCCCGGCATTGGCCACTCGTCTCCCGTTTTGTGGGGCGACCGGATCTTTCTCACAAGTGCCAACGAGGAGACCGGCGAACGGACCGCCGTGTGCTTGAGCACCGCCGACGGCCACGTGCTGTGGCAGCGGCAGTATGCCTCGAAGATTCATCCGAAGCATCTCCGCAACAGCTTTGCCAGCCCCACGCCGGCCGTCGATGAACGGCAAGTGTATTTTTCCTGGAGCACACCCGACGAATACACGCTCCTTGCGCTCGATCACGACGGCAACGAGAAGTGGAAGTTGAACCTGGGACCCTACGTCAGTCAGCACAGCGCCGGACCTTCACCGATCATCTATCAGGATATGGTGATTCTGGGCAACGATCAGGACGGCGCCAGCTCGCTCGTGTCCGTCGATCGCGCGAACGGTCAACTGCGCTGGCAGACGCCCCGTCAAAGCCAGTTCGTCTCATACGCCACACCGTGCGTGCTGAAACGCGACGGACTGGCGGAGGAGTTAATCTTTTTGAGCGGCGCGCACGGAGTGTCCGGCGTCGATCCTAAGACGGGCAAGACCCGTTGGGAAATCAGCGTGTTCGACAAGCGGACCGTGGCATCTCCCGTGCTCGCCGGCGGATTGGTCCTGGGGAGCTGCGGCTCGGGGGCCGGCGGCAACTACGTCGCGGCCGTGCGGCCCGGCACGCCCGACGGCTCGGTGGCGCCCGAGGAAGTCTGGCGGATCACCGACTCGGCCCCGTATGTCCCCACGATGGTCGCCAAGGGAGACCTGGTGTTTCTGTGGAGCGACAAAGGGGTCGCCTCGTGCGTGCAGGCCGCCGACGGCAAAGTGCTGTGGAAGCAACGCGTCGGGGGCAACTACTCTGGCTCGCCCGTGTGCGCCGGCGATCGGCTGTACTGCATCGGCGAGGACGGCGTGGTCGTGGTATTGGCGGCCAGCGAAAAATACGAGCTATTGGGCCGCAATCCGTTGGGCGAGGACAGCCGCAGCACGCCGACGGTGGCGGACGGGCGGATGTATCTGCGCACCTATTCGCACCTGACGAGCATCGGCGGGAAGAAGTGACGCGGCATGACGCCCGCTCAACGGGAGCACCTTGCCCGTATCGCCGACCAGACTGGCCGGCCATGGGACGAGGTCTTGCCCCCTTCTCCGCATGGTTGCCAGGCGTGACGTTTTTCGCCACACTCGGCCTTCATGCGGCAAGCAGGCTGGGAATTCTGGATCGACGTCGGCGGCACGTTCACCGATTGCTTCGCCCAGCGACCCGACGGGGCCCTGACGCGCCATAAGCTACTCAGCTCGGGCGTCACGAAGGGGGCGGCCGCGGTCGGCTCAACCTCGTCGCGGATCGTCGACCATGCCAGGGCCGGTGACCCCGCGGGCTTCTGGACGGGTAACACGCTGCGACTCTTGGACGCTGGTGGAACGATCCTCGGCGAAAGCCGCGTGGCAGCCTTCGACGCCTTGAGCGCAACTCTGACGCTGTCGACGTCGCTGCCGCTCTCCCCATCCAAGGGCCAGCCCTACGAGCTGGTCTCCGGCGAAGAGGCCCCGATCATCGCCATCCGCTACATGCTGGGCCTCTCGCTCGATGCGGAGATTCCACCAGTCGTGGTACGGTTGGGCACCACCCGCGGCACCAATGCCCTGATCACGCGGACTGGCGCACGCACGGCGCTGGTCACGACCCGCGGATTCGCCGACGTGCTACGAATCGGCTATCAGAACCGGCCCAAGCTCTTTGAGCTAGCGATAAAGAAGCGCGAGCCGCTCGCCGCCGCCGTTGTCGAGATCGACGAGCGCGTCACGGTCGCAGGCGATATCCTGCGACAGCCGGATGCGGACACGGTCCGCCGGCAGTTGCTTGCGCTAAAGCAATCCGGCATCGAATCGCTGGCGATTTGCCTGTTGCACGCTTACAAGCACGCCGAGCACGAACAGTTCGTCGCCGACATCGCGGAAAACATCGGCTTCCGCGACATAAGCGCCAGCAGCCGCGTAGCGCCGCTGGTGAAGATCGTCGTTCGCGGCGATACCACGGTGATGGACGCGTACTTGAACCCGATCTTGCGCGACTATGTTGCCGGGCTGCGGGCAGCGCTTCGGGGGTCTGACGTGCGCATCATGACTTCGGCCGGTGGGTTGGTGGCCGCCGATCGGTTTGTCGGCAAGGACAGCATTCTCTCCGGGCCTGCCGGCGGCGTGGTCGGTTTCTCGCGCGTCGCGCAGGCCGCCGGCTTCACCCACGCCATCGGCTTCGACATGGGTGGCACCAGCACCGACGTGTCACGATTCGACGGCCGCTACGAAGTGGAGTACGAAACCGAGAAGTCGGGCGTGCGCGTGGTGGCGCCGATGATGGCCATCGAGACCGTGGCGGCCGGCGGTGGCTCGATCTGCGCGTTCGACGGCGCGAAGCTGATCGTCGGCCCGCAAAGCGCGGGGGCGCAGCCCGGCCCGGCTTGCTATGGCCGCGGCGGTCCACTGGCAGTGACCGACGTGAATTACTACCTGGGGAAGATTTTGCCCGAGCATTTCCCGTTCCCGCTCGATCGCGCGGCGGTCGAAACGCGCATCGGCGAGCTCATCGAGGCAATCGACCGCGCGACGGGCACGCGCTACGCGCCGGTCGAGTTGTGCGACGGGTTCCTGCGCGTGGCCAATGCCAATATGGTCAAGGCGATCCAGTCGATCTCGATTGCCAAGGGGTGCGATCCTCGCGACTACGTCCTGGTGGCGTTCGGCGGCGCGGCCGGCCAGCACGCCTGCTCGGTGGCGGACGAACTGGGAATCCGCCAGGTGCTCTTGCACCCCGATGCCGGCATCTTGAGCGCCTACGGCATCGGCGTCGCCGACGTGGTTCGTCACGCCGCGCGCGGTATCTATCGCGAATACAGCGAGGACGCCGTCGCACAGATTTCATCCGCGTTCGACGAACTCGCCGCTCCGGCGGAGCGCGAAGTGATTGCCGAAGGCGTTCCACCCGGGAGGATCGAAATCCGCCGCGCGCTCGACCTGCGCTATCAGGGCTTGGATGCCTGGCTCACGATCCCTGAGCCGGAGACGGGCACTTACGCCGAAGCGTACGCTACGGCGCATGAGAAACTGTACGGTTACCGGCACGAGGAGCACGGCCTTGACATCGTCGCCGCGCGCGTCGAAGTCATCGGCCGCTCGCTCGAGCCCGAGCCACCGTCCAGGCGACTCTCGCCGCGCGACGCGGTTCCCGAACGTGCGGCGATTGTCTATTTTGACGCGGCCCCCTGCGCGGCAGGCGTTTTCGATCGCGCGGCGCTGCGGCCGGGCAATCGCATCGTCGGGCCGGCGATCGTCCACGAAGGCATGTCGACCACTGTGATCGATCGCGGTTGGTCGGGCGAAGTGCTTTCGCGCGGCGAGCTGCTGCTGACCGCTGTTGTGGACACCGGCGGCACGGCCCGCTTGCCCAGCAGTGCCGCCCCGCACACGGCGGCCGCCACCAATTGCGACCCCGCCACGCTCGAAGTCTTCAACAATCGCTTCGCGGCCATCGCCGAGCAGATGGGCATCACGCTTCGCAACACCGCCAGCAGCGTCAACGTGAAGGAACGGCTCGACTTCAGTTGCGCCGTCTTCACCGCGGGCGGTGACCTGGTCGTTAATGCGCCGCACATCCCGGTTCACCTGGGAGCGATGGGCGAGACGGTTCGCTGCATTCTGGCCGACAATCCCACGATGCAGGTGGGCGATGTATTCGTCTCCAACGACCCGTATCGCGGCGGCTCGCACTTGCCGGACGTGACCGTGGTGACGCCAATCTTTGACACGGCGCGCAGCCGGCTGCTGTTTTTCACGGCCAGCCGCGCGCATCACGCGGAGATCGGCGGGATCGTCCCCGGCTCGATGCCGCCAGCCTCCAAGAATCTCGCGGAAGAGGGTGTCCTCATTCAGAACTTCAAGCTGGTCGATGCGGGCCGCTCCCGTGCTGGCGAGCTGCGCGAGCTGCTACTGTCAGCGCCGTACCCGACGCGGAAAGTCGCCGACAACATGGCCGACATCGCCGCGCAGGTGGCCGCCAACCAGCAGGGCGCCCGCGACCTGGCCCGGCTCGCCGAGCGATACACGCTGCCGGTGGTCGCGGCGTACATGGGCCACATTCAGGCAGCCGCCGAGCGGAAAATGCGAATGGCCCTTGGGCGGCTCGCGGACGGTCGGCGCGAATTCGTCGATCATCTGGACGATGGTTCGCCGATCGCGGTCGCCATCGACATCGCGGGGGACGAGGCGACGATCGAGTTTTCCGGCACCGGTCCGGTGCTGGCCGGCAACCTGAACGCGAACCGGGCCATCGTCACCGCCGCGGTAATGTACGTGTTGCGGTGCCTGATCGACGAGGACATTCCGCTCAACCAGGGCGTGCTGGCACCGGTGCGGATCGTGCTGCCCGAATGCCTGCTCAATCCGACACCGGGACGCGCGCCCGAAACAAGCCCGGCCATCGCCGGCGGCAACGTCGAGACGTCGCAGCGCGTCGTGGACGTGCTGCTAGGCGCCCTCGGTCGCGCGGCGGCCAGTCAGGGCACGATGAACAACCTGCTCTTCGGCGACAGCACGTTCGGCTACTACGAAACGATTTGCGGCGGCGCCGGGGCGACGGCCGTCGCCGATGGCGCCGATGCCGTGCACACGCACATGACCAACACCCGGCTCACGGATCCCGAGGTGCTCGAACAGCGTTATCCCGTGCGGTTGCTCGAATTTGCGATCCGCCGGGGCTCGGGCGGAGCCGGCGCTCGACGCGGCGGCGACGGCGTGGTGCGGCGGATCGAGTTTCTGCGGCCGCTCGACGTGTCGATCCTCTCGCAGCGGCGCGGGCCTTACGCGCCCTATGGCATGGCCGGCGGCGAGCCGGGCGCGCTCGGGCCGTTCACAGATTCAAGCTTGCCGGCGGCGCACCGGCGGGAAAGCGGGACAGGCACCGAGACGCAACGTTGGTCTGAAAGGACTTGCGCTGTTTATGCTCGGAGCCAGTCCCATTTTCCCGCCTCGCCATTTTGAAAAACAGGATGGCCCCGAAACCGCCCTGTCGAGGCTTGCGTGATACGGCTTTGTGCCCTAATTTCTGTCAGGCGCACAAGCCCTGCGTCCTTGGTCGGAACAACCTGCACACCTTCTTCGGAGGACCACCCGATGTATGCGAAAGTCGTGCTAGTCGCGTGTTCGATGCTATTGTTTGTGGCGGGCGACGCGCGGGCGCAGAATAAGGCCGCGGCGGCCGCCCATGCCGACATGGGAGCCAGCCGCGCCGTCGCCGTGCTGCTGCCGACCGGACAGAACAAGGTCTCCGGCGTCGTATTCTTCGACAAGAAGGGGGACACCGTCAACGTCAGCGGCAAGATCTCCGGCCTCACGCCCGGGATGCACGGCTTTCACGTTCACCAATTCGGCGACATTACGGGCCTGACCGACGGCATGTCGGCCGGCGGCCACTTCAACCCCGAGAACAAGCCTCACGGCAAGCCCGAGGACAAGGAACGCCACGTGGGCGACCTGGGCAACATCAAGGCGGGCGACGACGGCGTGGCCACGATCGACATCAAGGACTCGATGCTGGACCTGGGCGGGGCGCACTCGATTCTGGGGCGGTCGCTCGTGGTGCACGCGAACCCCGACAAGTTCACGCAGCCGGTCGGCGACGCGGGCGGTCGCGTGGCGGTGGGCGTGATCGGCCTGGCCGGTCCGCCGAAGCAGTGAACGGCGGAAACGGCTACGCCGCGGCCGACTCGCGACTCGTGCCGAGGGAGAAGAAGTCATCCGCAGATTTCGCAGATTTCACAGATTTAGGGAAAGACGTTGACAATGAGAAATGGGCGGCACTAATGACGATTGACCGCCTTCGCTTCCTTGGTTTGTTGTCTGCGAAATCTGCGTAATCTGCGGATAAACCGTCTGGTGTAGCGTTGAAGTTGCGCGGCTGCGCAACAATCGTGAAAAGGAAGCACAAGCGATGAAGCTACGCATGGTTGCCCTGGTGGTCGCGTCGGTGGCCTGGTGCTGCGGGTGCGGTCCGTCGGACAAGGACTACACGCCGCCGCCGCCGTCGGAAAACGTCCAGTCTCCGCCTCCCGGCGGCACGGAAGAAAACCCCGGCCAGCCGCGGCCGTAACGCGAATGACGAATGTCGAAGTCTGAATGTCAAAAGAAATCCGAATGCGCGAATGACGAAACGGCCGTCGCTCTAAGAACCTCCCTTTCGAATTTCGGATTTCGTGCTTCTTTGGACGTTCGGATTTAGGCATTTCGCCCTTCGTGGCTTGGTGGTTCCTCGTCCTTCTCTCGGGCACGCGGCGAAAATCCGCGGACGATTTCTCCGCCCCCCGCGCTTGACATCGTACAAATGTACGACATAATGGCGTTCAAATGTAAGAGAGCGAGAGGGGCGCCCAGGGCCATCCTGTTTTTCAAAATGGCGAGGCGGGAAAATGGGACTGGCTCCGAGCATAAACAGCGCAAGTCCTTTCTGACCAACGTTGCGTCTCGGTGCCTGTCCCACTTTCCCGCCGGTGCGCCGCCGGCAAGCTTGAATCTGTGAACGGCCCTGGAGGGACGCCGCGGCAGGCGCCAGTTCCGGCTCATTGCTAATCGCCCATAATCGCCCATTGCTAATTGCTTCCTCCCCATGGCACGCGCTCAACTATCGAAGGCCGAACTGGAAGTCGCCCGCATCGTGTGGAGCCTGGGCGGGGCCACGGTGCGGCAGGTTCACGAGGCGCTCCCGGCCGACCGGCCGCTCGACTACAAGACCGTGCAGACCTACCTCCGCCGGCTGGAGGCGAAGGGCTACCTGCACGCCCGCCGCCAGGGCAAGAGCATCCACTATCGCCCCCGCGTCCGGCCTACGCAGGTGGTCCGCGAGACGGTCGAGGACTTCGTTGCGCGGCTCTTCGACGGCGAGGCCCTGCCGCTGGTCGAGTACCTGATCGCCGATCGCGGCCTGTCGGACGACGAGATCGCCCGCCTCCGCGCCCTGCTTGCCCAACTGGAGTCAGAGCAACATGACAATCGCAAACGTTGACGTGGTGGCGCTCGCTTGGGCGCAGCTCTGGCAGGTCACGCTGGTGGCCGCCGTCCTGGGCCTGATCGCCCGCTTCGGCTGCCGAAGGCGCCCACACCTGGCGTATCTGTTGTGGATGCTGGTCGTGTTAAAGGCCGTGACGCCGCCCGTCGTGGCGTCGCCCACGGGGATTTTTAGTTGGGCTCAACGGGCAGAAGTCGCCCATGCCGCCGAGCCACAGGCCGAATCCAAGGCGGCAGCAGCGCCACAGCCGGTGCCCTTGCCGCCTGACTTATTCGCGCCGGGTCCTCGCGTGACGGCAAAGCCGGTCGAGCGACTTGCGGCGGCGGCGGCGCCTGCTGCTCTGGCCCCGGCCGATCCGCCGCGGCAGTTTTCCCCGGTGCGGACGCTCTTCGCCGCTTGGGCCGTTGGCGCGATGGCGCTGGCAGCGTACGTGCTCGCCAAGTGGCTCGCCTGTCGGCGGCGGTGGCATGCGTCGGCGGTCGCCGTGCCCGACTTTGTCGAGCGGCAGACGCGCGAGCTGGCGGTGCGGCTGGGCGTGCGGCGACGCGTCCGCGTTTTGGCCTGTCGTGAGGCCGCGGTACCGGCCGTCTTCGGCGTGTGGCGGCCGACGATCCTGTTGCCGGCCGCCCTGGTCGAGCGGCTGGCGCCCGATGCTCGGCAAGATTCCAGTGGCGCGCAAGAACCGTCGCTCGCCATAAGCGCCATTCTCGCCCACGAGCTGGTACACGTCCGCCGTGGCGATCCGGCGGCGTCGCTCGTGCAGCTTGTCGCACAGCTCGCCTGGTGGTTCCATCCGCTGATCTGGTGGGCCAATCGCGAGGCGCGGCGCGAGCGGGAGCGGGCTTGCGACGAGGAAGTGGTCACGGGGCTTGCCTGCCGCGCCACCGACTACGCCCGCGTGCTCTTGGACGTGCTGGCGGCGCAACGCGGTCCGCAGCCGGCCTTCGCCATGCCCGGCGTCGGCATGCTGGGCGTGACGGCCCGGCGGCTGGAACACCTGGTCCGCCGCGCCGACCGCTTCCACCGCCGCACGCCACTGTCGTACTACGCGATCGCGGTTGTGGCCGTTGCCGTGCTCTTGCCGGGCGCCGGGCTGCAAGTGGCGGCAGCGCCGTCGGTCGAAGTTGCCTTCGCGACGACAGGGCCGCCAGCCGCGCTGGGACGGCTAACCACACCGGAGGCCCCGACCCGCGATAACGCGGCGCCTCCCGCCGACGCATCGCCATCTGCCTCTGACCGCGCCTTGGACAAGCTGCGGGAATTGGGCGCGCGGGCAGAAAGGATGCCCGGTAGCGGCTATTCCGTCGCATTCCTCGCCAGCAGGGACCGCGAGGGGAACGAGAGGGGTTGGAAGGGCAGCGCCGCCGATTTTGCGCTGCTCAACGACGTCGATGAGTTGCGCAGCCTTCTCATCGATCTCACGCGCGTCGACGCTGCCGATGTCGCGCAATTGCGTCTTAAGAACCCGGTCGAGTTCCTGTCGTTTTTGTACGCCTCCGACAAGCGAGTGGCCAAGCTCGCGAAGTTGCCCGATTGCCGCGTCCTCAATCTCGAACAGTGCGACCTGTCGCCCGCGAGTTGCAAACGGATGGCCGAACTGGCGGCTGGCATCGAGAAGCTGCAACTGAAGGGGCCGTCGGTCAAGCCGGGCGAAAAGGCATGGGTCGGTGTCACCGACGATGGCCTCAAGCAATTTGCCGCCCTCTCGAAGCTGAAGTTTCTCTCCCTCGCCAGCCTGCCGATCACCGACGACGGGATCAGTGCGCTCGCCGGGCTCCCGCAACTCGAAACGCTGCTCATTCAGGATTGTCCCGATGTGCGCGGGCCTGGCTTCGCCGCGCTAGCGCCGATCAAGTCGCTGCGGCAAGTCTCGCTCTTGAACGTCACGCTCGCGCCGGACGGCTTGAAAGCCATCGCACAGCTTTCACAGCTCAAAGCCTTCACCCTGTATCCGGCCGACTTTGCGGCGGAGGACGCCGAGGCGATCGCTTCGATGTCCGGCCTGCAATCGCTGTCGCTCAGCCGCAATTGGTCGGGCAGGGATATACCGAAGGACACCGCGCCGGGCGATACACTATTGCACATCGCGGCCCGGCTCCCGCAACTGCAGATGCTGGCGATCAACGGAATCGCCACCAGCGACGACGGCCTGGCGGCGATCCCGCCCGAACGCGACCTGCGCGGCCTCACGCTTTATCCGACGCGGGTTAGCGACCGAACGCTTCAGCTTGCTGGCCGGTTCCCCAAGCTGCAGCATCTCGCCCTCGCAGGCGAAGGAACGATCACCGACGACGGGCTCAAGAGCCTGGCACACTTGACGCGGCTCAAGCGCCTTCGCCTGCCTGGCCGTGGTGTTACCGACGCTGGCCTGCAACACCTTGCTCCCCTTGCGGCGCTCGAAACGCTCAGTCTGCCAAGCGCCAACGTCACCGGAGATGGTCTGGCCGCATTGGCCGGCGCCAAGAAGCTCAAGGAGCTCACTCTCACGGGCGCCACGATCAGCGACGAAGGAGCCAAAGGCCTCGCCAAGCTGCAGAGCGTCGAGCAGCTTTATCTGGATTCCGCGCGGCTCTCGGACCAGGCGCTCGCCGAGATCGGCCGGCTCGCCAACCTGCGCGACCTGGAAATGATGCAGGCCAGCGTGACCGACAAGGGGCTCGCGAGCTTAGGCGACCTGAAAAACTTGCGCACCCTGTCGGTCAAAGGCACGCCGGTCACCAACGACGCGGCCGCCAAACTCGAAGCGGCCATCCCGGGCTTAAAAATTCAACACGGCAAAGATTTAGGATTCACCGCCCGGTACTCGGCCGTTCCCGTGTTCGCCGACAAGGATGACGCGCCAAGCCCAACCGACGGCGCGGCGAAAGAACCGCCGCAAAAGCCTGCCGAGAAGCCGGACGAAGAGCCGCAGAAGGAGAAAGCCGGCGCCCAAGAAAAAATCGCTAAGCCAAAGGGCACGAAGCTAGTCGCCTCCGCGGTCGTCCGCCCCGACGGCCCCGTCGCCACGCATCCGGTCACCGTCCGCGGCCGCGCTATCGACGAAAACGGCAAGCCGGTCGCCGGGGCAAAGATCGAGCTTGTTGCGATCGGCTTCCCGAAGTCTTCTACGACGTCGGCCGTATCTGCCGCCGACGGCCAATACGAGTTCCGCGAGGTGCCGCTTCCTTTGTCCTCCGACAACCTCGGCACTTTCGAAGTCAGTGGGACTGCCGCAAGCCACGGTCGAGTTTGGAGCGGACTGCGCATCTTCCACGATACGACTCGCGCGGACGCACAGAAGCAGCAACGCAAGCTCGATCGCCGATCAGTCTACCGCGATGACGCGATCACGATTGACCTCAAGTTCCGGCCCGAGGCGCTGGTGCGCGGCCACCTAGTGGACGAAGCGGGGCGGCCAATCGCGGGCGCGAAGATCATGGTCTCGCAGTGCATGGACCTGAGCGTGCGGGACCGGTGGCCGGACAAGGAGAACGCCTTCTGGGGCCGCCGCGAGACGCCCACCGAGCCCCAAGTCACAAGCGACGCCGACGGCCGCTTTGTGCTGCGCAACCTGGCGCGCGAGACGGCCGCGTTTGTCACCATCCAGCACCCCGACTTTGGCATGCGGGGGTGCGTCGTCGGCACCACCGATCGGCCGAACGCCAAGAATCCGTGGACGCGCAAAGGGAAGCCGCTCTTGACCGGTGAGGTGAATCTGACGCTCGCCCGCGTGCGGAGCGTGCGCGTGGGCGTCCGCTATGAAGGAAGCGACGAGCCTGCGGTGGGCTTGCACGTGTGGGTGCAAAATGGCGAACAGCCGTCGCTCGTCGCATCCGCCATGACCGACGGCGCCGGCATGGCGATGCTCTCCCTGCCGCCAGGAAAGTATGAATTGCACATGCGCCCGGACCCGGCGATGGGCTGGGTCAACATGGAATTGGGTAAGGCGCCGCTCGTAGTCGCCGACACGCCGCAACAACAATCGGCCACGGTCCGCGTGCCGCAGCCGTGCAAGCTGGTCGCTGAGGTTGTCGATGCCGACACAGACCGCGGTATCTCCGGCGCGGGTCTCTCCGAGACGCCCGGTGACGACGCCGACGCTGAGGATTCCCTTTCGATCATCGAACCTGCCGACGCGAGCGGCAAGCTCACGCGCCTGGTGAAGCCGGGCAAGCGCGGCTACGAGGTCAACCCGCCGCCGGGCTACGAAGTCGTCGAGCAGCCCAATGGCCCGATCGACCTGCCGGCCGGCAAGACGGTGACGGTGCGCTATAAGCTGCGAAAGCAAGCGGCCAAGCAGAAGCCCGCCGAGGCAAACTCACCGCGTGACGCAGAAGCACTGTTCGCGCCAGCCGAAGCATCGCCGCGAACGGAGCCGCAACAGAACGATGCCGGCGAATCTGAAACGTGGTCGACCTTCAGCGTAATCTTGGACGCGCCCGACGCCGCGACCGCTATGCACTCGGTCACCATCCGCGGTCGCGCCGTCGACCAGAATCGCAAGCCAGTCGCCGGGGCGACGCTTGAACTTGCCACCATCCCGCCCGGCAAGTCGTTCTCGGCTGCGGCGACCACTGACGCTGAGGGCCGTTACGAGTTCCGCGACTTGGCGCTGCCGCTCGTGGGCGAGGGGTATCGCGGGTTTGTGCTCACTGGAACCGCACACGGATACGCCCGGACGTGGCGGGCGCCGCATGTCTTTTACCAAATGACCCGGGCGGAGGCGCAAAAGCAGTCCTCCTCGCACGATCGCTACGCGGTCTACCGCGATGACGCGATCGCTATCGATCTCAAGTTCCGGCCGGAAGTCAGGGTCCGCGGGCGGCTGGTGGACGATGCGGGACTGCCGATTGCCGGCGCCCAGATCGCCGTCACGCACTGTTCGGACCAGCGCATCGGCCCCGGCTCGCCCGACGCGCCAGAGGGGGAGTGGAGCCGCCCCGGGCACGCGTGGTGGGCTGGCGGGCCGCCGCCGCAGCCCGACGCCACGAGTGACGCCGACGGGCGCTTCGAGCTCGGCGGTCTGGCAGCGGACACGGCCGCTTCGCTCAGCATTCAGCAAGAGGCGATCGGCATGCGCTATTGCTATATCGGCACCGGCGAGCGGCGCGATCGCAATCCGTGGAGCGACAAGCCGCTTGTGACCGGCGAAATCAATCTGACGCTCGCCCGGGCGCGAACTGTCCGCGCGCAAGTACTGTTCGAAGGTGGCGACGAGGACGCGGCGGGCTTTCACCTGCAGACCCAAAACAACGAGCAACCGGCCGTGGTGGCCGCGGCAACCGCCGACGAGCACGGCGTCGCCACGCTCCAGCTCCCGCCGGGTACCTACTCGCTGGGCGTCGGGCCGGATCAGGGGTTCACCTTTTCCATCGGGTACACCGTTCCTGCCGTGCCGCTGGCTGTCGCCGATAGCCCGCAGGACCAGTCGGCAACGATCCGCGTGCCGAAGCCGTGCGCGCTTCTGTTCGAGATTGTCGACGCCGACACAGGCCGCGGCGTCGCCGGCGCCGGGATCGCGATGAAATCTCCCAACGCCGGAAACGGCGCAGGGTTCCACCCGGTGGTCTTCGACTCAATAGACGCGGGTGGCCGATTGCGCCGTTTGGTGGCACCCGGCAGGCAGGAATACGAACTGAATCTGCCGCCAGGTTACGCGATCGTCGAGCAGCCTGCCGGCCCGATCGACCTGCCGGCCGGCAAGACGGTGACCGTGCGCTACAAGCTGCGGAAGCAAGCGGCCCGAGAGAAACCGGCCGAGGCGAAACCTTCGACGGGTGAGTCGGCCGCGGTATTTGCACCGGCCGGCAAAGCGCCTGATGCGCAGAAGCAATCCAGGGCGACGCATGCCGAAGGGAAGTCGCGAACCGCCGACTCGCCGGCGCACGTCCGCGCGGTGGAGGAATTGAAGAAGCTCGGCGCGGAGATCAAGACAGACGACTGGCCCGATGGCCGGCGGACCGTCGGCGTGTCGCTGCAGGCCGCGTGGATGGGGGGAGCCGACGGGCTCAAGCTCCTGGCCGGGCTCGACGACCTCGATTCACTCGACATCAACTCCGCTTTCGGGCTCCATCCCGATACCGGCGCGATCAGCGGTTCGGCCGATCACAAGGTGACCGACGCGTGGCTCGCGCGCCTCGCGGGACTCAAGACGCTGCGGGCTTTCCGGGTCATCAACAATTGCGACATCTCGGACGAGGGTCTGAAGATTCTTGCCGGTCTCGCGAATCTTGAGGAGGTCTTCGTCAGCGGCGACGCGATCACCGACGATGGCCTCGCGCATCTTGGACGGCTGTCGCGTTTGAAGAAGCTCGGCCTCGACGCAGCCATCTCCGACGCGGGACTCGCGCACCTGGCCGGCGCGGCGAAGCTGGAGTCGCTGAACGTTGTGAGCCCCAAGCTGACCGGCGCAGGACTTGCGACGCTGCCGGCCGAGTCGCTCACTGAGCTGCAACTGATGGGCCCCTTCGATGACGATGGGCTCAAGGCTGCCGCGCGCTTTAAGAACCTCAAACGCCTGTATATCAACAACACCGAAGTGACCGACGCGGGACTGGCGCACATCGAGGGGCTGGATCAACTGGAAAGCGTGTTTCTCGAGGACACCAAGGTGACCGGCGCGGGGCTCGTACACCTGGCCGGACTGACGAAGCTAACCAGCCTGCGGCTCAACACCCGTGACGTGCACGACGACGATCTATCGCACCTGGCGGGCCTCAAGAAGCTCGCCTTTCTTATGCTGGTGAACGCGCGGATCACGGGCAGAGGCCTTTCCCATCTGGCCGCGCTTCCCGATTTGCGGGCGCTTTATCTCACCGGCACGGGCGTCAGCGACAAGGGGATCGACTTGCTCGCGCGCCTCAAGCAGCTTCAACGCTTGGACTTGTCCCGCACCGAGGTAACGAAGGAGGGCGTCGCCCGCCTCAGCGAGGCCCTGCCCGCGGCGCGCATCGGCTGGTCCGAGGAAAAGCCGGACAAGTGATGGCACACTAGCCCGAAGCGCCAGTGAGGGACCCAGTCGCGTAGGCACCCTCGCTGGCGCAACTGGCGCGTCGGGCTGGTATCCAGCGTCCGAAGCCGTATCCATCCTCGCCCCCGCTGGCGGCTGCCCCACGTCGTCGGGTAAGCTGACGGGCACGGCGGCCGGGTCGCCGTCCCCCACGGGTTGCCACCCGTGGGCTTCGCAAGCGGTTTGCGATCCTGTCCACTGTCCCCGACCACCGACCACTAGGATGTAGGGTGTCCTGCCGACACCGATGCGTGAAATTGGTGCTCGCAGAGCACCCTACGGATTATCATGGACCAATGACCACGAGCTAGAAGGAGGCCACGCGCATGGCCCAGAAAGCAAAAGCCCGACATATCCTGGTGGCATCGAAGGAGGCGTGCGAGAAGCTGAAGACCGAGATCGAGGGGGGCGCGGATTTCGCCACCGTCGCCAAGCAGCACTCGCAGTGTCCTTCGGGCAAGCAAGGGGGCGACCTGGGTGAGTTCAGCCCGGGCCGCATGGTGCCGGAGTTCGACAAGGTCGTGTTTAGCGCGCCGGTCGGCACGGTGCAGGGACCAGTGCGGACGCAGTTCGGCTGGCACCTGCTGGAGGTCACCAGCCGCACGGAATAGAAGAAGAGTTTCGGCCCCCTCGCCCCGGCCCTCTCCCGCGAGGGGAGAGGGAGTTTTGAAGGCGTACTTAGTCGACCGATCCGTGCGGCCTACGAATGACTGAGCAACCGCAACAACCAGCCACGCGCTATCCCTCGCTCGGCCCGCGCGTGCGCTACGGGGTGGCCATCGCGATTGCCGTGGTGGCGTCGGGCGTTTGCGCGTGGGCGCAGTTCAGTCCCTCGCTCGACCATCAGGTCCGCTTCCTCGTGCAGGGACCGACGGCGGCCGGGACGGCGATCGTGCTGGTGCTGTGGCTGGTGTTGACCGCCTCGTGGCCGTGGGTGCGGCGGTTCATGGTGCTCGGCTGTATTGCCGCCGTCGTGCTCGCGCTACTAGGCGCCGTGCGGATCGACGAGACCTCGGGCAACGTCGTGCCGGTGCGGTTCGCCTGGCGTTGGTCCCCCAAGCGCGACAGGGAGCTGGCGGCCGCATTCGCCGACCTGGTCGACGGCACGGCCGATCTGGCGGCCACTTCGCCGGAGAACTACCCACAGTTTTTGGGGCCCGATCGGCAGGCGACGGTGGCCGGACCGGCGCTCGACGGCGATTGGGCCGCGCACCCGCCGCGCGAATTGTGGCGAAGGCGGATCGGCGCGGCGTGGAGCTCATTCGCCGTCGTCGGCAATTACGCCGTCACACAGGAGCAGCGCGGCGACAAGGAACTCGTGGTCTGCTACGAGTTGGCCACGGGCAAGCCCGTCTGGTACCACGCCGATACCGGCCGCTTCGAGGAGACGTTGGCGGGCGTGGGGCCGCGGGCGACGCCCACCGTGGCCGACGGGCGCGTGTACGCCGTCGGGGCGCTGGGCATCTTGAATTGCCTCGACGGCGCCACCGGAAAGCCGCTCTGGTCGCGCGACATTTTGACGGACAACAGCGCCGAGAACCTGCACTGGGGCAAATCCTGCTCGCCCTTGGTGGTCGACGACCTGGCGATCGTCTCAGCCGGTGGGCCCGATGGCCGATCGCTCGTGGCCTACAACCGGCTGACGGGCGAACTCGTGTGGCACGCTGGCGACGATCCATCGAGCTACAGCTCGCCGCACCTGGCCACGTTGGCCGGGGTGCGCCAGGTGGTGATCGTCAATCAGCAGAGTGTCGTCGGGCATGCGGTCGACGATGGCCGCGTGCTGTGGCGTTTCGAGTGGCCGGGCATGGAGCCCAAGTGCTCGCAGCCGCTGTTGATCGACGAGGACATGATTCTGGTCTCGGCGGGCTACGGCCTCGGCGGTGCGCTATTGCGGGTGCAGCCCGCCCAGGAAGGGGAAGAAGGCGAAGAGGCCGAGCCAAGCGACACGGAGCTTTCGGTCAAGCAGATGTGGGCCCCGCGGAACGTCCTGAGCTTGAAGTCGAAGTTCGCCAATATGGTCCTCTTCGACGGGTTCGTCTATGCGCTCGACGACGGGGTCTTGTCGTGCGTCGAGCCGGCTCTAGGCCGCCGGCGGTGGAAAGGGGGCCGGTACGGCCACGGCCAGTTGCTCTTGGTCGACAATCGCCTGCTAGTGATGGGCGAAAAGGGGGATCTGGCCATCGTCGATCCGAACCCCAGGGCGTTCAAGGAACTGGGGCGCATCCAGGTCTTGCCGGGCAAGACCTGGAACAACCCGGCCATCTCCGGGCGCTACCTGCTCGTGCGAAATCACGAGGAAGCCGCTTGCTACGAGCTGCCGCTCGCGGCGCGGCCGTGGGCGGCGCCGGCCGGCGAGTAGCCCACTACGCAGCATTGCGTCTAGCGCGCACGCCAATCGCCGCCAGGATGAACCCCGCGACAGCGGCCAGCAAGAGCGTCGACGGCTCGGGCACGGCCAAGACCGCGCCGCCGCCAGCCCCGCCAGCCTCGAGCCAGTGGGCGGCGATCACCTGGATGTCGCTGATGTCGACGAACGAGTTGCCGTTGGCATCGCCGCCGGGACCGGGCGTGAGCCAGTTGGCCGCCACGGTTTGAATGTCAGAGATGTCGACCCGGCCGTCATGATTGACATTGCCCGGCGTCCCCGTGGGCACCAGCGTCCAGCCCAGGTCGTCCAGGCCTGCCAGGTCGAGCGTGGTCAGCCCTTTGCGGGCGCCCGAGGAGAGGGAGGGGTCCATGGCGGTCTCGCGTCCGTCGCTGGTGGTGCCGTTGACCCAATGCCCGTGATCGGCCGAGAGTGGAACGTTCAGGCCGCCGTTGGCCGCGACCGCGTTAAATCCGACGAACACGCTGCCCGAGACCAGGTTGTCCCAGGAATCGGTGGTCCCGAATCCAAACAGGTGCGTCAGCTCGTGCAGGGCGACGGAGAAGAAATCGAACTGGCCGCCTGGCGGCTGCGTGTTGGCGAAGCTCCAGGGGACGGCGGCGTTGTTGGTGAACGTGACGGCGCCGCCCCACGGACCGAAGTCGTTGGCCGCGGCTCCCTGCGTCACTCCCTGGCCGCGGCTGGTCACGGTGTCGACGAATTCTTGCGAGCCGCTGGCGCCAAACCCGCCGTGCCCGCCCGAGCCCAGCGTGCTGGTGCCCAGGTTTCGCCCACCGGCGTAGACCACGACCGTGTCGGCGGGGATCGACAAGTTGCTGAGGGTCTGGATGCTGCCCGTGGCGGGGTTGAAGAAGCTGGCGGTCCAGGTGTTGCTGGGCGCGTTGGGCGTGATGGCGGTCAAGCTGTCGGAAAGGTGCGACGCGATCGTGTTGGCCGCGGCGTTGAGCAGGTCCTTTTTGATCTGGGTGTCGAAGAAGTTGTTGGCGTCGAAGCTGTAGTCGAATGTGATGGTGATCGCGCTTGTGCGCGCAGCGCCGATCGCAACGAAAAGGCAAGCGGCGAGGGTGGCCCGTGCGAACTTCAAACGTTCGACCCGCAGGAAGTGGGTGGATGCAGCCCGGGAAAGGAGCAGAGGCCCCAAGAGGTCGACGATCGCGGAACGACCGAACGAACTCTTCGACTCCCTGGAGACTAGTCGGTGCATTCACCGCGGTCAACCGATTGGGCAGGTTCGGGCAGGGCCATCCTGTTTTTCAAAATGGCGAGGCGGGAAAATGGGACTGGCTCCGAGCATAAACAGCGCAAGCCCTTTCAGATCAACGTTTCGTCTCGGTGCCTGTCCCACTTTCCCGCCGGTGCGCCGCCGGCAAGCTTGAACCTGTGAACGGCCCTGCAGGTTCGGGCCAGGGCGGCCGATGCCGATTGTGGGGCCTGTATCGTTCGACCGGCGACCGTCGATGCGGTACGATACAGCACCCCCCGCGCGCAGGCGCGGCCGTGCGTTTTGTCGATCGCCTGCCCCCGTAGCCGCGGCAGCCCTATTTCCAACGAGGAGCATTCGTCATGTCGACCAAGGCACTTGCGCATGGGGGCCTGAGTTTCGTCGTCGCGGCGGTGTGCCTCACGGCGGGGGCGGCGGAGGAGGACCAGGGCACGCTCGTCGGGCAGTGGAAAATGGTCGTGCCCACGATGAGCGAAAGCCCGCTTTTGATTGTGAAGCTGTCCGGGACGGGCGAGCAACCCGCAGGCGAGCTAGTCGCCGCGCAAGAAGGGCTCTTTTTAGAACCCAAGGTATCGAAGGTCGAGCATCGTGGGGACAAGCTTTCGATCCAATTCACGAGTGAAGCGGGGGACGACCTGTTCGTGGCCCTTTGGCCCAAGGATGGCGGCGCCGACAAGGCGATTTTGGGCACGTTCCGCCTGCGGGACAGGCTCTATCCGGCGCGACTGACGCGGACCCACGACGCGACGTTGGAAAGGTTGGTGCGACCCCCGCTTGCCCTCGATGTCATGCAAGCCCTCCGCGAGCGAGACGCTCACGCCAAGTTCGCGCGGCTCCATCAATTGGTCAAGGAGCATGCCGGCGATCCGAATCTGAGGATCGCGTACTTCGAATTGCTGTACAACGGCGACTTGTCGGTCGAGGACGCGCGGCCGCTGGTGACCGCCTGGATCGATGGCGCCGCCCCCTACGGCGCCGGCTGGCTCACCGAAACGCGGACACTCGCGCTGGCGGCGCTGGCCAAGGGAAAAAGGCTCGCGCCGCTGCGGCTCGAGGCCGCTCAATCCGCCGCCAAGGCGCTACCCCCGGACGCCACCACCGAGCAGCGGTCGGTGATCGCACGCGCGGAGATAGAATCGGCCGAAGCACTGGGCAAGACCGACGTCGCGGCCGCGGCCCGCGCGCAGTGGCAGAAGCTGGAAGCACAACTGGACGGGGAATACCTCGAGAGCGTGCCGCCGTTCAAGGTCCAACCGTTCGCCGGCCGCAAGGACCCGCGGGGTAACCGCGTGGTGGTGATGGAACTATTCACCGGCGCGCAATGCCCTCCTTGTGTGGCAGCCGACGTCGGGTTCGACGCCTTGCTCTCCACGTACAAGCCGACGGAATTCATTGGGCTGCAGTATCACCTGCACATTCCCGGCCCGGACGCGCTGACCAATCCCGATACGATCGCGCGGAGCAACTTCTACGAGGTGCAGGGGACGCCGTCCACATTCTTTAACGGCAGCCAGATCGGCGGCGGCGGTGGCGGCATGGGCGCCTCGAAGAAGAAATATGACGAGTTCGTCGGCATTGTCGACGAGGATCTCGCCGCCAAGCGCGGCGGCAAAATCGACCTGGCTGTGACCCGCCGTGGCGACACGGTGCAGGTCAACGTCGCCGCGGAAGTGAATCCCGACGCGGTCGCGGTCGCCAGGGCGGACGCAAAAAGAAAGGCCGAGGCGGCGGCGGCCCGCGACGAGGAGGGCGAAGCGAAGAAAAAGGTGGAGGACAACGAGAACATGGAGCCGAAACTGCGGCTCCGGCTCGTCCTGGTCGAGGAGACCATTCACTATCCCGGCGGCAACAAGATCCGGTACCACCATCACGTCGTCCGTGGGATGCCCGGCGGACCGGAGGGAAAAGAGATCGTCGACGGCGCGTGCCGGTGGGAATTGCCCGTCAATCTGACGTCCATCCGCGACGGGCTCGACAAGTACCTCGTCGAAGCCGGGGCGGAATTCGCCGCGAAGGATCGGCCGTTCGGCGAGCCGCTGCCGCCGATCGAGCTCGAAAACCTGTCGGTGGTTGCGCTAGTGCAGGACGACGCCACGAAGCAAATCCTTGATGCCGTCGTGGTGCCGGTGCCGGACGACAAATAACACGGGAAGGCTCGTAGGGTGCTCTGCGAGCACCGATCTTTCCGGTGTCCACGGGACACCGTGCTGCCGCATCCATGGGAAACGTGTGCCATGGCCACGAGGGCAATTCGTGGCCATG
Source organism: Planctomycetia bacterium (assembly GCA_016191115.1). Lineage (GTDB taxonomy): Bacteria > Planctomycetota > Planctomycetia > Pirellulales > JACPPG01 > JACPPG01. Next base: position 44,302 of record JACPPG010000042.1, on the reverse strand, counting down.
CCGATGCGTACATCCGGCCCCACGGCGAGCGTGGGCATAGCACCCGACGACCTTGAACGACCTTTAGATACGGTTGGCGTCCACAGGACACCCTACGTCCAGCGAATCGCCACTTCTCATGGATACAAGCGCGCTTGCCACCGACATGTACCAGCTTGCCATGCTGCAAGGGTACTTTCGGTCCGGCATGCGCGACACGGCCGTCTTCGAGTTTTTCGCACGGCGTCTGCCCGGCCGTCGGAACTTTCTGACGGCGGCCGGGCTCGCGCAGGCCCTTGCCTTTCTCGAATCGCTGCGCTTCACGCCCGATGAACTGGAGTGGCTGGAAAGCACCGGCCAGTTCGAGCCCGATTTCCTCGAGCATCTCGCCACGTTCAAGTTCCAGGGTGACGTGTACGCGCCGCCCGAAGGGACGATCCTCTTTGCCGACGAACCGATGCTGCGCGTGACCGCGCCTTTGCCGCAGGCGCAGCTCGTCGAGTCGCGGCTGATCAACCTCTTGCACTTCCAGACGATGATCGCTTCCAAGGCCGCTCGCGCCGTGCTCGCCGCGCCTGGCAGGCTGCTTGTCGATTTCGGGTTTCGCCGGGCCCATGGAGCCGAGGCGGGCATTCTCGCTGCCCGCGCCGCGTACATCGCCGGCTTTTCCGGCACAGCGACCGTCGCGGCCGGGCGGGAGTTCGGCATCCCGCTTTACGGCACCATGGCCCATTCGTTCGTGCAGGCCGGCGACAGCGAGGCGGCGGCGTTCCGGGCATTCGCACGGGCCAACCGCCAGGCGGTCGTGCTGCTTTTGGACACCTACGACACAGAACGCGCGGCGCGCGAAGTGGTGCGTTTGGCCCCCGGGCTCGCCCGGGATGGCATCGCGATCCACGGCGTGCGGATCGATAGCGGCGACCTGGCCGCGCACGCCCGCGCGGTGCGGCGGATCCTCGACGCCGGCGGCCTGGCGAAGGTGACGATCTTTGCCAGCGGCGGCCTCGACGAATATGCGCTCGCGAAACTCGCCGCGGAGCGGGCCCCGATCGATGGCTTCGGCGTCGGCACGGCGCTCGATGTCTCGGCCGACGCGCCGTACCTGGACTGCGCCTACAAGCTCGTTGAGTACGCCGGCCGGCCGCGCCGCAAACGGTCCGAAGGAAAGGCTACCTGGCCGGGCCGCAAACAGGTCCATCGTTCGTTCGACGCGGCAGGCCGGATGAACGGTGACATCGTTACACTGGCAGGAGACGTCCGACCGGGCGAGCCGCTTCTGCGGCTGGTGATGCGTGGCGGGCGCCGCGTGGCGGCGGCCGAGTCGCTAGATGTCATCCGCCGCCGCGCGGCCGAGCACCTGGCACAACTGCCAGATCGGCTCCGCTCGTTGGACGCAGCCGAGCCGTACCCGGTTGAAATCTCTCCCGCGTTGCTAGCCCTCGCCGTGGAGTGCGACGCGGCCGAGCGCGCGGGGGCCGGTTAGCGAGCGAACCTCATGAAGTTCACCTGCACCATCGAACGACACAGCGGCGGCGGCTATCGCGCCCGCCACGACAGTGACGATCTCGGCCTTGTCGAGGCGCGCGGCACGACGCGCGAGGAAGCGCTTCACAAGTTGCGCGGGGAATTGCGCTACCGGCTCGAGCTTTGCCCTTGCTCCGGCGAGTCGTATCAGCACATCGAGATCGAAGTGGTTGAGACGCCGGCCAGGCGATGAGGCGGGGGAACAAGATGTCCGCCGCGGCCTCCCGCTGCCGCTAACGCCCCTTCCCGGCCCGTCGCAGCCCGGATGGGAAGCCCGGCACCTTGATCCGGACGCCGGCGTCCTTCACCGTGCCTTCGGAAACCGCGAACAGGGCAAGCTGCTGGGCGGCGTGCTCCTGCACGACCAGGTGCCGGCCGTCGGGCGTAAAGCACACCCCTTCCGGGATACGGCCGATCGGCAGCTCGTCCACCTTGCGAAAAGTCCGCCCGTCGCGGGCAAGAATCTGCAGCAATCCTTGCTCGGTGCGCAGCGGATTGTCGGCGGCCAGATTCGATCCGTTCATCAGCACCACGGCCACGAGCTTGCCGTCCGGACTGATATCGAACGACTCGGGGCCGGTCCCGACGGCGATGTGATCGCTCGTGCGCACGGGCTGGGCCGCCAGGTCGATAACCGAAAGGGCGTCGGCATCCGGGCCGTCTTGCGCGCCGCTGCCGGCCGAGAGGGCGAGCTGACCGTCGGGCGTGATCTCGACATGGTAAGGATTGCCGTAGACGGGGAGCTTGCGATTCACCAGCCGCGCGCGCCCGTCGGCGAGGTACAGGATGCGCAGAACGCCCGCCTTGTTGAGGCTGACGACGGCGCCGGTGCCGTCGGGCGTGATCGCCACGTCCGAGGGCTCGCTCGCCGGGTCGCCCACCTCGAGCGTTTGCTCGGCCTTCACTTCATCGCCCCGGATCGAGAGAACCGTCACGGTGCCATCGGCCCGATTGGCCACGATCGCCATCGTTCCGGCGGGATTGAAAGCGATGCCCGAAGGCTGCCGGCCGGCTTTGACCTTGGCGATCACGCGCGGCGACTCGCCCAGCAGCACGACCTGCACCATGTCGTCGGGCACGGGCCGCTTCGGATCGGACGTGTACTGGCGGACGGAGTTGGCGACCAGGGCCAGCCGCTCGTCGGGCGTGATGGCGACATTGGTGGGCGGGCCGATAACGCTATTGGCGATGTCCTCCACGTGCGCCACGCGCGGCGGGAAGGCGGCGAAGTCGAGGATCGACAGGCTGTCGGGCCGCGGCCGCTCGACCGGCGTGCCCCGCCCGCTCGACAGGTCGTACTTGCCTTCGTTCGCCGAAATCAGGATGTCGCCGGTCACATGCTCGACCGACAGGAGTGATCCGCAGATCACGCAGATCGCGCCGATAAGAAACGGGCCATGGGAAACGGTCGCCTGGAGCATCGAGTGCAAGATTTTCATACCGCGTTCCTCCATCTGCGCAAATGTGCGGATCATCTTCGTATTTAGCTTCAAATACGAATGAAAATCCGCTGCCGGTACAGCCACCAGCACACCAACCATAAAACAAACAACACCGCCACGTGCCCAACGATGGGGGCGTACGTCTCGCCAAAGACGTTGTAGATGTCCTGGCCGAAGTGGGTTTTCAACCGGTTCGAGACCCAGCCGTCGAGCATGTTGGCCATGACGTACATGGCGATCGAGTTCATACCCACCACCAGTAGCGGAAAGCTCCAGCGGCGCAGGCCGGCGATGTCGATCACCAGATAGAACGCCGCCAGGATCAACAGCACCCAACCGGCGCTAAAGAGTGTCCAGGAGGGCGTCCAAATGATCTTCACGATCGGGCAGATGCCGTAGACGTCCAAGGCTTTGCCCGCGGCCAGCCCTGCGGCGGCGCCGACAACCAGGATCGCGAGCTTAGCCCATTTGCCGCGCGGCCCGCGCAATAGTTCCCCAGCCATGAGGCCGAAGATCATCGTGGCCAGCGACGGGATGAAATTCAGCGTCGGATAGCCGGAGCCCTCAAACTGGAACGGTTTCTCGCGCGGGAAGAGGTTCAAGAACCAACGGTCGAAAGCCGCCGCGGCGTTGGTGTTCTTGTCCCAGTGCGCGGCCATGCCTTCTAAATGCTCCCAATTGGCCGAGACGCCCACGGCGGCGTAGTCGAAATCGTCCCCCGGCAGCGGGTAAGCATAGAACAACAGCCAATACCCAGCCAGGATGAGCATGGCAGCGGCACATTGCACCCACCGCTGCCGCCCCCACAGCAAGAACAAGAACGTGTACCCCAGCCCGATCTGGCTCACCACGTCCATGAACGTGAAATTGGTCTGCTTGCCGCCGGAGCGGAGGAAGATGCCCAATAGCACGAGCACGATCGAGCGATACACCGCATGACCGAACATGCGCGGGTACGACTGCCCGCGCGCCTGGCGGGCGGTGTACGAATAGGCCATCGCCACGCCGACCATGAACATGAACGACGGCTGGATCAAGTCCCAGAACGCGCAGCCCAGCCAACTCACGTGGCTGAAGTGGTAGCCGAGCGTCTGCCACACCTGGCTGTCGGGAAACTTGCGGGCGACTTGCGGGATGCCCAACCCGTGCGAGGCCATCACCAGCATGATGAAGCCACGATAGGCATCGAGCGAGGTAAGCCGCGCCGGCAGCGGGGCGCCGGTGGCGGGCCGAGCGGCGGATGGCCCTCGGCTGGGCGCGCTCGGCGCGCTAGCACTTCGCGCGGCGGCGCTCGATCCAGAGGTGTCTTTGATTTCCGCGGGCATGCGTGCGTACCTGTGCCCAGTGTAGCCGTGCGGCGGCCGGCTGCAACGTTGGCTTAGACAGGGCGCGCTGCCGGTAGTTTGCCACGTCTTTCTCGCGGGAGTAGGATCTCCGCGATGGCGGAAGAGCCGCAAGACGATCCGCGCCCCGAATATGACGTTTCGCAACTCAAGGGCGGAGTTCGCGGCAAGTACCTCGACCGCTACCGAGCCGGCACGAATCTCGCGCTCCTGGCGGCCGACGTCCGGGCCGCATTTCCGACCGACGAAGCGGTCAATGACGCGCTGCGGTCTCTGATGCGGAAACAGGACGCTCGCTGAAACGGTCCGCAGTCGAGCGCGGGCGCTCTACACCAATTCGCGGATCGGCTCACCCGAGTGCAAGAGCGGCACGGGCCGGCCGAAGAAATCCACCAGCGTCGCCTTCGGGTCGACCCCCAGGTGACGATAGATCGTCGCCAGCAGGTCCTGCGGCGTCAGCGGCCGCTCGGCCGGGTATTCTCCCTTGGCGTTGGTCGCGCCGACGACTCGCCCCATCCGCAGCCCGCCCCCGGCCACAAGCGCCGATTGGGCGGCGGGCCAATGGTCGCGGCCGATCAGTCCGTCGCGCTGGACGAGTCGTGGCGTGCGGCCGAACTCGCCCGCCGCCACCACCAGAATCCGCTCCGAAAGCCCGCGCTCGTAAATATCTTCGATCAAGGCCGCGATCCCCTGGTCCATGAACGGCGCCCGGTAACGCATCGCGTCGGCCAAGTCCCAGCGGGTGGTCGGGTTGATGTGGTCGTCCCAACTGAAGTACCGGTCGCTGAGCGTGGGGGCAAGTGCGTCGATCGTGATTACCGCCACGCCCGCCTCGGCCAGCCGCCGGGCCAAGAGACAACTCTGCCCCCACAGGTGCCGCCCGTAGCGATCGCGCACTCCGTCGCTCTCGCGGCTGACCTCAAAGGCGTCGGCGACGGCCGGGTTCGTGAGCATGTCGAGCGCCTGGGCACGGAACTGATCGACGCCATCGAGCGACCCGGCCAGGTCCAGGTCGCGCCGCAGCCGATCGAACTGCGGCAGCAGGCCCCGCCGCTCGTCGAGCCGCGCTGCGTTCACGCCGGCCGCCAGCGTCAGGTTCGGCGGGCGGTACGCCTTGTCAGACGGGTCGCCGGTTGCCACGGCCATGTGCGACAGGCCCAAGTACGTCGGCCGGGTCATGAACGGCTGCCGCGGGATGCCCACGTATTGCGGCAACCCGTCGCGCCCGCGCCCGCGGAATCGGCTGGCGATCATGCCGAAGTCGGGATGCTCGCTCTTGGCGGTCGACGTGGGATCGGGCCGCTCGGGCGTCTTGCCGGTCAAGAGCTCGATCGAGCCGTCGTTGTGGGCCGACATCTCGTGGTGCAGCGAGCGGACGAGCGAGATCCGCTTCCCCAGCCGCGCCTGGCGCGGGAACACCTCGCAAATGTCCAGGCCCGGCACGTCGGTCGCGATGGGCCGGAATGGGCCGCGATATTCGCTGGGGGCAAGCGGCTTGAGATCGTACGTTTCCAGATGGCTGGGACCGCCCCACATCCAGAACAGGATCACCGACGTGTTGGCCGAAGTCTTGCCGGCCTTGGCCCGCGCGGCCATCACCTGCTCGAGCCCGATCCCGCCCAGCGCGAGCGTGCCAGCCCGCAGAAACTCGCGGCGGCGCAGCGGACCGGGGCAGAAAGGGTTCATGGCAACGACCCGAGCAATTCGGCGAGTCTCCGAGTTTATCCCGGAGGTATGGCGGGGGAGGGGCCGGAACGCGCCGATATTCTGACGCTTCCGGCGCCGGAGGTCAAATCTTATGCGCCTATCCAGCCACGCGCAATGCCGCCGCTTTCGCGGCAGCAGCGTCCGCGGCGACCTGCCGTAGATAGTCGCCGTAGCTGCTCACGAGCGGCCGCGCCAGCTCGGCAAGCTGCTCGGTGCTGATAAAGCCCATGTGATGGGCCACTTCTTCCAGGCAGGCGATCTTCAGGCCCTGCCGCTGTTCGACTGTTTCGATGAAGTCGGCGGCCTGGATCAGCGACTCGTGCGTGCTGGTGTCGAGCCAGGCGAAGCCGCGCCCCAGGCAGTGTACGCGCAGTTGTCCGCGCTCCATGTAGCCGCGATTGACGTCGGTGATTTCCAGCTCGCCGCGGGGCGAGGGGCGCAGGCCGGCCGCGATATCGACGACTTGCCGGTCGTAGAAATAGAGCCCTGTCACCGCCAGATGCGATCGGGGCCGGGCGGGCTTTTCCTCGAGCGAGATCGCCCGGCCGCCCGCGTCCAACTCGACGACGCCGTAGCGCTGCGGGTCTTTCACGTTGTACGCAAAGACCGTGGCGCCGTCGGCCCGGCCGGCCGCGGCGGCGAGGATCGATTGGAAGCCATGCCCGTAGAAAATGTTGTCCCCCAGCACCAGCGCCACGTTGTCGTCGCCGATGAATTCGCGGCCGATCAAGAAGGCCTGCGCCAAACCCTCGGGCCGCGGCTGCACGGCGTATTGAATCTCGATGCCCAGCCGCCGCCCGTCCCCCAGCAGCCGCTTGAAGCTGCCGATGTCTTCGGGCGTGGTGATCAGCAAGACCTGCCGGATGCCCGCCAGCATCAACACCGACAGCGGATAGTACACGAGCGGCTTGTCGTACACCGGCAGCAGTTGCTTGCTGACCGCCAGCGTCACGGGATAAAGCCGCGTGCCGGAGCCGCCGGCCAGCACGATCCCTTTGCGAAATGGTTGCGTGGGCATTGTTTTGCGGCGATCGAACAATACTCCCTCTCCCCTTGCGGGAGAGGGTCGGGGTGAGGGGGAGTCGAGTTGGCTTTTCCAGTTCCTGGGACGCTTTCGAGTTGTCACGCGCTCATACGAGCGAGCCCCAGCCGCTCTCGGCGATACAATCCGGTCGTGACGCGGTTGACCCAGCGGCGGTTGGCCAGATACCAATCGACCGTCGCTGCCAGGGCTGTATCGAACGACGCGCGCGGCTGCCAGCCGAGCTCCCGGCCAACCTTCGTGGCGTCGATCGCATAGCGCCGGTCGTGGCCCGGCCGGTCTTCGACGTGCCGGATGAGCGACCTGCAAGGCGCGTGCGGCAAGTCGGGCAGCCGCCGACTGACGGCGTCGCATATCGCCTCGACCACGGCAAGGTTCGTCCGCTCGCAACCGGCGCCGATGTTGTACGACTCGCCCGGCATTCCCTGCGCGAGTACGGCGCGGAGCGCCCGGCAGTGATCCTCGACGAACAGCCAGTCGCGGACGTGCTGGCCGTCGCCATAGACCGGCAGCGGCTTGCCCTCCAAGGCATTGAGGATCACAAGCGGAATGAGCTTTTCGGGGAACTGGTAGGGGCCGAAATTGTTCGATGCGTTGGTGATGACGGTCGGCAGGCCGTACGTGCGATGATAGGCCCGCGCGAAATGATCGGCGGCCGCTTTGCTGGCGGCGTACGGCGAGTTGGGGGCGTAGGGAGTTGCTTCGGTGAACTGCCCGGTCGCCCCCAGCGAGCCGTATACTTCGTCAGTCGAGACTTGCACGAAACGAAAATCGCGCCGGTCGCGCGCGGACAGACCCGTCCAGTAGGCAAGCGTGGCTTCGAGCAGAGTGGACGTGCCGACGACATTGGTTTCGACGAACGCGGCCGGGCGGTCGATCGAGCGATCGACGTGCGACTCGGCGGCGAAATTCAGCACGGCCCATGGGCAGTGCTCGGCCAGCAATCGCGATACGAACGCCCGGTCGCCAATATCGCCGTGTACGAAAAGATGGCGGCGGTCGTGCTCGATGGGGGCGAGCGAGTCGAGGTTGCCGGCGTACGTCAGCTTGTCGAGATTGACCAGCCGGTCCGTTTCCTCGGCCAGCCACTGGCGCACGAAGGCGCTGCCGATGAACCCGGCGCCCCCGGTGACGAGAATCGCAGCCATGCGGGATTTCTTGCGGCAGGATCGGCGGTGGCGCGCCGCGCAACGACAAGCCACCCAGGCGCCCCCTCGGCGCGGCCAAATCTTATAGCAGTGAAAGCATTCGTCGGGCAAGAGCAGCGGCGGTTCTCGGGGGCTAAGCGGCAAGCGTGCATCGGCGCGCCCAAAAGCGTCCGCCGATCGAAATTGCTCTGGACGCTCGACACCCTGGTGTGTGAGAACTATCCGACCTTGCGATGCCGAAACGTCGGACTATGCGGCGACCCAGCGTCCGCTGCTAGCACGCCATGAACGTCACGCCCACCGAACTACCCGAGGTCCTGCTCATCGAGCCACGGGCGCACGCCGACGCGCGGGGCTTCTTCATGGAGATATGGAGCGGGCCACAGTATGAAAAATGGGGCGTGCCCGCCACGATGCGGCAGGACAATCTGTCGTGGTCCCGCCGCGGCGTGCTGCGTGGCCTCCATGTGCAGCACCCGGCCGGCCAGGGGAAGCTGGTGTATGTGCTCGCCGGGCAGGTGTTCGACGTGGCCGTGGACGTGCGCGTCGGCTCGCCGCGGTTCGGCCGCTTCACAAGCGCGGAGCTGTCGTTCGAGAACCGGCGGCAACTGTACGTGCCGGAAGGGTTCGCACACGGCTTTTGCGTCCTGTCCGACGCGGCGCTTGTGGCCTACAAGTGCACCGAGACCTATCGGCCGGATTGCGAGATCGGCATCGACTGGAACGACCCTGCGATCGGCGTTCCGTGGCCGGTCGCAAGCCCGATCCTGTCGGCCAAGGACGCGTCGCTGCCCCGATTGAGCGATATCCCGACGGATTGCCTGCCGAAGCACATCGACGCCGCGCATCGCCACGCTACTGACGCCCGCGCCGCCTAAGCGGCTTCCATCATCCCATGCGCAATCGCATTCTGCTCCTCGGCGCTGGTGGCCAGCTTGGTTGCGAGCTGGCGCGATCGCTGCCGGCGCTGGGAGAAGTTGTGCCGACGGCCCGCAAGCCGGCGGCCGCGACCGCCCCCGACGAATACGTGCGATTGAACATCGCCGACACTGACGCCCTGCGTCGCACGGTGCGCGAGATTCGTCCGACGGTGATCGTCAACGCGGCGGCGTACACGGCCGTCGACGCGGCGGAAGCCGACCCAGCGACGGCCGCTGCCGTCAATGCGCTAGCGCCGGCCGTATTGGCGGAAGAGTCGCGGCGGCTCGACGCGGCGCTGGTCCACTACTCAACCGATTACGTCTTCGATGGCGCCGGCTATCGCCCCTGGCGCGAGGACGACCGTACGGGCCCCTTAAACGAGTACGGCCGCACGAAGCTCGCCGGCGAAGAGGCGATCCGCGCAGCCGGCGTCGCGCATCTGATCCTGCGTACGTCGTGGCTGTACTCACCCCGCGGCCACAACTTTGTTCGCACCATGTTGCGTCTGGGGGCCGAGCGGCCGGAGCTGCGCGTGGTCGCCGATCAGGTCGGGGCGCCCACTTCGGCGCGCCTCGTGGCGCGCGTGACGGCTGAGATCCTGGCCCGCGCCACCGGCTCGATCGCCGACTTCCTGCGCGAGCGGGGTGGGACGCTGCACGCCTGTTGCGCCGGCACGACAAGCTGGCGCGGCCTGGCCGAAGAGACGTTTCGGCTGGCCCGCGCCGCCGGTTCCCCATTGCGCGTCGGCCGCGTCGTGCCGTTGGCTTCGAGCGAGTATCCGACGGCGGCGCGGCGGCCGCTCAACTCGCGACTCGACTGTTCGCGGCTGGCGAATCGCTTCGGCGTGAGGCTGCCGGATTGGCGGACTGAGCTGGCTGATTGTTTTCCCGAGATCATCGCAACCGCTGAAGCGGCGTGGACAAATCCAGCCCCGTCCCGTGTGCCACTGGCTTCGCCAGTGCGTGCACAACAATAAGCCGTGCTGCGGGAGTCACGTCGAGCGCGAAACACACTGGCGAAGCCAGTGGCATACGAAGGAACGCACTGGCGAAGCGAGTGGCATACGAAGGGCTCTAGCTAGCACCCCGTCTCGCTCTTTACGGCACGTCCTGCGCCAAGAGCCAATCTTCCACCACTACGTGCGCCACGAAGGGCGCCCGCAGGATGGCGGTGCGGGCGGAGATGACCTTGGCCAGCCACGGCCGGCGGACGATGCCCGACACCGCCCGCCGCCCCAGGCTGCTCTTCAGCGACCAGCGATTGAGCTGCGCGTTGACGTTGTCGCTGATCCGCTTGAACGTGGCCGGGATGAGGTTGGGCTCGGGGCCGACGTGCAGAATCAGGTCGATCCCCATCGTCAATAGCTCGTTGATGGCGTCCCACAGCCGCTGCGGATGGTCGACCCACCGATTCAAGATGGTGCGGCTGTTGAAGTCGTTGTAGGCCACCTTGCCGTTCACGAGCGACAGCACCGGCGGCAGGGGCGGGGAAAAGCCGCCGGGCACGGTCTGCATGATCGCCGCCGCCCGGTTCGACACGTTCCGGCTCCACAACAGCGACGTGTGCAAGGGGGGCCAGCGATGCTCGTTTTTGCGCAGGTGGACCTGCCTTCCGAGGGCGTCGGGCATGAAATGCTTGAACCGGTCGACGGTCTCCCCCTGCCCCATCACGAGCACGGTGTTGGGCGCAAGGAAGCTCGAAATGTCGATCACGCCGTGCCCCTCGGCCGTGATCCGCGCGCACAGCCGCTGGACAGCGTCAATGTCCAGCGCCGGGCCGCGGGAGAAGACCACGCCCATCGTCACGTTCTTTGCCAGCTCCGCGCACTCATCGGCCAGGTACAAAAGCGGACGCAGCAGATCCTGCACGTGGTACACGCCGCTGGCCACCAGCGCCGCGATTTCGCCGACGCTGTAGCCCAGGGCCAGCCGGGTGCGGTTGTAGTCGATGTCGAAGAACTCCTTGAGCAGGGCCAGGTGGGCCCGCTCGACCGCCAGGATCAAAGGCACGTCCTCGGCGAAGGTCTCCGGCGTGCTCTCGCGGTGCGATCGCACCCGCGCGACGAGGTCGAACTTCCGGCCCGTCGCCTCTGAGCATACCTCGGAGTCCTCGCGCAAGAATCGCTCCACGACCGGGCCATAGGCGCGGTGTTCAAGCAACTCGGCCGTGCGGCCGAGGTTGGTGATGTTGTACCCGCGAAAGGCGAACGCCGTCGTGCCCAATCGCTCGCGTATCAAGTCGGCACGGATCGGGCTATCCATGGCGTTAGGGCGATTTGCCGCCGGCAAACCGCGACGGGATGGCGACAGGGGGAGTGTCACGCTGGAATCGCGACGGGATTGACGTGGTTGGTGATTTCCGGCTCGCGGCTCTGTGGAGCCGGCCGCCCCGAAGGCGGGCATTCTTGCCGCCCGCAAGAGACGAGGTTACAAATCCAGTATACGCTGGCGGCGCGCGCCGTCGCCTGCCTCCGGCAAAAAAGACCAGGGCCATTCTGTTTTTCAAAATGGCGAGGCGGGAAAATGGGACTGGCTCCGAGCATAAACAGCGCAAGTCCTTTCAGACCAACGTTGCGTCTCGGTGCCTGTCCCATTTTCCCGCCGGTGCGCCGCCGGCAAGCTTGAATCTGTGAACGGCCCTGCAAAAAAGACGCCGCATGAGTGAACTCGCAGGTCTGACCGCGGTCGTCACCGGCTCCTCCAGCGGAATCGGCCGCGCTATCGCCCTGGAACTGGGGCGGGCGGGCGCCGCGGTCCTTGTCCACGCTCGCCGCTCCCAGGCCGCGGCCGAGGCCGTGGCGGCCGAGCTCGAAAGAATCCCCGCCGAGGCGACCGTTACCCTGGCCGATTTGAGCGACGAGCGGGCTGCCGCCGACCTGGTCGATCGCGCCTGGGCGTGGCGCGGCCGCGTCGACGTCTGGATCAATAACGCCGGCGCCGACACGTTGACCGGCCACGCCGCCGGCTGGTCGTTCGGCGAAAAGCTCGAAGCGCTGTGGAAGATCGACGTGCGGGCGACGATGATCCTCGCCCGCTTGGCGGGGGCGCGGATGCGCGAGGGGGGTGCCGGCGTCATCCTCAACATCGGTTGGGACCAGGCCGAGCAGGGCATGGCCGGCGACAGCGGCGAGCTGTTTGCCGCCGCCAAAGGGGCCGTGATGGCTTTCACCCGCAGCCTGGCACGATCGCTCGCGCCGCAAGTGAGGGTCAACGGCATTGCGCCGGGCTGGATTCGCACGGCGTGGGGCGAGCAGGCCTCGGCCTATTGGCAGAAGCGGGCCGTCGGCGAGTCGCTCTTGCGGCGCTGGGGAACGCCCGAGGACGTGGCCCGCGTCGCCCGGTTCCTGGCCTCGCCGGCAGCCAGCTTCGTCACCGGACAAATCGTGGCGGTCAATGGCGGGCGCTAAGCGTGACAACGCGAGAGCACATCTACTTTGTGACCGGGCGGCTGGCCGAGCACAGCCTGCGCCGCGTGCTGGCCGACGTGGCGCCAATCGCCGCTTTCGACTACTCGGTGGGCGTGCTGGGCATCTCGGTCGCCGCGCTGATGACGCCCGAGTGGGTCGCCCGCAAGCTGGCAGCTCCCGCGGGCGCAACGCGCGTGATGCTGCCGGGTTACTGCCAAGGCAACTTAGCGCCGGTCGAGGCGGCCGCCGGCAAGCCGGTCGAGCGCGGTCCCAAGGACCTCCGCGATCTTCCGCAGTGGCTCACGGGCGAGGCGCAGCCCGCCACCGACTACGGCCGCTACGACATCGAGATCGTGGCCGAGATCAATCACGCGCCGCAGTTGACGCGCGAAGCGCTTCTCGCGGCGGCCCGCGCGCTGGCGGCCGATGGGGCCGACGTGATCGACGTCGGGTGCAACCCGGGTCAAACCTGGTCGGGCGTGGCGGACGCCGTGCGGGCCCTGCGCGGCGAGGGACTGCGGGTGTCGATCGACAGTATGAACCCTGACGAGGTCGAACCCGCCGTCCGCGCGGGCGCAGAACTGGTCTTGTCGGTAAACTCCACGAACGTCGAGCGGGCCCTCGATTGGGGATGCGAAGTCGTGGTCGTCCCCGACGCGACCGAAACGCTCGCCGGGCTCGATCGAACCGTCGAGCGATTGCGGCAGGCCAACGTTCGCCTGCGGATCGACCCGATCCTCGAACCGATTGGGTTCGGCTTTGCCCGCAGCCTGGGCCGTTATTTGGACGTGCGGACACGATACCGCGACGCCGAACTGATGATGGGGATCGGCAACCTGACCGAATTGACCGACGCCGATTCGGCCGCTATCAACGTGCTACTCTTGGGTTTTTGCCAGGAGGTCGGCATCCGCAGCGTGCTCACGACGCAGGTGATCAACTGGGCTAAAAGCTCGGTCCGCGAGTGCGACCTGGCGCGGCGGATGGTGCATCACGCGATCGCTACCAAAACTCTGCCAAAGCACGCAGAGCCGCGCCTGGTTGTGCTGCGGGACCCAAAGGTTCACGAGCACGGGCCGGCAGCGCTAGAGCGGCTGGCGCACGACATCAAGGATCACAACTACCGCATTTTTGCCGAAGGGGGCGAGTTGCACGTCGTCACCGCCGGCATGCACTTGCACGGCACGGACCCGTTCGAACTCTTGGCCCAGTTGCAGGCCCGAAACCCCAAGAACCTGGATCCCAGCCACAGCTTCTACCTGGGCTACGAGCTAGCCAAGGCCCGCACCGCGCTTGCGCTTGGGAAGGACTACCGGCAGGATCAGGCGCTCGACTGGGGATATTTGACAGTGGAGGAACGGCGCAGGCACCCAGAGCGCGGAGAATGACAAATGCTGAAATCCGAATGTCAGAATGTCAAAATAAATCCGCAGCACGAATTACGAATGGAAACGCGATCCCCGTGCTGATTTCGGACAGTCGGTTTTCACCATACGCCATTTTCGTCCCGTCCCACTTTCAGGCCGCGGGAGCTATGCTACGGGTTGGGCCGTTTAGCGAAGGCACCGCTCCGATGAACGACGATCCGGCTGCCACGATGATCCTGGAAGGCATTGTCACCACGATCAATGCCGATGGCTCGGTGAACATCTCGCCCATGGGGCCGATCGTCGACGACGCGATCACGCAGCTCGTGCTCCGCCCTTATCAAGGGTCGACGACGCTCGCCAATCTGCTCCGCGCGCGGCAGGGCGTGTTTCACGTCACCGACGACGTCGAGCTGCTGGCGCGCGCGGCAGTGGACCGGTTGGAAGTGCGGCCGCCGCTGGTGCGAGCCGAAGCGGTCGACGGTTGGATTCTCGCCGACGCTTGCCGCTGGTTCGCCTTCGAGATTCGCGACATCGACGTGGCGCAGCCGCGGGCGCGCCTGGTGGCCACCGTGGTGAAGCGTGGAACGATCCGCGATTTTTTCGGCTTCCACCGCGCCAGGCACGCCGTGGTCGAGGCGGCCATCCTGGCGACGCGGACCCCGTTTCTGCCGGCCGAAGAAATTCGCTCTGACATGCGGCGGCTTGCCGTGCTCGTCGATAAGACTGGCGGACCGCGCGAGCGGCGGGCGTTCGATTTCCTCGACGAGCACATCCGCGCCGCCGTCGACGACCACGCTCGAGCTGCTTCGGCCGGCGGCGTCGAGCCGGTGCCGCCGGCCGTTAACTCGAAGTGAGGCAGACGCGATGCCTCGCGTGGTCGAAGTGACGACAGGCAGCCGGTTGCACTTCGGCATGTTCTCGTTCGGGCAGTCTTCGGGCCGGCAGTTTGGCGGCGCGGGGACGATGATCGATGCGCCGGGCGTGCGCTTGCGGATTTCATCGGCCGACCGTCTCAGCGGCGAAGGGCCGCTGCACGAAAAGGCGCTGCTTGCGGCGGAGCTCGCGTCGAAGGCGCCTTGGTTCGCGCGGCCGGCTCGCTGTCATATCGAGGTGCTCGCCGCGCCGGAGCCCCACGTGGGACTTGGGAGCGGCACCCAATTGGCCCTGGCCGTTGCTGCCGGACTGAATGCATGGGCCGGGGGCGGCCCGCTCGCGGCCGCACAGTTGGCCCAGGCTGTGGCGCGGGGACGGCGCTCGGCGGTGGGACTCCATGGATTCATCCATGGTGGCCTGGTGGTCGAGGCGGGCAAATCCTCGGCAGACGAGATCGCGCCCCTTGTGGCCCGTGTAGCGCTACCCGACGAGTGGCGCTTCGTGCTCGTGCGGTCCGCCGGCAGCGCCGGCCTGTCGGGCGCCGAAGAGCGGCAGGCGTTCGAGCGGCTTCCGCCTGTTCCGCCGGAGAGAACCGCCCGCATGTGCCAGGAGGTGCTGCTGGACCTGCTTCCCGCCGCGGCCGAGCGCAACTTTTCGCGGTTCAGTGAATCACTGCGCAATTTCGGCGAGGAAGCCGGGCGATCGTTTGCTTCTCTGCAGGGGGGTATCTACGCCCCGCCGGCGGTCGCCGACGTTGTCGGCGCGCTCGTTTCCCTGGGTGTAAAGGGCGTCGGGCAGTCTTCGTGGGGACCGACCGTGTTTGCCGTGCTGCCAAGCGAGCAGGCGGCGAACGAGACGATCGCCCGGCTACGCGATATCGACGCGACGCGGGGGGGTACCTTCACCGTGGCCCGGCCCATGAACTCGCCAGCGCTCATCCAGGTCGCTCGACATTAGCCCGACGCGCGAGCGAGGGTCCGCTTCCATCTCAAGAGAAACCCTCGCTTTGCGGCTTCCGGTCACCAATCGTCGTGAAGTTCCTGGATTTTTCGTTAGGCGCCGGCTACCATTATTGGAAGTGGCAGGTTGCCCAGGCGCTTGAGGGGGAAACCTGAGCGTCGAAACGATCTGTCGCGCGTGGTTGGTGCATTCATTCATTTGCCCATCCGGTTCATTTCGCGCCCGGCCACGTTTCACATCGATTGCCGCGCTAGAAGCGCCGCAAGGCGCCAGGCACGAAACGCTCGCGTCGGAGCTAGAGGCCGCGGCCACACCACCAAGGGCTGCAAGAGGCACCGCGACACGACGTCCTGGTTTTCGTTGAAACCGGAGGGTCGCCGGATGTCGATCTCATTTCGTTGCCCCAACGGGCACCTATTGAAGGTGAAGGATAAGTACGCCGGTCAGACGGGCCTTTGCCCGCACTGCCAGGCGCGCGTGCTCGTTCCGCGTCTGCCCGAGAACGAGAAGATGTCGGAGGAGGCGATCGCCGACTTCATCGGTCCTCCGCCGGTCGACGACGAGGAAATGCCCGTTCACCAGGAGCCGACAATCCGCGACCCGATGGGCGGTTCCGGCTCGAGCCTGATCCAGGCGGCTATGTCGGCCCGCGAGACGAAGACGTGCCCCAAGTGCAAGCAAGAGGTGCGGCTCTGCTACGCGCTGTGCCCGTACTGCCACACGTACTTCTCTGATCTGTCGGAGATCACGCGGCGGATATCGCAGGAGCACAAGTAGCGTTTCTTCGCCCGCGGTGAATCACCGCGGACTGAACGCGTTTCACCACAAGAGCCGGCCGCCGTCGATCACCACCAACGACCCGGTCATGTAGCTCGATGCGTCGCTGGCCAGGTACAGGGCCAGGGCGCCGATCTCGCGCGGTTCGCCCAGCCGGCCCATGGGGATCGTGCCTTCGATCTCTTCGCGGAGCTCGGGGCGTTCGCGAATCCAGCGGCGGTTGGCGTCGGTCAGGAAAGTGCCCGGCGCGATGGCGTTGACGGTGACGCCGTAGGGGGCCCAGTCGGCGGCGACGCACTTGGTGAACATGGCGAGCGCCGCTTTAGTCGTTTCGTACGCCCGGCCGCGCATCTGCTTGCCGGCCACGAGCGCGGAGATCGAGGCAACGTTGATCACCCGGCCACGCCGCCGCTTCAGCATCGCGCCGCCGATCAACCGCGTGCAAAGAAAGGCCTGTGTCAGGTTCAGGTCGACGATCCGCTGCCAGTCCGATAACGTCAGCTCCTCGGTTGGCACGTTGATCCGCCGCCCGCCCACGTTGTTGACGAGGATGTCCACCGGATCGAATTCAGCAAGCGCCCGCTGACACATGCCCTCGGCCGCGGCCGGGTCGTTGAGGTCGGCCGGCAAGAGTGAAATGGGCGCCGCGCACGTCGCCGCCAAATCGGCGCGGGCCGTTTCGAGCTGCGCCGCGTCCCGGCCCACCAGCACTAGTTCCGCGCCGGCTTCCCCCAGCGCGCGGGCCATTTCCAGTCCCAACCCGCGACTGCCACCGGTCACCAGCGCACGGCACCCGTCGAGCTTGAGCGAATCCCAAACGGTCACAGGGGGCCTCCTAGGAAATGTCGAAGGTCGAAAACGAAATGTCTAAACTAAAGAAACCCGAGGCTTGTACTCAGATTTCGCCTTCCTCACGCAGCAGCCGCAGCGTGCGGCTGAAGGCCTCGACGGTCCGCGCCAGGTCGTCTTCGTCGTGCACGGCCGACGTGGGGCCGCCGAGCCATGAGAAAATCTCCACCCCGTGCCCGAGCATCCCCAGTCGCAGCTTGGTGGCCAGCGACGGGCGCGGCGGCGTCTTGAAGACGCGGTAGTCGACCTGGCCCGACTCGATGTCCGCGGCCGTGATCTTCCGCCCGTCGGGATTGGTGAAGATGTGAAAGCCGGAAAAGGTGCCGTAGACGATCCACGGCACCTTCTCGTCGACCAGCACGCGATTGAGCGCTTCGCGGAGCCGCGCGGCATAGTCGTTCGCGTGGCGGCACGCGTCGCCCGCGGCCACGATCTCAAGCGTGGCGATGCCGGCGGCCGCCGACAGCGGGTTGGCATTGTACGTGCCGTGGTGCGAGATTTTCTCCCGGCCGGCCTCGGCTGCCCGGCGATGATCCAAGAGGTCCATGACGTCGCGTCGGCCGACGACCGCGCCCCCCGGCAGCCCGCCGGCCAGGATCTTGGCCAGCGTCGTCATGTCCGGCGTGATGCCGTAGACGGCTTGCGCGCCCCCCGGCGCGCAGCGGAAGCCGGAAATCACCTCGTCGAAGATCAACAGCGCGCCGCGCTTCCGCGTCAGGTCGGCCAGCGCCTGCACGAACTCCTTCCGCACAGGCACCTGTCCCCAGCTTGCGCCGGTCGGTTCGATGATCACCGCGGCGATGTGGTCGTCGCGCGCGAGAATCTCGGCCGCGGCCTCGATGTCGCCCGGTGGCGCCAGCACCACGTTCGCGGCCACCTCGGCCAACACGCCGGGCGTGGGCGTGCCGTCGAAATGCGAGCCGACGCCAAAGGCCATGTGATCGTGCCAGCCGTGGAAATGCCCCGCAAAGCGGAGAATCTTCGAGCGGCCGCGGAAAGCACGCGCCAGCCGAAGGGCCAAGAGCGTCGCCTCGGTCCCGGAGCTGGTGAAGCGGACGCTCGCGGCCGACGGGACGAGCTTCTGCACCAGCTCGCCCCATTGGATTTCCAGCTCATGGCAAGCGCCGTAGTGCGTGCCCAGCGCCAGTTGTTGCTCGACCGCCTGGACGACGCGCGGGTAGTTGTGCCCAAGCAATAGCGCGCCGTGCCCGCCGGCGTAGTCCACGTACTCGTTGCCGTCGACGTCCCACTTCCGCGAGCCGGCCGCGCGATTGACGTAGATCGGGTAAGGCTCGAGGTAGCGTCCATCGTGCGTCACGCCGCTGGGAAAGACGCCCCGGGCGCGCTCGTAAAGGCGCGCCGAGGTCGGCGTGCGGCGGCGGTAGGCATCGACGATCGGTGATTGGCCTGGGCTCATGGAGGTCTCGGAAGGACGGACAGATCGACGTGCGACCGATCTTAACACTCTAGCGGCGTCGGACAATCGTTGCCACGCCGGGACACGCGCCACTTGGGAGGGCGGGAGGGCGAGGCTCCTGCCGAGCCGCTCGTGCGCTTCACGGTCCGCGGTCCATGTAGCGCGGCGGCTCGGCGGGAGCCTCGCCCTCCCGACTTGGGCGTCGTTGTCATGTCCGGGCCCCAGTAGTCCCGGTGGCGATAACTTCGCGGTAGTGCGCCGCGACTGTCTGCGCCGCTGTCCGCGCATCGAAACGGGCGCGGACGTGCGATAGTGCCGCGGCCGCCTGCTGCTGCCGCAGATTTTCATCGGCCAAGAGGCGCTGGATCGCCGCCGCCAGTGCCGCCGCGTCGTCCGGCGCAACGAGCTGCGCAGCGCCAGGCCGCAGAACCTCCCGCGTGCCACCCACGTCGGTGGCCACGATCGGCACGCCGGCCGCGGCCGCCTCCAACAGCACGCGCCCGAGCGGTTCTTGCCGCGACGGATGCACAAGCAACGTCAACTCGGGCAACAGCTCCGGAATGTTATCGCAATGACCCAGAAAATGGCCGCGGCCGGCGAGCGCACCGGCATTGAACGCGCGGTGGAGCCCTTCTTCATGCTCGTAGGCTTCGGCCTTTTCCGAGAACCGGCTGCCGGCCAAGACATAGTGGACGCGCGGCCAGCGCTCGGCGAGCGTCTGGGCCGCGCTGGCCAGCACGTCGTGCCCTTTGCGCAGCACGAGCTGCCCGATTGCGCCAACCAGGACGGCATCCCGAGGCAGTCGCAGGCGCGCGTGCAGCCAGCCGGTCGGCGGTCGCGGGTGGAAGCGAGTCAAGTCGACGCCGTTATACGCGACGCACGTCTTGTCGGCCGCGATCCCCTGAGCGACGTGGAAATCCCGCGCGGCCTGCGAGACGGCCAGCAAACGGCCGTGTCGATTCAGATCGGCGACGGCTTGCGAGCTCAGGCCAACGATGTCGCGCAGGTGCGCGATGCTCGCCAGCGACAACTCCGCGGCGACCGGACCGGACAGTCGTCCCATGGCCAGGCTGTTGGCGTGCAAAAGGTTCGGCCGCACGCTGGCGACGGCGGCCGCGATCTGGCGGCGGATCGACTCCTGCGGCCGTCGCTCGCCCGATGCGTCGCGCATCGCGAGCGGCGACACGTCGACCTGTCGTTTCGCGAAGGCAGCAGCCAACGGACCGTCCGGCGGCGCGAGTGCCGTGAACTGAAAGCCCGCCGCCTGCAGTTCGGGGAGCACGGTCAGCAGCGATCGTTCGCCGCCCAGCAGCGTCGGATACTCGCACAGCAAGAGCACCCGGGTCATGGCCACGCGCTCACAGCAACCCATAGCCGGCGAGCGTCGAGCGGAGCCGCGCTTCCTCGGCCGGCGATAACGGCGTCATCGGCATCCGCAGCTCGCCCGTGTCGCGCTTAAGTAGCCGCATGGCAGCCTTGATGGGAATGGGGTTGGTGGCCAGGCCCAGCATGTCGCGGCACAGCGGAAAGAGCTTGCGGTGCCACTGTTGGGCTTCGGCCATCTTACCGGCCTCGAACGCCGACAAAAGCGCGATCATGTCGCGCGGCACGATATTGCCCACGACCGAGATCACGCCCCGGCCGCCAATCGCCAAGAGGGGCAAGGTCAGGCTGTCGTCGCCGCTCAAGAGCGTGAGATTCGACAGGGCCATGATCTGCGAGGCCTGGTCCATCGAACCCGTGGCCTCTTTGACCATCGTGATATTCGTTAGCTCGGCCATGCGGGCGATGGTTTCGGGCTCGATATTCTTGCCCGTCCGGCCCGGGATGTTGTAGATGCAGATGGGAATGTCAATCGCTTCGGCCAGGGCCTTGAAATGCTGATAGAAGCCTTCCTGCGAGGGTTTGTTGTAGTACGGCGCCACGACCAGCACGGCGTCGGCGCTCGCGCGGGCGGCGTGCTTCGAGAGCCGCAGGGCCTCGCGCGTGCTATTGGATCCGGTGCCGGCCATGACCTTGATTCGCCCGGCGGCCATCTGCACCACTTCCGCGATCACGGAATCGTGCTCTTCGTGCGAGAGCGTGGGCGATTCGCCGGTGGTTCCGACGGGGCACAGGCATTTCGTGCCCGCCGCGACCTGGAAGTCAATCTGCGCCCGCAGCGTCGGGTAGTCGATCTGTCCGTCTTTGAAGGGCGTGGTAATCGCGACGGAGAGGCCAGCGAATGCTTCGCCTTTGGTGGTCATGGCAGCGTGTGGCGGGTGTGGGCGGTGGGATCGGAGGGCGCCCGCGCATCATAAGGCAAGAAATGAGCGGGTGCAAAGGGGCGGAAGACCGAAATGTCGAATGTCGGAATCTGAATGTCTACCTAAACATTCGTGCTTGGTCCTTCGTCCTCTTCGGTCTCTTCGCACCTCCGTAGCGAGGTCTTTCACCCCGGCGGCCGCACGGGTTGCGGGGCCGGCGATGGCGGCACGGCAGCCGTATGCCAGCGAGGCGCCGGCGCATGCGGAAAGCTGCGCAATTCATCCAAGTGCAAAAGCAGGATCCGCTGCACTTCGAGCACGCTCAAGGGATGGCGGTGCACTGTCAGATGGTCGGCATCGACCACCAGTTCCGACTCGACGTCATCCAAGTGCGCGCTTTCATATGAAACGATGCCGTCGCTGCGCCCCGCGATTTTGCCCAGCAGCCCCTTCTCCGGGACCTCGCCGACGATGTTGTGATACTTCACCCACGTGGGCCGGGGCGAAGCGAGCAGCACGGGAAAGATCGGCGTCTCGGGTTCGAGGGACTCGATGCTGGTGGTTACCTCGATCGGCGACGGATCGCGCAGTTTGCCGGGGTTGTCGCGGTACAGCTCCTGTTGCCCCTTGACGAGCTGTTCGGGCAGCGTGATCAGCCGTTGTGCCAGCCAGCGGGTGGTGTCGTTGGCGAAGTCGCTCCCACGGTGTGGCGTGGCGATGGTAATCACGCGCCGGATGGACGGATTGGGCCGGAAATAGTACACCTGCGAAAGCGTTTGCCGCTCCTCCGGCGGCATGGTGAGCCCCGTCAGCGGATAGTCGCTGACGGTGCGCCAGAATTCTTCGCCGCTTTCGACCGTCTGCATCTTCGACAGTAGTCCCCCCATGCTGTGCCCGACGAGCACCATCTGGTCGAGCGCCGGCTCCGTCTGGCGCGGATCGAGCGCCTGGCGGACGCGCATCAGGTCCTGCCGCAACTGCGCCGCGCTCACCCAAAACGGCTGCCCCGTCGGGTATTCGTAAAACCAGAACTGGTAGTGGTCGCGAATCTCGGGAACGCTTCGCAGGTCGTTGAACATTTCCATCCACGTGAGCGGACTCGACCACAGGCCGTGAACCATAAGGACCGGGATCTTTCCCGGCTGATACGGTTCGAGCATGTACAGCCCGCGCGTCTTCTGGGAGCGATCGGGATGCAACAGGCCGGCCGTGGCGACGCTCTCCAGTCGCGGGTCGTTGAGCAAAAACGCCAGGGGCGTGCTGATGTCGGTTTCCAGCGGCACGCGCCGACCGGCCAGCAAGATGTCGGAGGACGCGAGCGGGTCGTACAACTCCAGCACGCAGTGGTGTGCTTTGCCGCTTCCGTTGGCTTCGTCGGGCAGAACGCGCAAGAGCGCGGTGACGGGGAAGCTGACCTCGGGCGGGAAGAACTGCTCGGTGGGAGACGCCGAAGGGTGCTTCTTGCGCACGGCGATCAGCGGGACGCCCAGCCCGTAGCTGTGAAAGCGATTGGCCAGGCCGCGCACCTCGTAGTCCGAGACGAACTCGAAGCGGTCGAAATCCTCCGGATGCCACTCGCCTCCCTTCGTGACGACCGTGACCGTCCACCGCTGCGACTCGGATTCGATCGTGTGAGTGCTGCCGGGCAAGAGTTTGCCGCGCTTGCGCACGATGCGTATGGCGTTTTCCAGCGCGCCGTTATACACGTCGCAAGCGCCGCGGAACTCGGGGTCGTAGGGATTGCGCGTCGGGGTAAATCGCTCGTCAAAGAGGTACAAATAGGCGTGCGCCACGGCCGCGCCATACATGTCCAGCGCCGCGGCCTCGTTCTTGCCCTCCATCTTCTTGGCGCCCAGATAATTCAGCTCCGCCAACGAATAGAGCTTGTCGGCCGATGGCTGCCGGTCGACGATTGCTTGCAGCTTGCTCACGACCGATCGGGGGTCTTTGTCCAACTCGCCGACCAGATCGTACTGACGCAGGATCTGCATCGTTCGCGCCGTCGGTTGCGGCCCGCCGCGCGACGTCAGCTTCAAGCGCTCGACCAGCGGACTGTGCGGGACGCTCCGCAGCTCGACGTAGCGTGTCTGAGCGCAGCCCTGGCACATCGCGCCGCAGATCGCCAGAAGCCACGCGATGGGCGTGGAGCGACGATGGCACGCTCTGGCGGTGTGCACGGGGGGTGGCGTCATGTTGGCGCGCAAGGCGAACGAGGCCCGCGTCGGGCCGTAATGCAGCGCGACGGCGTATCGCCGCGGCCGCTTGGACAAGGGAGAAGCGGGAAGGAATAGGCAATCTCGCGGCGCAGGTCAACGTCGCTCGGTCGTGATAGCGTCGGCCACGCCGTGGGGCATTCGGCCTCGCCGTCATCCGTTTTGCCCCGTTTTACCAACTCCTCGATTTGCCGTAGAATTGTGTTCTCATCGATGCCCCTTCGTCATGTGGGAGCCCCGTATGCCGCCGCGCGTCGTTCGAGGTCTGGAGGAGCTCCGGTCGCTGGTCGGCCAGACATTGGGCACGAGCGACTGGTTCGAGGTGACTCAGGAGCGCGTCCATCACTTCGCCGACGGCACCGGCGACCATCAGTGGATCCACTGCGACCCGGAGCGCGCCCGCCGCGAGTCGCCGTACGGCGTGACGGTCGCGCACGGTTTTTTCACCCTGTCGCTCTGCCCGGTCCTGGCCGAGCAGATCTACGCCGTCGAGGGGCTAAAACTCGTGCTTAACTACGGGCTGAACCGAGTTCGCTTTCCCAGCCCGGTGAAAGTCGGCGCCCGCGTTCGCATGACGAGCGAGCTGATGGGCTTGCGCGATACGCCCGGCGGCGTCCAGGCGACGTTCAAAAACACCTTTGAAGTCGAAGGGGAAGACAAGCCCGTGTGCGTGGCGGAGTCGGTGGCACGGATGTTCTTCTGAGCTGAGTCGGTCGTTTGACTTGCGGTGCGAGGAATACCCCCGGGCGGTACGCCAGCAGGGCCATTCTGTTATTCAAAATGGCGAGGCGGGAAAATGGGACTGGCTCCGAGCATAACAGCGCAAGCCCTTTCAGACCAACGTTTCGTCTCGGTGCCTGTCCCACTTTCCCGCCGGTGCGCCGCCGGCAAGCTTGAATCTGTGAACGGCCCTGCGTACGCCAAGCCCAACGCCAGCAGGAGAACTGCAAAGTCCGGGGTCTGGCTCATTTTTCGGCGCACGCGGTTCTCAATTCTTCCGAAGGACCTTCGGCCGAAAAATGTGCCTGACCCCCTCTCCCATGACTTTGCAGTTCTCCTGCCAACGCCAGGCCATAGGGTGAATTCTCCAAGCCGATTCGCTATTATATAGGCCGCTTTGCGGCCGAGCGTTTCGGAAGCGCCGGCGGCCCGTTGGAACGGTCCGTGGAGACAGGGGTAAATTGCAAAACTTAGCCCGTCGTGACTCATCACCAGAGCGCGTGGCGGGGGCAGGGGCGGCCGCGTGCGCCATCGTCGGAGCGGCCGGCGGCTTCAAGCGTCCGCGCTTGCGAATCTCGCGACCCACCGCATTTGGTCGCAGGCTCGTCCGCTGCGTTCTGGTGGCGGTCTGCTTTGCGCAAGCCGCGCATGCTCAGTCCGCCGCGCTCCGAAGGCAGCACTCGTGGGGGCGGTTCGATCCGGGGAGTTGGAAGCTGGTCCGCGTCGTCACGGAGACCGTCGACGCAGAGGGACGCGTCACCACCACCAGCGTTGCCCGAACGAGGACAACCTTGAAGGACGTGACCGAGGCCGGCATTACGCTGGCGGTCGAGGCCACGGTCGAGGTGGCCGGCAAGGAGGTCGAGGCCGAGCCGCAGACGGTCACGCAAGGGTGGCACGGCGAAAGTGCCGATCGCGAAGCCGTGATCACCGATCTGGGTGAAGACAATGTCACGATCGCCGGCCGCGCCATTCCCTGCCGCGTCGAGCGCGTCGAGATCGCTGCGCCCAGCGGCCGCACGGTCACCAAGACCTGGTACTCGGAGCGGATCGCGCCTCACGTCCTGCGGCGCGAGGCCGTGACGTACGACGCCCAAACGGGCCAAGAAATCAGCCAGACGCACGTCGAGGTCGTCGCGCTCGCGCGGCCGCTGCGGGTCTTGCGCCGTGCGAGGCAAGGGGCCGAATTGCTGGTCGTTCACAAGCACCCCGGCGGCCGCACCCGGACCCGCGTCCGCTCCAGCCTGGACGTCCCAGGGGGCGTGGTGGAGCACGAGAGCGAAGAGTTCGACGCCGCCGGGCAGCTCACCCGCCGCAGCAAGCTGGAGCTGATCGACTACTCGGTGAAGTAAGGCAGGTTTCGGAGTTTTCCTTTAGGAGGCGACTCCTGTCGCCGATTGCGCGTTGCGCGGGGGGCGGGTATCCTGCCCGCCTTCGTTTGAGGCGCAGCGATCGCGCATCCCAACACCTCGCCGAACGCTAAAATCTCCTTATGGCCCCCTCGTTCAAACCGCGCTGGTTCCACTTCACGCTGCAAGGGATGCTGGTGATCGTGGCGCTCGTGGCGATCGGCCTGGCGTTTCTCGGCACGAAGATCAAGCGCGCCCGCGACGAACAAAAGATCGTGCAAGCGATTCTCGCCTCGGGCGGGCAAGTTCAGTGCACCTATTTCGGCATGGACGCGCGCCCAGGCGGGCCCAAGGAGACATGGTTCGAGCGACTCATCGACCTCGACCTGGAGACCCGGGCGACCGGCGTGACGCTACCGGGACAGGGGCGTTCGATCGTCGATGCCGACTTGGAACGACTGGCGGGCCTCAAGGAGTTAACGAGCATCGATATTCACCATGGTCAAGTGACGGGCGACGGTTTTGCCAAACTGAAGAGCCTGCAACACCTCACGTACCTTTTGCTGGACGCGTCAGGACTGACTGACGACGGTTTGACGCAGCTTGCCGATCTTGCCGAGCTGGAGAATTTGAGCCTAAGTCAGGAGCAGCTTATCACGGACGCGGGACTCGACGCGTTCTTGCGCCGCAAGCCGATGCTACGTGTGCTCACAATCGACGGTTGCTCCATCACGGGTGCCGGGCTGAAGTCGCTGCGCTTTTGCCCGCGCCTCCACCATCTGGCCATCGATTCGATCGAGGACGATTGCATCGTCAACATCGCGGGGGCGCCGTCGTTGCGCTCGCTGAGAATCGCTGGCAAGATCACCGACGACGGACTCCAGCACCTCGCCCGCTTGCGGTCGTTGCAGGGACTGCGACTCAGTGGGAAGATTACCGACGGCGGTTTGCGGCACTTGGGATCGTTCGCAAACCTGGAGTCTCTTGATGTGGGCGGTGATGAGTTTACGGACGACGGACTCCGCCATCTTGCCGGCTTGCAGTCGCTGACAAATCTGTCGATCAGCTCGGCGCGCGGCACCATCACGGACGCCGGCGTCGAGCACATCGTGAAGCTCAAGCGCCTCAGATTCCTGCAAACGTCCGGAACCGGGATTTCGCCCGAGGGCATCGAGCGCCTCAATCGCGAACTGCCCGGCATCGCGCTCAGGTAGGGCCACGACACGTGCCGTGGCTGTCCACTGCACGTCACGTTTCGCAGAGCGCTGCTGTTGCGGCTACTTCGGCGTATATCCCGGCCCAGGCGTCAGGACCAGCACGTCGGCCTCGGGGAAAAGGCGCTCCAGTTCTCGCTGTTTCGTGGCCACGATATCTTTCTCTACCACGACGGAAATCTGCTCCACGCCCATCTCGCCGAGCATGCGAATCCGCCACGGTGCGTCCCTTCCAGGATATGCGCGTTGCGAAACGGGCAGATCACGCCAAACCTCGGCTTGGGCAGCGATCCACGAGACTGCGTCGTGGCGATTCTTGATCCAGTTCACTTGGATGGCGAGCCACACAGCCAGCGCGGTCATTCCCACCAACAGGTTTCGCAGCCCGAACTGGAACAAGCGGCGGACGTGCGGGGTGCTGGTGGGCATGGATTCTGCATTCTCGCGAGCGGCGGCATGAAATTGGAGGGAGTGGCGACAGTCTACGCACCTTCCACCCCCTTTGCCAATCCGCACAATCGCGACATAATACGGGACTATCCTCACCCCGTGAACCGGAGGCCGTCTTTATGCAAGAGAAGCTTCCGTACCAAGGCATCACCTTCGACGACGTCCTGCTCGAACCCCGCTACAGCGACGTCATCCCCGCGGATTGCGACGTCACCACGCGCCTCACCCGGCGGATCCAGCTCAACATTCCCCTCTTGAGCTCGCCGATGGACACGGTGACCGAGAGCGAAATGGCCATCGCGCTTGCCCAGGAGGGGGGCCTGGGCGTCATCCACAAGAACATGTCGATCGCCGACCAGACCAAGGAGGTCGACAAGGTCAAACGCAGCGCCAACGGCATCATCTTCGACCCCGTCACCCTGCCGCCCGACGCCACCGTCGGAAAGGCCCGCGAGATCATGGCCGGCCACAACGTCTCCGGGCTGCCGATCGTCGAGGGATCGGGCCGCTTGGCCGGCATCCTCACCCGCCGCGACCTGCGGTTCCTCGAAGCTAGCGAGATGAAGATCGCCGAGGTCATGACCCGCGGGCACCTCGTGACGGCCACGGGGAATGTAACGCTTGAGGAAGCTGAAAAGATCCTGATGGCAAATAAGGTCGAGAAACTTCTGCTGGTTGACGAAAATAACAGACTGACCGGGCTGATTACGATCAAAGATATTGACAAGATGCGCCGTTTTCCCAATGCCTGCAAAGATAGGCAAGGCAGGTTGCGGGTCGGGGCGGCCATCGGCGTACACGAATACGAGCGGGCCGAAAGCCTGCTAGCCAAGGGTGTCGATGTCCTGGTCGTTGACAGTGCCCACGGCCACTCGTCCAACGTGGTCGAGACGGTCCGGGGCATCAAGAAGCGGTGGGACATCGACGTCGTAGCGGGCAACGTCGCAACCAAGGAGGGATCGAACGACCTGATCGCCGCGGGTGCGGATGCCGTCAAGGTGGGGATTGGGCCTGGGTCGATTTGCACGACCCGCGTGATCTCCGGCGTCGGCGTTCCGCAGATTACCGCGATTTTCCAGGCCGCGCAGGCCGCCAGCCGCGCCGGCGTGCCCATCGTCGCCGATGGCGGCATCCGCTACTCCGGCGACGTGACGAAGGCCATCGCCGCCGGGGCGCACGCCTGCATGATCGGCGGATTGTTCGCCGGACTGGCCGAAAGCCCGGGCGAACAGATCCTGTACCAGGGACGAACGTTCAAGATTTACCGTGGCATGGGCTCGCAGGGGGCGATGGTCAAAGGGTCGAGTGAACGGTATCGGCAAGCCAACGACGAACGCGGCAGTGAGAAGTTCGTGCCCGAAGGGGTCGAGGGGCGCGTCCCGTTCAAAGGCAACTTGAGCTCGTTCGTGTACCAGTTGATCGGCGGGTTGCGGGCGGGGATGGGTTATTGCGGTGCTCGATCGATCGAGGATTTGCGAAAGGACGCGCGATTCATCCAGGTCACTCCGGCTAGCGTGCGAGAGAGCCACCCCCATGACATTGCCATTACGCAGGAAGCACCCAACTACAGCGCACAATACTTCTCAGGCGACGGCGCCTGACGCGACGCACGGCCGCGCCCTTAGCGCGTGGCGCGCTGCCGCCGGCCTGCTCGTAGTCGCCGTTGCGACCTCACCGCTCTCGGCCGATCCGCTCTCGGCCGTGAAGCAAGACAGCGCGGTTCATCCGGCCGCCTACAACGCCGGAAGCGGCGCAGCGCCGAAGCGGGGCGCGAGCACTTCATCGTCGCGCCTCAATTGGCGGTCGCCGTCCGCGAGTGGCGCGGATGTCTCGGCGCAGCCATCCGAACCGCCGCGGAGGCTCGAGCAAGACCAGCACGAACTGGCCGCTGACGCCTTCGAGTCAAGCCCCGAACTACCGGCCAAGCGGGCGAAGAAGACGTTCGCCGTCAAGCGGCTGTCGGACGTGGGCCCCTCGCCGCAATCAAGCACCAGTGGCCACGGTGGCAGCACGCTGTCGATCATCCAGACCGCGCACGAAGAACCGCGGCTCGACCCCTTCGCCGATGAGGGGGAGGAAGAAGAGCCCCCGCCCAACAAGACAAAAGAGCGGGAACGCGCCGTGCAGGCGGGTTTGCAAGAGGATCGCCCAAATCCCTTTGGCGACGAGCCCAGGACCGACCGCGCTCGTCAGCCGCAGCAGCCGCCCGAAGTTCCTCCGACCGAAATGGCGCAGGGCCCGCGGGCGGTGATCTGTCCCACGCCCCGGGACCTCAAGCCGCTCAGCCAGATCAGCACGAACATCGCTGCCGAGCCGGGCGAGTTCCCGGCCGAGTGCGGCCTGGGGGACGACGGCTTTGCACCCCGCAGTTGGTCGTCGACCGTCATGGCGTGGAAGGCCTCGGCGCTGTGCCACAAGCCGCTGTACTTCGAGGACGTCGAGCTGGAACGCTACGGCCAGACGTGCTCGCCGCTGTTCCAGCCCGCGCTGTCCGCCGCCAAGTTCTGGCTCACCGTGCCGATCCTGCCGTACAAGTTCGGCCTCGAGCCGCCGGCCGAGTGCATCTACGTGCTGGGCTACTACCGGCCCGGCAGTTGCGCGCCGTTTATCATCCCACCCGTGCCCATCAGCGTGCGAGGCGCGCTCTTGGAAGCCGGGGCGTGGGTGGCCGGCGTAGCCATCGTGCCGTGAGGAATAGGAACAACGGGAGGGCGAAGCTCCTGCTGAGCCGTTCTCTCGTCGCCCCGCGGCTCGGCAGGAGCCTCGCCCTCCCCTACTGGCAGCCGCCGGGGCTGCACCACGGCGCGCCGCATCCGCCGGCACTGCTGCGCGGCTCGCATACCGGTAAACTGCCCCCCTTGGCGACGTGCGCCGCCGGCACCCCTAGATGCCGTTCCAGTCGCGCGCTGCCGCATTCAGGGCACGCCGGTTTCTCGGCCGACCGCACCAACAGCTCGAAGCGGTCGCCACACGCCTGGCAGGAGTATTCGTAAAGGGGCATGCTTCGCACCTGAGGGTTGGCTCGGGTATCATCGGGCACGCTCTCTAGTTTAGCAGCCGTGCTCGAAAATGGGACCGGCGGGCGGCAATCACGCTCCCAAGGCGGCGCGCACACCAGCCCGACGCGCAAGACTAGCGCTTCGGGCTAGTGTCTATGGGTGACGCGGCTCTACAGTGCCGCGAATTGTCGCGCGTCCTTGCTCCACGGCGGCGCCGCCCGGATGGCCGCTAGCACGTCCTCCGGGCGATCGGCCACGGTCCACATCTGACGATGGCGCTCGTCCATCATCTTTTCGGCGATCGCGTGCTCCAACAGGCGAACCAGCGGATCGAAGAAGCCGCGCACGTTCACCAGCACGATCGGGTGGACGTGCAGCCCTAGCCGCTTCCAGGTGATCGCTTCCAGCAACTCTTCGAGCGTGCCCGAGCCGCCGGGCAGGGCAACGATCGCGTCGACGCCGTCGATCATCAGCCGCTTGCGCTCGTGCAGGTCGTTGACGACGCGGAGTTCGGCCAGCCCCTTGTGGCCCCACTCCAGGTCGTACATGAACTGCGGCAGCACGCCGAGCACCGTGCCCTGTTCGGCAATCGCCCCGTCGGCCAGGTGGCCCATCGAACCCGCGGATCCGCCGCCGTACACGATCTTGATCTTCTCCCGCGCGAGCAACCGGCCCAGCCGCGCCGCCGCGTCGAGATACTCCGGATGCGACTGCCGGCTAGAGGCACAGTAGACGCACACGCTGGCGATGGTCATGGGACGGATCTCATGCGAATGATGAACGGAATGCACGAAGAGCGTTTTGGAAATCTCGTGTGCCGTTGGCTTCGCCAGTGCAGGGTCGGCGATTGGCGAAACACTGGCAGAGCCAGTGGCGCGCAAGTGGGGTATCTGGAATTTCCAACCATACTCCAAGCGGAAGATTCTTCTGCGCGCCAAATTTTTTTTCGATCACGGCCGCGGCACAAGGCGACCGGCCGGCGTCTCCGCGCGTAGCGCTGCGATCATATCGTCGGTGGCGGCGGCAACGGCGTCTTGCCACCTGGTTGTTCCAAGGCCTGCATACTCCGGACGACGGTACGCGAAAATGATGCCACGCGCGTTGTTGACGACGGCGCCCAGACCGCGCGCATCGAACGCGCCGGCCACGTCCCGGGCCGTCGCCCCTTGGCTGCCGTAACCGGGCACCAACAGCCAGGCGTGCGGCATCGCCGCGCGCAACTCGGCCAACTGCGCCGGATACGTCGCGCCGGTCACCGCGCCCACCGAACCATAGTCTTCCGCGCCGATGCTGCCGGCCGCCAACCGCTCGACGTGCGCGGCCACGTGACGGTAGAGCGGTCGATCGGCCGCGTTGAGATCCTGGAACTGTCCGCCCCCGGGGTTCGACGTCTTGACGAGCACAAAGAGGCCCGCGCCTCGCCTGGTCGCCGCGTCGACGAACGGATCGAGGCTGTCGCCCCCCAGATACGGACTCACTGTAAGGGCATCGGCGCCCCACGGGCTGTCGTGTCCCAGCCATGCATCGGCATAGGCCTCGGCTGTCGAGCCGATGTCGTTGCGCTTGGCGTCGGCGATGACGAGCAATCCGCGGTCGCGCGCGTAGCGCATCACGTCGGCGAGCGCCTGCATGCCCGGCGGTCCGAGCTGCTCGAAAAACGCCGCCTGCGGCTTGACGGCCGGGACGCGGGCAGCGACCACGTCGATCACCTCGCGACAGAATCGCCCGCAGGCGGCCGCGCGTTCATCGATACGAGCGGCGGCTGGCGACGAGTTGAGCGCGGCGGGCAGATCGTCGTAGCGCGGATCGAGCCCGACCACGACCGGATTCCCGGCGCGTCGCACGGCCGCCGCCAGCCGATCGCCAAAATGCGTCACGCGATTCCTCCGTTACGGATGCCGGCGCACAAGCCTGGGCAGCGCACCGATTGCCGCGCGTCGATTCTACCAGCGCGACGAACCCGGAGAACGTGGCGGCGCCGGGCCGTTCACAGATTCAAGCTTGCCGGCGGCGCACCGGCGGGAAAGTGGGACTGGCACCGAGACGCAACGTTGGTCTGAAAGGACTTGCGCTGTTTATGCTCGGAGCCGGTCCCCTTTTCCCGCCTCGCCATTTTGAAAAACAGAATGGCCCTGCGTGGCGGCGCCGGCCGGTTGTCGGACGAAGCCGGGACCTGTATAATCGCGCGTTTACGTCTCGCCCGCCCTCGCGTCGGTGCGCCCCGATGCGTTTCCACCAAGTTCGTCAGACTACGGAATCTATCCGCGGATTACGCAGATTTCGCAGATAAGGAGTGTCGGACCGCCAAGGGCTTCGCGCCTCGCCGGAGCAGGTTCGCATTGCTCTACCGCACCCGCCTTTCAAGTCCGCGCTGCCTGCGAAATCTGCGGATAGACTCCTCGTTTTCAAGCGTCGGCTCTCGGCCGAAAGGAGATCATTCGTGGCAATTCGCGTGGCTATCAATGGATTTGGCCGCATCGGCCGGCTCGTGTTCCGCATCATGATGAAGCGCGGGCAGGAGTTCGAGGTCGTGGCAATCAACGACCTCACCGACAACAAAATGCTGGCGACGCTCCTGAAGTACGACAGCACGCACCGCCGCTATCCCGGCGCCGTGACGTTCGATGAAGAGTCGCTCACGGTCGACGGGCGCCGCATCCGTGCCTTGGCCGAACGCGACCCGACGAAGCTTCCGTGGCGCGACATGAAGGTGGACGTCGTGGTCGAGAGCACCGGCATCTTCACCGGCCGGGCCGCCGGCGGCAAGCCGGGCTACGACACGCACCTCGAAGCCGGCGCCAAGAAAGTCGTGCTCAGCGCGCCGGCCAAGGACGGCGCCGACCTGACCTGCGTCCTGGGCGTGAACGACGACAAGCTGACCCCGGCGATGAAGTGCGTCTCCAACGCCAGTTGCACGACCAATTGCCTGGCCCCGCTGGCCAAAGTCCTCAACGACCGTTGGGGCATCGAGAAAGGCCTGATGACCACGGTCCACGCCTACACCAACGACCAGAACGTGCAGGACCTCCCGCACAAGGACCCCTACCGCGCCCGCGCCGCCGCCCAGAACATCATCCCCAGCTCGACCGGCGCCGCCAGCGCCGTGGGCCTGGTGATCCCGGAACTCAAGGGCAAGCTGACCGGCATCTCGCTGCGCGTGCCCGTGGCCACGGGGAGCGTCGTCGACCTGACGGCGATCATGGCCAAGCCGGTGACGAAGGAAGAGGTAAACGCAACGGTCAAGAGCGCTGCCGAGGGGCCGCTCAAGGGCATCCTCGAATACACCGAGGACCCGATCGTCTCCAGCGACATCATCGGCAATTCGCACAGCTCCATCTTCACGGCCGACTGGACGCAGGTGATCGGCGGCAACATGCTTAAGGTGTTGAGCTGGTACGACAACGAATGGGGCTACAGTTGCCGAACGGCCGACCTGGTGGCCAAGTTTGGCAAGATGTGAGGAGAGGCTACAGGACTGCAGGCTTCAGGAACGCTGGGAAAGTGATCCGCGGATTTCGCAGATGACGCAGATTTGAGAAGCGGAACAAGACGCCAGACGGTAGGCGGGCGGCGATGGACCTGAAACCGCGTCCCAACCGGCGGTTGTATATCCGAGTGCTGCGATCGATGACGCCGGAAGCTCGGCTGCGCAAAGCCTTCGAGCTGACGGAGCTGACGCGGCGATTGCTGCGCGTGGGCCTCAAGCGGCGATTCCCCAACAAATCCGCGAGCGAGCTACACGGCCTCTTCCTCAAACGGCTGGCGAAATGTCACAATTCGCGCTCCTGAAGAAGGCGGCCGCGGTGTTGCGTCACTTAAATGTGCCGTACATGCTGACCGGCTCGTTGGCCTCCAGCTTGCAAGGCGAGCCGCGTGCGACGCACGACGTCGATCTGGTCGTCGCTATCCCTGCCGAGAAACTGGACGCACTGGTAGCCGCGTTTCCTCCGCCGGACTATTACTTGAGTCGCGAAGCCGCCGAGACAGCCGTGAAACAGCAGAGCATGTTCAATCTGCTCGACATCCGCGAAGGTGACAAGGTCGATTTCTGGCTGCTTACGGACGACCCGTTCGACGTCAGTCGATTTGCGCGGCGTCAAGAGACCGACATCGACGGCGATCTCATCTCTGTCAGCGCGCCCGAGGACACGATCCTCGTGAAGCTTCGCTGGTCGCGCGAAGTAGGTGGAAGCGAGCGCCAATTTCAAGACGCGCTGGGCGTATTCGAGGTTCAAAGGGGCTCGCTGGACGTGGCCTATCTCGACCAATGGATTCAAACGCTTGGGTTGACGGAGGACTGGCAGCGTTTGCTTGCCAAGGCGGAGTCGGAAGAGTAGCACAGGGTCGCGGCTTGCCGCATGCTAAAGTCAATCGCGGCTCTCGCCCGGCAACGCGGCGCAGCGGCGCCGGCGCTGCTAACGGTACGGCTCCCAGACCGGCGCCGCGGTCGGCGCCGCGGGTTCGGCCGGCGCTTCGATCGCGGCTGACGCGGGCTTGACTTGCGGATCGACCAACCGCTCTGGCGGCGGCGACTTGGCCCGCTGCCAACCCTTGGCGGCCGTCGCGCTTGACGGCGCGGCGGCGCTCGTTGCGGCGGCAGGCGTTGCCGGCTGTTCGATTTCGGCCGCGGTTGGCTTGATCTGGGGACCCGAGCGCAGCTCGTGCTCGGCGACCAACTGACGGCCGTCGGCCATCGTCAGCCGCACGAAGAGGACAAGCGTGTCCGTCTTCGGCGCGCCGCGCGGCCAGTCGAGCTCGAATTGCAGGCCGCCGTCGGAGCCTATCCCGTGGAAACGCGATTGCACATCCGCGGGCGCGAAGTCCCACCGCGCCACGCGCGCTTGCGGTCCGTTGGGCTGCGAGGGATCGATCGCTACGATGGCCACCGTCCCGGCCAGCGCGGTCGGGTTGCCCGCCGCGTCGCGTGCTTCGACCACTACCAACAGGCCCTGGTCGTCCGCGCCCTCGCCTCCCTTGTGCCACGTGGTTCGCTCGGCGTCGATCACGAGCGTGGCCGCCTCCGCGCGGGGACCTTGCGAGGCAAGATGCGGCCTTAAAAGCCGCGCGCCGCGACCCACTTTCGGGGATATGGTCGACGGCGCGCCGCCGCCTGGGCCGACCGGCTCCGCTTCCGGCGCGGGAAGCGATTCGGAAGCCTCGGGCCGCGCGGGCGACGTCGCGGTGGGCCGGGTCCGTATCCCTTCTGGAATCTTCGGATCGGGAGGGCTGATGATCGGCGGACCTTCGAAAGCGGGCGCCGATTCGCCCGGAAGCCGGGCGCCTTTGTCTTCGTCGGGCATTTCCACGTTGGGGGGCATGTCGACTTCCGTGCCCTCGGGCAAAATCGGAGTTCGTCCTCGGTCGCGGCCGCGCGACGGCAGTGGCGATTCCGGCTGGCGACGGAGCGAACCCAGGTCGCCCTCTTGCGCCTTGAGCGCGGCCTGCGCATCCTCGAGCTGGAACGTCAGCTCGTCGCACCGTTGCTCGAGGCAAAAGTTCTCGCGTTCGAGCGCCTGATTCGCTTCGCGCAATTGCCGCAACCGGCAACCGCCCGCGGCGGGAAGGAATAACGTCGACGCGATCGCGAAGTGCCAGATTCTCATAATCAGCCTCGCGCAGGAATTGCCTGCGTTCCTTGTCTATCCACGCGCGCCAAGGCGAACCGAGCGCAAGGGGGGCCGCGGGTCGACGCGCGAAGCGCGCTTGTCGCGCGCATCACGCGTTTGACGCACAACGCCTCCGGTTGCGGTATCGGCGTTCGCTTGCTGGCAGCTAGACGCTCCGTGTCCGTTAGCGAGATGTGTTTTTTTGCTTCCTGCAGCAGCGGCTTGAATTGCGGGATGTGAAGCCGCCGCACTGCCCGCGTGGCGCCGCTATACGGGGGTCGGTGCCGGGACCATGTGCTCGATCACGCGGTCGATCAGCCCGTATTCGAGTGCCTCTTCGCTCGACATGAACCGGTCTCGATCGGTGTCCTTCTCGATCTTTTCCAAAGGATGCCCGGTGTGCTTGAGGAGAATGCTGTTGATCTTGGCTTTGACTTTCTGGAATTCCTTGGCGTGAATCATGATTTCCTCGGCCGTGCCTTCCATGCCGGCCAGCGGCTGATGGATCATGATCCGCGAGTTCGGTAGCGCATTGCGTTTGCCGTGGGCGCCGGCGGTCAGGAGCACGGCCGCCATCGAGGCGCACTGGCCAATGCAATACGTGGCCACGTCGCAGGTGACGAATTGCATGGTGTCGTAGATGGCCAACCCGGCGGTGACGCTCCCCCCCGGCGAGTTCAAGTATAGATGGATGTCCTGCTTGCCGTCCTCCGACTGCAGAAACAGCATCTGCGCCACGATGGAATTGGCTACTTCGTCGTTGACGCTCGATCCGAGAAAGATAATGCGGTCCTTCAGGAGCCGGCTATAGATGTCCATCGCCCGCTCTTCGCGGCCGCTTTTCTCGATCACGTAAGGAATGAGTGGCATCGGATCGTAACTCGCTTGCTTGCGCTTCGTGGTGGCTCGAATCCGTCAGTCGGTCTTTTCCTCATCACCACCGTCGGCCGGCGGCCGCGTGAGGATTTCATCCACCACGCCGTATTCTTTCGCCTGCATGGCGCTCATGTAGAAGTCGCGGTCGGTGTCCTTGGCGATCCGCTCGATCGGCTGGGTCGTGTGGTCGGCGAGGATCTTGTTCAACACCTCGCGCGTCTTGAGGATCTCCTGCGCCTGGATCTCGATGTCCGAAACCTGGCCGCCGACCTGGCCGTACGGCTGATGGATCATGATTTTGGCGTGTGGCAGGGCGTATCGTTTTCCCTTGGCGCCGCCGGCCAGGAGCACGGCCCCGCCGCTGGCGGCCAGGCCCACGCAGTACGTGGCCACCGGGCAGGTGAGGATCTGCATCGTGTCGTAAATGGCCAAGGTGGCGCTGACGCTTCCGCCGGGCGAATTGATGTAGAAGTGAATCCCCTTGCGGCGGTTCTCGCTCTGCAAGTAGAGCAGCTTCATCACCAGCTCGTTGGCATTGCCGTCGTGGATCTCCCCCTGCAGGAGGATGATGCGGTTCTCGAGCAGCAAATCCCCCAGCGTCAGTTGACGCTGCCGTTGGTAGTCCCGATAGTTCGCCATCGGGTCGATCGGCATGTGTCCGAAGTTGCGGTTCATCGAGGTTCCTTTGTCCCGCTCAATGCGCCTTTACCGGCCGGCCAGAAGGGGGCCAGTCCGTCGATCCGCCCCGGGCGGATCCTCGTCGGGGCACTCCCTTGCAGCTTGCGACGTGGCAGGCGAACTTGCACCGCCGTGACTTCCGCCCGCCGAAGCGCGGGGCGAAATCGTCGGCGCCCATTCGCAGTGCATTATATCCTTACGTGTGATCCTGGGGTTGACGCAGCCCCTCCGCGCCACCCGCGTGCTTGGCCTCGGGGATGTCGGCCTCCTCCTCCGTGCCCGAAACGGTCTGATCGACGGCCTCGGCGTCGGTGGTATCGGGCTTGTACGGCACGTCGTTGAACTTCGCGTGCGACAGAATCAGGTCGATCGCCTTGCGTTCGATGATTTGGTTCCGCAACGTGTCCATCATGCCCCGCTTCTCCAACTGCGCCCGCACGCGCCGCGGGCTCTCGCCGGTTTGCTGGGCAATCAGCGCGATCTCCAGATCGTAGTCCTCCGCCGTTTCCTCGATCTTCTCCTCCTCGGCGATCCGCTCCAGCACGAAGTGCTCCTTAAGGGCGCGGGCCGTGGCGGCACGGCTGTTTTGCCGCAGCTCGTTCTCGTGCGCGCGGATCTCGGCGTCGCTGAAACCGCTGCGCTGCAATTCGAGCACGCTCCGCTGCAATTCACGCCCCGATTGGCGGTGCAACAGCTCGGGCGGAAGGTCCCAGTGGGCCGCGACCGTTAGCGCCGCGAGCACCTGATCGCGGGCACGCCTTTGCTGCTGGTACTGCAGGCGGCGCGCGAGCGAGTCCTTGATGGCCTCGCGCAGCTCGGCCTCGGAGGTGAACCCTCCCAGCTCGTCCAGCAGGGCCGGCGTGACCTCGGGCAACTCCAGCTTTTTGACCTCCAAAACCTCGAAGATCGCTTTGATGGTCTTGCCGCGGAGGGCCTCGTTAGGCGCGTCCTGGGTGAGCTTCGCTTTCCCTTCGCGCGTTTCGTTCGCCTTGACCCCCTTCATCAGCTTTTCGAAGCCCTCGACTTTCCCGTCGCGGAAGCTCAAGACGGGACGGATGCGAATCGTTTCCTCCTTGGCGCTGGAGATGCTCTGTCCGTCGTGCTCGAAGGTGAGATTGACGACGACGTAGTCGCCCGCCGCGGCCGGCCCGTCGTGCGGCACCAGGCGGCCCCGTCGCCCGAGCAGGTCCTTGAGCTGTTGGTCGATTTCCTCGGCCGTAAACTCGTGGACCGGCCGCTCGACCGACAGCCCCTTCCAGTTGGGCAAATCGAATTCCGGCCGCACCTCGATATCGAATTCGAACGTCATCGGCCCTTCGTCCGGGATCTTCACGGCGACGGGGTCGAACTCGGGCTCACTGATGGGTGACAGCTTCTGGTCTTCCGAAACCTGGCTCATGCTGTCCATCAACAGCGACAGCTTCACCTGGTCGGCGATGTCCTTGCGGAATCGCGACTCGACCAGCTTCCGCGGCGCACGGCCGGCGCGGAAACCCGGCACCTCGGCCTTCCCCATCAGGTCCGAGAACGACTTGTCGAAGTAGCGATCGATGTCCTCGCGGGCGACGGTCACCGTAAGATGGCGCTGGCAGGCGCTCTTCTGAGCGATATCCACCGTCAGATTGAGCTTCTGCGGCGTCTCTTGCGACTCGTCGACCGCCACCTCGCCCGTGACGGCGTCATCGGCATCGTGGTCCTTGCTGGCGGACATAGCGCCTCGATTGATTCTAGTGCCGTCTTGCGGAAATGAACGCCAAGAGCCGCAGGGGCGACGGCAGGCCCCGCTGACGGCCGGCCGTCTCGGTCGTTCGCCATACTATCGCCACGGGGGAGCGTGGCGGGTTCGTGGGATCCCCACTGTCCCGCTTTCGCCATCAGAGCGGGTGATGGGGCTCGAACCCACGACAACGACGTTGGCAACGTCGTGCTCTACCAACTGAGCTACACCCGCGCAGCCGACCCCGTTGCGCGGCGCAAAATACCCCGCGCAGGAATCATAATTCCCTAAGGCTCAACGGATTATAGATTCGCCCGGAGGTCATGCAAGGGCAGTTGCACAAGCCGTGTCGTGGCCGGAACTTCTGCCAGCGGCGCAACGATTTGGGGCGAACGATTGCAGCGCGCGCACGCGCGCGATTGGTGGAAGCTGGCCCGTTTGCCGAAGAGCAGCGTCCAGGGCTGACATGCTCGCCGGTTGCGGCCCGCTAAGCCCCGGCATCGGCCTCCTGCGCAGCCGGTTGAAAAATCGTTGCGGTGCCATGTTTGTCCGTATATAGTAAGGGTTTGCGACGCGCGGCTCGCCGCCGCGTTTGCGCTTGTTGCGCGCATTGGCAAAATTTGGGAGCACGTGGCCGGCATGAAAGCGAAGCTGGTTTTAGTTGCTGGCAAGGCGGATAAAGGAGAAATCCGTCTGAAACTTCCTATGACCGTGGGACGCAGCCGCGACGCCGGGCTGATGATCGCCCACAAAACGGTCAGCCGTCATCATTGCGAGGTATTCGAACGACAGGGAATGCTCGTCGTTCGGGACGCTGGCTCGATGAACGGCACGCTTATCGACGATGCGCCTATTAAGGAAGCCATCCTTAAGCCCGGCCACACGTTGACGATCGGCCCCTTGACGTTTCGCGCCGAATACGAACCGGCCGATGCGATCATCCAGGGCGAGGTGCCGGATAGCAGTCCACATCGCGACGCTGGCATCGCCGGCACGACGGCCGCCGTCGCATCGGTGCCAGAGGTCACCGCGCTTGATGAAGTCGAGAGTCCAGGCGTTTTGGAAAAGGAAATCGCGGCGACGGCGGATGCGCAAGACATGGAAGTGCCGGCCGCGCCTACATCCGGCGCCCTTGACCTGGGCGACGACGAGTTGACGCCGACCTCGGGCGGTGTGCTGGACCTGCCGCCCTTGATGGACATGGACGACGATCTGTCCCTCGGTATTGACACGGCAGAGCCAGGCACGATCGAGCCTGTGGCGTCACCGGCCGCCGCCGACGCGGAGCCCGCCATGGAGGTCGAGTTCGCGGCGGAGGATGACCTGGACCTCGAGCTCGACCAGGTTGAGACGGTTCCGACGCCGGCGGCCACCGAGCCGGCCGTCCAGTCGGCGCCCCCCGCGGCGGGCGCGGACGAGGCATTGCCGGATCTCGACGCGCTGCCGGAGTTGGATCTGGGAGAGGACGACTTGGCGTTCGACCTTCTGGAGGAGCCCGACGAGAGTCCGCAGGAAAAAGACGCTGCCGCGCCCGCGGATGAAGCCGACGACGAGGTGATGACCTTCGAGGTGGAGGACCCCGAGGCCCCTGCCGCGCCGGCGAAACCGGCGCCGCCCGCCCGCGCGAAGACCGCCGCCAACGGCGAATCCGCGCCCGGCAACCACAAGGGCAAGCCGGCGAAGGCCAACGAGGAAGCGAGCGCCGAAGAAGACGAGATGTCGAAGTTCCTGAAGGAATTAGGAATGTAGGCGCGCTGCGCGGCGCTCTGGACGTTTCCGCGTGCCCTGGTTGTTCTTTCTGGGCGATGGCGCGGTTGGTCCGCGGCGATCCTCACATCGGCGCGGGAAGGTGCATTTCATGCGAGATCTTGTTTCCTGGTCCATCGTGGGACGTGACCTTCAGGTGGCGTGGGCGCTTGTCGTGGCGGCCGTGTGCAGCACCGCCGGGCGTGCTGAAGCGCCGCTGGCCCAGGCGCCCGCCGCGAAGCCAGCCGTGCAGCGCCCGGCCAGTGGTCCCGCGCGGGCGGCGAATCGATTGGCCAAGGAGACCAGCCCCTACCTGCTCTTGCACGCGCACAATCCGGTCAATTGGTATCCGTGGGGGGACGAAGCACTGGCGAAGGCCAAGGCCGAGAACAAGCTGATTTTCTTGTCGGTCGGCTACTCAAGCTGTTACTGGTGCCACGTGATGGAGCGCGAGTCGTTCATGGACGACGACGTGGCGGCCCTGCTGAACAAGCACTTCGTGTGCATCAAGGTCGACCGCGAGGAGCGACCCGACATCGATCAGATCTATATGACCGCGTTGGCCGTGCAGGGGCGGCGCGGCGGCTGGCCGTTGACGATGCTCCTCACGCCCGACGCTCGGCCGATCGTCGGCGGCACGTACTTTCCGCCCCGCGACAAGGAGGTGGACTTACCGCCGTCGAAGAACGTCCCCGCTGGCGCGAAGCAGCAGGTGACCGGCCTCGTGACGTTCGTCAACCTGGTGAACGACTCCTGGCAAAAGAACCCGCGGGAAGTCGCCGACTACGCCGGTCAGGTCGCGGCGGCGGTGAGTCGCAGCCTGCAAAAGCGGGCGGCGGTGCCCACGCCGCTTCCGGCTGATGCGGCAGCCAAGACGCTCTCGGCGATCGGCGACGAATTCGACCCCGAATACGGCGGCTTCGGTTTCAGCGAGGCCGACGCGCG
This sequence comes from Planctomycetia bacterium, assembly GCA_016191115.1. GTDB lineage: Bacteria > Planctomycetota > Planctomycetia > Pirellulales > JACPPG01 > JACPPG01. The sequence goes on along the minus strand of JACPPG010000042.1, from coordinate 2,785 downwards.
GCGGCCCAAGTTCCCGGAACCGTCGAACCTGCTGTTCCTGCTCGACGTGCTTGGACGCGCCGACAACCGCGACGCCCGCAAGATGCTCGCGCTGTCGCTCGATCGCATGGGCCGTGGCGGAATCCGCGATCACTTGGGGGGCGGTTTCCACCGCTACAGCACCGACCGCTATTGGCGGATCCCCCACTTCGAAAAGATGCTCTACGACAACGGGCAGCTCTTGAGCGTCTACGCCCGCGCATTCAAGCAGTCCGGTCAGGCCGAGTATCGTCACATCGCCGAGGAGATCGTAGCGTTCGTTGCCCGCGAGTTGACGTCGCCCGAGGGTGCATTCTACGCGGCGCTCGACGCCGAGACCGACGGCGAGGAAGGGCAGTTCTACGTCTGGAAGCGGGAAGAGATCGAACAGGCGCTTACGGCTGAAGAAGCGAAGCTGGTCGCCCAAGCGTACGGCACCGGCGGCGCGCCGAACTTCGCGGGCCGTTACGCGCTTGAACTTGTGCGCCCCGTCGAGGAACTGGCGGCCGCCGCCGGCCTTTCGGCCGAGGCGTTCCGCGATCGCCTCGCGCCGGCTCGCCAAAAACTACTGGGAGCGCGGGCGCGCCGCGAGCGGCCGCTGACCGACACCAAAATCCTCACCGCCTGGAACGGCCTGATGATCCGCGGACTGGCCGACGCGGGGCGTCTCTTGGGCAACAAAGAGTATGTCCCGTCGGCGACAACGTCGGCGGATTTCGTGCTGGCGAAGCTGCGCACCCCCGAAGGCCGGCTGCGGCGCAGCTATGCGGGCGGGCAGGCGCACCTCAACGCTTATCTGGACGACTACGCTTTTCTGGTCGATGGGTTGATCGCCCTACACGAGGCGACCAGCGACCGCCGCTGGCTTACGACGGCCGACGAGCTGACGCGCATCCAGATCGAGCAATTTTGGGACGAAGACCAGGGAGGTTTTTTCTTTACGTCCGACGACCACGAGCAACTTCTGGCCCGCAGCAAGGACCCCGTCGACTCGGCGCTGCCGTCGGGCAACGCGGTAGCGGCTGCGAACCTGATCTACCTGGCCACGGCGCTCGACCGTCTGGAATACCTCGACCGCGCCGAAAAAACGATCGCCGCCTTCGCCGCGATGCTCACCGAGTACCCGGGTTCCATGCCGCGGATGGCCCAGGCGCTTGCGGCGCTTGGGGGTGCTCGCAAGAAAAAGTCGCCGTAGCCGTAGGGTGCTCTGCGAGCACCAGCCATCGCGTTTCAAGCGAGGCAGCGCTAATTCACCGGCGCCAGCTTGCGCGTCGCTTGCGTTGCACGAGCACGCCCACAGCGCCTACGGTGAACAACGCCCAGGCCGACGGCTCCGGCACCGAGGCCAGGCTGCCAAAAAGCCCGTGCGTCTCATCGCCGGGTCCGGCGGTGAAATAGACGAGATGCGTGTTTCCGCCCTGCCCGCCGTTGCCGGCGGCGAGTGCCCATAGTCCGTCGATGGCGATCGTCGCGCCCTGGGTATCCTTGAGCGGCCCATCGTTGGCCAGCGTGGTCAGGTTGAAGGCGTTGATCGTGCCATCGCCGAAGTTGCCTACGAGCAAGTCGCCGTCCAGGCCCTCGAAGCCGGCCGGCGCGATGGCCAGTCCCCACGGGGAGTTGAGCACGCCGGCCGACGCGATGCGTTGCAGGAAGTTGCCGCTGGTGTCGAAGGCCGTGACGAATCCGTGCCCCGCCCCCGGAACGTCGTCATGCTTGGCGGCGTCTTGTTGCGCGTACGTGACGTACAGCGTTCCCCCGAGGTTCTCGATGTTGAACGGGGCGTATCCGGAGGGGATGGTAGGATCGGTGAAGGAACCTGGCAGGTCGGGCGCGCCTGTTGCGCCCTTGAGCACGTCGATTCTGCCGGTCTTGAAGTTCGCGGCATACAGGTACCCGTTGCCCCCCACGCTGGCGAAAGCAGCACCCTGGTAAACGTTGTCGGGGCTGGAGAGGGCCAGCACCTCAGCGTTCGACCCCAGGGCGCTTCTCCAGCCGGAAACGGTCCCGTCCTCGCTGACGAACAGGAACAGGTCGCCGTTGAAGTTACTGGCGCCGGCGGCGTTGAATGCCTGTCCGGTAATGCTCCCGTCGCCGGGAATGGAAACCACCAGCCCCGCCTTGACCGGCACGTTCGTGCCCGGATCGACGCTGTAGATCGTCGCCTTTCCGGTGGCATTGTCGGAGACCCAGAATGGCCCGGTGGGGCTGTACGACACGCCCCAGGCATTCTTCAAATCGGTGTCGGCGATGGTGGCCGCGTTGACCGTCTGATCGTCGGTGACGAGGTTCGACACCTGCACGCCCGCCTGACTCGTGCCGGCAAGCAGGCTAACGGTGAAAAGCACCAGAACGCTTGGCGTGGCGCCGCATCGCAGCACACGCGAGGCCAAACTCATGATGAATGCTCCAATAGAGGTTATCAGCCAGCAGCGCCACACGCGCGGTAGGCGTGACAGAAGGGGCAGCAAACAAAGACTGAGCGGGAAGAAGAGAGACCGTCACGCGTGACAGTCGGGCGGCGAATCGCGTGCTCAGTAGCGGTATGCCGATTCGATGAGCGGAGGTCGGAGAGGAGCCGGCAATTATAGCCACGCCGCAGGCACGCTTCAAGGAAGTTATCCGCGTTGGCAGGGCCGTTCACAGATTCAAGCTTGCCGGCGGCGCACCGGCGGGAAAGTGGGACAGGCACCGAGACGCAACGTTGGTCTGAAAGGGCTTGCGCTGTTTATGCTCGGAGCCAGTCCCATTTTCCCGCCTCGCCATTTTG
>JACPPG010000056.1 GCA_016191115.1 Planctomycetia bacterium | reverse complement strand
TTCAAGCTTGCCGGCGGCGCACCGGCGGGAAAGTGGGACAGGCACCGAGACGCAACGTTGATCTGAAAGGACTTGCGCTGTTTATGCTCGGAGCCAGTCCCATTTTCCCGCCTCGCCATTTTGAAAAACAGGATGGCCCTGGACAGCCCCCCACGGCGCTTGTCAGTTGGCGCGGGCGGCACTAAAGTTACGTGCGTCCGGAGGGTAAGCGAATGGTGAGCGGCCTGACTCGAAATCAGGTGCCGGGAAACCGGTTGAGGGTTCGAATCCCTTGCCCTCCGCTTCGAGAAGTCGCCTGCTAGAGAAGAATTTGCGCAAAAAGTTGCTCGCCGCGCGAAGAGGCCCGGCGAGCTCGTTTTTTTTTTGGCTAGATGGCACCGAAAGTGGTACCTAAACGGGGCGACTCCCACCTGCGGAACCACGCCGTCGGTGACCGAGCGGGGCTGCGACAATCGCGCTAGAAATGGCTGACGCCGAGAGGTCCGCGCGCACCGACGTTCTCGTTGTCGGCGGTGGGATCATGGGAGTCTGCTGCGCGTGGGAACTCGCCCTGCGCGGCCTCCGCGTGGCAGTCATCGACAAGCGCGACATCGGTCACGGCTGCTCGGACGGGAACGCTGGCTGACGCCTGCTTTGCGCTTCCTCTCCCCATGCCCGGCATGCTGCTGAAACAAACCGCGCCGGCCACGGGGCTCCTGCTAGCCGACCTGTTGCAAGGAACCGACCCCACGTTGGACCCTTGCCCCCTTCTCGCCACACAAATTCGGAGCATGACCGGGAGACGCACGAGACATGAACGATTCCTATCTACTTCAGTCGCGACGGATCGAGGGCACACAGCCTGGACCTCACCTGTTAATCTTCGGTGGCGTGCACGGGGACGAGTTCGAGCCGATGGCAGCGATCCGCCGTGTGGCCAAAGAGCCGCAGCCCTCACGGTTGCGCGGCACCGTGACGCTGGTCCCCGTGGTGAACGAGCCCGCCTTTCTGCGCGGACAGCGCATGGCTGACGATGGGCTTGACCTGGCGCGCACTTTCCCAGGCCGCCCCGGCGGCTCGATCACGGAGCGCATAGGGCACGCCGCCAGCGCTCTGATTCGCGGCGCAGACTTCTTCATCGACCTGCACGCTGGCGGGACCACGATGGCCGTATTGCCGCTCGCCGGCTATATGCTGCACGCAAACGCCACGGTGCTCGACCAGCAACGGCGCATGGCCCGCGCGTTCAATCTGCCTATCGTCTGGGGAACTTCTTCGGAACTGGAAGGCCGGTCGCTGTCGGTTGCGCGCGACGCGAACGTGCCCGCGATCTACTGCGAATATCAAGGATCGGGCATTTGCCGGGAGGAAGGGGTCGCGGCCTATGTCGACGGTTGCCTGAACGTGATGAGATCGCTGGGGATGGTCGATCGGCCTGCCCCCCCTGACGCGGTGCAGCTTGTTGCCGAGGACCCGCGTCCGAGCTCGGGACACTTGCAGATCAACAACCCCTCGCCCATGGACGGCTTCTTCGAGCCCGCCGTGCGGCTAGGCGAGCACGTGGCTGCCGGCGACTTATTGGGCAGCGTCTCAGATGCGCTTGGCGATCGCGTTGAGCGGATGCATTCGCGGGAGAGCGGACTCGTGCTGCTATTGCGGACGTTCCCGCGCGTGTTGGCCGGCGACACCCTGGCTGTGATTCTAGAAACCGGCGCCGCGAAATGAGCCGAGCAATGAACGAACCACGCGTGGCGATTGTGACCGGCGCTTCGGCGAATTTGTAGCCCTCCTTGCGCCGGCTCGAGAATGGGCGCCCTCGAACGTGGAAGGATGTTGGCGGACAGCCAGTGCCGATCCGCGAGCGAATGCACCGATGCGTGCCGGCGCGCTATTCGCCCTCAAGCGGCGGCAAGCAACGTTCGAGGATCGCGTGCGCGTCGGCGTCGGCCGGGATGTCGTCTCGGTGTGGCGACGTGCTGCGCATGTGCGCCGCTAGCCGGTCGGTAAGTTCGTGGACTAGCGCGGCGTGCTCTGGCCGTGCGGCCAGATTCGTTATCTCATCGGGGTCGTCGGCCATATCAAAGAGCTGCACGGTCCGGCCTGGGAGCGGGCGGCCGGTGGCGTAGCCGTCCTGACGCTCGCGCCGACCGGTCGCGTAGACGAGCTTCCAGCGATCGGTGCGGACCAGGGCCTCTTCGTTTTCGGCGTACTCGACGAACACGCAGTCGCGGTGGCGGTCGGCGGCGCCGGTAAGCAGATTCACGAGCGACCGGCCCTGCGCGCGCTTCGGCACGGTAACGCCGCACAGGTCGAGGACGGTCGGCACGATGTCCACGAACTCGACGAGCGCGCCGGTGGCGCCGCCCGGTTTCGCCGCCGGCGCCTTGATCACCAGCGGCGCCCGCACCGCCGGCTCGAAGCTGCAATGCTTCTCGAAACGGCCGTGCTGCCCGAGCATGTAGCCGTGGTCGCCGGTGTAGATCACAATCGTATTCTCGGCGCGGCCCGACGCAGCCAGCGCATCGAGCACGATGCCGACGTTCTTGTCGAGGAATTCGACCGACGTGTAGTAGGCGGCCATGATGCCCCGCTTCTCGTCGTCCGACAGATCGCGGAAGCAGGACGGAATTTGCCAGTCGTCTGCCGGGTTGACGGACGGGGCTTTCATCCCCGCCGCATGGTGCCGGCCGCGATATTCGACCGGAAAGTTGAACGGGGAATGCGGCTCGTAAAAACTCACCATCAGGAAAAATGGCTGCTCGTGCTGGGCGCGCAAGAACTGCGCCGCCTGCTCGGCGAAGTACGTGCCCGACATGTCGGCGTCGACCGCCCCGTAGGGCAGGCACGCGCTATTGAGCCACATGCGGGCCGGGTCCTTGAACGGCCGCCACGGCGGCTGCACGGCGACGCCCCCGGGCGGAGGCGCGGCGCCGCGCTGGGCCAACGCCTTCCGGTAGTCGGGCATGTCGAGGCGCGTCGCGAAGCCGTGCTTGCTCGGGCTGTTAAAGTGCATTTTGCCGATGGCGGCGGTCTGGTAGCGGGCGCCCTCGAGCATCTCGGCTAGCGTCACTTCGCTCTCGGGGAGCGGCGTGGAGAGCCGCGTCACACCCACGCTGTGCGGATACCGGCCGGTGAGGAACGACTGTCGGGAAGCGGTGCACACCGGCGCATTGCAATAGGCCCGCGTGAAGCGGACCCCCTCGGCCGCCAGGCGATCGAGCCGCGGCGTGCGGACCTGCGTGCTCCCATAGGCGCCATAGACGTACGCCGCGTGATCGTCGGCGCAGATCCACAGCACGTTGGGCCGATCGGCGGCCTGCGCGCGGACGGCCACGAGCAACATGAGGTGCAGCAACCAAATAGGTGTGCGCAAGCCGTTTTCTCCGCGGAAGCAACTAGCGTTTGGCGACTCGCCGACCGCAAGCGGTGCCCGGCCAGAGCCGTCGCTGTGCTTCATTGGCGCAACTAGACATCCGCCGGCCCCGCCCCAGTCGGAGCAAACCCGATGATACGCTCGCGCAGGGGCGGACGCGACGCGCGCGTCGAAGACCCGACATTCACAACGCCCACCGGATGGTGTACATAGAGCCAACGGCAGCATTGGCAATGGGTTCCTCTTTGCCGCTGCTTCCCGCTGTTTCGCCGCGTGGCCGCGGCGGCTAACCGTCAACGCGCGAGATTCTTATGGACCTGGAAATACTCTTCACGATCGCCAACGCGTTGGTGCTGCCGGGCTGGGCGCTATTGGTGTTGGCGCCAGGCTGGCGCGTTGGGACGCATTTGCTCGCTCCCCTGCTGGTGCCGGCGCTCCTGGCCTTGCTGTACGTTTTTCTGATGGTGACGGGCTTCACCACGGCCGAGGGGGGCGGTTTCAACAGTTTGGCGGGCGTGAAGGCGCTCTTTGCCGTCGACCGGCTGCTTTTCGCCGGGTGGGTGCATTACCTGGCGTTCGACTTGTTCATCGGCAGTTGGGTAGTCCGCGACGCTCGCCGTCTGGGCATTCACCACTTATTGGTGATTCCCTGCCTGGCGCTGACGTTCCTGGCGGGCCCGGTGGGGCTGGGACTGTACTTTGTCCTTCGCATGGGCATAGCCCGTCGCATGTGGATCGACGATGGCGTGCCGGCGCCGGCAACCGTCGAGACTTGACGGCCGGGAGCCATGCCCACGCTCGCCGTGGGCATGCGGATTTGCGGCGCCGCGTCGCGCGGTTCGTAGGGTGCGCTATGCGCACCGGAATCTTCGACCGCATTCCATTGGTGCTCGCGGAGCACCCTACGGGACGGCCAGAGGCGAGTGGGTCACAATGAGTCGACCCAAGTCTCGACGGATGGTCGCTCGATCAAATCGTACGCTTCTGCGATCGATTCCCTTGTCTCGTCTTCCATATCGTCGAGATTTAGTTCGGTCGTTTCGAGCAATTTGCGGATGCACGCTTCAAGCCTTCTTTCGCGTGGCGTCATTGAATTCCCTCGCCTTGTGTATGTCGTCGAAGACCGCGTGTGTCGCAACCGTTCTGAACGAGGCCGGGGGGTCCTGCCGACGCCCTTGGGCGCAGGATCAGACGAGCGAATATCGACCTGCCCCATGGAATCTGAGAATGCCAAGATCGCGCAGAACTTGCAACTGCTGGCGAATCTTTGGGCGGATGTTCCTGTTTCCGGGGTACAGCTTTGCAAGACGCGATTCCGCGGCGTACACGTCGGCAAGTTTGAATTCTCGCTGCTTGAGATCGTGCGCGCATCGCAGAACCGCGAGTGCCCAACCGCGAAGAGACACGGGTAATGCGGCCAACGGACGGACCCGGCGATACTCTTCCCGAACGGTGGCCGGGTCCGTCGCACGCCCATCTCGGACGACGCGCAGCTTTCCCGCCGGCGCAATTGCGCTGAGCCGGATGTTGCACCCAACCCAGCCGGCTCGCCGGGCACCCGCACTGAGCGGCTTTCGCCGCTCAATTGCAGCCTCGGTGAAGAAGAACGATGGCACAAGCAAGAGATTTCGCACGCACCAATCGGCGCTGTACTGCAACACGAGGAGGTTGGGAGTCCGGTCCTCACGGATCGCGCGGATCATGGCATTATAGCCCGCATCCGTGATCCGGTCCTCGCTCCACCGACTGCCGCTCTTCACCTGATAGTTGCTGTTGCACCCGGCGCAAACGAATCCACCGCTTGAGTATTCGCGCTCGTCCGCCGGAAGTTGTCTTCAGTGCACGCGGCGCAATAGAGCGCGCCGGCGCACCATTGCTCGCTGATCACGCGCGCGATCTGCGGGCGGCTCTTGTAGTTCGCCGCGATACTCGAATCCATCATCAACTTCATGTAGCAGCTATCTCCTTGCGCGGGTTGCCACCACCCGCTCCGCCGCCGCTTCGCCGCTTTTGATGCAGTGCGGCACGCCAACGCCGCGGTAGGCGTTGCCGGCCAGCGCGAAGTTCGGCCAGGCCGCCACGCGCTTCTCGATTTCCGCCACACGCTCCAAATGCCCCAGGTGGTATTGCGGCATCGCCGCAGGCCACGGGGCGATGCCCAGGAAAACCGGGTCCCCCTTCGCGCCCAACAGCGCCGCCAGCTCGCTTGCCGCGATGCGGCGCAGCTCCTCCTCCGGCGCCGTCGCCAGGTCGGGCCGCATCGCGCCGCCGATGAACACGCGGACCAGCGTCTTGCCATCGGGCGCACGGCCAGGGAACTTCACGCTCGAAAAGCTGGCCGACAGGATCGGGCGGTGCTCGACGTCCGGCACGACGAACCCGAAGCCGTCCAGCGGCCGCGCCAACTGCCCGTCGTCATACCCCACGAGCACGATCGCGGTGCCGGCGTACGGGATGCCCGCGAGCGACGCGGCGAGCGCCGTATCAAACGGTTCGACCAACCGGCCGGCCAGCGGGGCGGCGACTGCCAGAATGACCGCCTCGCAGGCAAAAGCCGCGCCGGCACGCTCGACGCCACCCGCGCCCTGGCCACCACTGTCGAGCCACACCTCCCACCCGCCGCCCGCGCGCGGCGTCACGCGCGTCACGGCCGAGTTCAACCGCACAGTACCCGCCGGCAGCCGCGCCGCAACAGCTTCCGCCAGCGATTGCATTCCGTCGCGCGGCGCGACGAACATGCTGTAGCGGGCCCCGCCCTCCGCCTCGTCGGACGACGTGTCGCGCTCGCGGGCCGCGCGGATAAGGCCACCGTGCCGGCGCTCCATTTCCAGAAAGCGCGGCAGCGTGGCGGCCAGGCTGAGCTTCTCGGGATCGGCCGTATAGATTCCGGCGACCAGCGGCTGCACCAGCCGCTCGAACGCTTCGCGCCCCAGCCGCCGCCGGGCGAACGACGCCAGGCTCTCGTCCGCGCCGTCGCGCCGCGCGCGCACCAACAGCTCGGCCAAGACGCGCATCTTGCCCCGTACGCTCAGAAGCGGCGACTTCATCACCGGCCATAGGGCCCGCGGCTCCATGAGCATGAAGCCCTCGGGCACGGGGTACAGCCGCCCATCGCGGACCACCAGCGCGCGGCGATGCGCCGGGTTGGTCTCGATCAACTGGTCGGCAAATCCGATCCGCCGGCACAGATCGATCGCCCACGGGACACTGGTGATGAAGCTATCGGCGCCGAGTTCGAGCAGAAACCCATCGCGCCGCTCGGTGTGCAGGACCCCGCCCAGCCGGCCGCTCGCTTCGAAGAGCACAATTTCGGCGGCCGGCTCTAGCTCCACGACGCGATGCGCCGCCGCCAGGCCCGCGATCCCGCCGCCGATGACCGCGATGCGCCGCCGGCTTTGCGATGCGTCGTGAGCCATCATGGGCGGCGGCTTGCTCCCATCTCGTGTACCGCCTCGACCAGGGCGACGACGTTGTCGACGGGCGTCTGCGGCAGCACGCCGTGCCCGAGGTTGAAGATGTGGCCCGGCCGGCCGGCCGCCTGGTCGAGCACGTCGCGGGCGCGGCGGTGGATTTCCTCGTGGTCGGCCAGGAGCACCAGCGGATCGAGATTGCCCTGCACGCCGCGATCGTAGCCCACCATCCGCCAGGCGTCGTCGAGCCGAATCCGCCAATCGACGCCGATCACGTCTCCGCCCGACTCGGACAGAAGGGACAGCAAGGCCGGGTTGCCGGTGGCGAAGTTTATGACCGGCACGCCGGGCACGATTCCCTCGATGACGGCGCGGGTGTACGGCAGGACGAAGCGGCGATAGTCGTCGGGCCCCAAGCAGCCCACCCAACTGTCGAACAACTGCACGGCCTGGGCCCCGGCCTCGATCTGGGCATTGAGATAGCGCGTGACCCCGCGAGCCAGGCGCGACATGAGCGCGTGCCACGCCCCGGCGTCGCGGTACATGAGCGTCTTGGTGTGCAGGTAGCTGCGGCTGGCTCCGCCTTCGATGGCGTAGCTGGCGAGCGTGAAGGGCGCGCCGGCAAAACCCAAGAGCGGGATCGCCGGCGGCAGGCCCGCCCGCGTCAGCCGCACGGTCTCCATCACGAAGTCGAGCGATTCAATGCTTTCCAGCTCGGCCACGCGATCGACGTCGTCGGGGTCGCGGACTGGGTTGTGGATCACCGGCCCTTCGCCATGGGCGAACTCCAGCTCCAGGCCCATCGGCTCGAGCATCGGCAACAGGTCGGCGAAGATAATCGCGGCGTCGACCCCGAGGCGATTGACGGCAGTGAGCATCACTTCGGCGCACAGCGCGGGGTTCTTGCACAGCTCGAGAAACGTGGTCCGCGCGCGGATCTCGCGATACTCGGGCATGTACCGGCCGGCCTGCCGCATGAGCCAGATGGGCACGCGATCGGCGGGCTGCCGGCGAGCGGCCTTCATGAACGGGCCCTCGTCCCACGGTCCGCGATGCGGCGCCACGGCATCGCGCGACGCGGCGCCATTGGCGACGAACGACAGGCGGCGCTTCCGCTCGCATAACGCCGGGCCTCGCGCCGCGGCGGCCGCCACAAGTTGCCCCATCTTCGAGTGCGTGGGCTCCAGGTCGACCGGCAGCTCGCACTCGCGGAGCATCTCGCTCGTGGTCGGACCGATCGACGCAACCACCACGCCCTGAAGCTGCTGTCGCACGGCCGGCGCCACGTTGAGCTGCTCCGCCATCCGCAGCACGTTCACCACCTGGTGCGCCGAAGTGAATAGGGCCACGTCCACCGCGCCCTCGGCGATCGCCCGGATATTCGCCGCCAGGGGCGCCGTGTCCTCGGGCAGGTCCCAGTTGTAAACCTTGACGGGGCGGACGGTGGCGCCGCGGGCTTCAAGACCGGCGGTGAGACTGGCGTTCGGCTGGCCGTACTCCTGCACGGCGACGATCTGGTTGGCGACCGGCACGTGGGCATCGATCGTCGCGAGCACTTCGCGCCACGTGTTGGGCTCGGGCACGCGAAACGTCGGCTCGACGCCGAATTCCTTGAGCGCCGCCAACGGTTTGGGGCCGCGTACGATCGTCGTCACGTCCGAGAGCGCGGCCAGGAACCGCTCGCGCGCCATGTGGCGCTCGATCTGCGCGACCAGGTGCCGGGTGCCCACGCCGGTCATCAGGACCACGATGTCGATCTGGCCACTGATCAAGCGGTAAGCGAAGTCGACGGCATCGGGGTTCTCGGCAAGCGCCACCTCGCGCATCGAGGGGCTGACACTCGCGACGCCGCCGGCCCGCTCGATCAGCCGCGCCATCTCCGGAGCGCGGCGGTCAAGCTTGCCGGCGGCGCACCGGCGGGAAAGTGGGACAGGCACCGAGACGCAACGTTGGTCTGAAAGGGCTTGCGCTGTTTATGCTCGGAGCCAGTCCCATTTTCCCGCCTCGCCATTTTGAAAAACAGAATGGCCCTGTTGCAGTGCCCATGCGTCGTGGAAGGAGTGCCGCGGCCATGCTACGATGGCCAATTGCCGACAAGCAAGCGTACGACGGTTTTCCGATGGCGCAGACGCAAACACTCTTCGACGATTTGCAAACCACCGCCGCCGAGCACGGCGCGGCCGAGATGTTTCGGCGCCTGGCCGATCATCTGCGGCAGGAAAAACAGTACCACGAATTGTTCGACGCCCGGCTGATGGAGGCGCGGCACGCGCTCGGGCTGCCGGTCATTATGACCAAGAGCCTGGACGACCTCGACGAGCCGGTGCGGACGCGGATGGAGGAGGCCTACATCGCGGCCTGCCGGGAAGTCGGCGGGCTGCTGCTGGCCGAGGGCCGCGTGCGCGAGGCATGGATGTACCTGCGGCCCGTGGGCGAGCGGCAAGAGATCACCGCCGCGCTCGAGCGAATCCCGCGCGACACCGAGAACTACGAGCAAATCATCGAGGTGGCGCTGTACGAGGGAGTCTGCCCACGGCTGGGCTTCGAGTATGTGCTCGCCCACTATGGCACGTGCAATGCGATCACGCTATTCGACGGGCAGATGCACTCCCGCCCGGCCACCGACCGGCAGGAAGTGGCCGCGCTTTTGGTCCAGCACCTGCACGGGGAGCTATTGCGAAACGTCAAGGCGGACATCGCGCGGCGCGAAGGCGCGGAGCCGGCCGGCGAGTCGCTGCGGGAGCTCGTTGCGACGCGGGAGTGGCTCTTCGAGAACGACAACTACCACGTCGACACGACGCACCTGGCGGCCGTGGTGCGATTTGCGCTGGGCTGCGACGACCCGGCTGTGCTGCGCGCGGCGCACGACCTGACCGAGTACGGACGCGGGCTGAGCGGGCAGTACCAGTTTCCCGGCCAGGAGCCGTTCGTCGACACGTACCGGTCGCACGGGCTGTTTTTCCAGGCGCTGCTGGGAGAGAACGCCGCGGAGGCGATTGGCTACTTCCGCGAGCGGGCGTCCGGGGCCACGGAAAGCGGCCCGGCCGAGGTGCTCGTGGCGCTATTGGCGCGGATGGGGCGAAACGGGGAAGCGTTCGAGGCGGCCGTCGAATTGTTGCGGCCGGAGATGCGCACCTCGGGCTTTGCCCCCAGCACGCTCGAGCTGGCCAGCCGGGCGGGCCGCTACGAGCGGCTGATGGACGTGTGCCGCGAGCGGGACGATCCACTCGGCTTCGCGGCTGGGCTGGTCGAGAAGCAGCGAGGTTGATCTCACGGCGTTGCCGGGAGGGCGAGGCTCCGGCCGAGCCGTGCGGCCAAGTAGTGGCCGTCCACCCGCGACCGGCTCAGCAGGAGCTTCGCCCTCCCGAACGCGCGCTGCATCGTCGTGCCCTCCCGGGCAACGAAAAAAGTCTGCCCGGGACGTTCCCGGGCAGACTTTAGATATCACGCTTTGGACAGCGTCGAGGTCGCTAACTAGTTGCGACGAGCGACACTGGTCTGGACGACGCGACGCTTCCCGTGGACCGAAGCCGAGGCATCGGAAATCGGGGGGCTGGGGGGCATATCGCCAGCCGCGTCAGCAGCCGCCGGGGCGCCGCCGCCGTTACCACCGCAGCAGCCGCTTCCGCAGCTATCGCAACTGTTGCAGCAGCTATTGCAGCTATTGCAGCACGATTTCTTGCAGCGGAACAGGCCGAGCAGGCCGCCGCAGCAGCGCTTCTTGCAGCAGCTATTGCAGCACGAAGCCTGCTCGCAGCAGGTCGGCTCGCAGCACGAGGCCTGCTCGCAGCAGGTCGGCTCGCAGCACGAAGGTTCGCAGCAGCTCTTCTTGCAGCAGCCGCCGCAATCAAACAGACCACGCAGACCGCCGAACAAGCCGCCGCAGCAGCGCTTGTGGCAGCAGCCACCGCCGCAACTGTTGCAGCTATCGCAGCACGAGGCCTGCTCGCAGCAGGTCGGCTCGCAGCTCGCCTGCTCGCAGCAGGTCGGCTCGCAGCAGGCCTGCTCGCAGCAGCTCGGCTCGCAGCAGTTGTTGCAGCAGCTATTGCAGCCGCCGCAGCCGCCGTGCGAATTGAAGCCCAACATCCGGTCGAGGAGCTCGAAGCCAAAGCTCTGGCTACACAGGCCAACGCTGACAACGAGCGCTCCAAAGAACATGTTCCATTTCATCGACCAACGTCTCCTTTGCAACGAACTGAGGGCGGCAGCGCATGCCGACTGTCGAACGCCACGGGCACACCGTGTTTTGCAGAGCGAAGTGGATCGCTCCAGTCCGTAGGTAGGCTCTACCGTGGGGGGAGAACCGGGGATTCGGTGGGTACGCCTGGCGGTCGCAGGGGGGCAGCTTGGGTTGGAACCCGCAGTTCAAACCGTTCTTGCATTGAGTGCCGTCGAGCCATTCCTTGACTCGAAAAATAACCGGCGGCTGCTCAATGCCTCCCTGACTTGCCTTTGCGGGCAGGTGTTCCTCGGTGAGGGACACGTACGGTATCGGCCGAGCGCAGAAGGGGCCTTGAGCGTTCGGAAGTAATTTTCAGCAAATAGCTTAACGCTCTCGATGCGCAAACATTGCCGCGCTCGCAAGGTGGTCAAACCCTAACGATAAAGCACGGCGGCGGTCGACTTTCCCCGCCCGAAACCTCAAGCGAAACTGGCTGCCGAAGCGGCCCGGTGGTATCGTGCGATTTGTGCCGCGGCCGCCGGAATACGGCTCGGCGGCACAGCCCAGTCGGAGGACCCAACGATGTCGCAAACCGCGTTGCGCCGTTACGAGGTCGTAGACTTTGCCCAGATTCCGGCGATCGCCTGCCCCTGCGGCGACGCACGCCGCGCCTTTGCCGACGTGGCGGACTTTCCGGCCACCATCCACCAGACCCAGATCACACTCGACGCGCGGGCCCACTACCACAAGCGGCTGACCGAGACCTATTACTTCGTTGAGTGCGCGCCGGGGGCCCAGATGCAATTGGACGACGAACTGGTGCCCGTGCGGCCGGGCATGTGCATTTTGATTCGACCCGGCGTCCGGCATAGGGCCGTGGGGCGGATGACGGTCGTGATCGTGTGCCTGCCCAAATTCGATCCAGCCGACGAGTGGTTCGACTGAGCAGCCGGCGGCCGGGGTGGGCGGCAGGCGATTGGGGCAGCCACGAAATTGGGGGCGCGGCTGGCCCACGGCTGAACGATCCGTTATCATACGGCCCGCCGAACGAGTGCGTTCGCGCGTGGGGACCCCTGGCAATTGGGCGCGGGAAATTGGGCCATGGCTCGTAAGATCGTCAATCGGAAAGAATTGCGGCGCGAGGGGGAGGCCGCCGAGGCCAAGGAGGCCAAGCCGGCCAAAAAAGCCGCCACCAAGCGGAAGAGCCGCGCCAAAACCGCCAAGGACGTGCGCCTCAAGGCCTTCTGGGGGGTCTTCAATCAGTCTCTCAAGCGCGTCGCGCTTTTCGAGTACAGCGAGCGCAAGCAGGCCGACAAAAAGGCGGCCGAGCTGACCACCAATCAGAAGACGCCCCACTTCGTTCAGCCGGTGAAGGAAGCGATCGCGGAATAGAGCAACTAGCGATTAGGTAACTCTTTAGCCGTGTGGAGTCGTTTTTTCTGGGAGTGCGGGTAGTTGGCCGGTGGCGAGGTAGGTCGCCAGGGCTTGGGTGATGGTTTGGATCGGATCGAGTCCGCGTTGTTTCAAGGTGCGATAGATGGTCATCA
>JACPPG010000055.1 GCA_016191115.1 Planctomycetia bacterium | reverse complement strand
GTGATGGGCGTCGGCGTTGTCCTCGCCGGTGCGGTTGTGGCGGTACCGCTCCGGCGACGGATCGAAGGGCGCCAGCTCCTCGAGCCATTTTTTATAGTCCTCTTTCAAGCCGGGCTCGTCGTCGTTGATGAACACGCTGGCCGTGATGTGCATGGCGTTCACCAGGCAAAGGCCCTCGCGGATGCCGCTGGCGGCGACGGCCGCCTCGACCTTGGGCGTGATGTTCACAAACTCCATCCGCGCCGGCACGTTCATCGTCAGGTGTTCGGTGTGGGATTTCATGTTCAGTGATCGGTGGACGGTGGGCAGTGGAGAGAAATGAATCGCCTGTGCCGGGCTGCGCTCGGCCGACGCGTCAGGACCAACGCTTGCGGTTAAGCCGCTGCGGCCACACGGCGTGAAGCAGCAGGCGGATGGCAGGCGGCCGCGGGCGCCAAAAGACACTTGGGCCGAATTGCGGCGACCCGGCTGTTGCCGCGAGACATTGTATCAGTCCGCCGCCAACCGAACGGTTGCGGATGCGGCGTGCCGCGATTCTAATGGCAATCGTCCTCTGTCAAACGAGCGAGACTGCCGTGCGACAACATTCGAAGACAATTGTGCTTGCCGGCTGGCTCGCGCTCGCCGCGACGATCCAAGCGGGCGCCGCTGGGGAGCCGCCGAAAGGCCAACCGCCGGCCGCCCAGGACGCCAAGACGGCCACGCCGCGGCCTAACGTCCTTTTTCTCGCCATCGACGATTTGAACGACTGGGTCGGCTACCTCGGTGGGCATCCGCAGGCGAAGACGCCGAACCTGGATCGGTTGGCCAAGCGCGGCGTGGCGTTCACCCGCGCATATTGCGCGGCGCCGGCCTGCAACCCTTCGCGCACAGCGCTACTGTGCGGAGTGCGGCCGTCGACCTCAGGCGTGTACCACAACAGCCAGCCGTGGCGGCCCGTCTTGGCCGATGCGGTCACGCTGCCGCAGCATTTCATGGCGCATGGGTATCACGTGGTGGGCGGCGGGAAGATCTTTCATGGCGGCTACCCGGACAAGGCGAGCTGGCACGAGTACTTCAATGACAAGAAGGGACCGTCGCCCAGGAAGCTGCCGGCCAACGGCATCGAAGGGACCGCCCACTTCGATTGGGGACCAGTCGACGCCGAGGACGACACGATGGCCGACGCCAAGACGGTCGCCTGGGCGATCGACTACCTGGCGAAGGACCATCGCGAGCCGTACTTCCTGGCAGTCGGGCTGTACAAGCCGCACCTGCCGTGGTACGTGCCGCGGAAGTATTTTGACGAGCTCCCGCTCGAGCGGATCAAGCTCCCGGCGGTGACAGCCGACGACCTGGCCGACGTGCCGGCGGCAGGCCGCAAGATGGCCAAGCCCGACGGCGACCATCGCCACGTCGTCGAGTCGCACAACTGGGAGCGGGGCGTGCAGGGCTACCTGGCCACGATCGCGTTCATGGATGGCCAGGTCGGGCGGCTCTTGGACGCGCTCGACCGGACGCCCGACGGCAGGCGAACGATCATCGTCATGTGGTCGGACCACGGCTGGCACCTGGGCCAGAAGGAGCACTGGCGCAAGTTCGCCCTGTGGGAAGAGGCGACGCGGATGCCGCTGGCGATCGTGGCGCCCGGCGTCACCACGCCCGGCACGCGATGCGATCGCACGGTGAGCCTGCTGGACCTGTACCCGACATTGATCGAGCTGTGCGGGCTATCGGCGAAGCCGGGCCTCGAGGGGACGAGCCTGGTGCCGCTACTCAAGGATCCGGCGGCGCCGTGGGACCACCCGGCGCTGACGACGCACGGCCGCGGCCACCACGCGGTGCGGAGCGAACGGTGGCGGTACATTCGCTACGCCGACGGCGCCGAGGAGCTGTACGACCACCAGAGCGATCCGCACGAATGGACGAATCTGGCCGGCGACGCGCGGCACGCGGCGATCAAAGCAGAGCTGGCCCGCTGGCTGCCGAAGACCGATGCCCCGGACGCGCCGAGCGGGAAGAAGGGGGGCGAGGAGTGAGCGGACGGAAGCAACCAGCGATTGGCAATTAGCCACGTGTGCCACGGCTTGACCGGCGTTTTTCAAAATGGCGAGCCGGGAAAATGGGACTGGCTCCGAGCATAAACAGCGCAAGTCCTTTCAGACCAACGTTGCGTCTCGGTGCCTGTCCCACTTTCCCGCCGGTGCGCCGCCGGCAAGCTTGAATCTGTGAACGGCGCTGAGTGGCACACGCACCCGCGTGGCCGCGGCGGCTAACCGGAATGCAATCGTTGCCGGCTGTGCTCGGCTACCCGAGTTGCTCGAGGGCCGTTTTGGCGGCTTTCTTCTGCGCTTTGTCGGCGCCGTCGGCGGCCATGGCTTGGTAGATGCCGCGGGCGGCGTCCTTCTGCCCCGCCTTGGCGAGCGTCTGGGCCAGTTGCAGCCGGGCGATGCTCATGCGCTTCGCGGCGCGCGGGCTCGCTGCGCCCAGCTCCTTCGCGGCCGCGACGATCACCGCGTCGCCCGATGCGTCGGCCTGCGACGAGAGGGCCTCGGCCGCGGCCAATCGGACGTCCGGGCTTGTGTCCGTGGCGCAGCCCTTCAGCGCCTCGACGACGCCTGGACCCGACCGTTTGCTAAGCGCGCCGGCGGTGCCGGTGCGGAACTCGACGCCGACGGATTTCTGCGCGGCCTCGGTTAGGGCCGCGGTCGACGCGGCAGACGGATTACGATCCAGCGCGAAGCGCGCCATCTCGCGCACGTTGAAATCCGCCACGCCCCCGACCAGGGCGGGCACTTCCGCTTCGCCGCCGATGTCGGCCAACGCCCGGGCCAGTTCGTTCCGCACGGCGGGCACGTGGCGGGGATTCTTCTGCGGGCGGCCGCGGTCGTCCTTGGTTTCGTTCATGGCGCCGTACTGTTCGGCTATCTCGGCGGCGAGCACCGCCCGGTCCGACTCCTTGCCCGGCGCCCCGGCGGCGGCCACGCGGACGGCCAATTCCCGGCGGGCCCGATACGCCTTCGCCTGTTCGGGCGATCCCAACTGTTCGCAAATCTGGGAGATGGTATCCATGTCGAAGAGATTCCTCGATAAGTTCGGTGGTTTGTCGTTGGCGGCTTCGCGAAAGAAAGAAAGGGCCTCTACAAATGCCAGGGCGCCCGCATCGGTTTGCCGACCATGCGGCTGGCCTGCTCGTCGCCGACAAAGTCTTCTTTTACGGGGTCCCAGGTCAGCTCCCGCCCCAGTCGCATGGCGATATTGCCCAAATGGCAAATCGTACACGAGCGGTGCCCGATCTCGACGTCGCAGATCGGCCGCTCGCGGCTGGCGATGCAATCGAGCCAGTTGGTGTGGTGATCGCGGCTCTCGTAGAGCCTCACGTCTTTGTCGGTGAACTCGGTTTTGAGGATGTCCTCGTTCGAGGCGCCGATCCGCCCGCGGCTGACGAAGACCCAGCCGTCCGCGCCGGTGAATTTGACGCCGTTTTCGCCCTGCGCGTGGCAGAACAGCTCGACGCCACCCGCGTACGTGTACTGCACGTCGAACGTGCCCGGCACGTCGTGCGGGCCGTTCTCGTGGAACTTGCCTTCGCCCTTGACCTTCACGGGGCCCGAGCCGTCGGTGCCGATGCCCCACTGGGCGATGTCGTTGTGGTGGGCGCCCCAGTCGGTCATCTTGCCGCCGGAGTAATCGCTGAACCAGCGGAATTGATAGTGGCAGCGATTGGGCGAATAGTCGGCGTACGGCGCCGGCCCCAGCCAGAAGTTCCAGTCCAACTCCGCCGGGGGCGTCGTGACCGGTTGCCAGGAACCCGCGTCGATGTCGCCGATGTAGGTGTCGACGCGCTGGAGCTTGCCAATCTTGCCGTTCCGCACCAGCTCGCACGCCTGGCGGAAGCGCCGGTCGGAGCGCTGCTGGCTGCCGGTCTGGAAGACGGCGCCATAGCGGCGGGCCACCTCGACCATTTTCTTGCCTTCGGCGATCGTCAGCGTGAGCGGTTTCTCGCAGTACACGTCCTTGCCGGACTGCATGGCATAGATCGCGATCAAGGCGTGCCAGTGGTCCGGGACGGCGATGAGCACGGCATCGATATCCTGGCGATCGCACAGGTCGCGGAAGTCCTTGTAGATATCGACCCGCTTGCCGGTGCGGCTCAGCACGTCGAGCGCGGCCTGGTCGCGATGGTTGCGATCGACGTCGCAGACGGCGGCCATCTGGATGCGCTTGTTGGGGATCAGATGATTGGCCAGGTGATGGCGGCGGCCGAGATCGCCGGTGCCGATCGAGCCGACCACCACGCGGTCGCTTGCCGCCGGCTGGTCGTCCTTGGCGAAGACGCTCGAACGGACGATCGTCGGTGCGGCGAGGGCGGCGGCCGAAGCCGCCTTGAGGAACGTGCGCCGGGTAGGCGTGGGGCGGTGCGTCACGACGTGAGACTCCTCGAAGCAGTTGGCGGGTGGCGATTTTTGCGGGCGCGTCGGGCCTGGCAGCCACTGGGGACGCGTGAAAGCACGCCGGGGCATGCGCTAGCGCGTGCCGACGGGCATTCGTGCCTATTCTGGTCGCGAAATGGCGCGATTGCAAGCGCGCCGGCGGACACCGCACTTGTTATAGCGGCCTAAAGGAATCTGCCCAAAGAAAAAGGCGGCTCTGCGTCCGTTATTTGTCGCGCTGCGGGCGCGCCGGTCGCCGCAGGGGTCTGCTCGACAGCAAGTGTTTGACCACGTCAAATTCGAGCATCACAGCGCCGGAAGTCTGGTTGGTGCCCTGCACGGCCGATGCGGTCCCGACTTTGATCGTCAGGGACTTTCCTGGTAGCGCGATCGTATTCAAAAATCGTCGATGCATCTTTTTGATCGCCTCACCGCCCCGCGCCGGGCGAGCGATCTTCCGGCAGGTACAGCAAGCGCCCGCAGGAACCCTGGCAGAACACGGTTCGCCCCATCAATAGCGCGTTGTGCATATTTTGCGTGATCTGCTGGTGGCAGCCCGTGCAGGTGCCGCCCTCGACCTGCGCCATGGCGTCGCTGCCGCGGCTCTTGACGACGCGGTAGTAGGCGTCGCGGAAGTCGGACGGCAGCACGGCCTCGGCTGTTTTCAGATCGCCTTCCAGACGCGCGAGGTCGACGGCGAGCGAATCGTGCTGCTGGGCGACCTGCTGGCGGACCTTCGCCAGGTCCTCTTTCCCCTTCACAAGCGTCTGCTCGGCGGTGGCAACGGCGGCGGTGAACTGATCGATCCGCTCGAGGGCCTCGAGGATCTCGTCGGCCAGAACGCTGCCGGCCATTTCGTCGGCCGCGATCTGGTCCTTGAGCGCCTGATACTCGCGATTGCTGCTGGCCTGGTTCAATTTCGTCTTCAAGTCCGCGATCTTGTTCTCGCTGGTCTTGAGCAGAAGCTGCTTTTGATCGGCGCCCACGCGGGCCGTCTTGGCGTCGGCCTTGACCTGCGCCAAGTCGGCCTCGAGCCGCACGAGATTGACCTCGCGCGCCTTGATCTGCTTCGGGCCGCGCTCCAGCCGGTCGCGCACGTCTCCCAACTGCTGGTGAAGACGGTGCAGCTCGCGGAGGGCGCTCGTGGCGGAGGCCGCCGGTTTTTGCTTCTTGTCGGACTCGGCTTCGTATGACATGTCAAAGAAAAAACCGCTGACCTTTCGGCCAACGGTTGGCAATCCTCCGTCAGCTCGCGATCCCTTCGAGGAATCCTTCGAGCTGCTTGCTCCTCACCGGATGCTGCAGCTTGCGGACCGCTTTGGCTTCGATCTGGCGCACGCGTTCCCTCGTCACTTTGAAGATCCTGCCCACCTCTTCCAAAGTATAAGTGTATCCGTCGCCAAGTCCATATCGCAGCCGGATGATCTCCCTCTCGCGGTAGGTCAGCGTCTTGAGCAGGTTCTCGATCCGGTCGCGGAGCATGCTCTGGGCCGCGGTCGTCAGGGGGCTTTGCGAGGCGTTATCCTCGATAAACTCGCCAAACGAGCTGTCCTCGCTCTCCCCGACCGGGCGATCGAGGCTGATCGGGTGCCGCCCGATATTCAACACGCGGCGCGTCTCCTCGACGCTGATGTCGGCCGCGGTCGCGGTTTCCTCGGTCGTCGGCTCGCGCCCCAGCTCCTGCACCAGCCGCTTCGACACGTTCCGCAGCCGCGACAGCACGTCGATCATGTGTACCGGAATGCGAATCGTGCGGGCCTGATCGGCGATGGCGCGGGTGATGGCCTGGCGGATCCACCAGGTGGCGTACGTCGAGAACTTGTAGCCGCGGCGATATTCGTACTTGTCCACCGCCCGCATCAGGCCCGTATTGCCTTCCTGGATCAGGTCCAAAAAGCTCAGGCCGCGGTTGCGATACTTTTTGGCGATGGACACGACCAACCGCAAGTTGCCGCCGGACAGCTCGCGCTTGGCACACTCATAGTCGCGGTACTGGGCCCGCATCATCTCGCAACGGCGGCGAAGGCTGCGGGGGCTTTCCAGCGTGATCAACATCAGATCCCGCAGCTCCTTGCGGAGATTGGCCCGCTCGTCCTTGGCCGAGCCGGCGCCGTCGAGCTGGGCGACGCGGTTGCGCAGCTCGTCCATCCGCCGCGAGATCTCGGACAACTGATTGAGAAGCGGCTGCACGCGGCGCGTCCGCAGGCTCAGCTCCTCGACCAGCACGAGCGCCTTGTGGCGGCGCGACAAAAATCGCCGTCGCGCGGCGATGCGCTCCTCGCGCGGCGCCTTGAGGCTGATGATCACGCGGAAGTCGCGGCGATTTTCCTGCAGCAAATGGTCCAGCGTCTTCAGATTGTGCGGCATGCGGGCCACGATCTGCTCTTTGGTCAACCGCTCGGTCAGCGAGACCTTGATGGTGCGGTCGAACGGCAGGCTCCCCTCGTGCACGCTCGCGAGCGTGTTGATCGTCGCCTGCATGGCATAGTCGCACGCCAGCACCGTGCGGCGAAAGCGCTTGCGGGTGACCTCGATCTTCTTCGCCAGCGCGATCTCCTGCTCGCGCGTCAACAGCGGGATCTCCGCCATCTGCGTGAGATACATCCGCACCGGATCTTCGTTCCACCGCGACACGTCGTCGGCCGTGACGACGCGCATCGTCTCGGTGCGCTGCTGGTCTTCCTCGAAGGGGATCGTCGCGCCCGCGGGGCGCTCCGTTGCCGACTCGGGCGCGTCCGGCTCCGGCGCCTCGTTCACAAGCGCAATGCCCAACTCGTCGAGCGCCACGAGCAAGCTGTCCAGTTTGTCGGGATTGACGGCCTCGTCGGGCAGGTATTCGTTCACCTGGTCATACGTCAGGAAACCTTGCGATTTTCCCAGTGCCACCAATTCCTCAAGGTCCAAATCCGACTGGTCCACCTGACATCCTCCCGCGCATGGCCGCGCGCTTCGGACAGCGATTATGATCGAGACCGTAACCGCCAGGCAAGAGTCTGGCGCGTCGAGGCGTTCGATCAAACGGACAGCGCATCCCTACCCATCCGTGGGCACGGAAATACCCTGCCGCATCCTCTCTCGGTCGATGATTTGTTGCAAAATCTCAAGTTCAGTTTTTTCATCCACGCCTTCCTTGGCGAGCGCGGACGACTGGCGGCGCAACTCGTCGGAGTGACGCATGCGCCTGTAGCTCGCCAAGACCTGATCGAATCGCGCCGAGACTTCGGCGGTGCCTTTCGCACGCCCGCGCTCGTCGAGATCCACGAGCAAGCTCTTCAGCTCGGGGTCGTCGAACTCGACAAGCAGCCGGTCGAACAAAGATGGGGTTGTTCCGGCCAGGGCGTAACAGCTTTTCAGAATTGCGCGCGCCGCCGGCGAAGTCAACTGTTCCGCTGAAATTTCTTCGCGCATCCGCGGCAGGCAGTCGGGCGCCAAAAGCGCCAGCTCCAGCAATTCTTGTTCCCGAGCGTCGAGCGTCGGCGCGGGCGTCGATGCTGCTTCATTTGAAGGCTTGAGCGGCCGGCCGCGCGATGACTGTCGCAATGACGACAGACGCGCCCGCACGCGATCCTCCGACAGCTCGAATTTTCTCGCCAGGCGTTGCAAGACCTGGTCTTGCTTAAGCCGCGCGGCGCTGCTCTCGGACGCGGCAAGGCGGGGTGCCTTGGCGAGCGTTCCCAGCACCTCCTCAAGCACGCGGTTGGCCTCGTGTACGGCGCTTTGCGCGGTGCTGCCACGGCTGGCCGTATTGAATTTGTGCTCAAGCGCATCTACCGCCCCGGCAAGCAGTTCCTCGAACGGGCCGCGGCCATGCCCGAGCAAAAAATCGCAGGGGTCGAGTTCCTCCGGCAGGGTGAGAATCCGCAGATCGACCGGTTCGGCGATGAACATTTCGAGCAACTGATCCGTTCGCCGTCGCCCCGCTTCGTCCCCGTCGAGGACCAACACCACGCGGTCCGCGTAGCGGCGCAGCAATTGCAGGTGCCGCTCGCCGAACGCCGTTCCCAGCACGGCGACGGCGTTGGCGATACCCGATTGCTGCGCGATCAGGCAATCGGTATACCCCTCCATCACCACCACGGTTCGCTCCTTGACGATCGCCTCGCGAGCCGTATCGAGTCCGTACACCAGGTTGCTCTTTGAAAATAGCGGCGTCTCCGGTGAGTTGATGTACTTGGCCGCCCGCTCCTCGTCGCCGCCGGGCATTACGCGGCCGCCCAGACCGACGGGCCGGCCTTGGCCGTCGCGAATCGAAAACAGCACGCGGCCGCGGAAACGATCGTACCAGCCCGGCCCGTTCTGCCTCCGCCCCACAAGGCCGATCGTCTCCAGCACCTGGGGCGAGAAGCGCGTGTTGCGCGCCTGCTGGGCGATCCATTCCCAATCGGCGGGCGCGAATCCCAGGCGAAAGCGGCGGACGCTCTCCTCGGTCACTCCGCGGGCACGCAAGTACTCGCGTGCAACGGCCGCCGACTCCGCCCGAAGCAGGTGCTGGTGATACTGTTCCTCGGCCCAGGCCATGGCTTGATACAGAAGTCGTTTATCGTCGCCGGACGGTCCTGGGCGACCGGAGCGTTTCAGTTCGATGCCGGCCCGTTCGGCCAATAGCTCCAAGGCTTCGGGAAACGACACCCCCTCCATCTTCATCACGAAGCTGAAGATGTCGCCGCCAATGTCGCACACCCAGCACTTGAACGATTGCCGCTCAGGGTTGACTTGCAGGCTGGGGCGCGTGTCGTCGTGCCAGGGACAGAGCGCCTTGTAGGCGCGTCCCTCGCGGCGCAGTTGCAGATAGTCGCCGACGAGGTCGACGATTGAGATCGCCCGCTTGACCTGCTCCTTGGCCTCAAACGATGATCCGGAAAGCACGGCAACTCCGCGGGAAGAGGAGAACACTCCGTTTCGCACGTGCGCTTTTTTGGCGCGTTGCAAGCGATCGCTCGCCACCGGTGCGCACTTGGGTCAAAGCGCGCGAGCCGTTAAGACAGTCGACCACGAGAAAGCGATGCGCACCAGACGCCCGATCCGCATAGCGCGCATTCTACACGTGGAGTGCGACGTTCTTTCGCCAAAAGCGGGGGGATTATAGCCCTCAAGAAAATAGGGGTCAAGCGAACCCTTGGCCGCTTGAGAAAGCGTCGAATTCTCGGGGAAATGCGCGAGATTTGTGCCCGCTGGCACGCGAAGCCACGGCCCCAGAATTGCTGTCCGCGTGCAGGCGCGCGCCATGCCACGCTCGTCGTGGGCATGCGGCGGCGGGCATGGTCACGTCGGAGCGCCTCCCATAGCCACGGCACCCACCTTCCTAACCCAGACGCGACGCTAGCCTGCTCCAATTGACGCCCTGCCGCCGCGGTTCTACATTACGACGTGGCGGTACCCAATGGCGCGATTGAGCCGCGGGCAAGGCACGCGTCTTCTCACACGGGACACTCTTCATGGACGGAGTCCGGATCGGCGTGGCGCTGGGCCCGCTTGCGCTTTACCTGTTGTTTCTGGCGGTGCTCAACCTGTTGCGCCGCCCCGTGCTTATGACCGGCGCCCGCGACGTTGCGGCGCTCGGCTTTGGGGTGTCGGGCTTGATGCTGGTGGGGCCGATCGAGCTTTTGCACCCGCCGTCGGCCGTCAACCAGCTTGGACCGTATATCTGGGTGCTGTCGGTCAGCCTGTACACGCTGCTTTTGTCGCTGGTAATCCTGCTTAGCCGGCCGCGGCTGGTGGTGTACAACATCTCGGTCGAGGAGTTGCGGCCCATCCTGGCCCACGTGATCGAGCACCTCGACCCGCAACATCGCTGGGCGGGCACGAGCCTGTCGATGCCGAAGCTGAACGTGCAACTGCATTTGGAGACCAACTCGCTGATGCGGAACGTGTCGCTCGTGGCCAACGGGGACCACCAGAGCCACACCGGCTGGCGGCAGCTCGAACTGGCGCTGGCCCAGCAGCTTGCCCCGGCGCGGGTCAGCCCCAACGCCTGGGGGCTGAGCCTGTCATTGGCCGCACTGACGATGGCCGCCGTCGTGGCATGGCTGGCGCCCTTTAATCACCAGACGATCCTGGCAGCGCTGCGCGAAATGCTGCCCTTCTGACCATTTCCGCATTTCATTTCGCATTGGCGTCGGCGCGACTACACTGGTGCGGGTATCGCAAGCCCGACCCGCTCATTTGAGGACGCCGCCGTGAACGCCCGCATTCTCGTTGGATCACTCGTTGCCTTGTCTCTGGCAACCACGCTCGTCGGCGTCGCCGCGGCTGACGACCGTTGGGTCGTTTTCCCCGGCGGCGAAGGGCCCGGCAAAGGGAAGCACATCGTGCTCGTGAGCGGCGACGAGGAGTACCGCTCCGAGGAGGGCCTGCCGCAGTTGGCCAAGATCCTCGCCACCCGACACGGTTTCAAGTGCACCGTGCTCTTCGCGATCGATCCGGCCGACGGCACCATCAATCCCAACCAGAGCGACAATATTCCCGGCCTTGAGGCGCTCGAATCGGCCGATCTCTTAGTGCTGTTCACGCGGTTCCGCAAGCTTCCGGATGAGCAGATGAAACACATCGTCGACTACGTCGAGAGCGGCAAGCCGATCGTCGCCCTGCGGACCGCTACGCACGCCTTTGACAACAAATCGAGCGAGCGATTCTCGCGCTATGCCTGGCAGGCGAAGGATTGGGACGGCGGCTTCGGCCGGCAGGTGCTGGGCGAGACGTGGATCAACCATCATGGCGCGCACGGCAAGGAGAGCACCCGCGGCGCGATTGCGCCAGGCCAGCAGGGCAATCCGATCCTCAGCGGCATCAAGGACGGCGACATCTGGGGGCCGACCGACGTGTACGGCGTGCGACTGCCGCTCCCGGGCGGCAGCCAGCCGCTGGTCCTGGGGCAGGTCTTAAGCGGCATGCAGCCCACCGATCCGCCGGTCGAGGGCAAGAAGAACGATCCCATGATGCCGGTCGCCTGGACGCGCTCTTACGCAAGCCCGTCGGGCAAGGCGGCCCGCGTGTTCACGACCACGATGGGCGCGTCGCAAGACCTGGCGAGCGAAGGGCTGCGCCGCCTGTTGGTCAATGCTTGCTACTGGGCCCTTGGGCTGGAGGCGGAGATTCCCCCCAAAGCTAACGTCGACCTGGTCGGGGCGTACCGCCCGACGCCTTTTGGCTTCGGTGCGTTCACAAAAGGCGTGAAGCCGGCCGACCATGCGGGGAAGTAAGGCGAAGCACTCGCAGGATATTAGCCTTCGCGCCAGTTGAAAAGCTGAAGGTCGCCGATCCGACTGAAATGCTTGGTATTCGCGGTGACGAGCGCCAGGCCGTGCAGCCTAGCGGTGGCGGCGATGATGTATCGCAGTCATCGACAACAATTCCCGTCCGTTGACCGTCCGCCCAGAGCGTGGCGGCGAGGTCCAAGACTTCTGGCGAAACTGGCCTGCGATCCGCTCGCTCGCGGAATTCCTCGAAGCGCGCCAGTCTGCTGAACGGCGCTTTTCTTACGAAGTCCGCGGCGGATCTCAAAGCACGAGAGTTCCGAGAACGTGAAAGCACCGTGCTCGCGCAAATACCCCGCGCCGCGAACAGCGACGGCCGGACGCCGCTTCGCACGAGGACGGATAATGTCAGACACCGCATCCGTGTCGAGCAGGCACGGCGTCATGCTCGCGAGATCCGATGTGAGAGAACGGGTCTCTGGCTTAACGTCGCCTCAAAATCCAAGAGCTCGTCGTCCGACAGACCTTCCAATACATTGCACCACTCCGGCAGCGTTGCTTCCGTCGGCACGGCTGGCACTGCCGCTGGCAGCGTTACCAGGCGCACGACCAGGGCCTGGTCGCGCGACGGGTCGAGGTGCTGGCCGATCGCCCGTTCGATGGCGGGTAAATCAGACGGATCGATGTCGCGAACTCGCTTGATGGTTTCCATGTCTCGATTATAGCACAGGCA
Organism: Planctomycetia bacterium; assembly: GCA_016191115.1. Taxonomy (GTDB): domain Bacteria; phylum Planctomycetota; class Planctomycetia; order Pirellulales; family JACPPG01; genus JACPPG01. The sequence continues at coordinate 102,330 of JACPPG010000055.1, read as the reverse complement.
CGGTTTTGGCCGATGCTGCTGGCTCCACCTCGCAGGGCCGTTCACAGATTCAAGCTTGCCGGCGGCGCACCGCCGGGAAAGTGGGACAGGCACCGAGACGCAGCGTTGGTATGAAAGGGCTTGCGCTGTTTGTGCTCGGAGCCAGTCCCATTTCCCGCCTCGCCATTTTGAAAAACAGAATGGCCCTGCTCCACCACGGGAGATCAACCCATGCCAAGGGACGTCCTGATTCGCCCTGAGGGCCCTGCGGACCACGCCGCGATTCACGATTGCATCGCCATGGCGTTCGACCGCGACGATGAGGCCCGGCTGGTCGCCGCGCTGCGGGCCTCGCGCTGGTTCATCCCCGAGCTGTCGCTAGTGGCCGTGCGGGAAGGACGTGTCGTGGGGCACGTCCTTTTCAGTCCGATTGAGATCGTCCACAACGATCGGCCCGTCGCCGACGCCCTGGCCCTGGCGCCGCTTGCCGTTCGGCCGGAGGTGCAAGACCAGGGGATCGGGTCGCAGCTTGCCCGAGCCGGGCTCGATACGTGCCGCGAGCGCGGCAACCGGCTGGTGATCGTCGTCGGCCATCCGACCTACTACCCACGGTTCGGCTTCAAACCGGCCGGCCCGTTCGGGTTGGAATGCCCCTTCGAGGTGTCGGACGGCGCGTTCATGGTGTGCGAGCTCGTGGCCGGGGCCGTGGCGAATGTCCGCGGTTTGGTGCGTTACCCACCGCCGTTTTCTGCGTTTTAGCGTCGCTCATGGCCACGGAGGTACGCCGCCGTCGCCTTGCCGGCGCGGAATCTCACATGCTCACGACGAGCGTAGCATGGCACCCTGGCACCCATGGCTCGGGCGCAAAGCTCGACACCCTACTTGTCCACGGGCCGCTGCCCCCAGGGGATTGGCATCGTGGGCGGCTGGCGATGCCGGTCGCGGCGCTGGTCTTTCGGGCGGGGATGAAAGTAGTTCACGAACCGCACGAGCTGCTTCACGGCTTCGTCATAGGCCTGCCGCCCTTTTTCGACCGTGGCCAACTCCGCCTCCCCCAGCACGCCCGTCTCCGAGTAGCTGCTGGTCCACGAGATCACGGTGGCCGGCCCCGCGGAGAAGAGATCGACCCAATTGAAGGGGCTATTGTCTTCGTTGAAGCTGATCACGCCGTTCTTGATCTGGTCCTTGCGCACGTTGTCGCCGTCGAGGTACAGGTACATCGACGTTTCCAGCTCGCAAGCGTGCGCGCAACCACCGGGAAACTTGCTCTGCCGCCATCGCGGCATGAACTCCTTGTCGATGGACAGTAACTGCCACCATGCCGCCAGCACGCACTCGGCATCGGTCTCCAGATTGGTCCGCCGCGCGACCAGGTCCAGGTTCGGCATGTTCGAGCCGTGACCGTTCAACAGCACGATCTTCTTGAAGCCGTGGTAGGCGAGCGACTTGGTGATGTCGAGCACGTGGTGCATGAAATGCTCGAAGTCGTTGTTGATCGTGCCGGGAAAGTCCATCACGTGCCCGGTATAGCCGTAGGCCACTACCGGCAACACCAGGATCTTGTCGGGCAGTTGGTGGCCGGCCCCAATGGCGATCGATGTCGGGCAGATCAAGTCGACGTCAAGGGGCAAATGCGGGCCGTGCTGCTCGACGGCCCCGCACGGCACGATGCACACCTTGCCCAGCTCAACGGCGTCGTTGATCTCGGGCCAGGTCAATTTTTCGTAGCGGTATTCGGTGGCGGCGCGGCTCGGCATGGCAGGGTCCTCGATAGCTGATGGTGTATTTCGGTCGGATGCCAGGGTGTGCCAGTGCTTCGCAGAAGCAGTGTGATCTGTCCGATGACGGTCAATTTGGTCGCCGATCGGTCTCCGTGGCGCACGGCTTGCCCTCGTCGCGCAAACCGTGGCACGCAAACGGGCGTTGGGCTAGCATGAGTATCCCCACGGTGGGGGCCGCGTTCAACGTGCCGAGATTGGGAATAGCCCCCCCCTCGTCTCCGCATCAAAACAGCCAGTTCTCCCCGCGCATGAAGATCGCCGAAGTCGTCACCATTCCCCTGTGCGGCGCCACGCACGACCACGGCTGGCCCGGCGGCACCGATCCGCTCGTCCAGTACAACACGCTTCTGGAGGTCCGCACGGACGAAGGGCCCGCCGGCCTGGGAAGTTGCTATACGACGCGCGCCCTGGTCGAAGGCTCGCTCGATCTGTTGCGGCCGCACCTTTTGGGCGAGAACGCGCTTGAGCCGGAACGCGTCAGCGAGAAGCTCCGGCAGTCGATGTTCTGGCTCGGCCGCGGCGGCTCGGTCGAGCACACGATCAGCGGCCTGGATATCGCGCTTTGGGACCTGTGGGGCAAGGCGCTCGGCCAGCCTGTCTCGCGACTCCTCGGCGGCAACTATCGCGACCGGATCAAGCCGTACGCCTCCATGCTCTTTGACGATCCGCCCCGGCTCCGCGACAAGCTCCTCGAACAGCGGGCCCGCGGCTTTCGGGCGATCAAGCTGGGCTGGCGGCCGTTCGGCCGCGTCAGCCGGCAATTGGACGAAGTGCTCGTGAAGACGGCCCGCGACACGGTGGGGGACGAAGTCGAGCTGATGGTCGATGCCGGCGGCAGCGAGCAGTTCTGGCCGCACGGCGTCACGTGGGCCCGCGAGACGGCGCGAATGCTGGGCGACTACGGCGTCGTGTGGTTCGAGGAGGCGCTAAAGCCCGACGACGTAGAAGGCTTTCGCGAGCTGCGGCAATCGTCCCCGGTGCTCATCGCCAGCGGCGAGGTGCTTACGCGGCGGCAGGCCTTCTTGCCGTTCATTACGGGCCGGGCCCTCGACATCATCCAGCCCGACGTGACCAAGTGCGGCGGCCTGAGCGAAGCGCGGCGGCTGGGCTGGCTGGCATACGATCACGGCGTGCTGTTGGTGCCGCACGGCTGGAACACGGGTGTGGGCGTGGCGGCCGACCTGGCACTGGTGGCGGCCCTGCCGGTGGCCCGCTGGGTCGAGTATCAGACAGGCGTGCCGTACATCGAGGAAATCGTCACGCCCCCCTTCGCCCTGGACGCCGAAGGGATGCTCCGCGTCCCCGCAGGGCCAGGCCTGGGGATAGAATTGAATCGCCAGGCGATTGAGAAGTACGGTGGGAGCGACTAGCGTCTCATGTCTTTGCCCGATGACCTGAAATTCGATCCGTCAACTTTTTCCGGGACCGTGCGGCTTTTCCCGCTGCCGAACCTGGTGATGTTCCCACACGTGCTGCAACCGCTGCACGTGTTCGAGCCGAGATACCGCGACATGCTCGAGGACGCGCTGGCCGGCGACCGCTTGATCGCGATGGCCATCCTGTCGCCCGGCTGGGAGAAGGACTACGAAGGGCAGCCGCCCGTGGAGAAGATCGCCTGCCTGGGACGCGTTGCCACACACGCCCAGCTTCCCGACGGTCGGTACAACTTGCTGCTGGCAGGAGTTGCGCGCGTGGTCCTGGGGAGCGAACTGTCGCCATTGGTGTCGTTCCGCCGGGCGAAGGCCGCGATTCGCGCGGACCGCTATCCGGCGAAACTCGCCGAGCAGAAGGCCGAGTTGCAGGAGCACCTGTTCACGGCGTTTCGTCGCGTGCTGCCGGACACGCATCAGGTACAGGCGCCGCTCACGCAACTGCTGGCCAAAGAGATCGATCTGGCAGTGCTGACCGACATCGTCGCGTACACGCTCGATTTGCCGCTAGCGCGAAAGAGCAAATTGCTTGCCGAGGCCGACGTTTACAAGCGCGCCCGCTGGCTGGTCGAGCACTTGCGGAAGCGCGGCAAAGACGCCGGGGACGAGACGCATTTTCCGCCCGATTTCAGCGTCAATTGAGGCCGATCGTGTCCGCCGCGGTTAGCCGCTTGACCCCCCTCTCGGTGGGCGCTAATATCCAAAGGGACGGCGCTGCGTCGCCGGCCACGCTCTGCTTCTCCTACCGCCTACTTATGCCCCGGTGCCCGCATGTCCGACGCGTCGCCCACGATTTACGAAACGCTCACCGGCGAATTGGACGACGATCGGCTGGAAGGCGCCGGCGCCGTCGACCAGGAGCGGATTCGCCGCGCCGTGCGCGAGATCCTCGCCGCGGTAGGGGAAGACCCCGATCGCGAGGGTCTCCGCGAGACCCCGGCTCGCGTCGCCCGCATGTACGCCGAGCTTTTCAGCGGCTTGCACGACGACCCACGCAAGCACTTGCAGAAGTTCTTCACCGAGAAATACGACGAAGTCGTGCTGGTGAAGGACATCAGCTTCAACAGCATGTGCGAACACCACATGCTTCCGTTCATGGGCAAGGCCCACGTCGGCTACCTGCCGGACGGGCGCGTGATCGGTTTGAGCAAGATCGCGCGGGTCATCGAAGTCGTGTCGCGGCGGCCGCAGGTGCAGGAACGAATGACCGAGTCGATCGCCGATCTGCTCGTCGACGAACTTCAGGCCAAGGGCGTGGCCGTGGTGATCGAGGCCGAGCATTCCTGCATGACGATCCGCGGCGTTCGCAAGCCGGGAAGCATCTGCGTCACCTCCGCGATGCGCGGCGTCTTCCGCAACAACCTGTCGAGCCGCTCCGAGATCATGAACCTGATCTACGGCGATCGCCGCTAGCATCTCGCCCGGGCATCACGCCACGTGTTGATCCTCACGCAATTCGTCCTGCGGCTGTCATGGGGGCTGGCCGCCGCGATGACGCTTGTGCCGCCCCGCCAGGTCACCAGCGGCTACTATCGGAATAACCTCTATGTCCTGCTTGGGCTGAACGTGCTCGTGGCGCTCGTCACGGCAACCGCCAGGACGTCGCCGGCTTCGACCTGGTTGCCGGCCGTCGCCGCGGCTACGAGCTATGCCGGCGCCGTCCTATGGCTGTATGAACGGCCGCGGGCGGGAATCGTGGCGCTGGCAGCGCTGGCGGCGTTGGATCTGGCCGCGGCGTGGATCGCCACCCCCTCCTGGGCTGACGGCAATGCCGCCGCGCGGGCCCTCGCGATCCTCGATCCTTTGACCGGTGGATTGCTGCTGGGGACCACCATGGCCGCGATGCTCTTGGGGCACTGGTATCTCAATGCGCCAGGCATGCCGCTTGCGCCTCTTGGGAGACTGATCGTGGTCCTGGCGGCGGCCGTGGTGCTGCGCGCAGTCGTCTGCGGCTGGGGGCTCGCGCTCGAGGTCTCCGGCGGTACGACGTTTGACGCGGCGCATGGCTTGTTCCTTGCCTTGCGCTGGCTGGGCGGTCTGGTGGCGACTGGCGCGTTGGCCTTGATGGCCCGAGCCACGTTGAAGATTCCCAACACTCAGAGCGCCACGGGCATCTTGTACGTGGCCGTGATCACGACGTTTCTCGGCGAATTGGCCTCGGCCCTACTGTCCGCTCAGTCGGGGTATCCTTTATGATGAGGGGCGATCCATGTCGGCGCGTCGCGGCGCCGCCGGCTAAGCCCCAAGGGTGGTTTGTCGTCGGTCGCCCCGAGCGCCGGCACAGTCCGTTTGGTTCCATGAACGTCACATTTGCCTGTCCACGTTGCGAGGAGACGGGCACCGCCCAGATCGCGATCGGGGCCGCGGCGATGGCCTGCCCCAAGTGCCGGGCGGACGTGCCGGCAGCCGACGGCGCGTGGAGCGAAGGCGCGCTGCGGCGATGCCTGATCTGCGGCAGCCCGGACCTGTTCGTGCGCAAGGACTTTCCCCAGAGGCTGGGGCTGGCCATCGTTGTCATCGGCTTTGCCGCAAGCTGCGTCACGTGGTTTTACTACTGGACCTATCTCACGTTCGCGATCCTTTTTGCCACGGCCTTTGTGGACATGGCACTCTACTTGATCGTCGGCGAAAGCCTGGTCTGTTATCGCTGCCACGCCGAGTATCGGGCCGTTGGGTCGATCGACCAGCACGGCCCCTTTAGCCTGGAGACCCACGAGCGGTATCGGCAACAAGCGGCCCGCCTCGCGCAGGTCCGCCGTGTAAGTGGGGCCACGACCGGCGAGGTGCCTGCCGGCGGCGAACCGGCCGCCCGCTAGGTCAGCCCGCGACCGACTCGCTGCCACCCTCGGGTGCGTCCTATGGACGAACAACGGACGAGAATCGAGGAAGACCTGCGGGGCCTTGTCGCCGGCGAGGTCCGCGCCGACGACGTCCTTCTGCAGCTCTACGCAAGCGACGCGAGTCTCTACCAGATCAAGCCCTTGGCCGTTGTCCGGCCGCGAACTGCCGCGGACGTCTCGGCCTGCCTCCGCTATGCCCACGAGAACCTGATCCCCGTACACGCCCGCGGTGCGGGAACCGGGCTGGCCGGCGAGTCGCTCGGTCCCGGGTTGGTGCTCGACTTCTCCAGCCATTTTCGCCGCATCCTGGAATTCGGGCCCGATTGGGTCCGCGTCCAACCCGGCGTGGTGCTAGAGCGCCTCAACACTTACCTGCGGCCCCAGGGGCGGGTGTTCGGCCCCGATCCCGCCATGAGCCACGTCACCACGATGGGCAGCGTCGTGGCGATCGACGCGGCCGGCAGTCGCTGGCTGAAGTTCGGGTCCGCCCGCGGCAGCGTGCGCCGGCTGCGGATCGTCCTGGCCGACGGGACGGAAATGGAGGTCGGCCGCGAGCCGGTCAGCGGTAGTGCGAATAGCGACGACCAACGTGTCAAAGGCGAGCTGGTCGCGCGCTTGGCCGACGTGCTCTCGCGCAACGCGAAGCTCATTCGCGAATCCCAGCCCAAGAGTCTCGTCAATCGCTGCGGCTACGAGCTGGCCGACGTGCTGGCTGATGGTCAACTCGATCTGCCGCGGCTTCTCGTCGGCTCCGAGGGCACGCTGGCCTTGATCACCGAAATGACGGTGGCGACGCAGCCGACGCCCAAGCACGTGGGAACCGCGCTACTGTTCTTCGATCGACTGGAAAGCGCTGCCCGCGCGGTCGAGGAGATCCTGTCGTTTTCGCCCATCGCCTGCGATCTGATGGACCGGCGGCATTTGACGCTGGCCCGCGAGTCCGACCCGCGCTATGACCTGATGATCCCGGCCGCGGCCGAGGCGCTCCTCCTGGTGGAGCTCGAGGGACGCGATCCGGTTGAATTGCGCGAGCGCATCCGGCAGTTGATCGATCGCGTCCGTCGCCGCAAACGGCTGGCCTTTGACGCCCGCCAGGCCGTTGGCCAGGACGACATGGATCTCTCCTGGCGGCTGGCGCAGAAAGTCGTTCCCACGCTGTACCGGCTGAAGGGCTCGACGCGGGCCGTGCCCTTTGTCGAGGACATCGCGATCCCCCCCGCGGCGCTGCCGGGCTTTGTCGTGGAGATGCAAAACATCCTCAAGCGCCACCAGGTCACGGCGTCGCTGTTCGGTCACGCCGGGCACGGCCAGTTGCACATCAGGCCGTTCCTCGACCTGTCCGATCCCGAACACGTGCGGACGATGTCCGCGCTGGCGGCCGATCTGTACGACGCCGTTTTCCGCGTCGAGGGAACGATCAGCGGCGAGCATGGCGACGGCCTGAGCCGCACGCAGTTCGTCCGCCGCCAATACGGCGCGCTGTACGACGTGTTCCGGGAGGTGAAGGGCATTTTCGACCCGAACAACATCCTCAACCCGGGAAAGGTGATTGGCGACGATCCCGAGCTGATGACGCGGGACTTGCGGCCGGCCATCGTGCCGGGAATGTTTGGCGAGCCGTCGACGAACGGCGCGCCGGCGGCCCAGGAGCCGGCTGGGGAGCCCCGCGAATTCGTGCCCTTGGAGCTGACGTGGAGCGCCGCCGAGCTGGCCGAAGTGACCACCAGTTGCAATGGGTGCGGCGCCTGCCGCGCCCAGGATCCGACCGTGCGGATGTGTCCCATGTTCCGCTTTGCGCCGGCCGAGGAAGCGTCGCCGCGGGCCAAGGCCAACCTGATCCGCGGCGTGCTGACCGGGGCGCTGCCGCCGCGGACTCTCTCGTCCGACGAGTTCAAGACGGTGGCCGATTTGTGCGTCAACTGCAAGATGTGCCGCCTGGAGTGCCCGGCCGGCGTCGACATCCCCAAACTGATGATCGAGGGCAAGGCGAATTACGTGGCCACGAACGGGCTACGGCTCGACGACTGGGTGCTGACCAGGCTGGACTTGATGGGTAGACTAGCCGGCCTATTGAGCCCTTTCGCCAACTGGGCGATCGCCAACCGGCAGGCGCGATGGATCGTCGACAAGACGCTGGGGATCGCGCAGCGGCGCAAATTGCCGCGCTTCGCGTCGCGCAGCTTCCTGCGCCGCTCGGCGCGGCGGCGGCTCACCTCGCCCACCCGCCGCGCCGGCCGTAAGGTGCTGTATTTCGTCGATACCTACGCCAACTTCAACGACCCGCAATTGGGCGAAGCTTTCGTGGCGGTGCTCGAGCACAATGGCGTGGCGGTGTACGTGCACCCGGATCAGCGGGCCAGCGGCATGGCGCTGGTGTCGCGCGGCGCGATCGACGCGGCACGCCAGGTTGCGACCGACAACGTGCGCATCCTGGCCGAAGCGGTCCGGCAAGGCTATGCGATCGTGGCCACCGAGCCCTCGGCCGCACTATGCCTGTCGCAGGAATACCCAGCGCTTCTGGATGATGACGAGACCCGGCTCGTGGCCGCCAATACGTTCGAAGCGTGCCACTACCTCTGGCAAATGCACCTGACCGGCAAGTTGCAGCTCGACCTGAAGCCGATCAATGCCACTCTCGGCTATCATCAGCCTTGCCATCAGAGGGCGCTGGCCATCGGCACGCCGGGCGAGAACCTCCTGCGGCTCATCCCGGGACTCTCCGTGCAGCACGTCGAACGCGGCTGCTCAGGCATGGCGGGCACGTTTGGCTTGGCACGGCAGAACTACCGCAACAGCCTCCGCGCCGGCTGGGGCTTGATTTCCGCGATGCGCGATGGAACCTTCCAGGCGGGCACCACGGAGTGCAGCGCCTGCAAGCTGCAAATGGAGCAAGGGACCACCAAGCCCACGATTCATCCGCTCAAGCTCTTGGCTTTGGCTTATCGCTTGATGCCGGAGTTGTCGGCCCTTTTGACCGCACGAAGCGAGGAGCTGGTCGTCACATGAAAGTGCGCGTGAAACTGTTCGCCGTGGCCCGGCAGCTTGCAGGCCGCGACGAGCTGGAGCTTTCGCTGCCGGCGGGCGCCACGATTGGCGAGTTGCGGCACGCCCTTGGGGAACAATCGCCGGAATTGGCAAGCCTGGCACAGCACGCGATGTTCGCGGTGGGCACCGAATACGCCGACGATCGGACGACCATCCCCGAAAACGCCGACCTGGCGTGCATCCCGCCGGTAAGTGGAGGGTGAGAAGTCGATGATGAATGATGAATGCGAAATGATGAATGGAGATACAGCTACTAGCGATTAACAATTATCCGGAGTTGACGCCCGCTTCTGCTGTACTTGCAAGTGGCTTGTTGCTGTCTGATGGATCGTTATGGTTGAACTTACGCAAACGACTATTGATACGGCCGAGGTGTTGCGGTGCGTTAGTTCACCCGCGGCCGGCGCCGTCGTGTTGTTTTTGGGCACGGCGCGCGAATTTACGGCCGGGCGGCGCACGGCGTCTCTCGACTACGAGTGCTATCCGGCGATGGCCGAGAAGAAGCTCGCCGAACTGGAGGCCGAGGCGCGCCGCCGCTGGCCGATCGTCGCATGCGCGATCGTGCACCGCGTCGGGCATCTCGATTTGGGCGAAGCCAGCGTCGCCGTGGCCGTCAGCGCGCCGCATCGCCATACCGCCTTCGAGGCCGGCCGCTGGCTGATCGACACGCTCAAGGAAGTCGTGCCCATCTGGAAAAAAGAGAACTGGGCCGACGGCGCCAGCAAGTGGGTCCACCCGGGGCTGACCCAGCCGAATGATGAATGCGCGAATGATGAATGATGAATGAAAGACTTCGGCGGGGACCGTCTAGCCAAGTTCCTGCATCAACTGCCTGCTGCCCACGGCCGGCCGCTCGCTTCCAATGATGAATGATGAATGAAACGCCTGTTTCGCTCGTCACTGGCGCTTCGCGCGGAATCGGGTGGGCGATTGCGCTTGCCCTTGCGCGGCTTGGGCACGCAGTCGCGGTCAATTATCTTTCGAGCCGTGAGGCGGTCACCACGATCGTCTCCAACTTGCTACCCTATAGCACGGGCGAGCGTATCAATGTCGACGGGGGCTTTCACTATTCGCAAGCTGTGATAAACCAGCGAAAGGAGCGTGAACCATGGCCCTGACGATTACCAAGGTCGATACGTGGGTGGGCGAGGTCGCCGACCGGCCGGGCGCGGCTGCCGAAGCGCTCGAGGGTCTGGCCAAGGCGGGCGTCAATCTGGAGTTCCTCCTCGGTCGCCGCAAGCCCGACCAGCCCGGCCGTGGCGTGATCTTCGTCACGGGTATCAAGGGCGCCAAGGGGACGAAGGCGGCGGCGGCGGCCGGTTTCGAGAAGTCGAGCGCGATCGGCACACTGCGCGTCGTCGGTGCCGACAAGGCAGGCGCCGTACACAAGCTGGTTCGCGCAGTGGGCGATGCTGGCCTTAGCCTGCGGGGCGTCGCCGCGCAAGCGGTGGGCACCAAGTTCGCCGCGACGCTCGCCTTCGATTCGCAGGCCGACGCCGCCAAGGCCGCCAGTGCGCTGAAGAAGATGAAGTAACGAATGGTGAGCAGTGGACAGTGGCCAGTGATAGTAGGGTGTCCTGCGGACACCGACGCGGCTTCGGTGCCCGCAGAGCACCCTACGAAAGACCGATCGCTCCCCACGGACAACAACTGCTAACCCGCCCGCGCTACAAGCGCGCGGTAGCGGCCGCGGAGCGACACGGCATTCATGACCAGGTAGATGTTCGCTCCCACCGACGCAAAGAGCACCACAAGCGCTCCGGTGAGCGGCAGCCACGGCTTGTCCCGCAAGCTGGCTGCGATGGCGTCGTATCCGGCTGCTTGCGTATTCGAGGGGGAGCCATCCTCCGCCGGCGGCGCCGGTCCGCCGCCGGCGACGGCTTGTTGATAGCCGGCTGTCCGCGCCCCGCCGCCTGCGTTGTCCGAATCACCTGGGACCGCCGGCGGCTTGGCGGCGGCAACGTCGGCATCCGGTGGTCGATCAGCCGAGCCCGTCTCGGGCTGTTTGGCGTCAGCCGGCGTGCCGGTGAGCGCCGGTCCCTCGGCACCGTCGGACTTCTTTGCCGCGTTGCCGGCCGGCGGCACTTGAACACGCGAGGCGGCTATGTCCGCCTCGGCCGCCGGCGGCGTACCCTCGCGCGGCAGCTCCGCATGGCCAATCGTGATCCGGTAGCCGCGGACGCCGCGCAAAAACGGCGGCAGCTCGCTAAAGACGTCCGTCCCGGTCTTGAGGGAGTCAAGCAATTCCGGTTCGATCTGGATGATATACTCGAAGCCGCCGCCAGTGGCCGGCTGCCAGCCAACGTCGATCGACACGGCCGTCGCCGCGATCAGTGCCAATACCCCGGTCATGTTTCAGTCCTCACGTGTTGAAGATTGCTGCTCGCCGTAGCGCGGCCGATGGGTTTGTCCTCAGCTACGTCTGCGAAGTCCGTGGAATCCGCCGATGCCTCGATCCTAACTCACAACGGCGACCGGCCCAAGGATTCGGCGGGCGGCGCCGTCTGGGCTGCTGCCTTGGGCTGGCCGGGGTCGTCCAGGGCCATGATCTCCGCGTGCACCATGCTCAACAGTGCCTGCAGGAAGGCCACGCCCATCGGCCCGACGAAGATGCCGATCGGTCCCAGCACCTTGATCCCGCCCAAGATGCTTAACAGGGCCAAGAGCGGGTGCAGTTTCGACTGCCCGTGCAGCACCATCGGCTTGATCAGGTTGTCGATCATCGAGACGACGCAGGCGCCGTAGGTTGCCAGAATCAGGGCGGCGCCGAGCCGCCCATCGTAGAGGAACAGCCACAGGCTGCACGCCCCCCATACGGCCGCGGCGCCGACGAACGGGATCATGGCCAGGAGCATCGTCACCACGGTCAGCAAAAAGACGCTCTGGAACCCGGCAAAGAAGTAGCCGATGCTCGCCAGCAGCCCCTGCGCGAAAGCCGAGAGCAGGGTGGCCAGCACGACGGCGCGGCTAACCGTGGTGAATTCGTTGAGCAGCTCCGCCTCGTAGCGGTCGTCCAAGGGGGAGAGATGCATGACGGCGCGGATCATCGTTGGCCCGTCGGCCAGGAAGTAGTAGAGCGAGATGATCATTACGCCCAGACCGACGACGAAACCGCCGACGAAGCCGCCCACGGCCTGGCCGGTGCCGAGGAAGAACGGGGTAGCGAACTCCCGCAGGCGCGCCAGAAGCTCCGAAATCTGGTCCGTGTCGGGATTCACTTGGCGGCGAATCCAGGCGAGCGTCTGCGAGCCAAGCAATGATTCGCGGAACGCTTGGTAGGCCGTTTCCACTTCTGCGAAGACCGTTGCAAACTCGGGAGTGCCAGGACTAGCCACGGCTAATGTCGCCGAGCGTTCGTCGAGCGTCTGCCAGCTCGCCGCGATATGCAAACGGGCGTCGGGCGTAAATGTGTCTTCGGGTCGCGGATCGCCTTCCAGGTGCAACTCGTCGTGGATCGCCCGCACCAAGTCGCGGAACAAGGGCACGTGCTGCCGCATGTCGGTACTAGGGTCGGGGCCGGCAAGGGCCTCCTCGATAAAGTCCAGTTGCTTCTTCATGCCGCTTAACGTTTCTTGGACAGCTTGTGGCGGCATCTCCAAGTGGAATTTCTTTCGCAGCGTGGTCAACCGCTCGCCGATCACCTTGGGATCGACTTCGGTTGCCAGCGAGAATGCTTCGGCCGCCGCCCGCGTGAGAATCAACAGGGTCGGGATCAGCACGATCAACAGGATCGCTGCCGTCGTGATCACCGCCGCCACTCGGTCGTGCCCGGCGCAGCGGGCGATGAACCACTTGTGCAGCGGGCGGAAGATCACCGCCAGCACAAGCGCCAAAAACATCGGCAACAGGAAGCTTGCCATCACCCGGAACGACAGTACCCCGACCAAGAGCGCGATCGCCACGAGCACGACAAACGACACGATGCGCGACATGCAATGTCTCCGGTGCGTCGGGAGTGACGATACAGCCACCGTTATTGTACAAAAGCATCGGTCGTTCGCGCACTCCGACCTTGTGAGGCCGCACCGCGCGAACGACAATTGAGCCGGCCGCTCTAGGTTTTTCGGACGACAACTAAGCTAAGAAGATTTGCGGAACGTGCGGATGGCGCCCGGCAAAGCACGCACAAGAGCCCGGCTGGTGACGGCGCTCAAAGCGGCGCTGGTTGCGCTCGTGCTGTGGGGGCTGCACCGGACGATCCGCTCGGCGCTTGCCGACCTGGAAGGGCAACACTGGCGCCCGAGCGAACTCCGCGTCGGTTGGCTTGTCGTTTCGGGCGTGGCGTACCTGGCCGGGCAGTTGCCGTCGAGCCTCTTCTGGCGGCGGCTCCTGGCGACGCTCGATGCCCCGGCGCCGGCGCTCGCCGCCGTGCGGGCCTGGTACGTCGGCAGCATCGGCAAGTACGTGCCTGGCAAGGCAACCGTGATCGTGCTGCGGACGGCGCTATTGCGGCGGGCCGGCGTGGGGATCGCCGTTGCCACGGCCACGATCTTCTTCGAGACGTTGACGACGATGGCCGTCGGGGCGTTCCTGGCCGGTGGAATTCTGGTGGTGGCCTATCGCGACCGCTGGCAACTGGCCGCCATGGCCGGCGGGCTCATGCTTGTCGCCGGCGCGCCCACCGTGCCCGCCATCTTCAAACGCCTGGCGAAGTGGGCGGGCATCGAACGCGCCGCGCCTGGCACAATCGACAAACTCGATCATCTTGGACCAGCCACGCTTGTGCGCGCGTGGGCGACCATCGCCGCCGGATGGTGTCTGATCGGCGCAAGCGTCGTTGCCGGGCTCTTGGCGATCGAACCGGCGCCGCCTGGCGGCCGGCTTGCGCTGTGGGCCCTGGCCACGGCCGCCGGAGGGCTCTCGGTCGTGGCCGGCTTCGTGTCGTTTATTCCCGGCGGCCTGGTGGTGCGCGATGCGGTGATGCTGGAACTTTTGGCCCCCGAGGTCGGCACCGGCAAGGCGCTCGTCTGTGCGCTCGTCGTTCGGCTCGTGTGGCTCGTGTCGGAAGCGGCGATTTCGACTATCCTATATTTCTCTGTCAGACCCACCTCGTCCGGTGTCGACGCGACACCCTGAAGTGTCGTGGCGGAGCATCGGCGGCGTCCGATCGAACGCGAAAAGTGCCTGTATGATTTCCACGGTCATTCCGGTGTTCAACGAAGTCGAAAGCCTTGCGCTTTTGCACCAGGAGTTGGCCGACGTCGCCGGGGCCGAGCGGCTCGAGCTGGAGATGATCTTCGTCGACGACGGGTCGACCGATGGCTCGTGGGACACAATCGCGCGGCTCGCGGCCGAAGACCCGCGCGTCCACGGCATCCGCTTCCGACGCAACTTCGGCAAGGCGGCCGCCCTTTCGGCCGGATTCAACGCCGCGGCCGGCGAGCGAATCGTTACCCTGGACGCCGACCTGCAGGACGACCCGCACGAGATTCCCCGCTTCATGGCCGAGATGGACCGCGGATACGACGTGGTGAGCGGCTGGAAGCTCACGCGGCACGATCCCTGGCACAAAGTCCTCCCCTCGCGCGTCTTCAATTGGATGGTCAGCGCCGTAACCGGCGTCCGCCTGCACGACCACAATTGTGGCTTGAAATCGTACCGCCGGGAGATCTTTCGCGAGGTCCGACTGTACGGCGAGTTGCACCGCTTCGTCCCGGTGCTGGCGCACGCCCGCGGCTTCAAAGTCGGCGAACTGGTGGTGGGTCACCGGCCGCGGCGGTTCGGGCGGTCAAAGTACGGCGTCCACCGCTTCATAAAGGGGTTCTTGGACCTGTTGACCGTTAAGTTCCTGACCGGCTTCGGGCAGCGTCCGCAACACTTGCTGGGAACGCTGGGGCTGTTGAGCTTCGTGATCGGCCTCGCCGGGCTGACTTATTCGGCGATCTACTGGGTCCGCACGCAACTGCACCCCGAGCTGGGACTGGCGCCCTTGCACCAGCGGCCCATTACGCTCTACTCTCTGGGCGCGCTGCTGTTGGGCGGGCAATTGATGTCGATCGGCTTTCTGGCCGAACTGATCACCGCCTACCAGGGGCGCGACGCCGACACTTATTCCATCGCCGAGGAAACTCCCCCCGCTCTCCGCCCGGCTGGAAAAACAGTGCATGAACGAAGCGCCTCCTGACGGCTCGGCCCGGCTCCGCTGGGGCATCTACACGATCCTCATCGCGATCGCCACGGGCGGAATGCTGGGCCGGATCATGGCGGTCAACTCGGTCGATTACCTGCGTCTCGAGCAGCATCTGAAGCAGCAGGGCCGCAAGGATTGGCACAAGTCGCGCCCCTTTCTGAGCGCTAACGACCGCAGCCGCTGGGCCACCGCCCGGGCGCTGGTCGAGCACGGCACCTTCGCCATCGATGAGATCGTCGCCCAGCCGGGCTGGGACACGATCGACATGGTCAAGCACGACGAGCTGGGGCGCGAGGCGCCGGCGGTGGTGGACGAGGGGCACCTCTATTCGAGCAAACCGCCGCTCCTATCCACGTTCATGGCGGGCGAGTATTGGCTGATTCACAAGCTCACCGGTTGGACGCTCGCGACGCACCCGTACACGATTGGCCGCGTGATGTTGGTTACCTTCAACGTGCTGCCGCTTGTGGTGTATTTCGTACTTTGGGGCTGCGTCGCCGAACGGATCGGCACGACCGATTGGGGACGCATCTTCACGATGGCCTGCGCGACCCTGGGCACGTTCCTGACTACCTTCGCGGTGTCGATCAACAACCACCTGCCAGCCGCCGTGACGGCGCTCGTCGCTCTGTGCGCATGCATGCGGATCACGCTCGACGGCGAGCGGCGGCTGCGATTCTTTGCCGTGGCTGGGTTTTTCGCCGCGCTGACGGCCTCGGACGAGCTGCCGGCGCTGTCGCTCTTCGCGGCGCTAACGGCACTGCTCGCGTGGAAGGCGCCGCGCAAGACGCTGTTGGCCTACGTGCCGGCCAGCCTGGTTGTGGCCGCGGCCGCGCTCGGGACGAACTACGCCGCGCATCACTCGTGGCGGCCCCCCTACGCCCACCGGCAGCCGGGCGACAACTGGTACGATTTCAAGTACGTCCGCGACGGCAAGGAGCGCACCAGCTACTGGGCCGACCGCGAGGCACGCAGCAAGATCGACCAGGGCGAGGAATCGGTGCCGCGCTATGCGTGGCACGTGTTATTCGGCCACCACGGCATTTTTTCACTTACGCCGGTGTGGCTGTTAAGCGTGGTGGGCCTGGGCATGCTGTGCGCGGCCCAGGACCGTGGCTTGCGCGTGTGGGGCTGGCTGATCCTGGCGGTCTCGGTCGCGTGCATAGCGTTCTACATCTTTCGACCGCTCGACGATCGGAACTACGGCGGCATGGCGAGCGGCTTCCGCTGGGCGTTTTGGATGGCGCCCGTGTGGCTGTTGGCGATGTTGCCCGCCGCCGACGCGGCCGGCCGCCGCCGCTGGACGCAGATTCTGGCGGCCATACTTCTGTGCCTGTCGGTCCTGTCCGCGAGCTACCCGACGTGGAACCCCTGGACGCAGCCGTGGCTCTTTGACGCGATGGAAACCTTTGGCTGAGCCGTGTCTCCCTCTCCCTCGACGGGAGAAGGCCGGGGTGAGGGCGGACATTGCGCTGGTCCCGCGCTAACAGTTCGCCGAGCAACGGACGGGACAGCGGCCCGCTTGAAGCCCGGTCATTGTGCGGTAGTCTCGGACACTGCCTTCACGCTAGATGTTTTTCAAAATGGCGAGGCGGGAAAATGGGACTGGCTCCGAGCACAAACAGCGCAAGCCCTTTCATACCAACGCTGCGTCTCGGTGCCTGTCCCACTTTCCCGCCGGTGCGCCGCCGTCCAGCTTGAATCTGTGAACGGCCCTGAAGCGACGGCCCACCTGCGGCGCTCCGTTTGTCCTCAACGTGTTCGACAAGCTCGACTTGTGCAAATTGACAGCGCCCGACCTTATCTCGCGTGGCTTCGATGAGAGCGTTGCGAAGCGCGTCAGCGCCGATCTATTGCGCGGCAACGTGGAACAACTGAGCGACGCGATTGGCATCGAGCTGCGCGTCGAGCGCGTCGCCCGCTGGCTGATTCCGGGGGAAGGCATTCGTCGCTCCGCGGGGGCGCTGGCAGACGAGGATGAAACGCTGGACCAGACACTGCGCGAGCTAGATGAGATTCGCCATCCCGAAGGCCATGCGCGGTGAGCTTTCTGCTCGACACGAACATCTGCTCGGCGCACTTGAAGGATCGGCGGCGCCTGTTCGCGAGATTCGTGCAGCACGGGTCGTCTCCACACCTCGCGGATTGTCGTCGCCGAGGCCGGGATCACGGTGCCTGGGTTCGATCTGCTCATCGCAGCCACCGCAATCGTGCACGACCTGACCCTCGTCACGCACGACTTGAGCCACTTCCAGCGCGTGCCGAAGCTGCGGGTCGCAGATTGGCTGGCATGAGACATTCGTATCCGCACGAATGTATGGCGCCATGCCTACTTGGGCACCGAACCCGCGACCGTCTTCAGCAGCCGCTCGCGCTCCGCTTCGAGCGGGAATTCGCAGTACGTCGCGAGCATGACGATCTTGGCTCGCATGGCGAGCGTCTTGGCGTCGTCGTCCGCCTTGTCGTCCGCGGCCTTCTCGGAAAGCTTGTCGAGCCGGGCGATCCGCCGGGCGGCGTGATCATCCGCGGCGCCGAGTCGTGAGAGCGCCTGCTCGGCTTGGGCCGGCAGGTTGGCCAGGTCGACGTCGACCCGACCGATTTCCTTCGTGAGGTGCTCCCGCCTCTGGTGATTGCGGTCCCGGAGGTTGTTGGGCTGACCTTCGAGCACGACCGGCAGGTTGGTCAGCTCCGCTTGCAAACGGTTGCGTTTCGTCTGCAGCTCTTGCACCTTTTGACGGTAGGCGGCGGGCACTCCCTGATCGGCCGCCTTGGCCAGTTGACCGCGCTGGCGCGTGCGTTTCTCACGGGCCAGGTCCCGATCGACTTGTTTGGTGGCTGCCAGGTCGGCGCGGGCCTTCTTCCATTGCTCGTCGAGCGTTTTATACCGTTCCGTCACCGCATCGTGGCCGGCCGAGAACGCTTCGAGGGCTCGTGGGCGAAGCTGCCCGCGGATTTTTTCTTCGACGGCCGCGAGCTGCGCCTCGGGCATGCGCGAGTCGGCCGGCCCGGCGAGAAACGCGACGATCTCGCCCAACGTGCGCGCTTCCTGGTCGTGTTCGGCCGCCGCCTTTTCGTCGGCCTCGTGCGCGACCGTCGTCAGGTCCTTGGCGATCGCCGGCAATTCGGCGAGCGTCCCTTTGACATCTTTGCCCCAGGCCATGATCCACAGTCGCGCCTGTCGCAGGTGCAGATTGTTCGGCCTGGCGGCGAGTGCCGCGTCAATGTACTGGCGCGCGTCGCGGGCGCGGTGGTGGCGGATGGCCACGAGCGTCATCGCGTACGCGGCGCGAACGTCGCGCGAGGCGGGCTTCAAGGCTTCGTACTGCTCGCGGGCCCTCTCGAAGGCTTCGGTCGGCGACGCCCAGCCGGTATCCAAGATCGCTTGCGCCGGCGCCGGCTCGGCAGCCGGCAAGAACGCGGGAGCGGCGAAGCTGGCGACCAACAACGGGACGGCGACGGAATATCCAGCCAAGCGCGAGATGCCCATGCCTCTTGCCCTGTGCTGCCCTTTCCGACTGTAAATACGCCACTGGAAATGATAACCGGGCGGGATTCGTGCTGGCAATGAAAAGCTGGGAGGGCGAGGCTCCCGCCGAGCCGTCGCGCGGTTTTGTCGGCTCGGCGGGAGCCTCGCCCTCCCGCCCTCTCGCCCACGGCCACGAAGCCCCCCTGAGAAGGTCTGTTCCGGTTCTTGCCCTGGAAGGTGTGCCTGCAAGAAGGCGAAAATACGCTCGCCAAGTTGTTTTTTTCGTACGCTCCTCAAAACGCCAGCGATCCGATTTACCTGCGCCGAGGATGGTTGCTCCTCGACCCTGCACGGCGATGGTGCGTCAAAGGCCGCGAGGCGCAGCTCCACAGCCCGAACGGCGAAAGCGCCACGATGACTGTATCAACCGAGTATAGGGACGGTAGCGACGCGCTGCCGCAATGAGCCACCTTTGCGATCGAGCACCCGGGCGGCCGCCAGGCCGCTGCCGAGTCCCATGAATTTACCAAGTACGAGCACCGTGCCATTCCAAAGAGTGAGCTCACGATGGCCGCGTACGGCGTGAAGACGGGTCTCGAATCGCCGGACAGCGGCGTCACGTGGATATTGTTGCTGGCGATGGGCGTGATGCTGCTTCTCGCAGGCATCGTGGTGGCTCGGCGATCTTTCGCGAGCCGTGGGGGCGCGTAGGCGCGGGGCAAGCGATGCGGCCCGCCCGTTCCTCACTCCACGTACACGAACTCATTCAGGCTCAAAAGCGCCTGGCAGAAGTCGGCCAGGGCCTGTTGACGGCTTTCGGCGTGAGGTTCGGTGGCGTAGAGGCGGGTTTGCTCGTCCAGGAACGCGCAACCGTCGGACAGCTCGTCGTCGGTCGGGGGGCGCGAAAACAATAGCGCGTACGCCTGACGCACGGAGTCCGACGGCGACGCTTCCGAGGCACCAGCCACCCGGGCCGCGCAGCCGCGGGCTGCTTCCCGCACGAGCTTGTTGTTCAACAGCAGCAGCGCCTGCGGGGCGATCGTCGTCGTGCTCCGCTGGCCGATCCCCTGCAGGGCGTCGGGCGCGTCGAAGAGCACCATCATCGGCAGCAGCTTGCTCCGCTTGACGGTGAAGTAAATACTCCGCCGCTTGCTCGCCTCGTCGAGCGTGCCGGGCCCGAACATTGTCTCGTCCAGCATGCCCGCCGCGGCCAGCATCGAGTCGCGGATCGCCTCGGACTCCAACCGTTTCGGCACGTGGCGCCACAAGAGCTTGTTGTCGGGATCGATCTTGGCGCGGGCTTCGTCCGTCGGCGAGCCTTCGCGGTAGACGGCGCTGGCCATGATCAGGCGATGGATCGGCTTCAGCCGCCAGCCCTCGCGCACCAGCTCGCCGGCCAGGTAGTCGAGCAATTCCGGGTGCGTGGGCCGGTCCCCCTGCGTGCCAAAATCGCTGGGCGTGGCGACGATGCCGCGGCCCAGATGGTGCTGCCACAGCCGATTGACGATGACTCGCGCCAAGAGGTGCCCGGCCCCGCATTTCGTGTCGGTGACCCATTCGGCCAGGGCACGGCGGCGGTAGGAGGTGCGCCAGCCATCGGGCGGCGGCGTCTGCCATATCTTCTCCGCGTCCGGCGCGGTCATGAGGACTTGCAGGAAGCCCTGCGTGGCGACGTCTTTTTTGCGATTCGGATCGCCGCGTTCGAGGAAGTGCGTGTCTTTCAAGAAATCGTCCCCCTGCGTGTGCAGGCGGACGGCAGGCAGCCCCTCGCTTGTGATCAGGACCTTGGTCAACGTCGGCTGCGGCGCGGCTCTGGCGTCGTCGCGCACTTTGGCGTCCAGCTCGCGCCAGCCAGGGTCGAGCGGGCGGTACCAGGCCACTAGCGCCGGGCGATCTTCGGCCTTGGGCTGGCCGGCGGCGCGGGCGACAATCGCCTCGATCTCAGCGGCGTTTTGCGGCGCCGCGTCACCGTCGAGGGGTGCCGGCGGCGCGGCGGTCGAGATCGCCAATCGCGGGCGGCCGATCGCGTGCCCGGCATTGGTCGCGAACTTTAACGTGATCGAGAGCGCCGTGCCCGACTCAAACCCGACGGGCGAAGCGAACTCGAACACGGCGGCGTGGTCCTTGCCGACTTGCCCATCGACGGCCCAGGCGGATTTTGGATCGTCGTCGAAGGCGGCGGCAACCGGCAGCTTCTTCTGCTCGAAGGTGGCCCGCGCGGCGGCGATCTTCACCGGCACGGCCTCGCCACCGGCCAAGGGCGCGGCGGTCACGCGGATGTCCGATAGGGCGAAGTTGCCGTTGTCCGCCCGGCCGGGGCCGTGCTTGGGCAGCGACTCGTGGGCCAGGGCCTCGAGCCGCACCGCCGTGATGCCGGTTTGATGCGTGCGGCAGGTGAAGGTGTAGGCGTCCGATTCCGCGTTCTTGCTTGTGGCCAAGAAAGAGCCGTCGTCGAGCCGCGCGAGTGTCGCGCCCGCATCAGATTTGGCCTCCGCCACGTCGAGAATCTGCCATGTGGCGGCTGGGGGCGGCCCTGTCCGGCTCGCCAACCACGCGTCGAACTTCGCGGGCAGTTGCTCGGCTTCGTACTGGGCAAGCGTCTGGACGAGCGGCGCGTGGTCGCGCTCGTGCACCGCCACGGCCGCTTCGTAGTTCGCCCGGTCTAGATTCAGCTCGATCTCGCTGCGGACCGCGGTGGTGAACGTGGAAAGCAGCCGGTAGTAATCGTTCGTGGGAATTGGATCGTATTTATGGTCGTGGCAACGGGCGCAGCCGATCGTCAGCCCCAAGAGCGACGTGCCGATCGTGGCCGTGATGTCGTCCAGCTCGTCGTAGCGCTCCTTCTCGACCTGGTTCTTGGTGATCTGCGTGCTGTGTACGCCGGCTGCCAGGTAGCCCGTGGCCGCAAGCGCGAGCGGGGTCTCCGGCTCGTACTCGTCGCCGGCGATCTGCCAGCGGACGAACGTGTCGTACGGCAGGTCCTGGTTGAGGGCTTTGATCACGAAGTCGCGATAGTGGTAGGCCGTCGGCCGATCGTAGTCGTGCTCGAAGCCGTGGCTTTCGGCGAACCGCGCCAGGTCGAGCCAGTGCCGGGCCCAACGTTCGCCGTAGTGCGGGCTGGCGAGCAGCCGATCCACGAGCCGCTCCCAGGCGTCGGGCGACGCATCGGCGACGAACGCCTCGACCTCGTCAGGCGTCGGCGGTAGACCCAGCAGATCCAGGTAGGCGCGGCGCACCAGCCGGCGCGGATCGGCCGCTGGGTTGGGAGCGATCTTCGCTGCGCCCAGTTGGGCGATGATGAACCGGTCGACCGGCGTCCGGCACCACGCATCGGCGACGTCGGGCGGGGCGGCGGCCACCAGCGGCTGAAACGCCCAGTGCTTGCGGCCCGCTTCGATGTCGATCGCCTTGCGCGCTGGCTTGGCCTCCTTGCCCTGCTTGCCGTCGCGCGGGTCAGGCGCGCCGAGCTTCACCCACTCGACGAGTGCCGCGATGTCCTTCTCCGCGAGCTTGCCGTCGGGTGGCATCTGCACGTCGCCGTCGTAGCGGATCGCCTGGATGATGAGACTGGCGTCGGGATCGCCCGGCACGATCGCCGGCCCTGAGTCGCCGCCGGTGGTCCAGCCCTGGCGGCTGTCCAAAAGCAGGCCGCCGCGCAGCTTCTCGGCGTCCTGGGCGTGGCACTTGTAACAGCGGGCGACCAGCACCGGCCGCACCTCCTTCTCGAAGAACTCGACGCCCTTCGCATCCGGCTCCGCGGCGCGCAAGCCGAGCGTGGCTGACGCGGCAATTGCGAACAGGATGGCGGGGAGGGGGACGTGCATCGAGGCGGATTCCGGCGGGAGGAAACGTATGGGAACTATCTTCGGCCGCAGGCGTTTTGCAGTCAACGACCGCGGCGGACCGTGTAGGGCCTTTCACAGATTTAAGCTTGCCGGCGGCGCACCGGCGGGAAAGTGGGACAGGCACCGAGACGCAACGTTCGTCTGAAAGGGCTTGCGCTGTTTATGCTCGGAGCCAGTCCCATTTTCCCGCCTCGCCATTTTGAAAAACAGAATGGCCCTGGCGGACCGTGTAGGGTGCTCTGCGAGCACCGGGACCAAGACGCGCGTAATTCCGGTGCGCTTAGCGCACCCTACTTCTTGCCCGGTAGTCTAGACCGGCATCAGCCGAATAGATCGTAAACCGGCGCGCCCGTGTCCAATAGGGGCGTGGGCCGGCCTTGCGCGTCGGGAACCCGCATTCCCGGGTCGATTCCCATGGCGTGGAAGATCGTCGCGGCCAGTTCCTCGGGGCTGGTCGGATGCGATTGCGGGAGCGCGGCGTCGCGATCGGATCGGCCGTAGACGATGCCGCCCCGGATGCCGCCGCCGGCGAGCACCGCGGGAAAGAGCGTGCTCCAATGCCCGCGCCCCCACTTGGGCGTCGCGGCCGGGGTGCGTCCCATCTCCCCAACGCACACCACGAGCGTTTCGTCCAACAGTCCGCGGTCATCGAGATCGGTCACAAGCGCCCCCAGCGCCGAATCGAGGCCGGGCAACAGGTACTTCTGCACGTCGTCGCTGTGCACGTGCGAATCCCAGCTATAGCCGTCGACCGCGTCCCAGCCGACGGTGACGAATCGCGCGCCGGCCTCGACCAGCCGCCGCGCAAGTAGCACCGATTGGCCGAACAGGTGCCGGCCGTAGCGATCGCGAATCGCGGCCGGCTCCTGTCGCACGTCGAGCGCTTGCCGCGTCTTTTCCGAGGTGACCAGCGACAACGCCCGCTCCTGAAATCGCTGGTAAGGCGTGGCGAAGGCGTCGCGGTCAAGCCGCCGCCGGTGATCGTCGAACTGATCCAGTAGCGACCGCCGCCGGTTCAAGCGGTCGAGCGACAGGCCCTCGTCGGCCGCCAGTCCCTTGATGCGGTAGTCGAGTTCCTCGTCGGTGCAGTCGCGGAAGTAGGGGTTGTCCTTGTCGTCGCGCTTGCGGATGTCGGTCGCCAGCGCGTCGTACCCACGGCCCAGCCAACCGGCGTACTGGCCCGGCCGGTCTAGCTTCGTGCTGTACGTCTCCATGTGCCCCAGGCGATTGGGCAGGTAGACGTAGCTGGGGATGTCGCGCGCGGCGCCGCTCGCGGCATGCTGATCGACGTACTCGACGACCGAGCCCATCGCCGGCCAATCCTTCTCAGTGGCGTTGAAGCCGCCGCCGATCGGCACGTGCCACGGATGTCCGGTCTGGATGTAATGGCCCGCCGTGCTGTGGTCGTTGTAGGGATGCGTCATCGTGCGGACGACGCACAGCTTGTCGCTCACGGCGGCCAGCCGCGGCAGGTGTTCGCAGATCAAAAGACCGGGCGTCTTCGAGGCGATCGGGTTGAACGGCCCGCGGATCTTGCTGGGCGCGTCGGGCTTCAGGTCGAAGGTCTCAAGCTGGCTGGGCCCGCCGAACAGGAACAGGAAGATGACGGACTTCGCCTTGGGGGCCTCGGTCCGTTGTGGGGACGCGGCTTGTTGAGCCTCGGCCGCCCAAACCTTTGACAGGCTCATGCCAAAGAGCCCCGCGCCGCCGGCCTGTAGGACCTGCCTTCGCGTCACGCCGCCGCATACTCGCTGCGGCCGGCCGAGAATCGTGAGCATCGCCAGCGTCTCCGCGTGCTGTCTGCCATCGACCCGGGCGTCTCGCGCCGGACTGGGGCGCGAGGCGGGGCCGAAACCGATCAACGACCGTGGATGATAACAAATCGGCCGTGGACGTGCAGCAAGAATCGGCGAAAACCCAGGGCCATTCTGTTTTTCAAAATGGCGAGGCGGGAAAATGGGACTGGCTCCGAGCATAAACAGCGCAAGTCCTTTCAGACCAACGTTGCGTCTCGGTGCCTGTCCCACTTTCAGCTTAAATCTGTGAACGGCCCTGGGCGAAAACCGCCGGCCCCCGAGGACTGCGCCACGCCGAAGCATGAAGCCCGGCGCGCGAGACGCGCGAGCGAGGGACGTTACGCCACCCTCGCTTGCGCTCTTGCGCTTCGGGCTTGGGAGAGCGAGGATCGCTTAAGGACATCAAAGGATGCCGCATACTATCCGATGCCCTGCGTCCCGAGTCCAAAGCGGCGCTGGAAGCGGAGGGCCCGATGACGGGCATACCAGGCCCTGCGGGCGGGATTCGGGCTGTGCCGTCTGTGTCTTTTCCCGTCTGGCATGGCTCGTGGCTCCTGTTTCGTCCTCCCATACTGCTAGCGCAAGAGGCTGTGACTTGTTAGCATGCCTTCCGGGCCTCGCCGGCGATCTGATGCGGGAGGGCGAGGCTCCTGCCGAGCCGTGTCAAGGAGTAGGGGCATCATCGAAGCCACCGGCTCGGCGGGAGCCTCGCCCTCCCGAAGCGCGCTTGCGAACCTAGCGCGTGCGCGTCCTGTGTAACGGAAACGTATGAGCCATCACAACATGCGGATCGAGCTCCCGCAGGGCCATTTGCGCCCCTGGCGGCTGGACGATGCCGACGCCCTGGTGCGGCACGCCAACAACCGCCACATCTGGCAAAACCTGCGCGACGCCTTTCCGCATCCCTACACGGCCGAGGACGCCGACCGGTGGCTGCCCACCGCCGTGGGAAACAATCCACCGACCAGCTTTGCCATCGTCATTGGCGACGAGCCGGTGGGGGGCATCGGGATCGTGCCGAAGGACGACGTCTATCGCCGCAGCGCCGAGCTGGGCTACTGGCTGTCGGAAGAACACTGGGGCCGCGGCATCACGACCGACGCCGTCCGCGCGATCGTCGACTACGCCTTCGCCACGTTCGATTTGTGCCGGCTGTACGCGGGCGTGTTCGATTGGAACCCGGCCAGCGCCCGCGTGCTGGAAAAGGCCGGCTTCACGTTCGAGGCGCGCTTGCGCCGCGCCGTCACCAAAGACGGCCGCACGGCCGACGAGCTGGTGTACGCGCTGGTGCGGGATTAGTGATCGCTCGGCGGCGCAGCACTCGCCGGCGCCGGGCCCAATGGCGGCAATTGTTTCGCCGCCTCCAGCATCTGCTGGCTGCGCTTCGTGTCGCCGGCCAGCTCGGCGCGACGCGCCTGGTAGCGGTAGCCGACCGTGATAGGGTCTTCGTCCAGCCGCTCGATCGGATGATGGTGCTCGCGGAAGAGTTCGCGCAGGGCGTCGCGCGATTCGGCCGTAAGGCTCTCGACGCCGCGCGCCAGATCGACGCCCTTCCCCAACGCCACCGCCTTGTGGACCGGCTCGCCGAAAACGTACGTCCGCGGCGTCGCCTCGAAGGCGGGCTGCATCACCGAGTCCGCCTGGGCGATATGGAACGCGCCGAACACGTGGCACAACTCGTGCACCAGCCGGGTCGTGGCGCCGTTGGGCGCCCACGCGTCGGGGATCACCACGAATTGGCTGAAATACTGCGTCAGCCCGCGGACCTCGCCCCGCGCCCCGTCGAACGGCACGAGTGTGAAGCCAATCACCAGGTCCGCGTCGCCGGGCGGAACCTCGTGCAGCAGTTGAAAGGCCTGCGAGGCCGTGCGCGGCGCGACCTTGTATTCCCACGTGCGGTAGCCGACCACCTTGAAGCGGATGCCAAATTGCCGGTCGAGGCGCTGCGACGCCGCGGCGACGATCCGCATGGCGCGATCCTGCCAGTTGACGTAGAATCCGCGATACTCGCGCCCGCCCGCCACCAGGACTTTGATCTCGCGCGATGCCGCGGGATCGCTGGGTATCTTGTCAACGGGCATGTGCTGCGAGGAAAGCAACCAAAGCTGGACGCCCCCGGATCGGGCCGCCAGAAACCGATAGTGCCGGCCGGGCTCCAGATCGTAGCGCTGCTGGCGCCCGCCGCTTTCGTATTGGCAGATGAGGCGGCCATCGGCGTCGAGCGTTTCGGTCGCCCCGGCGGCGATCGCCATCGTTCGGGGCGTCTCCTGGCCTTGGGCGGCCACGCGGCAGGAAACCGCCTGCGGGCAATGATTCTCGATCGTGATCCGGGCGCCTTCCTGACCGGAGACGGGGCCGTGCATCCAGAAAGCGACGGCGCAACCGGCAACCGCTTTCCGCAAGATCAACAAGATTGAACGGGCTTGCAATTGCATAGGGCGCGGCACTACCACGAGCAGGAATGGGCGGACTCCACCGGCCCTCTCCAGTATACTTGCTACGATGTGGCCTGATTCGTCGGAAACCCAAGAACTCCTCGCCGGTGCGCGCGGTGGCGACGCCGAGGCCCGCAACCGGCTCTTGGAGCGGCACCGCGAGGCTCTGCGCCGATTGGTCGGGCTGCGGCTCGATCGCGCCCTGCAAAGGCGGCTGGATGCTAGCGACATCGTGCAAGACGTGCTGGTCGAAGCGAACCGGCGGCTTACGGATTATTTAAGGGCGGCGAAGATGCCGTTCCACGCCTGGTTGCGGCACCTGGCGCGCGACCGGCTGATCGACGCCCATCGCCGCCACCGCGGAGCGGCGCGGCGCAGCCTGGATCGCGAGCAGCCGCTTGTGCCGCCGGCGTTCGCCGATCAATCGGCCGTGGACCTGGCAGCGCTCGTGCGCGATCGACAGCTTACGCCCGCCGCCGCGGCCACGCACCATGAGCTGGAGGTCCGCTTCCAGGCAGCGCTCGAGACCTTGGACGACACCGATCGCGAAGTCATCCTCATGCGTCACTTCGAGCAGCTTTCGAATCAGCAAACCGCCCAGGCCCTGGAACTCAGCGAGGCCGCGGCCGGCATGCGTTATTTGCGGGCGATGCGCCGGCTGCGGGCCCTCTTGGAAGAAGTGCCGGACGAAAGGGGTTCGCCATGAGTGCCGGCAGCCGGGAAACAGCCGCTTCGCACCGCGCCGGCGCGCCCGATATCGATCGCGACCAGCGGCTTGCCGCGCTCGTGGATCAGCTTGCAGAACAACTCCGCCAGGGAAAGGAACCCGAGATCGATGGGATGCTTGTCGCGCATCCCGACCTGGCCGAGGAGTTGCGATCGCTATGGACGGCGATGCTGGTGACCGATTGCGTGGCGGCCGGCACCAGCGGCCTAACCGATCCAGCGGCGCCGGCGCGCCCACTCGGCGATGCCACGCACGACCAGTCGCTTCCCATCGACGCGGTGGAAGAGGCCCTGTCGCCCGATGCGCCGCGGCGGTTCGGCGACTACGAACTATTGGCCGTGCTCGGCCGGGGCGGGATGGGAATCGTCTACAAGGCCCGGCAGATCAGCCTGGACCGCGTCGTGGCGCTGAAGATGATTCTGCGCGGCGAACTGGCGACCGCGGCGGACCTGGCCCGCTTCCGTTCCGAAGCCGAGTCGGCCGCGCGGCTGGACCATCCAGGAATCGTGCCCGTGTACGACGTAGGCGAGCTGGCGGGCGTCCCCTATTTCACGATGAAATATGTCGAGGGCACGACACTCTCCCGGCGGCTGGCCGAAGGGCCGCTCGCCCCGCGCGAGGCGGCCGCGCTACTGGCGCCGGTGTGCCGGGCCGTGCATTTCGCGCACACCCGCGGCCTCCTGCACCGCGACTTGAAGCCGTCGAACATCCTGATCGACGCCGAGGGGCGGCCGCACGTCTCGGACTTCGGGCTGGCGAAGCGCGTCGAAGGAGACTCGCATTTGACCCTCAGCGGCGCCATCCTCGGCACGCCTTCCTACATCGCGCCCGAGCAAGCCGCCGGAACGCGGGGCAAGCTGCGACCGGCGAGCGACGTCTACAGCCTGGGCACAATCCTCTACCAGATGCTCACCGGGCGGCCGCCATTTCAAGCCGCCTCGCCGGTCGACACGGTGCTCTTGGTGTTGGAGCAGGAGCCGCTGCCGCCAAGGCTCGTGAATCCACGCGCCGATCGCGAGCTGGAAATGATCGCGCTTAAGTGTCTGCAGAAGCCGCAGGAGCTGCGCTACGAGTCGGCGAAATCGCTGGCCGACGACCTCGATGCCTACCTGGCCGACGAGCCGACGGCGGCCCGCAGCGGTGTGTTCAGCCAGGTGATCGCGCGGGCGTTTCGCGAGACGCATCATGCCACGGTCCTCGAGAACTGGGGCCTGCTGTGGATGTGGCACAGCCTGGCCCTCTTGGCGACGTGCCTGGCCACCAACTACCTGCAGTGGCGCGGCCAGACCTCGCCGTGGCCCTATTTGGGATTGTGGATCGCGGGGCTGGGCACGTGGGCCGTGATTTTCTGGACGCTGCGCCGACGCTCCGGGCCGGTGACGTTCGTCGAGCGGCAGATTGCCCACCTGTGGGCCGCCAGCATGATGAGCATCGCGGGTCTGTTCGTTGTGGAGATGATTCTGGGGCTGGAGGTGCTTACGCTGTCGCCGGTCTTGGCGCTTACAAGCAGCATGATCTTCGCGGTGAAGGCGGGCATGCTCACAGGGCAGTTCTATTTGCAGGCGGCGGCGCTGTTTGTCACGGCCCTGGCGATGGCCATCTTGCAGCGGCTGCAGATCCCCCTGGGCGTGACGCTCTTCGGCGTCGTCTCGGCCGGCTGCTTCTTTTTTCCTGGGCTGAAGTACTACCGGCAACGCACCAGCGGCGAGGGGAGTTGAGCCGGTCTGGCGACGACGGGAGGGCGAGGCCACTGCCGAGCCGCTGCACCTCGCCAAGGCGGCGCGGCGCGAGCCGCGCCCTTTCCTATTCTCTCTTCAGAGCGCGGCGCTCTTAGAAGAGCGGTTTGCGGCCGAGCTTGCGACGCGTCACGGCCCACTGTCCGGCGTGCATCATCACGTGCGTGCCTTGCAGCAGGAACACGTCCGCCACGGTTGGGCAGTACGAGCGGAACTCCTCCGGCGCCGGCTTGTCCAACTCTCCCTCGGGCGTCTTCTCGAGGGCCGCAAACGTCCCGGCCCGCTGCTCCTTCAACAGCCGCCGGTATTCGGTCTTTGTGTGGAAGGCCTTGGGGTCGTCGCTGGCAGCCGTTTCCTTTGCGTATTTCTCCTTGAAGCCGCCCGGTAGCTTGGGCATTGAGCCGGGGGCGATGCCCTCGACCAGATCATGCTCCGAGTTGATCAGATGGCCGAGTTGCCAGGCGATGTGATTCGCGCCCGGCACCGGGCGAACCAACAGTTCCGCATCGGTCAAGTCCTCGAGATAGCCGTCGACGATCATGTCCGTCGAGTTGATGCTCTTGCGGATGACATCTTTCGCGTTCATGGTTGAGATTCCTTGTGGAAAAGGGTTGAAGCGAGGCGCGGGCAGGCGGCGCCAAGCACGTTGGCGCGCGGATTCTATCACGCCCCCGATCGAAAAAGAACCGCCCGATCTCGGCGGCCGGCTTGTGCGGATCGCACTGCATGATTGTAGGAGGCGACTTCCCGACGCCGACCGGCCAGAAGTTGGTTCGCCGCCTCGCGATGACGCGGTCGGCGTCGGGAGACACCTCCTACAAATGCTTCGCCGTTGCCCGCCGCACGGCGCCAGGAGCACGGCAAAGTCCGGGGTCTGGCTCATTTTTCGGCACATGCGGTTCTCAATTCTTCCGAAGGACCTTCGGCCGAAAAATGTGCCTGACCCCCTCTCCCAGGACTTGGCAGTTCTCCTGCGCACGGCGCAGGGCCATTCTGTTTTTCAAAATGGCGAGGCGGGAAAATGGGACTGGCTCCGAGCACAAACAGCGCAAGCCCTTTCATACCAACGCTGCGTCTCGGCGCCTGTCCCACTTTCCCGCCGGTGCGCCGCCGGCAAGCTTGAATCTGTGAACAGCCCTGGCGGACGGCGCCGCCTCCTTTGAGAATACGGCGCCACGGCGTACAATGGATTGCCCGTTCGCGGTTCCCAGCCACCAAGAAAGAAAAGAGCGGCCAACCGGCGCACGATGAGCGACATCTTTCACGAGTGCGGCGTCGCGGCGATCTATCACCTGCCGGGCCGGGCCGCCAGTCCGCTTTGCCCCCCGCAGGGGCCGGAGCAGGCGTCGCGTCTGCTGCCGCGGATGCTCTTGGACATCCAGAATCGCGGCCAGCTCTCAGCCGGCATGACGAGCTTCAATCCCGAGCGCAACCAGCTTATCGACACCCACAAGGAGCTGGGCGGCGTCAGCGAGGTCTTCCGCCTCAGCCACCGCGGCAAGTACGAGAGCCTGATGTCGGAGTATTGCGGCCGGGCGGCGATCGGCCACGTCCGCTACGCAACGTGCGGCGCCGAGGACCGCAGTTACGCTCAGCCCTTCGAGCGGCACCACCTGCAAAAGCACAAGTGGTTCAGCTTCGGCTTCAACGGTCAATTGGCCAACTATCAGAAGCTGCGGCGCGACCTGTTGGTCGACGGCGACAACCATCTCGCCCGCGAAACCGACACCGAAATCATCATGCACGAGATCAGCCGGGAGCTGTCGGGCGACCGCAACCCGTCGCTGGTCGAACTGTGGCGCAATGTCGACCAGCGGTTGGACGGGGCCTATAGCCTCGTGTTTCTCAATGCACTGGGGGACATGCTGGTGGTTCGCGACCCGCTGGGGATCAAGCCATTGTGCTACGCCCTGGAGGGACCGTTGTTTGCCGCGGCGAGCGAGAGCGTGGCGCTCCTGAACCTGGGCTTTTCGCCGGAGAACGTGAAATCGCTGTTGCCCGGGCAGGCCATCACGATCGTCGACGGCCGGTTCGAGGTGCAGCGGTTTGCCGCCAGCCCCCGCCGCGCCCACTGCTTCTTCGAATGGATCTATTTCGCCAACGTCGCCAGCACGATGGACTCCCGAAGCGTGTACCTGTCGCGGACGGCGCTGGGCGAGGAGCTGGCCCGGCTGGAGACCGTCACAATCGACGAGGACACGATCGTCGTCCCGGTGCCCGACACGAGCAAGGCCGCGGCCGACGCCATGGCCTATCGGCTGGGCGTGCCGTCGCGCGAGGGATTGATCCGCAATCGGTACTCCGGCCGCACGTTCATCGAGGGGTCGGGGGACCGCAAACAGAAAGCGGAAAGCAAGTACACGCCGTTGCGCGAAGTGCTCGAAGGCAAACGGGTGCTATTGGTCGAGGATTCGATCGTCCGCTCGACCACGATGAAGGTTTTGCTGCACCGCATCCGCGAGCTGGGTCAGGCCCGCGAGATTCACGTCCGCGTGGCCTGCCCGCCGATCGTCGCGCCGTGCTTCTACGGGATCGACATGTCGACGATCAACGAGCTTTTCGCCCCGCGGTTTCTGGAGAACGGCGTGCTGACCGAGGCGGCGCAGGCCCGTATGGCCGCCCAACTGGGGGCCGATTCGCTCCGCTACCTGCCGGTCGACTCGATCGCCCGCGCGATCGGCTTCGACAGCGATCAACTGTGCCAGGCGTGCATCACGGGACGCTACCCGACGCCCTGCGGCCAGGAGCTGTACCAGATCGCACTGGCGAACGCGAAGGCGAACATCTCGACGCGCACCTACGAGAGCGCCAAGGCGAAGGTGTGACGCGGCCAGTTGCCGTCGCACGGGCCAATTGTGTGCCCAAGGCTTTGCAAGGGCGCGCCGTGTGCCACTGCTTCGCGGAAGCAGTGCGCGGCGCTGACGGACGTCGATCACAATGGCGGAGGTCCTTCGGCGCAGCACGGCTTGCCCCGGTCGGCCAGGCCGTGGCACGCGCGGTAAGCGCCGGCAAAGCCCGCGGCGCACCCGCTCCATGAGCCGAGCCACTTTTTCCTTGTGATTCCTCATCGCAGGGGATAGCCTGTAGGCCGCGGCCTTCGAGGGACTTGGGGGCGGACCCGGGTTGTCACCCGTTGCTCGGCCAAACTTGCAGCCCAACTGAGGAACCATGATGCGCACGCCTCGACTGCGTTCATCGCACGCCGGACGCGCAACCGCGCGCCGCCGCGCACCGCTTCGCACGCGCAGACTGTTTGGCGAGACGCTCGAAGACCGCCGCATGCTCGCCCAGACGACCGGGCTCTTCTTCAACAATCCTGGCACGGAACCCGGGTACGTTCTGTTCTCACCGAACACCGCCACCACAACGTATCTGATCGGCCGGGATGGCGGCGTCGTCAACCAGTGGCAATCGGCCTATTCGCCGGGGCTATTGGGTTATCTCTTGCCCGACGGCAGCATCATTCGCGACGCGGCGCCGCACGGGCAAGGGGGCAACGGCTCCATTAACGCGGCGGGCGCCGGCGGGCTGTTGGAGCGCATCGATTGGAACGGCACGAAGACCTGGCAGTTCGCCTACGACAGCCCGACGTACCTGGCGCACCACGATTTCAAGATCATGCCCAACGGCAACATCCTGCTGATTGCCTGGGAGCTGAAATCAGAGGCCCAGGCGACGCTGGCCGGGCGCGACCCGAACCTGCCAGGACCTGGCTACCTGTACCCGGACAGCATCGTCGAAGTGCAGCCCGATTACGTCAACGGCGGCGGCACGATCGTCTGGGAGTGGCACATCTGGGACCACCTCGTGCAGCAGTTCGACGCGACGAAGTCGAACTGGTACGGCCCCACCGGCGTCG
Organism: Planctomycetia bacterium; assembly: GCA_016191115.1. Taxonomy (GTDB): domain Bacteria; phylum Planctomycetota; class Planctomycetia; order Pirellulales; family JACPPG01; genus JACPPG01. Next base: position 69,261 of record JACPPG010000055.1, on the reverse strand, counting down.
CGGATCATCCCGAGCTGATCAACCTCAACTATGTCTCGGACCCGGCCAACGGCGGAGGCGCGCCCGAGGATTGGACGCACGCCAACGGCATCGACTACAACGCGGACCTCGACCAGATCGTGCTGTCGAGCCGCGAGTTCAGCGAGTTCTGGATCATCGATCACAGCACCACCACGGCCCAGGCCGCCAGCCACACGGGCGGCCGTTCGGGCCGCGGCGGCGACCTGTTGTATCGCTGGGGCAATCCGCAGGCCTACAATCGGGGAACCGCCAACGATCGCATGCTGTATTTCCAGCACGATCCCCAGTGGATCCCCGATGGCGTGCCGGGCGCCGGCGACATCACTGTGTTCAACAACGGCTTCGGCCGGCCGGGCACGGACTACACCTCGGTCGAGGAAATCACCACGCCCACCCCCGACGCCAACGGCAACTATCCCTTGACCGCGGGCCAGGCGTACGGCCCGGCAACCACGACGTGGACGTACAACGCCCCGCTCGAGAACTTCTCGCCGATCATCAGCGGCGCGCAGCGGCTTCCCAACGGCAACACGCTCGTGGACTTTGGGGTCAACGGGACATTCATCGAAGTAACGCAGGACGGCACCCAGGTCTGGAAGTACGTGAACCCGTACACGGGCGGCGGCACGCTCGGACCCATGGACCCGATCCCCAGCCTCAACCTGCCGCCGCCGCTATTGAGCTCGCTACGCACGAACTTCACGTTTCAGGCGATCCAGTATCCTCTGGGCTATTTCGACGTGGTCGCGCCCCGCGTCACGAGCGTCCAGGTCGGCAGCACGCAATGGCGAAACGCGTTCCGCAACCAGTTGACGGCCGCCAACCTGGGCTCGGCCGACGGTTATGAAGTGCCTGGCGGCGCCAACCAGCTTAAGACCCTGCCCTGGAGCAATCTCAATCAGATCGTCATCCAGTTCAGCGAGGACGTCAGCGTGCAGGCGGAGGACCTGGTGGTGCAGGGCGCGAACGTGCCGCTCTATGATTTCAGCAGCTTCAGCTACGACGCCGAAAACCGTACCGGCATCTGGACCTTGGCGGCGCCGATCGACCGCGACAACGTGACGCTCCACTTGGACGGCGCTTCCGCGGCCGGCGTGCGCGACCTGGTCGGCAACCTGCTCGACGGGGAGTGGACCAGCGGATTGACCAACTACCCATCGGGCAACGGCACCAAGGGGGGCAATCTCGATTTCCAATTCCGCGTTCTGCCCGGTGACTTTAATCAAGATAGCTCCGTCAACATCTCCGACATTCAGCAGATAGCCTTGAGCTGGCTGCAAGGTGATCCGCTGCACGACGGCAACGGTGACGGCCTCGTCGACATCAGCGAAATTCAACTGGTCGCGGCCAAGTGGCTCACGGCGCTGCCGGGATCGGGCGCCGGGGTGGGTGGCGGAGCAGGCGCGGCGGCCGCTCCGCTTGCGATCGAGCCGGTCGTGGCGGCGTCGGTCGCGACCCGTTCGCCCGTTACGGCGGAGGCGACCGCCTCGTCGACCATCGCTGGCGACAAGGGCACGCTTTCCGGCATCGCCGCCGGCCACGGACGGAGCGACGCGGCACACCATCGGGCGCTCGATGCCCTGTTCGCCGGCGACGATCTCGACGGCTCCGACCACGGCGTTGTCGCGGCACTGTCGGCCGCGCAACTTCGCCGCGGCCGCCCGGCCTCGCGCTCGGTGCGCGGCTGAACGAAGCCGCGGTTTGCAGCCGCGCACGGCGACCCACGTTGTCGAATCTCCTTGAGATTCCCGCCGCGGGGCGATAGCCTGGATGGCGGTTCCTCTGTGTGCGTCTGGCTTTGCGCGAGGGCTCGTCATGGGTCACAATCTGACCGGGTCGCTGCCCGCCTCGCCGCTGCCCGCTCGCGCGCCGGCCGGCGGGCGACGCTGGTTCCTCCAGCAGGCCGGCGGCGGCCTGGGCATGGTCGCGCTCGCCTCACTCTTGGATCAAGATGGCCGGTTGCACGCGGCCACGCACGACACGGCCCATCCGCTCGCGCCCAAGCCCCCGCATTTCGCGCCGCGGGCGAAACGCGTCATCTATCTCTTCATGCACGGCGGGCCCAGCCACGTCGATCTCCTTGATCCTAAGCCCGAACTGATCCGCTGCGCCGGCCAGCCGCTGCCGGAGAGCATCGGCCCGGTGGCGACGCGTCGCAAGGTGGCGCACAATCCGCTTCTGCCGCCCGTGGCGCCATTTCAGCCGCGGGGAAAGTCGGGCCTGCCGGTGAGCGAGCTACTGCCGCACATCGGCGAGTTGGCCGACGAGCTGTGCGTGCTCCGCGGTTGCCACGGCGACAGCGTCAACCATCCGCAGTCGGTCTATCAGATGAATACCGGCAGCATTCTGATGGGCCGTCCCAGCCTCGGCAGTTGGGTGAGCTACGGGCTCGGGACCGAGAACGAGAGCCTGCCGGCCTTTCTTGTGCTTCCCGATCCCGGCGGCGGCGTGAAGGGTGGCCCGCCTGCCTGGGGAAACGGTTACCTGCCGGCGACATACCAAGGCACAACCCTTCGGCCAGGCGCGACGCCCATCGTCGACTTACGGCCGCAACCGTCGATCGGCGCCGGTGAGCAGCAAGGGACGCTCGATTTCATCCGCGCGCTCAACCGGCGGCATGCGAGCGAGCGCGGCGGCGACGGCGAGCTGGAGGCGCGGATCGCGGCCTACGAGCTGGCGTTTCGTATGCAGGCGGCCGCGCCGGCAGCGGTGGATTTCGCCGACGAGACGGCGTCGACGCTCGCGCTCTATGGCATCGGCGAGAAAGAGACGGACGAGTTCGGACGCCGCTGCCTTTTGGCCCGGCGACTGATCGAGCGCGGCGTCCGCTTCGTGCAGCTTTACTCCGGCGACACGAACGGTTGGGACGCCCACGAGAACGTCGCCAAGAACCACGGCATCTATTGCCAGCGGACCGACAAGCCGGTCGCCGGCCTCTTGCGCGACCTGCGGGCCCGCGGACTGTTGGACGAGACGCTGGTGATCTGGGGTGGTGAGTTCGGACGCATGCCGATGAGCGAGCAGACCAAGGGACGCGACCACAACCCGTGGGGCTACACCGTATGGCTGGCCGGCGCGCGGGTCCGCGGCGGCTTCGCCTACGGGGCGACCGACCCGTTCGGCCTGCGGGCGGTCGAGGACAAGGTTCACGTTCACGACCTGCACGCCACGATCCTGCACCTGTTGGGCCTGGACCACGAAGGGCTCACGTTCCACCACAACGGGCGCGATGAACGGCTGACCGACGTGGCCGGCCGGGTGGTGAAGGAGATCCTGGCGTGACGGGTCTTCGGCTGGCTCTGCTGTCCGTGTTCCTGCTGGTGGCAGTCGCGTGCCTGCGGGCCGCCGGGGCCGATGCGTCGCCGGCAGCTCCCGCCGAACCGCCGATCACCGATTCCGATCGGGCCCACTGGGCGTATCGACCGCTCTCGTCGCCGGCCGTTCCGACGGTGGCCGATCCGCGGTGGAGCCGTAGTCCTGTCGACCGTTTTGTGAAGGCGGCGCTCGAACAACGCCGCATCGAGCCCGTGCCGCGGGCCGGCAAGGCGACCCTCTTGCGGCGGCTATCGTTCGATCTGACGGGTTTGCCGCCCACGCCGCAAGCGCTCGCCGCGTTCGAAAACGATGAATCGCCCGACGCGTACGAAAAGTTGGTCGACCGGCTGCTCGCCTCACCGGCGTACGGCGAGCGGTTCGCCCAGCACTGGCTCGATCTGGCGCGGTTCGCCGAGACCGACGGCTTCGAGCACGACCTGCTCCGCCCGAACGCCTGGCGGTATCGCGATTGGGTCATCGGCGCCCTGGCGCGCGACATGCCCTATGACGAGTTTGTCCGGCTGCAGATCGCCGGCGACGAGCTGGTGCCCGGCGATCCCGACGCGGCCGTGGCGACGGGCTTTCTCTTGTGCGGGCCGGACATGCCCGACTTGAATCTGCCGGAAGAGCGGCGGCACAACGTGCTGAACGAGATGACGGCCACGGTCGGCTCGGCGCTGTTGGGGCTGCAAGTCGGCTGCGCGCAGTGCCACGACCACAAGTACGACCCGATCTCGCAGCACGATTTCTATCGGCTGCGTGCGTTTCTCGATTCGGCCGATTGTTTCCGCGATCACCCGATCCCAAGCGTCGCCGAGCTGGCCGCGCGTCAGGCGGCCGAGGACGCGCTACCGGTGGAAGATCGGCAGCGCGCCGAGCGCCTCCGCGAGCTCGAGGAATTGGGGGCGAGCCGCTTTCGCGACGAGAATCCGGACGTGCAGCCGTCGCTCAAGGATCAGCTCGCCCGACTGACCGACGACGAGCGAAAAGAGCACGCTGCCCTGGTCGAAGCCGTGAAGGCGCTGCCGAAACTGCCCGAAGTGCCGCTAGCGCGGGTGATGCGCGACGGCCAGCCACGCGACAGCTATCTGTACGTGCGGGGCGATTTCCGGCAGAAGGGGCCAGTGGTGTCATGCGGCTTCCCGCGCGTGGTGGCGGAGGGCGACAGCCAGCCGACGGCCGCGGCGAATCGGCCTCGCGCCGCGCTGGCCGCGTGGCTGACGCGGCCCGACCATCCGCTGGCGACCCGCGTTATCGTGAATCGCATCTGGCAGTGGCACTTCGGCGCAGGCTTGGTCGCCAGCGCGAGCGATTTTGGCGTGATGGGCAACCGGCCGACGCATCCGGAGCTGCTGGATTGGCTGGCCGAGCGCTTCGTCGCCGACGGCTGGAGCATGAAAAAGATGCACAAGCTGCTGGTGACGTCCGAGACGTATCAACTGGCGGCGAGCGCCTTCGACGCCGATTGGCCGGCCGAGCGGGCACAAGCGGCCCGCGCGACATGGAACGCCGCCGCGGCGAACGATCCAGAAGATGAGCTTCTATGGCGGAGGCGGCGGACGCGGCTCTCGGGCGAAGCGATCCGCGACGCGATGCTCGCCGCTTGCGACCGGCTGTCGCCGCGCCACGGAGGCCCAGGTGTCCGACCACCGTTGCCGCCGGAAGTGACCGGCACGCTTTTGAAGGATCAATGGCGCGTCACCGAAAACGCCGAAGACCATCGCCGCCGCAGCATCTATTTGTTCGTCCGCCGGAACCTGCGTTATCCGCTCTTCGACGTCTTCGATCGGCCGGATGCCAACGCGAGCTGCCCGCGACGGCACGAGTCGACGACGGCCACGCAGTCGTTGGTGCTGTTCAACTCCCAGTTCAGTCTGGACTGCGCCCGATATCTCGCGGGCGCGTTGCCGCGCGCGCAGCCGACCGACGATGCGCGGCGGATCGAAGACGCCTATCTGCGAGTTTTTGGCCGCCGCCCGAGCGGCGAAGAGGCGAAGATCGGCGCGGAGTTTCTGACTCGGCAAGCCGAGCGGCTTCGCCATGAAGCGCGCGAGACAGCTCGCTTGGCGCAGCCGGCCGGCTGCGAACCTTCCACCGACCCGTTCGCCACCGCGGCGCTCGTGGATTTCTGCCTGGCCCTCATGAACGCCAACGAGTTTGTGTACGTCGAATGAGCGCAGCGGTCCAGCAGGCGGCGGGCAGCAAGCACTCCATCTCGCCGAACGGCCCCGCTGCTCGCGCCCACTTCCTACCGCCGGATGCTCTGCGAGAAGGCTGGGCTGTCGCGATAGACGTACGCCACCTTATTGACGCGGGCCTGCTCGCGCGCTTGGGCGAATGGCAGCGCCGTGTCGATCAGCCCTAGTTCGTAGGCCAACCGGTCGGAATAGCCAGGCAGCAGCACGCGGTAGTCGTAGCGGATGCGGTTGGGCGAGATGTCGTTGATGTGCCGGGCGAGGTTCGTGGTGCAGTTGTTGGTGAGGGTGTTGTAATACTCCGGCTGGTCGTGGAGCTTGTTGACCCTTTGCATGACGTCGACAAACAGGCGGCGGGCCTGGTCGGGCGTCGACTTGCCGTGGTACAGGTACACGTCGTTCAGCCGGTGGTTGGCCCGCAGGCCGATCAGGTCGCGCTCGTCTCCCAGCACGTACATCAGCTCGAAGTGCGGTACCAGGCCCTTGACCGGATCGTACGTCTCCCCTTTCTGCCTGCGAACCTCGACCGACACGGCCAGGTAGTCGCGATTGTCAAAACCGAAGCTGAGCATGGTGTGGGCCAGGCTCGGCATCTCGGGGAAGGGGACCATGATGAAATCGACCGTCTTAAGCTGCCGTAAGTCGAACGTTTTGTCGTAGTACCGCACCGTGTAGTCGTCGGTCGTGCGGTACTCGCAGTTGCGAATGTTGTGGACGGTGATTTGATCGCCTTGGATGTCGGCCTGCGACAGGATGGCCTGGTCCGGCGACCAGACGTCGGCGCCGGTGGGCCGGATCGCTCGACAGCCGCACGCCGCGAGCACAAGCGCCAGAAGCACGCACCCGCCGCGTGAGACGCGCGGCGCATGGGTCGGTCGAAACGAGTCAGGAAACAGCTTTTTCGGTGGTGCGGTGCTCGACATCGTGGATGCTCGAAGTAGCGCTTGAACGGGGGCCGCCTGTTATAAGCACGCCGCGCGCCAAACGGCGGTAGAGCCTTCGGAAGGCGCCGCGCGGGGCCGTCCAAGATGCCATCCGTCCAAGGCTTGCGCGCCGCGATGCTTCGGCGCCGGCGGACGCTAGCAGCTCGAGTGGGGCTAGCGCCGTCGCGCGGATTCTGCCGATCACCCGCGCAAAAACGGCCGATCCCGCCGCCCTTAGAGACGGATGGGAGCCCGTTTGGGTGGCGCAGCGGGAGTGGCAGGCAGAGAGGGCGAGACAGGCGCCGCGGGCGCCCTATTCGCGGGTTCCGGCGTCACCGCCGTTGACGCCTTTCCGGCCGCGGAGAGCAGTGATTGCGCCTTAGTCCATCCACTCGACACCAGCCGCGCCGCCGAGAAGCGCAACTTCTCTGGATGCTTAACAAGCGCCTCGTTGAGCTTGCTGGCGACTTTCGCCTCGCGGGCTTGCAGTTCGTTCTCCAGCGTGTGGCGCAATTGATCGCCGAGCTCCTCAGCCGCGTCCCCGCCGATCTTGCTCACGCGCTTCAGGTCGATGTCGACCAACGTCAGCCGCACGCGGTCGACATGCGGCTCCACGACCAGCTCCGGCATAAAGTTGGTTGCTTCGGTGCGGATCCCGACTTCACAATCGAGCACGGCCTCGACGACGCTGCCCGCCACGGCCTTGAAGTTCAGCATCTTGACGCCGCGGCGCCACCGCTCGACGCGGGCTTCACCGTCAACCCGTGCCGCGAGCGCGAGCTGGAACGCCAAGCGTCCGGGCGCCGTCCGCCGCAGGCCCGACAGGCGGACGCGCAGGTGCCGTTCGGGATCGATCAGCGTCGCCTTGTATTGCGTCCACAGCCCGTGATTGACTTCCTTGGTGCGTTGATCGATCTTGAGGCGGCCGCCGTGCGTGGAGAATTTCAGCCCGCTGGCAATCGCTTTCTTCTCGCCCCACTTGTCCTGGCCCGTAAACTCCCTCGGCAGGCTGTCGACGATCGTGGTTCTGATCAGCTCGGAAAGCGACTGCTCGCTCGAAGCAAATGCAGCGTCAGCCGCCCTCGCCACGGTTCCAGGGGAGAATACCGCGAGCGCGATGATGGCGCCGAGGGCTGCGATTGAGGGAGTAAATGCCCGCATGAGGGGTCCGCCGCTTGACGGCTCTCAACAACTTGAAACGGACACGTCCGGCGAGGCTTTCAAGTGTAGCACGACCGCGTTGAACGCGCGGACGGCAATTCTGACGTGGCGCACCGCATGCTAGCGTGCATTCACGACCGCTTGCGGAACACGGCGCGGTACACGCGGTCGCCGTGCAAACGGGTGCGGCGCTCGAAGTGCGTACGATAGTCGAGGTCGTGCTCGGGCGGCTTTTCGGCGACCGCGACCGGACCCGCGAGCTTCGTCGCGGCGGCGACAAGCTGGACCGTGGCGTCGAAATACTCCTCGACGTCGGTCCAGAAGTGCAGGCTGCCGCCGGCCGCGAGCGTTCGTTCGACGTCGCGCAGGAACGCTTCGTTCATCACGCGACGCTTCTTGTGCCGCGCCTTCCACCAGGGGTCGGGGAAGTAAACGTGCACCGCCGCTAGACCGTCGCTAGGCAATACTTCATGGAAGATTCGCATGCCTTCGCCGTGAACAACCCGGGCATTGACCAATTCCAGCCGCGCCAACCGGGCGGCCGCATAGTGTGCGTATTTGCGCGATACCTCGATTCCCAGGTAATTGCGGTCCGGATGGGCCTGCGCCGCCTGCGCCAGAAAGAGCCCCTTGCCGGTACCCAGCTCCATCTCGAGCGGGCCTGCGGCGGGAAACACCGCCGAATCGTTCCACGGCCGTGGCAGTTGCTCGGGCCCAAGGAGCCATGCGGCGTACTGAATCGCCGGATCGATCTTTCGCAGCGCGCGCCGTCCCATCGGTCAATCGTCTGAAAACACGTGGCCTTCGTTCTCGTCCAGCGCGTCGTGTAGATGGGTGGGCCGCGTGGGCTCTGGCGCGTTCCACGTCAGCACCTGCATCAAGATCATGCCGGCCAGAAAACCGCCCACGTGCGCCCACCAGGCCACCCCCTCGGTCGCCATCCGATGCGAAACTGCTCGCGCCTCGACCACTTGCACCAGGAACCAATAACCCAACACCACGAGCGCCGGCAGCTCGATCACCGTAAAAAACACGACCAGGAACACGAACGAGTGAATCCGCGCGAACGGCCAAGTCACCACGTACGCCCCCAGCACCGCGGCCACCGCGCCCGATGCGCCGATCACCGGCGTGGCGCTGTCGGGCTGCATGAACCAATGGCACAGGCTGGCGAGGATGCCGCCCACCAGGTACAGCGCGGCGTAGCCAAGATGCCCCAGGCGGCTCTCGACGTTGTCGCCAAAGACCCACAGGAACCACATGTTGCCGATCAGGTGCAGCCATCCGCCGTGCAGGAACATGGCCGTGACCAGCGACAAGTAGATCTGGCTCTTGGCCGGCTCCAGAAGATGCTGCTCGATTTGCGGAGGAAAGCCGCGCGCCGCCGGAACAGGCACCTGCAACAGCACGGGCTGTGGATTGTTCAACTGCGCGATCCGCAACGGGATGAAGCCGTGCTCGTAGACCGCGTCGCTCTGCGCCGCCGGAGGCATCGTTGTCAACCACAAGAGCGCGAGCACGTTCGCGGCAATGATCAAATACGTAACGAACGGCGTCCGATGGCTGGCTACGTCGTCTCGCAGGGGAAAGATCATCGTCCGAGCCGCTAGCTCAGGGAAGGCGTTCAAGGTCCGTTCCGAGGGATCGCACGCGCGCGCCCGCTACCCGTGATCGTCCACGAAATGAGACGATGGGACAAGCCGCCCGTCATTTCCCGCAGGGCCATTCACAGCTTCAAGCTTGCCGGCGGCGCACCGGCGGGAAGGTGGGACAGGCACCGAGACGCAACGTTGGTCTGAAAGGACTTGCGCTGTTTATGCTCGGAGCCAGTCCCATTTTCCCGCCTCGCCATTTTGAAAAACAGAATGGCCCGTCATTTCCCGGGGTGTCAACGGCTTTAGGGGCTGGCGGCGGGTGAGCTGGCCAGGCGGGTGGCGGGCAATGGCACGCCGCGAATCTTCCCCTCGCACACCATCGATTGCCGGACAAAACCCTGAAAGTGCGAGACGATCATCGCACCGGGGCGAACCTTCACGAGCGCCGAGACGATCACCAGCCGGTCGCCCGGCGTGACCACGTCGCGGAACCGCACCTCGTCCAGCCCCCCGAAACCCAATACGCCGTTGTCGCCCAGCAGGTTGTGCTTCCGTGCGTAGTAAGAGCACAGTTGCGCGGCCGCCTCGCACATCAGCACTCCGGGCAGCACGGGCATGCCCGGCATGTGACCGCGTATCCAAAACTCGTCGGGGCCGTAGTCCTTGTACCCTACGCAGACCTGCCGCGACGCGTCCTCATAAACGATCCGCGTGAGTTGCTCCATCTGGTACCGCTGCAGGTTGTAGCGGCGGATCTCTTCGATGTCGGCCACGCAATGGTCGAGATCGTACTGGGCGAAGTCGAGAATCAAGTCCTTTCCGGGCATGAATCGGCTCCTCGATGCAAACCGGCCCAACGCGGGCGTCGAATCCACACTGCAATGATCTATCGGGAGGAACGGACCAGCCGTGAGCGGGCGAGCCGGCTTTACCCCGTCGGCCCGGAGCTCGCCCCCTTGCGTTCAGCGCAGCGTGATTGCCGCCGCACCGCGCCACGGAACCGATCGCCCTCGGCTCACGTCCGGATGTCCTTGCGCTTCAGTCGCCGCGCCTTGCTATTGGCGGGGCGGGCTCCGTGATTAGCCTTCTTCAGGCGGCGGTGGGGTTTGGCCATGCCTCGACTCCTCTTTGGCAACGTCGCTTCTTTTTGCCCGGTCGCTTAGGGTATCATGGACCGCGCGAGCTGAAAAGACGCGAAACGCCGGTGTAGGCTTGCGGCGGGCGCCGCCGTCAAAAAGGACCCATTGCATGCACTCGAACCATTCCGCGCCGCCCGCCACGATGACCGCGGCCGGATGCCGTGCGGCGGGCTGGCTGCGCGGCACGATCGCGGTGGCCTTGCTCTTGACAACAGGCTGCGAACCAAGCGTTCGTCCGGCTGATCTGGGACACGTGATCTACGATCAGGCCGAACTGCCCGGGGCCGGCGAACCGTATCCGCTACCGCAACTGGAGCGCGATCCGGGGGAGATCATCCGCGGCGAAAAGCCGGTCGACAAAACGCCGGCGAAGCAACCGGCCGATGCGGCCTCTCCCGCGCGGTAGCAAGACCGCCGGGGTAAACCTGGCGGCTCGCCATTCGCGCGTCGGCGTTATACGCGCAGCTTCACCGCCGAGCAGCTCGTGGCGTAGCCAAGGGCCCGCTTTGTCACCGGAAAGACGCGGCAAAAGGCGATGGCCATGGCCATCTCGATCAGGGCCTCGTCACCGTAGCGCTCGCGGATGCGCTCACGATATTCGCCCTCCATCCCGCTTCGCTCGCACACCGCCACGGTGAAGCGGTAGACGTCGGCCAGCTCGTCCGAAAGGTCGTCAGGCCGATCGGCGAGCACGGCCGAGAGCACGTCGTCCGGCACGCGATCCCGCTTGGCCTGGTTGAGCGCGATCTGCACGCACGGCCCGCAGTCCTCGCTCCGCGTGGCGACGATCCGCGCCACGTTGAGCGGAATCACTGGCGCGGCTCTCCTGTAACCGGCCAACGGAGCGAACCGGGCAAACTTGAAAAAAGCCGGTAGCGACGTCCGCAGCATGTACCGCATATAGTCGCACGGCGCGCCGAGGTACTTCTCGGCCGCGGTGATGCGCCCCTCGAGAATTCTGCGAATCATAGGGCACCTCGGGAAATCGGGCACTAAGGATCGACCGAAAAATAACTTCCTGATTCTCCGACCCCTCACGGGTGCCCTCTCCCGCAAGGGGCGAGGGTATTGAGGAGAAGTTATTTTCCGGTCGATCCTAACCGCGGAGATGCGCGAAATGACGCATGTCGAAGCCCGTAGGTAGAGAAGCACGAACGTTAAAGTTCGAAGCGTTTCAGATTTTGTGCTTCAGATTTCTTTAGACATTTGGATTTCGACATTCGTCATTTCCGCGCGCCTCCGTGGTTATTCTTCCTACTCTCTGCCTATTCGACCAGTACCTTGACGGTGTGCACACCGTTGAAGGCGTACCCGGCGGGGTTCCAGTGTGCGGCGGCCGCAATTGGTTGCGAGCGGCCTAGCCCGTCGATCGCCCGGGCCATGATTGTCTGGTCGCCGGCCGCCAGCGTGACTTCGGCCGTCCAATGTTGCCAGGCGTAGGGGCTCTTGGACAGCTCGATCTTGGCCGGCTGCCAGGCTCCTGACGGACTGGTCGCCAGGAGCACGGTCTCGATCGGCGCCGCGCCGTCGTTCCAAGCTACGCCGCGAATTCCCACCGGACCGGACTTTACGCGCTGGCCATCGAGCGGCGCGAAGATAATGCTCTTCGTGCGCATCCGCCAGTTCGCGTCGCTATTCGCCAGGTCATACGTGAACTCGCTGCCCGGGCGGATGGGCTCCTTGGGCGTGCGGTAGCGGCGGACCTGGTGGTAGTTGGTTGTTTCCTGGCCTTCCAGGCGCAGTCGGCCGAGCCACTTGACGTTCATCGTGGCGTAGTAGCCCGGCGTGACGAGGCGGACCGGCCCGCCGTGGGCCGCGGGGATCGGCTCGCCATTGAGCGACAGGGCCAGGATCGACCGCTCGAGCGCGTCGGCCAGCGGAATGCTGTGCTCGAAGTCCGGTTCGCCGCTTTTTGCCGGCGCGTCGCGCCCCTCGGCCGTCAAGAATCGCGCACCAACGTTCGGCTTCACGCCCAGCCGGTCGAGGACCTTCGCCAGCGGCACGCCGGCGAAGCGGACATTGCCCATCGCGCCGCACTGCCACGGGGCGCCTTTGGCTGGCGCGGCCGCGGAGAACATGGCGCGGCCATTGCCGGAACATTGCAGCACTAGCTCATGCTCGACGTGCGCCATTCGGGCAAGATCCGCTACGGCGACCGTGGCCGGCCGGCTGACGAGCCCACCGATCTCGACGGTCCAGCCGTCGGCCGCCGCCGGTTTCAAGTTCGCCGCGCCGGCGAGCGACTGGTTGTTGCGCACGAAGAGGAGCGACGTGGGCGTGACGCGATGCTCGGCCAGTAGCGCCAGCGGCGTCTCCAACTCGGCCGGCTCCGTGCCGTGCACAATGAGCCGCGGGTCTTTGCCGGCGATCAGATCGCCGGCTGACGGCATGTCAGCGTCGGCGGCCGCGACGCGCTGCCGATCGAACGACTCGCTAGCCCAAATGCCGCTGGCAGCGAGCGCCGCCGTTGAACGGCGTAGAAACGCGCGACGGTCGAAGTCCGCGCTTCGTTGCTGGGTATGTCGGTCTCCCATCGGACAGTCCGTTTCCCCAGGGGTTGCCACCCCTGGGCTTCGCTAAGCGGACATCGCAGTCCGCTCTCGACGACTCGGCTTGGCGTCGGTGCTCGCAGGGCACCCTACGCGATGACTTCTTTCACGACCCGGCCGTAGACATCGGTCATTCGTTCGTCGCGGCCCTGATGAAAGTACGTCAATCGCTCGTGGTCCAGGCCCATCAAGGCCAGGAGCGTGGCGTGGACGTCGTGCAGGTGGACTTTGTCGGCGACGGCCTCGAAACCGAACTCGTCGGTTTCGCCGTAGGACGTGCCGCCGCGGACGCCGGCCCCGGCCAGCCACATGGTGAAACCGTAGGGATTGTGGTTGCGGCCCGGCGCGCCTTCTCCTTCGGCAAACGGCATGCGGCCGAACTCGCCGCCCCACAGGATCAGCGTGCTTTGCAACAGGCCGCGGCGCTCCAAATCGGACAAGAGCGCCGCGATCGGCTGATCGACTTCGGCGGCGTGCCGGCCATGGTTCTTCTCGACACTTTCATGCGCGTCCCACGTTTCCTCCAGGTGCCCGCCGCCGGAGTAAAGCTGGACGAAGCGGACGCCGCGCTCGACCAGCCGCCGCGCGACCAGGCAGTTGCGGCCGAACTCGTCGGTCGGCTGGCGGCCGACGCCGTACAGATCAAGCGTCTCCTGCGTTTCTTGCTTCAGGTCGACCGCCTCGGGCACTTCCGACTGCATGCGGAAGGCCAATTCGTAGCTGGCGATCCGTGCCGCCAGGTCGCTAGCACCTTTGCGCTCGTCCAGGTGCTGCTGGTTCAGCTTGGCAAGCACGTCCAACTGCTCGCGTTGGATGGCGCGGTCGATGTGCGCGGGGCCGCGCAGGTCGAGCACCGGGTCCCCCACCGGGCGGAACAGCGTCCCCTGGTACGAAGCGGGCATGTAGCCGGCCGCCCAGTTCGGCTGACCGCTGATCGGACCGCCACGCTTGTCGAGGATCACCACGTAGCCGGGCAGGTTCTGGTTTTCGGTCCCCAGCCCGTAGACGGCCCAACTCCCCAGAGACGGCTTGCCGATGAACGTGCTGCCCGTGTTCATGGCCACGAGCGCCGAGCCGTGCGCGTGGCTGTCGGTGTGGCACGAGCGGATCAGCGCCAGGCGATCGGCATGCTCGCGGACGCGGGGGAAATAGTCCGAGATCATCAAGCCGCTTGTGCCGCCGGGTTGGAACTCGCGCCAGGCCGGGGTCAGGAAGCCCATCTTGCGATTGCCGGAATTCGTGAACTTCTTGTCCGCGGGGAGCGACTGGCCGGCGTACTTCTTCAAGCCGGGCTTGTAATCGAACGTGTCGACGTGACTCGGCCCGCCGTTCATCATCAGGAAGATGCAGCTCTTGGCCGGTGTCTTGAAGTGCGGCGGCTTCGGGGCGAGCGGACCGGCTGCGGCGCCGGTGGCTGCGCTCGCTTCGCCGCCGCGGGCGTGCCTCGCAAAGAAGCCGTCGCCGTCGAGCAAGCTGGCCAGCGCTAGCCCCGCGAAGCCGGCCCCCATCTCCCACACGAACTCGCGGCGGGTGACGCCGCAGGGGAACAGTCGCTTTTGGTGGGATTGCGTCATGGTCCGAGACCGTTCAATCGACGTAGACGAACTCGTTGAGGTTCAGAAGCACGTGACAGAGCGAAACAAGCGCCATGTGATCAGGGTCACCCCCATGCGGCACCGACCCACCCGCCGCGGCCTTAGCCGCGAACCGCTCGCGCTGCGCGGCCAGGTGGGCCTCGGCCGTCTCGCGCTCGGCCGCCGTCGGCGCTCGCGATAGCGCCAGCCACCAGGCGCGGTCGACGCGGGCTGGCACATCCGCACCGGCGTCGGCGGCGACGCGTCGGGCCGCCGCCTCGCTTTGTTCGTGTACGAACGCGTTATTCAGCAGTGCCAAGGCCTGCGGCGCGACAGTCGTCACGTTACGCTGGGCGCACGGCGCCGTTGTGTCGGAAAAGTCGAACACGGTCAAAAGCGGCAACAGGAGCGACCGTTTGGTGAACGTGTAGATGCTGCGCCGGCGCAGCTCGTCGGGCGGGGATTCCTTCCACTCGGCCCCTTTTTTCGAGAGCCCTTCGAGTGCTTCCTTACTGGCCTTGGGGTAGAAGCCGGGCCCGCCCGCCTTGAGGTTCAACTGCCCGCTCGCGGCCAGCATGGCGTCGCGCAATGGCTCGGCCTCCAGCCGGCGGCGGTTAGCGCGGTACCAGTGCTCGTTGGCGAAGTCGCGCTGGCCGTACTCTTCCTGCCGCGGATGCATCGAATCCATGCGGTACGTGCTGGACAAGAGGATCATTTTGTGCAGCCGCTTGGCGCGCCAGCCGTGCTCGACGAAGTTGGCCGCCAGCCAGTCCAGGAGCTCCGGGTGCGTGGGCGCCGTTCCCATCACGCCAAAATTGTCCGGCGTCCGGCACAGTCCTTCGCCGAAATGATGCAGCCACAGACGATTCATCGCCACGCGCGGCGTGAGAGGGTTCGCCCCATCGGCGATCCAACGGGCAAGCTGCGTGCGGCGGTGCGTCGTCTTGGCGTCGGCCGGTGGCGGCTCGACCGGTCGCGCGAGCTTCGGCAAGAACGACAAGAACCGCGCCGGCACGACGTCCCCTTCCCGGCGTGGGTCGCCGCCGCCCAGGAGCTTCACTTCCGGAGCGTCGCGTCCGCTGTCGGTGTAGCCCAGCACGCCGCCTTCGGCTGCTTTGCCGGCGGTAAAAAAGTTCAAATAGGCGTAGTAGTCGGTTTGCAGGATCGGGTCGAATTTGTGGTCGTGGCAGCGGGCGCACCGCAACGTAAGCGCCAGAAACGAGGTGGCCGTGGCGTTCACCAGGTCGTCGAGCTGCTCGTACTTGTAGGCCAAGGGGTCATTCGGCTCGTCGTCGAATGTGCCGACGCGCAGAAGTCCCGTGGCCACCAGGGTCTCTTCAGTGGCGTCCGGCAGCTCGTCGCCGGCCAGTTGTTCGAGCACGAACCGGTCGTACGGCATGTCGTCGTTGAGCGCGCTGATCACCCAGTCGCGGTAACGCCAGGCGGAGGGTTTCTCGGCGTCGCGCTCGTACCCGTTGGTCTCGGCGAAGCGGACCACGTCGAGCCAGTAGCGGGCCCACCGCTCGCCGTGGCGGGGACTGGCCAGCAGCCGATCGACCAGCCGCTCGTAGGCGTCCGGCGCCTGGTCGGCCACGAACGCCTGCACGTCCTCGGGCGAAGGGGGCAGGCCCCACAGGTCGAAATAGAGGCGGCGGATCAGCCGATCGCGGGCCAGCGGGGGCGCCGGCTCCATGTGATCGGCCTCGAGCCGGGCAAGAATGAACCGATCGATCGGCGTCGCACACCAGTCCGCGCGCTGGACGTCAGGGACCTTGGGCTTCACGACCGGGGCCAACGACCAAAGGTCGCTCGTCTCGGCGGCGCCGCTTGCGTCGTCGGCCAGCATCGCCGTGGGTTGCACGAGCGCGCATGCTACCGCGAGTGCCGCCAAACGGGTCGCGATTCTGGGCATCGAAGCTCGTTTCATCACCGGCCCAGTTTAGCCGAGTCTCCCGCGACTGGCCAGTTGCAGTGGACAGCGAATCACCGACAGTGCACAGTAGGTAGGGTGCTCTTCGCGCACCGCGTCGAACGTCCGGTTCCCTCCGGCCAATCGCTAATTGCTAATTGCTGCCCCCATGAACTACCTCCTCATCGCACTCTTGATCGGCGGGTTGATCTTGATCCACGAGCTTGGGCACCTGGTGGCGGCGTGGATCGCCGGCATCCCGGTGGCCCGCTTCTCGATTGGCTTCGGGCCGAAGCTGTGGGGGAAGAAGATCGGCCGGACGGAATACTGGATCGCACCGGTTCCGCTCGGCGGCTACGTGCTGCCGGCCATCGAGAATGAGGAAGACTATTTTCGCTTGCCGGTCGCCGGGCGGATTCTGTTCGCGCTCGGGGGACCGGTGGCCAACCTGCTCTTGCCGGTAGTGCTCTACGCGGCGATGAACGCGGCGGTCGATGGCGCCACGCTTTCCGGGCTGTTCGTCAAACCGTGGATCCAGACGGCGAATATCACGGCCACGCTCCTTGCCTCGCTACCGCGCGCGTTCAGCCATCCGGATCAACTCAGCGGCATGGTCGGGATCGTGGCGATCGGCGGTGAATTCGCCCAGGCGGGCGCGCTCGGGCTGGCGCGATTCGCGATCATCATCAGCCTCAACCTGGCGATCTTGAATCTCCTCCCACTGCCGCCGCTGGATGGCGGCAAGATCGTCCTCTCGCTCCTGGAAAAGCTGCACCCGCGCGCCACCCGGCTGCACTACCCACTGGCCATCACCGGCTGGCTGTGCCTGGCAGGCTTGATGCTGTACACGACGGCGCTCGACATCGCGCGGCACGTGGTCGGCGTGGCGGTGTAGCCGCCTGGTTTTCTTGCACCGCGGCCGCCCATTTGTTAGCGTGGTGGCGTATCCCGCCTGCGTCCCCCGCCATGCCACGAGGTCGGCACATGAACCACGGGCCGGCATCCGTCCCAGAGCATCCACGCCTCGGCCGCCGCGCCGCCATTCAAGCCGGCGCGATCGGGCTGTTGGGGTTGGGTATGAATCATCTGGCGGCGCTGCGGGCGCTTGGCGCGCGGGCTGCCGGGGCAAATATCCCAGGCGCCCAGCCCGCGGATACCGCGACGCCTCGCGCAACACCCAAGGCCGCCCGCGTCATCTATATCTTTCTGTCCGGCGGGCTGTCGCAGCAAGAGAGCTTCGACCTGAAGCCCGACGCTCCGGACGGAATTCGCGGCGAGTTTCGCCCCATCGCCACGCGGACTCCCGGAATCCACATCAGCGAACACCTGCCCGAATTGGCCAAACGCAGCCACCTGTGGGCGCTGGTCCGGTCGTTGACCCATCCGTCGAACGACCACTCGGTCGGGCACATGATGATGCTCACCGGACGGTCGGCGATTCCGCAGGGCTTCGATTCCGCGAAGCCCAAGCCGTCCGACTGGCCGTCGATCGCGGCCGTGGCCGGCGCCGCCACGCCGCGCCGCGACAACCTGCCGCCCGCGGTCGTCCTGCCCGAGCAGTTGATCCATCGCACCGGCCGCGTGATCCCGGGGCAGTTCGGCGGCCTGATGGGGGTGCAGCGCGACCCGTGGTTCGTCGAGGCTTGCCGCTTCAACGCCAACTCCTACGGGGCCTGGCCGCGGTACGGTTTCCACTTCGAGCGCGGTGGCGAGAACCCGCAGGGATACGTCTTCCAGGCGCCCAACTTGGCGCTGCCCGAGGGACTGGCCGGCGACCGTTTTCAGCGCCGGTTGCAACTCCTCGAGCAAGTGGGCTGCCAGCAGGAGGGGCTCGAGCGGCTGGCCACGAACGAGAAGTTCGACCGCTACCGGCAAGACGCGATCTCGCTCTTGGCCGATCCGCGCGTGTATCGCGCGTTCGACGTTACGAACGCCGAACCCGACGTGCAGGACCGCTACGGCCGCAACGTCTTCGGCTGGTCGCTATTGATGGCCAAGCGGCTGGTGACCTCCGGCGTGAACCTGGTGCAGGTCAACTTGGGCAACAACGAAACATGGGACACGCACCAGAGCATGTTCCCGATCCTCAAGGACTATCTCTTTCCACCGACCGATCGGGCGCTCTCGGCGTTGCTCGACGACCTTGAAGCGGAAGGCTTGCTCGACAGCACCTTGATCGTCATGGCCGGCGAGTTTGGCCGGACGCCGAAGATTTCCACGCTGCCCGGCGCGAAGCAGCCGGGCCGGGACCATTGGGGTGCCGTGCAGACGGTGTTCTTCGCCGGCGGCGGCGTCCACGGCGGGACGGTCATTGGCTCGTCGGATCGCTCGGGCGGCCACCCGGCAACCGCGCCGCAAAAGCCGGACAACATGGCGGCCACGATCTATCAGGCCTTGGGCATCCCGGCCACGGCGGCGTGGCACGACGAAGTCGATCGCCCGCACCAGATCTATAGCGGCGACCCGATTCCGGGTTTGACCTGATTCGTTTCGTGCCCCCGTGCTGCCAGGGGGCGCCGGTCCTGGGCTTCGCAAGCGCGGTGGACGACGTTTCTGAAAGCGGCCGCGCCATCGCATCAGGGCCATTCTGTTTTTCAAAATGGCGATGCGGGAAAATGGGACTGGCTCCGAGCATAAACAGCGCAAGTCCTTTCAGACCAACGTTGCGTCTTGGTGCCTGTCCCACTTTCCCGCCGGTGCGCCGCCGGCAAGCTTGAATCTGTGAACGGCCCTGGCCATCGCATTTGGACGCTTGATTTCTCCTTTGGGCGAACGGAAAACAGTGTCCTATGTCCTCGCCGTCTGTCGAACAACAGAACCTGGCCACCGCGCATCGCTTCCTCGAAGCGCTCGAGCGCTTCGATCCGCCGGAAGCGATTCGCCCGTTTCTCGATCCGGCCATCGAGCAGCATGAATTTCCCAATCGACTCGTGACGCGTGGCCAAAAGCGCGGCCTGGCGGCGATGCTCGAAGGCGCCCGCCGCGCACCGCACGTTCTCTCCGCGCAGCGGTACGAGGTCCGCAACGCCGTCGCCCGCGGCGATCACGTGGCCTTGGAGGTCGTGTGGACGGGCAAGCTGGCCGCGGCGTTCGGCGAGCTAACAGCCGGCAGCGAGTTGAAGGCTTACCTGGCTATCTTTCTCGAATTCCGCGACGGGCGCATCGTGGCGCAGCGCAACTACGACTGCTACGAGCCGTGGTAGAGACATGCGAGTCTTGGTCACAGGTGCAACGGGTTTCGTCGGCTCGGCCATCGTCCGCGCATTGCTTCGCCATGGGCATAAGGTGCTGGGCCTTGTGCGCGATGCCGGAAAAGGACGCGCCCTCGTTGATACCGGCGCCGACATGGCCATCGGGAACATGTGGCAGCCGGAGACATACCAACCGCTTGTCGCCCAGGTCGAAGCTGTGGTTCACGCCGCCCAGCAGGTGTCGAACGGGCGTTGGAACCGCCGGCAGATCGCCGACATGCACCGCTCCGATGCGCTGATGACTCGCACGCTCGCCCAGGCCTGCGCCGCGCAAGCAAAACCGTTTATCTACACGAGCGGCGCGCTGACCCACGCCCGCTATGGCGACGACTGGATCGACGAGACGCTGCCGCAATGCCCTTGCCTTTTGGCCCGTGGACATGCGGAGATGGTCGACGAGCTGGCCCAGTTGCATCGCAGGAACGGCCTGCACGTGCAGGTGATCAGCCCCGGCTTTGTGTATGGCGCCGGCGGCTTCATGAAGATGATGGTCGAGCTGGTGCGCGCCGGCCGCTATCGCATGGTCGGCCGCGGCGACAACTATTGGACGATGGTCCACGTCGACGACGTGGGCGAAGCCTACCCGCTGGCACTCGCGCACGGCCGCGCGGGCGAGGGCTACTTCCTGGGGGACGAAGCTCCGCTCCGGCGGCGCGAGGTTCTCGATCGACTGGCCGACGCGCTTGCTCGGCCACACGTCGGCCGCGCTCCCGGCTGGCTGATGGGACTGTTCCTCGGCTATCCAACGATCGAGGCGGTCGAGTCCGGCTTGCGTCTGCGTTGCGACAAGGCCCGCCGCGAACTCGGCTGGCAGCCGCGATACGCAACGTTCGACGCCGGACTGCCGGCAGTGCTGGCGGAATTGCCGGAGCAGGCGGAAGGCAGTAGGAAGTAGGCGGTGGGAGCGGTGGCAGTGGATATTTGCGAGCCGCCGGGTTTACCCCGGCGGTCTTCCCGATCGGGCGATTTTTTGAATATTTAAAAACAAGATGTCCTGCGCGGCGGTGTCAGTCCACAACCGTCGAAGGAGACACGTCATGTGGAGAATTTTCGCGAACGTAGCGGCCGGCGCCGCTTGCGCCTTGGCGCTCGCCGCGCGGACGTCGGCCGGCGACATCAAGAAATCGCCACTCTACGGCCGGATCAAGGCCGCGATCGACGCCGTTCCGGCGATCGACACTCACGATCACTTGCGCCCTTTCGATCAGATCCCCAACAAGGACGAGACCGATCGCGGCACCCGCATGACGCTGCACAGCATCTTTGCCGGTAGCTACTTCCCAGGCATCCACCGCCTGACGCCGTGGCCCGCCGGCAAACCGTTCGACGAATGGTGGGCCACGGCGCGCAATGACTTTCGCGACACGCGGGCGGTGAGCTTCTATCGCTATCTGCTGCCGGCCTTCCGCGACTTGTACGGCATCGACTTCGACACGATCACCGACGAGCAGGCCCGCGAGCTCGACGCGAAGATCGCCACCAACTACAAGGACGACGCGTGGCTCATGGACGTGATCACGCGCCGCGCCAATATCGAACTGATGCTCATCGACCCGTATTGGGCGCGACTGCAGTTCGAACGGGCGTACAAGTTCTCGGTGCCCGTGCTCAATGTGACGATGCTCATCAGCGGCACGCATGCCAGCCAGTTTGCGAATCCGCTCGACAGCCCGTTTGTGTTCGCCGAGCGACAGGGGAAGAAGATCGAGTCGCTGGACGACTACCTGGGCGTGCTGGACATGATCTTCACGCAGGCCGTGGCGGCCGACACGGCATGCCTCAAGTCGACGCAGGCCTACCAGCGGACGCTGCAATACGACCGGGTGCCGAAGGAGCGGGCCGCGGCTGCCTTCGGCAAAAAGGCCGACGAGCTGGGGCCCGCGGAATTCAAGGCGTTCGAGGATTTCATGTTCTGGCACATCGCGGGCCTGAGCGCGAAATACAACCTGCCTTTTCAGATTCACACCGGTCAGGCGCGAATCCAGGGATCGAACCCGATGTTGCTTGTTGACCTGATCGACGCCAACCCGCAGACAAAGTTCATCCTCTTCCACGGCGGCTACCCGTGGGTGGGCGAGACGGCGGTCATCGGGATGAAGCGCCGCAACGTGTGGATCGACAGTTGCTGGCTGCCGACTCTGAGTTACACGGTGGCGAAACGGGCTTACCAGGAATGGCTGGAAGCCATGCCGTCGGACCGGATCATGTGGGGGGCCGACACGGTGCAGGCCGAGGGCATCTACGCGGCGACCGAATTCACGCGGCAGTGCCTGGCCGAGGCACTGGCCGAGAAGGTCGAGCGGGGTGAGCTGCGTGAGGACCACGCCATGCGAATCGGCCGGCAGGTGATGCGCGACAACGCGCTCAAGCTCTTCCCCAAGTTGAAGCGTATGTTCTGGCGGACTGAGGGGCCGGACGACGTCGAGGCGGCCAGCCAGCAATGAATAGCATCCCACCAACCCGCGGCGTGGCCGGTGTCTTGCCGGTCTTTCAAACGCCCTATCACGATGACGAGTCGATCGACTTCGACACTTTGAAGGGCGAGATCGATTGGCTATTTGACCGCGGCGCCGACGGCATCGTGATGGCCATGGTGTCGGAAACCCTGCGCTTGACGAGTGACGAGCGGCGGTCGCTGGCGGAGCATGCTTGTCGCTTCGCGGCCGGTCGTGGGCCGGTGGTGATCAGCGTAGGGGCCGAGAGCAGCCGCGCCGCGGAGCTCTATACCCGGCATGCCGAGACGTCGGGCGCCGCGGCGGTGATGGCCATCCCGCCGGTGTCGGTGGCGATCGGCGAGGACGAGCTGCTGCGATACTACGAGCGGATCGTGCGGGCCACGGGCCTGCCGGTGATTGTGCAAGATGCCGGGGGCTATGTGGGCCGGCCGATATCGATCGAAGCCCAGGCGCGGATGCACGCGGAGCTTGGGGACCGCGTGATGTTCAAGCCGGAGGCGGCGCCGATCGGCCCGCGCCTCTCCGCGCTGCGCGACGCCACCGGCGGGAAGGCCCGGATCTTTGAAGGGTCCGGCGGCATCGCGCTTGGGGATAGTTTCCGCCGCGGCATCGTGGGCACGATGCCGGGCGCCGATCTGATCGACGTCTTTGTGGCATTGTGGCGGGCGCTCGTGGCCGGCGACGAGCGGCGGGCCGGCGCGATCGCCATGCCCCTGGCGGCGCTGGTGTCGCTCGAGAGCGGGCTGGACGGCTTTCTGGCCATCGAGAAGCACCTCTTGGTTCGGCAGGGCATCTTTCGAAATACCCTGGTCCGCGGGCCGGTTGCCTTCATCCTGGACGGGGAAACCCGGGCCGAAGTGGACCGGCTGTTCGAAGTGCTGATGGCGGCTGTCTAGTCAGCGCCATTTATCTTATCTGTCGATATCCAAGAGAGTTACGTCCGAATCCGTGGCAGAGGAACAGTTGCGCTCTGGGCCCCAATCTCGATAATTCAGAATATTTGGATAAATCTGTAAAAATAGGTGGTCCAATATGGTTGCGTCGTTGTTAATATAGGTGGGAAGCATAAGTCGGGCGGCAATGTGTTCCCCAATCTATCTATTTGAGTGCTGCTAATGTCAGGTGAGTGAGAGTTGAGCGTTCCGAGAGCGCGCCGATTTTGTCGGCGCAGCGGTGATTCCAGCTCGAACGCCATCTAGCGACTCTCATCCGGCACTCGTCCCACTGGGTTGACCCGCGGCTTGCGACCTGCGCGCTTCTTACGCCGCACCGCACGCGCCGAAGCAGCCGCCCAGCACTTTCGAAACGCCGGCCTACCGATTCGTTCCCGCGATCTCGCGATGCGTCGCATCCCATGCGGCATATCGCCAGCACGCGGCCCACGATCGCACGGACTCAAGCAAAGCAACCGTCCACGCAACTTTGACGAAGCCAACAAACGACGCGGAAAACCGACTTTCGACACAGGGGACTCGGATGGACAGCCAGCAGATCAAACATCAAGTGTCACGCACGTCTTGGTGGGCGCGAGGCGGTGCATCGGCGTTTGCCGCGGCACTCGCTGTGGCCGTGCTCGCGGCGCCAGTCAAGGCCGCCGCCTTGTCGACGCTCATAGGCGAGCACGGCACAATGCAAGTCGGCGACAAGCTCTTTAGCGATTTCTCGTACCTCAAGACCGGCGACATGCCCGACGCCTCGGCCGTCAATGTCGTGCCGTACACGGACGGCGCCGGCAACTTCGGCCTGCTGTTCCAGGGCGCCTTTTTGGACTTCATCGGTGGCGGCGGCTCCGACGCGCTCTTGGACTTCACGGTCACGGTCATGAACGACGACAAGGTCATCACCGGCGCCACGTTGTCGGGCAATCCCGCGGTGCTCGGAGGTGACGGGGCCATCAGCCTCACCGAGACGTTCCTACCCGACGATGCGCATTCCCTGTCGATTTTCGACATCAAGCCTGGCCTTACCAAGCCGACCGACGCCATAACGTTTGCCCACGGTTTCCGCACGTTGCACGTGCAGAAGGACATCCTGGCGTTCTCGGCCGGCGAGCACGGGGGCGTGCCGACGATGTCGTTCTTCACGCAGACCTTCGTGCAGTCTCCCGCGCCGCCGATTCCCGAGCCGGCCACGGTGACGCTGTTTGGTCTCGGATTGGGCCTTCTCGGCGTCGCCCGCCTGCGGCGAAAGAAGTAGCAAACGGGTAGAATCTCGGAAGGCGTAGCGCAGGTGCTGCCGGCCTGTCCAGCAGTACGGCGTCCGCGCGACGCGCCATTTTCGGATTCGACCTTGTTTCCGCTTCTCGCGTAGGCGGTTGCCCGATGCCTCAGCCGGCGCCGTTCATTTTCATCACCTGCCAGGTGGGCGCCGAGACAGCGGTTAAGCACGAGATCGCCAGGTGCTGGCCGGGTGTTCGCTTCGCCTATTCGCGGCCAGGATTTCTCACTTTCAAGTTGCCGGCCGACCATGGACTGGCGGACGACTTCGATCTGGCGGGTGTTTTCGCCCGCGCGTACGGCTTCACGTTGGGCAAGGTCACCGGCGCGACGGAGGAAGACCTCGCCCGCGCGGCGTGGGCGCTCGCGGCCCATGTGCCGGCAACGCGACTGCACGTCTGGCAGCGCGACCAGCGCGAGCCGGGCAAGTTCGGGTACGAGCCGGGGCTTTCGGCGCCGGCCGTCGCCGCGCGTGCCGCGCTGGCTGAAGCCGCGCCGCCGGAATTCACTACCATCGTTGCCGCCGCCCCCGAAGCCCGGCCCGGCGAGCTCGTGCTCGATTGCGTTCTCGTCAGCCCGAGCGAGTGGTGGCTGGGCTATCATCGGGCGCACAACCCCGCATCCTGTCGCGCTGGCGGTTTCCTAGAGATTGCCCTGCCGGCCGCGGCAGTGTCGCGGGCTTACCTGAAAATGGAAGAGGCCCTCGATTGGTCGCAAATGCCCATTCGCCACGGCGACCGCGTCGTGGAACTGGGCTGCGCGCCGGGTGGCAGTTGCCAGGCGCTTCTGGCCCGGGGCTTTGTGGTGACGGGCATCGACCCGGCGGAGGTCGATCCCGCGGTGCTAGCCGACCCGAGCTTCACGCACGTCAGGAAGCGCGCGGGCGACGTGCGGCGGCGCGAATTCCGCGACACCCGCTGGCTGGTGGCCGACATGAACGTGGCCCCGCAGTACACGCTGGACGCGGTCGAGGCGATCGTCGCGCACCGGGAAGTGCGCATCAATGGCGTCATTATGACGCTGAAACTGTTCGACTGGGGCCTGGCCGACGAGCTACCGCACTACATGGACCGCGTCCGCTCGTGGGGCTTTCCACAGGTCGCCGCCCGGCAATTGCAGCACAGCCGGCAGGAGGTGTGCGTGGCGGCACACAAGGATAACGCGAAACCTCGCCGGGACCGCTGGAGCCCGCGCCGACGGATCTGCGGCGATCGCGGAGCAAAGCGCCGCTAGCGCGGAAGCGGTCCGGTAGCCGATGGAATCAAGTATCGACCGAACGTCGCTGCTCGTTTTCGCGGCAAGCAGAGGCCGCATGAGATCTTCCGCGTTCTCGGCGTTGCGTCGCCGGGCCAAAGTCGGCAACGGCATCACAAACCCTGCATGGATGAGTTGCGTCTCGGGCTGTTTTGTGTCAACGTGACGAACGTCCACCTGCCAAGTCCTCGGGAGGACGCGCGTGCGGCAGTCTTCAACAACCTTTCTGATCGCGGCCCTGGCCGCCTGCGCGGTGACAATCATCGCGGCGCGCGCCGGCTTGTCGCCACGTCACATCGCTTTTAGGCCGGAGGATCCTCGCATGCCCAAGGTCCATGTGTTCAATCGTCAAGGCGAGTTTGTCGGGCCGGTCGAGTCGCCGCGCCTGGTGCTGAGCGATGACGAGTGGCAGCGCCGTTTGACTCCCGAGCAGTATGAAGTGTCGCGCGGCAAGGGGACCGAGCGCCCGTTCTGCGGCACGCTCCTGGACAACAAGCAAGAGGGCGTGTACACGTGCGTCGGTTGTGGCTTGCCGCTGTTCTCGTCGGCGGCCAAGTTCCACTCCGGCACGGGTTGGCCCAGCTTTTTTCAGCCGATCGCCCCCGGCAATATCGAGGAACTGCCGGACCGCGGCTACGGAATGGTCCGCACCGAGATCCTGTGCGCCCGCTGCGGCGGCCATCTGGGACACGTGTTCGACGACGGGCCGCGGCCGACCGGTTTGCGGTATTGCTTGAACTCTGCCTCGCTCAACTTCACGCCTGCCGACCAGTTGGCTTCGCTCGCCGATCCGGCCGCCGACCCGAAGGCTACGGCCGTATTCGCCGGGGGTTGTTTCTGGTGCACGGAGGCGGCGTTTGCCCAGCTCAAGGGCGTCCTGCACGTCGAAAGCGGCTACGCCGGTGGCGATGCGCGCACCGCCAACTACGAAGACGTGTGTACCGGCACGACAGGCCATGCCGAGGCCATCCGCATCACGTACGACCCGCGGCAAATCGACTTTGGGCGGCTATTGGACGTGTTCTTCGACGCGCACGATCCCACGCAGCTCAACCGCCAGGGGGCGGACGTCGGCACGCAGTACCGCTCGGCCATCTTCTACGCGGACGAGGCGCAGCAGCAGGCGGCCGCGGCGAAGATCCAAGAGCTGGCCGACAAGAAGGCGTTCTCGCGGCCGATCGTGACGACGCTCGAGCCGCTCGCGGCGTTCTACCCGGCCGAGCAGTACCATCAGGACTACGCGGCCCGCAACCCCCACCAGCCGTACGTCCAGTTTCACGCGATGCCGAAGGTGTGCAAGATCCGCGAGAAGCACGCCGCGCTGGTGAAGCCGGAGCGGTGAGGAGATGGCGGCGAGGCGCGGCATTTCGGCTTGTCGGCTCGCGCGGCGCGGCTCGAGGTCGGCATGATTCGCCCTGCGAACGACTCCGACACGGCCGCGATTGCAGCCATGCTTGGGCGGCTTGCCGAAGAGCACGCCGCCTATGACCAGGCCAAGGTTCGTGCCGCCGCTCGACCGGTCCGCGGTCTGCGCCGCACGGCTGCGGCGAACGACGACCGACGACCGACGGAAAGATTCTGTTCCTCCTCGCGGAGGACGCAGGGCGCGTTTGCGTGTGGCGCTCCTTCAACGGCCCTGACCGTAGCGTCGATCGGCTACTAGTTGCGGCCTGTCCCGGTACCGCGCTGTCGTGCCGTCGCAATGGAGGCCAGACCCAGCGCCGCCGCCAATCCAAACGCGCCCACGATGCCCCAAACGTTTTGCCACTCGCTAGGCAACAGCCGGTTGCCCCATGCGGCGGCGATGATGCACAGGCTGAGCCAGCCGATTCTGCTGGTGATCCAAGACCGTTGCGTCACAGTCAGTTGATTGACGTTTGACATGGCAATTCCCCCTTAGGAGAACTCTAGGTCAATCCCCGGCCTGGTCAACCGCCCCGAACACCGCGAGGGCCCTAGCCGCGTGGAGTCGCGGCTGGTGCCGGATGCCGTGCAGACCCGCCGCGATGGGCATACGCCGTTGGCCGAAGCGGCCGACGCCATGATCGAGCGGACAAGCCGTCGGTTGTGACGAGCGCATCGCGCTGCCACCCTCTGGCGGCCAGCGGCTGATCGCTAAAGCAAAGTCGCCGACGCGAGCGGCCCCTACCGGGCCATGCTGGCGATGCCAATGCCGCGCGAGTGCCCTAGTACCCCACGGGGAGTCGAACAACAGGCGGATTCTACGGGAAAATCTACGGTTCGCAACCAAAGCGGCGCAGAATCCGGCGCACTTGGCGCACAAAACGCCCCGGCCGACCCGGACCTGGCCCGAGTGGTGGCCGCTTGGCCCCGCCTGCCAGAACCCATGCGGCGGGCCATCCTGGCGCTGATTGACGCGGCGGGTGAGGCGTAGGGGCTACCGGCCGTAAGCGGGACAAGACCGGGGAGGGCGGGTCGAATCTCTGGCATCTGTGGGCCGTAGACCGTTCGCTTATCGCACACATTTTTTGGCGAATTGATTCCCCGCTAACGGCGAGCGGCAGCGTGGACGGATGCCCTGGGCCGATCCTTCGGGGGCTTCTTTTTCGCCATCCGGTCAAGTTGCCTTTGAAGCGCGGCCCGCTCTGGGCTGCCGATCGGCTGGGCGAGCATCAGCATTTCCAATTGCTCCCGCGGTGAGAGTGGCCGGTACGTCCGCCGAGCCTCCGCAGCCGCTTCCTTGGCGGCTTGCCGGTTGTGGTCGCGGATCGCCAACTGGTCCAGGTAGGCCGTGTCCAGCGGCTCGGCTTCGATCCGGCGGGCCTCTTGCTTGGCGTTTTTGTGCCCTTCGGCTTTGAGGGCGTCCTCGCCTTCCCGAATCGCGTTCCCGTCACTGGACGCGGCTGCCGGTGCCGCCGTGGTCGCTGATCTCGGTGCCTTCTTCGGTCGGCATGAGACGATACTCTAATCCGCGCTCGACCAGCACGTTCTTTAGAATCTGGAACTGCGCAAACGAGTCTTCCCAAATGACCACTGCTACATACATCGTGCGTGGATCGAAGCCGGAGAGCTTCTCCCGGATTCGTCGCTCGGCGTCGACTCCCTTCTCCAAGACCACGCCGGCAAACGGCTTCGGCGCAGTTTCCAGTCGCGTCCCATGTTCTTTGACGACCACCATGTCGTCGAAATTAAGACCGAGCCGAAGCCCGTGGGAATCGTATTTGTGCCAAAGGTACAGCCGGCCGTAACGGACCAAGACCCCGACTTCTTGTTTCCCGGTAGCGTGCTGACGAGGCAGGCGGGCTGCGGTGGTCCGAGACGCAACCTCGGCCTGAAGCAATCGTTCGGCGACGGCGACTTGCTGCTCCAGTTCCTTCTGATGCTGGTCAAGTTCGGCGAGGTCACTCTCAACGGCATCGACGCTGGCCTGTGCTTCGGCGATTTGGGAGATGGTCGCCGCACGGTGCGACCGCAGCGACTCCCGCGTTTGCTCCAGGGCTTGCAGCTCCCGGAGCAGGTCCACATTCTCCGCAGTCGCGAACTGGTCGAGCAGGTCTCGCTGCTTGTCAATCGCAGCCTGCACTGTCTCCAAATGCCGGAGTGCCTCGGCGTGCTGCCGACGCAAATCCGCCAACTCAGCAGCCGACAAGGTCGGCTCGGCCGTCTTCGATCGTGCACCGCCCGTCATCTGCAACAGGACGACGATCAAGATCGACAAGAAGAGGATGCCACCGAACGTGTTGCAAATCGTGTCCAGCAGCAGCTCCAGACTGCTTTCGGGTTGGCGCTTGCGTCTACTCATCGGATCGAAGCCCCCGTCTTTGGGTCAAGAACGGTCTGGCCCGAACCGATAACATCAAACCCGATATCAAAGCCCGAACCCTCAAGCTTCAAGCGAATGTCGGCAAACGTCTCGACGGCAGCCGGTCTGATAAGGAAGACAAAATACTCGGTCTTTGGGTCTCGCCGCTTGGTGAAATCGATGAACGAGCGAGCCCGCGCGAAAGCCGACGACTCCTCAAATACAGTAGGTGGCACTGCCTCACCGAGCGGCGCCGCGGCCAACTTGTCTGGCGAGACATCGACCAGCCAAGCCCGCTTCCCCGCGTCGCGACTGAGGTTGTAGATGAGGTGATCTTTGCGCTTCAAGTCCTTGAGTTTTTCGGCCAAGGATCGCAATGTCGCCTCACGCTGCTTCAGTTCCTTACGGTCGAGTTCGCGATCCTCACTTTTTGCGACGGCCTCTTTTTTCTCGCGCGAGGTGGTTTCTGCCTGCCGCACGAGTTGCTGGACCTCCGCTTCAAGACGCTGTACTTCCTGTTCAACGTCGCGTTTCTCGCGGGCAAGCTGCTGTGGAGAGGCGGCCGCCAGTTCTTGCACCCTAGCAGTTCGCTTCTCAAGCGCTTCTTCGAGCTGCGCGCTCTCTGCGGCGGCTTCCGCGATGCTTTCCCTCAACTGTTCGGAATTGTCAGGAGAGCTGCCCCCCTGTGCAGACGGTTTGCGAGTCACCAGCTCCAAGGCCAAGATGAGCGTCAGAAGGATGATGATGCCAGTGACGGACGTGATGATGTCCTGAAAGCTGAATAGCGAGAAGGGCGAGGATCGGTGGCGTCTGGCCATTTCTATTCCACCTCAGTCTCGAAGGGCATCACCCGCAAACGCCCAACCACGTTGCGGACGCAATACTCCGCGCAAGCATCAAGGAATTCCTCTTCGTTTTTTTTCAAGAACGTGAGAACGATCTGAATGATGAGCGCGGCAACAAGCGCCACGAGCGTCGTGTCGAAGGCGGTATAGAGGCCGGCGGTGACGCCGCGCAATGCACCCGCGATTTCCGACACCTCCGATGCCGAACCAAGCACACTCGCGAATGCCCCGATGGCTTCGGACAAGCCCAATACCGTGCCAATGAAGCCCAGCACCGGGATCGCCCAAACAAACCCCTGCACGATCGAATAGCTGGTCTCCATCGACGATTCTTCACCGTCCCCCTGCGAACGGAGGATGTCGTCCACGTCGGACACCCGGCCGAGGTTCCTCAAGTTCGAGAGCGCAATGACGATTCGGTTAAAGAGCACGAACTTCTTCGGGTCGTCTACCGTGGCGTAGATTCGCTCCAGCACCTGGTCGGCGGTCGCGGCGGACAGCACGAAATCGTGACTCTCCGGCACAACCTGGTACGCCAGCGCCCGTTGCTGAAACGCGAGCTTGCGCGACTTCAAGAACAGGATCGCCACCGACCACCACGCCAGCAGCATGGTCACGTAAGGTGTCGGCCCTCGGTCCATGAAGGTCGCGGCAACGTTCGTTCCTCGGAAGGGGAACAAGGCGCCGAAAAATAGGACCGTCAATCCAGCACCAATCAGAAACGAAAGCAGCGTATTGACGCGCGTATAGCGCCCGCCGTGGAAGCCAAGGCGCTGCTCGATGTCGCCACGTGCCCAGGCGAGTGGTACGTCGTTGTTCGGGGGCGTTGCATCCTGAGGCATTGTGCGCTAGCTCCGAACGATCCCTCAGAACAGCGATCGGGCGCTCGCCCGCACCGTTGCGCCGCCGACGGCCATCGCCCAGACGCTCAACGCCGACAGGAATATCAGGAAGGCAATCTGGATGATGCCCGCATATACCCAAAACCAGCGCGCCGCCTCAAGCGTCGATTCCAACTGCTGGAAATCGCGGCGGAACTGTAGGACCCCAATCCGATTGGCATAGAAGAGCAGCAGCACTCCGGCAGCGGCACCGACCGCAGCGGTCGAGAGGAAGAAGAGACCCTCACCTACGATAGCCGCAATGTCCGACGAAAAGCCGAATACGACCGCCCAGACCCCCAAGACGGCATAGAATCCGCAGTAGACAAACGTCACGATGGCGAGAAAGAGAATCCAGCGCCGCGATCCGGCGAGCGCCCGACACACACCAGGCGTGACGGCGTTCCCTGACTCGGTGGCAACGTTAGCCGTAGCAGACCGGCCCGTGGCGGGCGGCGCGTTCAAGCCGGGCACGGCGCCAGGTGCGGCCCACTCGGCCATGCCTTCGGTCCACACCAAATTGGATGGACCAAGTTGACCCGTCGCAGCCAGCTTTTGCAGAAACGCGAAATCGACTGGCCCAAGCTGGGCACCGCCGCTCGTGTAGTACCAGGTCTGGCCCGTCGGAGCCGCCGCGGACGTGTCTGGCTCGATCGCGTACCCAGGGACTTCACTGGCAGCGGGTGGTGCCTTCACCGAGGGGCCGGCTACCGCGACCGAGGGCATCACGAATATCTCAGGGAAGTTCGTTGCCCGCACCCAAGCGACGCCGTCCTCAGAGACCTCGTGAAGGCGCCCAAGTTGGCCGCGCTTGACCAGCGATTGGAGCTTGTCTCGATCGTACGGGCCGAGCACGCGGCCGCGAACCCGAATGTACAACTGGTCTGCCATTTTGATCGATCCTGCGTTGCGCACTATCGATGAACCGCTGCGGCCTGCTGGTCCTTGCCGGCAGTCATCAGCAAATAGATCGGACGCCCTTCCATGAGGAGGGCCGGCTTGAATGAATCAAGGTGCGGCTTCCCGTCTTCGAGGTGGCCGATAGGCGAGATGTTCACGGGCTTCTGTCCCGCTGGCTGCTCGACGACATACAAGGCACCTGGAGAGGTCGTAGCATTAGGACGGATCATGCATGTCCATCCGCCCTTGGAGTCTTTGACCAGCAGACCGATCCACCGATATTCGTTCAGCCGGAGAACGGGCGGGGGCTTTTTCGCCGCGACCTGAACAGTAGTGGGCAGGTCGGCGAGGGCCTCCAGTTCGCCCTTGGCGCGTCCTCGCTCTTCAAGGACGGCCTTCCTGGCATCTTTGTCCTTCTCCGGAAACTCCGGCAGCATCCAAGGCGCTAGCGCGTTGACGGCCGAGCCTTCCAGTGCCTCCTGATGTTTCGCCAGCGCCAAGCGCAACACGTCGGACCCCTCGCAGGCGACTGGGACTACTCGCTTCAACAGGGCAATCTTGAGGATCGGTTCCATGCGCTGTTCTTCGCAAATTGCAACCAAGATGTTGGCGAAGTGCTGCTCCCACTCTCCCTCGCGCGTGGCTGCGTCCAGCTTTCCGAGTTCCGCAAGAACCTTGTCGGCGACGACCGCTTGCGGCGCTCGATCTCGACTGGCGATTTCACCAGATGTAAGAGGCTTGTGCTTATGCGAGTAGTCGAACCCGGCCAGGAATTCGATGTCCACGCCGTCCGCGCGAACACTTGGCTCCTTGTCCGTGTACCAGCGCCTTCCGTCCTTGTGTTCAATCATCTGAACGTTATGAATCAGCCGATCGTTGAAGAGCGTCACAAGCGGCTTGTGGAGCGGGCCGTCGCTGCCGATTCGGGCGACAACGGATTTCAGATGCGGAAGCGCGGTTCGCAGCGTCCCGGCCTGCGGAAACTGGCCGAGTTCCTTCAACAGCTTGTCAGCCCCGTCTTGAAGCGTTTTCCCTTCGGCGGGCGTCAGGCCGTCGCGGGCCGCTTTTCCCAAGTCAACGGCGAAAGCATCCCACCGTTGCATGCCTTCCCACAACGGCGCTTCGGCGCTCACATGCTGAAAGGACGCGGCGTGGGGACTTTCGGGATGTTGTTTGACGTAATCTTGCAGGGCCATCTGGTACGCCTGGGGGTCGCCAACAGCCTTCATCAGTTGATTGAGCGCCGCCTGTGCCTTCGCATGGCGTGAAACCATTTCCTCCAATGCCGACAGGCGCGTCGACAATGGTTTCAACTGATTTCGCACCGCCGGCGTCACCAGCTCCCCGCGGGCGTTCAACGCCGATAGCTCGGCTCGAAGCTGAGCAAAGTGCTGCACGCTCGCTGCATCATCGTCCGCGCCGGACTTCTCTAACTCCCCTTCCAGTTGTTTGACCTTGTCGGCCAGGCCGTCAATGTCCGCCAAAAATGCCTTGTCCCGTTCTGCCTGCCTCTCTCGCAACGCTTTGGCGATGCTCTCCTTCGCTTCGGCCACCTCGGTGCGCTCCGCCGGAGTCTTAGCCGACTCTTCGGCGCGTTTCAGGGCATCGTGATCCGGCTCGTCAAAACCGGCGGCCTTCACCCGCGCAATCGCATGCTGGAACTGCTCTTGCCGCGACTGTTCCTTCTTCACATCCTCGTCGAGTCGAACCACCAGTTTCTCGATTTCTGGGCTGTGTGCGATCCGCGGTGACGACTGAGTCAATTCGTCGGCGTACTTTTGCGATTCGTGCAGCTTCCCGTCGGTAATCAACTGAGAGAGCGCGGCCACGTGACCGGCGAGTTCATTGGAGCGGTGATGCATCCAGGCCATTGCAGCCAGCACGCCGGCGACTAGCACAACGACACTCACTACCGACGTGATGATGAGCACCGATCGCCGCCGCGCCGCAAACTCCAACCCCTTGATCTTGGCCTGATAGCGCCGCTCCAGGAACGACGACAGATCGTGGCCGTGACGCACGGCCGCATGGTACAAGCGCTCCAGCTCGGCGATGGTGTGGTCATGGCGATCAAGCGCAAACTCCAAAGCGCCCACGCACGCCTCATGATTCCCCAATCGCTCTTCCTGCTCGTCTTGTTCGCGCAGCCAGTCGAGCGCCGGCGCGACACGGTCGGCGAGCGGGTCGCCTTCGAGTGGGAGAATCTCGACGCATTCGTTCCATCGCCCGCGCAAGCGTCGCCCCTCCTCGACATCGAATGCAGCAAAGGCGCTGTTGAGCGCGGGCTCCAACTCCTCAAGCTCCTTGCGTGTCTGCTTGTGGCGGACCCTATGCGCGATTTCACCGACTCCCTGGACTAGCTCCTTCGGAGGTTTTTGCTGCCACTGCTTGTCGGCCAACTCCTCGGCCAGAGAGTCGAGCACGGCCACTTCGCCCGCCTTTGCCGCCTGATTCGCCTCGCGCTGAATCTCCTTGAGACGTTCCTTTTCAAAGAGCCGGACATCGTCCTGCCAGACGAAGTTGTGCTTGTCGAGACGCGCGATCGACCGCAGCGTCTTGAGCCTCGGGGCCAGCGGCCCGCGCGCGATTGCCAGCAGACGGTGCTGACGCAACAGCGATTCGAGGGGCGCCTGGATCGCGTACGCCTCATTGAGTTCCGACGCCACCTCCATCGACAATCCTGGCGGAACCGCGAGGCCATTTTGCTGGGTAATAGCCACCAGTTGGTCGCGCTCAGCAAAGTCAAGCGTTGCCACTACGTCGAGCAGGTTCGGCTCGACCTCGCACGCCTGGATCGCCTCACTCCGCAGTCCCTGCTTGAGGAGCGAATTGCATTGCCGCAACCGCTCGTTCGTCTCATCACATGCGACCGAATAATCTGCGACGGCCAAGCGCAGCATGTCCAACGACTCGGGCGTCACCGAGTACATGGCGCTGCGGATGTCGTCAACAATTCTTTGATGGTCGAGCATCGCTTACAACTCACTCTTCACGTCGCTTCGGACCAATACCACGCGACTCTTCGATTCCTCGAAAGGCATGTACACCTCATAGTCGACCAGCGAGGCAATGAGCTTGTCGACGAGTACGAGGAGCGCATGCGCATGCACACCGCGGGCCGCTTTTTTTAGAAGCGCGTCATGAAAAACCGGCAATTTGTCCCGTGTTTTTGCTTCCTGATCGATTCTCAGCACTGCGCCGAGCACCTCACTCGCCAACGCACCGGCCCTTTTGTTAATTTCTTGTGGTTGTAACCGCTGAAAACCGATGTTGGACATCTGGTCAATAGTTTCGTCCGAAATGGCATCGACAGCCCGACCCGTGACCTTGCCAAAACGCATCCTCACCTGAACAACCGACGGTCGGTTCTTTGCCTGCCCTAGTTCCAGGAGCAGCACAACCGACTGCTCATACTCGGCGAAGGATTTGCGGATTTCATCCATGAGCCGATCTGCAAAAGCGTCGCGTGTCTGCGGTCTCAGTTCCTTCGGTGGAGGAGCGGCACGAATACCGTCAACCGTCTGTAGTACGTCTTGCAGCGAGTAACGAACCACCACCGCGGCCCGATCCGGCCGCGCTGTCGACTTCGTCTGCCCCTGAAGTGGCTCACTGGCATTCGATCGAACGCCATTGACTCGAATCCTTAGCCGCTGAAAGGGCGGCATGGAATCGAGCGCAATTTCCGCAGCGACGTTGTCATCCTTCAGATTTTGGACAGAAAGCGCCGACCTTGACTCCGCCGACCGAAGTTGTAGGGGATAGGTGTTCCCCTCGCTGCTCAGAATCAGAACGCAATTCCGCAAATCGAACTCGGGCGTGACGCGGGCGTCCCAAGAGAAGCTCAGCGTTCCTGCGTCTAATACAAAACGAGCAATTCTGGTTGGGTCATCACCAAGCACGCCCACATTTCCTTCTTTCCCAGAAAAGTACACACCCCATGTCGGGCGCTCTGTGTGTGAGTCGCGCTTGCAATAGATGCTTAGCCGATCTTGAACGATCCCTTGACCATCAATGGTCAATGACAATTGACTCTCTGAGACCATGACGTTGTGGATTTGACAGTCATTCTTGCTCGCGAAAGGAGGAATCGGAAGAGCATCGGGTAGACCAACGAACGGATTGCCCGCCTTTTTAACCGCGCGCGTCGCGGTGGCATGGTTTCCGGCACTATCTGTGGCCGTAGCCGCGAAACTGATTTCGCCATCGGCGAGACTGCTCACGTCGATGCCATCCACTGACCAGTTGCCTGAGTCGACGGTCGCCGTGCGCATTGGGCTTTGTGCATTTTCGCTGTCACTGGCCACGATCGTGATGCTTGCGCCCGGCTCCGTTGTGCCGGAAGCGGCCGCGTTCTTGGCATTTGCTGCGCTGATGATTGTTGTAACCGTGGCGATCTCGACGGTTGGGAGTGTGGTGTCCTTGGTCGCTTCAATGCTGTCCGCCTTCTTGTTTCCAGCGGCATCGGCGGCCGTAGCCATGAAGGTGATCTTCCCGTCGTCGAGACTGTTCAGATTAACGTTGGCCACGTGCCACTTGCCCGACGAGTCCACCATAGTAGTGCTTGGCCCGCTCTTGTGACTTGCGGTGTCGGTGGCTATCAACGAAATACTTGCGTTTGCCTCGGCCGTGCCGCTTACTGACACACTTGCGGCATTCTCCCTATTGATCGGATGTGCGAGCGGCGCGATGGAGATTGTCGGGGCTGCGGCGTCCTTGGTCGCGGTCGCGCTAGTCTGAGCAGTGTTTCCGGCTGCATTTTTAGCAGCAGCGGTGAAAGTGATCATACCGTCCTTGAGGCTCCTTAGATCGATAGCGGTTGCGGTCCATTTGCCAGATGAGTCGGCCGTCGCGACGCAGGGGTCGGTCTTTTGATTTGCGTCGTCGGTGCACGTGACACTGACGCTGGCGCCAGGCTCGGCTGTGCCGCTTGCCGACGCGCCGATCGCGTTGGCAGCGTTAATCGGTGTTGCGACCGGTGTAATCGTGAGAACAATGTCCGTAACGTCTGCGCCCTTCGGCGTTCCACGTCCGGCGGATGCCGGAGTGGCCTGTTCATTGCTTCTCGTAAGCTCAGGTGCCCCTTTGCTGAGGAGCACGGCACCCGTGATTCCGGCACCAGCCACCGCCGCGAAGAGGGCAACGACTGCGGTAATGAGGCCCCACGGTCTTTTTTTCTCGAATCGGCGTCGCGAAGTTGGCGCGCCAAGCCGATCCAGTTGCACGCCCGGCAGCGGCGGGGGTCCCACGTCATACCCGCGACTGCCCGCCGATCCGACATTGGCCGCAGCCGGTGCACGAACGCTACGGCTCTCGCCTGGCCGTAGCGCAAGCCCGAGTTCATCGGCTTCGTCGATGGTATCGCCGCCAAGCTCGGCAGGCATTGGATGCTCGTCGCCGGGAAACCCGGAAACCGGAGCGGCCGACAACTTCGGTGCAACGCCCGTTCTGGCCGCCACCGCTAGCGCGCTAGCCGCTGGGGCGGATTGCTTGGAGCAGAGGTTGATGACCAGCGTTTGTGGCGTCGGCCGGGCGGCAGCGGCCTCCGGCGAACCTTCGACCACGAACCGCCATTTGCAATCGATGCCCGGCGGCAGCTTCGTGAAATATGTGGAGAACGTGACCTCCCAGCGCTGCTCCGGCGATAGAAGGGCGAGGGCCTCGGCAACCAACTGCAACATGTCCATGCCTGGTGCGAAGACCACGACCGCCCGACGGTTCGATCCAGGCAGCGCTGTTTCCGCAAGCGCCCCTCCCCACCCGGCATCGCCGGTCAATTGTTGCCAAGCGCGGCACACTCCGGCCTGTGCGTCGCCCGACGGCGGACGCCGGCCGCCCGGCAGCGTGCGGGTCTCGCCGTCCCACGTCGCCTGCACGAAGCCGGGCAAGGACAAGAGCCACGCGGGACCTCCGGCCGGCAGATCAGCAGTATCTAGGACGACATGGTGAGCAAACTTGTTGGTCCGCTGCGTATAGTCGAGCCCCGCGTCGCAGATGCGCGAGAGGACGTGGTACTGCCGTCCTCCCACTGCCAGCCGCAGGTGCGAGTAGACGACCGGATTCAGCGGCGCCTGCGGGTCCTGCGGGCCGAAGAGGTGACGGTATCCGCTAAGCGATTCCAGCCGGTCGGCCAGGTTCTTGGCCATGCCCGCCGTGCTGACGACCGTGCAGAACCCTCGGCTGCCAGCCTTTAGACCGCGGGGGGCGGACGTGTAGTAGATTTCCTGGATCATCGTCACGCCGTCTCTCGGCGATTCCGTGCCGCACCGAAGGGCACCGTGCCCGTGTCGTTGTCATCGTCAGGCCCAATGCGGTGCGTCTTCGGCTTGCGGTAGGGGATCATTCCCTCACACCAATGAGCCAGGAAGTACAGAAGCGGCACTTCGGCCCAGCGGGGATGAATGTCGCGCGGCCGGATACCGAGCGCGCCGGTTTGCGGGTCGCTCTCGGGGCTGCGTCCGATGGCGCTGACTGGGATGTAGATCACCTGCTGAGCAAACCCCTCGGCCGCGGCGACGATTTCGGGCGTCAGTTGCCAGAGCACTTTGCGAAGCTTTTGCGATCGCTCCTGAATCACTTCCTTGTCCAGAGCACATGAGGGTCGGCGTTTGCCTTGTACCCACGGATCGTCGAGCGGTTCATTGTCCAATAGCGACGCCCAGCAGTCGTATTTGGTCACCACAACGATCAAGGGTCGCGAGTGCTTGGCCGCTTGGGCCAGCCCGGCATAGCGGCGAACGCGATCGGCTGCCTCCAGCAGAATCGTGTCCTGGCGAACGGGCCGCTCGCGGTCAAGCCGGGCGGATCGCTCCTGCATTTGCGGGTCGTCTGTCTTGCCACGGCACGCTTCGCGGAACCTGCGGTCCTGCGTCGGATCGAACAGGAACATCAGCGCACGGGAGAGGGCCAGGTGTCGCGTGACAGGGCTGGCCGCGGTGTCGCTGCCCGGCAGGAAGCTTTCGCCCGCATTGTCGTAGAGCGCGAGTCCCTTGGAGATTCGCGCTGACGAACCGTAATTCACGTGACCTTCCAACGGACGGAGCGCGAAGATGAACGGGCGCGGGAAGCGGATCGCCTGCTCGCCGTACAAAACGGTGTCGTACAGGTCGCCTTGCTCTTCGGTCTTGCGTATGGCGACGAGCTGGTCCTGATTCGGGTTGAGGAACTGAATCTCTTCGTACTCGTTGAGGTAATGGTTCATGGCCGGGTCGGCGTCGCTGAAGGCCATACAGAACGAGTGTGGGAGCGTCTTGCGGAGCTGCCACGACATGGCGGCAAGAAAGTACGACTTGCCGCACGAGGGCGCGCCCAGAATCGAGATGAAGAGAGGCTCCATCTCGAAGAGCGCCCGAGGCACGGTCAGGTGACACTTGGGACAGGCCAATCCGTGGCAGGCAAACCCGCGGGAGTCGATCGCTGCACCTTCGACGGTGAAGCGTGTGGGAAGGAATCGCTGCTGCTGATCGGTCCCAAGACGCGGATCGCCAACAAGGTCCGGATGCTGCGAAATCCATAGCGCGTCTTCGGCCGCAAAGCGGCTCCAGCAATGCGGGCACGTGACGCGCAACTGAATGGGAATCGAAGAGCGATTCATCCCCTGGCCCATCATGCTCTCCGTTGGGAGTCGGCCCGCGTCGTCCACTATCGCATCGCTGCGTCCCGCGATCTGAATGAGCCCGCCTGACAATACAGGACAATACAGATGGATAAGGTGGAAAAGAGCCCCTCTATCCTACTTGCTTGAGGGCGCGGTTCAAGCATTTTGCCGCACGGGGCAGCCCCACATAGCGGCGACTTTTCGGGGAATCCCAGCGGAAAAAGACGGCGTCATTTCACCGAGAGCGGCTTGGCGCTGCTCGGCGTTTCGGGAACCGCAGAATTTGCAGCTTCCGCATATTGTTTCATCTTCTGCTCGGCTGAAGAGGCGAGCGACTTGCACTGGGGGTCAGCACGAAAGGGCAAAACACTTCGCCAGGCTGTGACACTTTCCTGAAACGCACGACCGAAATCTCCGGAGCCTGCTGCCTTCTCGGCACGGTCAAGCGCCTTTGTCGCCTGCCGGCGCGCTGTCGCAGCGTCTTTCGGGCCGCCCGGTGGGGACTTGCCGGTTGCGGGCTCACCGCCACCCCCCGAATTGTCATTGGCATCGACTGGAATCGACGCCACCCCCGACGATTTGCCGGATTCGGTCGATCGCGCAGGCCGAGCATTACCGCTCTCTTCGGTCGCGCTTCCTGCCTCACCCGCGTCGTCCTGCTGGGCCGCGTCGCTGGAATCGCCTGGCGGTGATCCGCTGGTATCCTGGGCGACTGCTTCATCCTGCCCCTTCGGTTGCTCGATTGGCTTCTCAACGGGCTCAGCGGTGGTCGAGGCGCTGGGCCGCGGCTCTGGCTCAGGAGTCCGCGGATCGGACTTCTGCGTGCAGCCCGAGCAACCAGAGAGCGAGAGCGTCATCAGGACAAAACCGGTCGCGGCGCAAGTACGAAGGCGGATGCACATTCTGTCAAAACGGAGAGAGACCGTCGCAGGGTTGGCCATCGTGACCGCGTTTGCGTGCGATCCTACAACAAGCCGGCAGTCAAAACAATCGTGCGGCGCCCGGCGTGGCACGCGATAGGGGTTGCTTGATATCGCGCTTACCGCTGTCGATACTCGTAGTGCTGCAATCCGCACGGCAAGCTGTGGAGGGCGAGACCAATGGCCAGCGAGTGGTATTTCCAAGTCATGGGCGAAATGGTCGGACCGGTGTCGGCTGCCGAACTCAAGGCAAAAGCTGAGAGGGGGACCATCGGCCCGGACACGTTGATCCGCAGGAGCGCCGAAGGCAAATGGGTCAGCGCGTCGCAGGTGCAGGGTTTAGTCGTCAAGGCTACTCAGCCGATCGCAGCCCACGAGATATCGGCAGCGGTCGTGCCGGCCAAACCGCAGGTCAACGACGCCAAACGATCGGCGGTCATGGCGGTCGCGCCGGCCCTGGACGGCAAGCCGTCCCTACCACCGCCATTGCCTGGAAGCGAACGCGATCGCACGAACCGTGGGCCAGCGCCAGTAGCAGTCGGCCAAGCCCATGAAGGCCCTGTCTCAAATAAATCGACAGCCGATACGAGTGACGCCAGCCGCGTCGCCACCGTCGCGCGACAGCGAAGCCCACGGTTTCGCGCGCTGCACATCGTTGCTTCAATTTTCCGCATATCGGCGACGCTGGTGGTCATTGTGACGTTACTTGTATTTGTGGCGTATCCGTTGCTCGAAGGGCGCAGACCCGATGCGCAGCTAGTCGGAATAGGGCTGTTCTTTGGAGCGGCGTGGGCCGTATCCTGCTTTGCTATTGCCGAACTCATCCAGCTCGCCATTGACGTAGCAGAGGATGTCCGCGAGCAGCGAGAGCTGCTCCGCGAGATCGCCTACCAACGGCCGCGATGAGGCATGCAGGACGGCGCCTTACGCCCGTCACGCCCAGAGTGTCGTAGCCAGCCTTTACGTTGCCCGCGCCTATGCGTCCACGCGCGTATTCGCAGCGAATCGCAATCCGTCGCAACCAGAATTTGACGGATTGTGGCCTACGTTGCTGTGGGAGGCGCGGTCCGTCCACTTTGGCCGTCCGCAACCTGCGAGCGACGCGGCAGACGGAGTTGGCGCCCTTGTGGTAGAATCACGGCATAGTGGGCAGTGGGGCCGTCGGATGCCAGAACGTCCCGAAACGCCTGGGAGGCTGGTGGGGCCTTTGCGCCGGGGCCGCAAATTCTGTGGGGCTGCGCTTGCCCCCACCGAACATTCCCAATTGATTTTGGCAATAACCCCAGGGGGGCTCGGGGGCAGTAATGGGCGGGATCGGTAGCGGCGACTGGCATCGGTACGACAGCAAGTCGACCGTCGAGGAATCGGCGGCCGTGGCGGTCGGCGAATTCCGCGGCCGATTGTTTCCAGGGGCTTCGGGCATCATCACCTGGACGTGGGCAGGCGGCCGCCAGTCTTCTGCGGGCTACGTGGTCGAGGGGCCTGCCGGCTGGCCGATCCTCACGCTGCACTACCGCTGGCGCGACCAAGAGGATGTCCGGGTCCCGATACGCCTACAGACTACCGCAACGAATTTCAATGGCGAGCGGTGGTGGTTCACTTGTCCGTTGATCGTGGGCGGTTTCCCCTGCAACCGGCGCGTCGGCAAGGTCTATCTGCCACCCGGCGCGCGGTACTTCGGCTGCCGGACGTGCCACGGCTTGACCTATCGAAGTTGCCAAGAGGCGCATCAGGCAGAGCGACTGCTTGGCACCCTGGGGAGCGGACTTGGGTTTGACCCGGCCATTGCAAAGCTACTTGCCGCGCGCATGGCCAAAAGCTGATAAAGTACGAGCACCGGGACGGCATGGCCGGGTTGCAAACCGGCCGCCACGCAGCCCTGGGGCGCGGTCCGGTTTCTCCATTTGGCCGCCGCGCGCCTGGGCTGGCCCGATCCAAATGGAGCCCTTTCATGGCGGATTCTTCCCCGCCGGCCGATCTTCTGGATCGAACTGGCGACGCGGACATTTCAGACCTCAGCCGCGCGGCACAAGACATTGCGGGTTACGCGGCCAAGCTCATCGACTGGGCGCACGGTCTGCCCGACCCTATGTCGCCTGAGCACTCGCCATCCGACCCGGCGTTCTTGATCGAGGTGCTATGTCAATCATACGCCGGTCAGAAGGATACGCCGGATGCCGTCCGGGAATTCGCGGAGGCGATGCCCGCGAATATCAAATCCATGATGGGCCTGAGCGCCGCGAGCTATCACGCGCTTGCGTGGCGAGTTGCCGAGCGGATTCTCCACGAGATTGGCGAAGCGGTGGGATCGACTTCGCTGGTCGGGTTCAATCCCGCCATCGGTAAAACTCACGTGCGGTTGCCTCCCTATGGGCGTGTCTCGAACTGGAAAGAGTTGGTTCAGATGCGTCTGCGAAAGCTCGATCGGTTCGATGGGCAGCAGTTCATCGCATTGATCGCACGCGAGGGGCAAATCGCCGAAGGCATTCGATCGCGGCGTACCGAGCCGGACGCCAATCGCGGTGGAGGCCAGCACAGCCGCACGCCTGCCGAGAATCCCACAAGACACGAGTTCATGTCGCTCGCAGCACGGTTCCGACGGGCCGATTCCCCGTTGCTGCTCCGCGATACGTGCATCGAGGCGGCCCGCGCGTTCAAGCGTGCGGTCGATAGTGGTCGTCTACGGATCGACGCCGATTTGCCTTGGCCAGCCGAAACCATGAATACGGCTGATGCCGAGGGCCAGTGGGCGAGAACATGGGCACTCATCGTATCGGCCGTTGCCGAGAGCCCTGACGCCCCTCTGAACCCCCATGCTCTCCGATGGCAAAACGAAGGGGCAATCGGTGCCACCGATCCCGACGAATGGCGGCGGCGATCGGAGCAATACGC
The DNA here is from genome assembly GCA_016191115.1 of Planctomycetia bacterium. Lineage (GTDB taxonomy): Bacteria > Planctomycetota > Planctomycetia > Pirellulales > JACPPG01 > JACPPG01. The sequence continues at coordinate 25,908 of JACPPG010000055.1, read as the reverse complement.
GGCTGTGTGTGATTGGCTGGCGGGTCAGGCACGACAGTCCGCGGGCGCGACGGCGCCTGACGTGACGGTCCAGGGCGCGACGGTCCAGGGCGCCAATGACCGGCCTGGCACGTCCGGGGAAGCCAAGAACGCGACGAAAGCTAAGTGGTTGGCTGAAGCCATGATCCTTGTCCGGGAGCACCCCGATTGGCCAGACGCCGAAATCGCCCGCCGTGTCGGTAAACACAAGTCCCGATTATCGCGAAGCCGGGAGTACCAAACCGCAGCAGCGTTCGCCCGCGGCAACAAAACTGATTTGCCGCGAGGGCACGTCACAGTCAGTGCCGACTCCGGTTCGCGGGATGTTGATGCGGTCGCCCCGCCGGATGCGGGCGACGATCAATCGGATCGTGGGCATCCGATTCCGGGGTCAAAGTACGTGCGGGAATACTGCGCGGAATGCGGCGAGCCAATGAAAGTGACGCCCGACAAGGTCGGCACGGCTCCGGTCTGTCAAGATTGCCAGACCTAAGAAACGCAACCCGCAACGCAACGCTGATTCGCGTCCGACACGGGAAAAGCGGGCATTTCTACGCTACGCAACGCAACGCTCACGCAACGCGGCCTGTCCTTCGTCTTCTTTGACGAAAGGAGCGGATATGACCGCGAGACTCTCCGATCCCGACCGGGATCACGCGGCGCGAATCGTTGCGCTCTTCTCTGTGCTGATTCACGCCTGGGTCACGAACGATTTTGCAGAAGCGGCCCGTGCAAGAGACGAGTTGGACGAGCTTGGCGTGCGGGTACGCATGCGGGGACGCCGCAACACGCGGCAAGGGGTGGCGCATGAGTGATGCCCCCGCCCCGTTTCGACCGAATCCGCCGTCTGCAACGCCGCCTCTCGCACTGCGGCCGCGTGAAGCGGCAAAGGCCCTGGGAATCAGCCCTCGACTGCTTTGGCAACTGACCCACGACGGGCATATCCCGTGTGTGCGCGTCGGCAGCGGTAAGCGGCGGACGGTCTTGTACCCGACGGTCGAGCTTCAAGCCTGGCTCAGCCGGCAAGCCGAAGCCGCGAAAGGGGCCAGCGATGAGCGCCATTGATCGAATTTTGGCCAAGCTGCCCGACGCCCGAAAGACCACCAAGGGCTGGTCGGCCCGATGCCCAGCGCACGACGACCGACGGGCGAGCCTGTCAATCACCGAAGCGGAGGATGGCCGTGTGCTGCTCCATTGCCACGCCCGGTGCGAGCCGGCCGCCGTCGTAGCGGCGTGGGGGCTGACACTGGCCGACCTGATGGCCGATGCGCCGTCGCTGCCCAACAAGTCGAACGGCAAGCCCCGGATCGTCACCACCTACGACTACCGCGACGAAGCCGGCAACGTGCTTTTCCAAGTGGTACGCATCGACCCGAAGGACTTTCGGCAGCGGCGGCCCAAGCCTGGGGGCGGCTGGGACTGGTCAGTCAAAGGGGTGCGCGTGGTTCCGTATCGCCTGCCCGAATTGCTGGCCGATCCGACGGCACCCGTTTTCGTCGTCGAAGGCGAGAAGGATGTTGACGCGCTCCGCGGGCTAGGTATCGTCGCGACCTGCAACGCTGGCGGCGCGGGAAAGTGGACCGCCGAGCACGCGGAGTTTCTGCGGAACCGCGATGTGCTTGTGCTGGCCGACAATGACGAACCGGGCCGAAAGCACGCCCAGCAAGTCGCGCAATCACTCCACGGCATCGCCCAAGCGGTTCGGGTTGTCGAACTGCCCGGCCTGCCACCGAAAGGGGACGTAAGCGATTGGATTGCAGCCGGCGGAACCAGAGACGAACTACTGCGGCTGGTGAAGGCGGCATCCGATTGGACATCCGCAGCAGCGGAGCCTTGGCCCGAAGTCGTCTCGTTCGACGTGCTGGACCTGCCGGACTTCCCGACGCACGCACTGCCCAACGTCCTGCGCGAATTTGTGGAAGCCGAATCGCACGCCACGCAAACGCCTGCGGACCTCGCCGGGCTGCTCGCGGTCGCGGTGTGTTCCGCAACGATTGCCCGGCGTGTGGTTGTCGAACCGCGCGCCGGCTGGCGCGAGCCGGTCAACCTGTTCGTGGCCGTGTTGTTGGAACCCGGCAACCGCAAGTCGGCGGTCTTCGCCGACGCAATGAAACCGCTACGCGAGTTGGAAGTGGAGTTGATCGAAGCCGCGCGGCCGGTTGTAGCCCGCGAGCTATCTGACCGACGGCAAGACGAAGCGCGGTTGCGGAAGCTGGAAAAGTTGGCGGCCGAGAAGGGAGACGCCGAAGCCCGACACCAAGCCGGCAACCTGGCGGCGGACCTGGCCGAGCAAGCCGAGCCGGTTTTGCCCCAGTTGATCGTCGATGACGCCACGGCGGAAAAGCTGGGCATGATGCTGGCCGACCAGGGCGGGCGCATCGCCAGTATGTCGCCCGAAGGGGGCGTGTTCGACCTGATGGCCGGCTTGTATTCCAAGAGCGGAATTCCGCAATTCGGCGTGTACCTGATGGGGCATTCGGGCGATGACCTGATTACGGATCGGGTGAGCCGCAAGAGCGTTCGCGTGGAGCGGCCGGCGCTGACGTGCGCCTATGCGATGCAGCCGGAGGTTATCGAGTGTCTGGCCGAGAATACAGCCTTTCGCGGCCGGGGGCTATTGGCGCGGTTTCTGTACGCGGCCCCGCAAAGCTGGATCGGCCACCGGGAAATCGCCCCCGCGCCGGTTTCCGACGCCACGCGGGAAGCGTATCGCCAAGCGGTGCGAGCACTAGCCGAAGTGGAAGGCGAATTCGTGTTGCACCTGGAAGCCGACGCGGCGGTCTTGCTGCGGGAATGGGAAACCGAAATCGAAGCCATGCTGGGCGATGGCGGCCAAATGGAAATCATGCGCGACTGGGGCGCTAAGTTGGCCGGCGCAACGCTGCGGCTGGTGGCCGTGCTGCATTGCGTGGAGCATGGCCCGGCCGGGCGCATCGAGGGGCGAACCATCGCGGCGGCCGTCGAAATCGCCCGCTACCTAGTTCCGCACGCCGAAGCCGTGTTGAACATCATGTTGGCCAGCGAAGAAACAGCCGACGACGACGCCCGCTACGTTCTGCGGTGGATCGAACGCCACGGCCGGCGGGAGTTCACCAAGAGTGAAGCCCAGCACCACGGCAAGCGGCGATTCCCCAAAGCGGAAGACATCGACCCGGCCTTGGCCGAACTGGCGCGGCGGGGATACATCCGACCCAAGCCGGCGGAAACGACCGGCCCTGGCCGTCCCCCGTCCCCGGCCTACGAAGTGAATCCGGCGACTTTCGCCGACGCGAAGCCGGAAAGGCGCTCCCATAATTCCCGCAATTCGCCGGGCGAACCCGAAAACGGCAATTCTGGGAATATCGGGAGCGCTTTGGAGCAATCCGAAATCGCAAACCGCGTGCGGATGACGATATGACCGGCGCGACCTCGATACTCGCCGAACTGTTGGCTGAATGCGACGCCCACGGCATCCGGCTCTTCCTGGCCGGCGACCGCGGTTGACCATTGACGCACCACAAGACGCCCTGACGCCCGACCTGTTGGATCGGCTGAAAGCCCACAAGGCTGCATTGCTGGCCATGCTGCGGCCCGTCCCCGAAGCGGCCCCGGCTCTGCCCGTGCCAACGAGAGACGCCCCAGCGCGGCCCGTGAAAGCGGTTTGCCGATGCGGTTCGACGACTTGGCAGGACGTGCCGATCCACGGCGGCCGTTCTGTCCGGCGGGACTGCGGGCGATGCGGGCGATTCAGCGCATTCACAATTTGGTATGGAACGATACTAGACGAAAAGGATAGCATGGGATAAGATACTGCCATGACCAAGCGAAGGACCAAAAGCCTGACGGACCAAGTGCGGCAGGCAATCGACGATTCGGGCCTGACACGCTACCGCATCGCCAAAGAGACCGGCCTGAGCGAAGCCACGCTCAGCAAGTTCTACCTGGGCCAGCGCGGGCTTTCGATGGAAGCCTTGAACGCCCTGGGCGAATGCCTGGAACTGACAATCCACCTCGGCCGCAAGCCCGATACGAAAGGACAATGAGCAATGGCGAGCATCGCAAACGATCCAGGCAGCCGACGACGAATCTTGTTCGTCGATCCCAGCGGCGACCGCAAGACAATCCGGCTTGGCAAGGTGTCAGGGCGCGCAGCCGAAGGCGTCAAGCATCGCGTCGAACAACTGCTGGAAGCCAAGTTGCTCAAGCGGCCGATGGAACCAGACCTTGCCGCATGGGTTGCCGACTTGGAACCTCGCATGGCCAAGAAACTCGCGGCGGTCGGGCTGATAGCGAAGCCCGAAGCCAAGGCGTCCGATACGCTCGAAGGGTTCATCAAGCAGTACATTTCGGCCCGTTCCGACATCAAGGCCCGAACGGTCGTTCGCCTTGAGCAAGCGGGCCGCAAGCTAGTCGAGTGCTTTGGCGCGGACCGGCGCTTGCGGAGTTTCACGACCGGCGACGCCGACAAGTTTCGCCTCTGGCTGGTCGGGCAGGGCTTGGCGGAAAACACGGTGCGCCGACTGTGCGGCCGGGCAAAGCAGTTCTTTCGGGCTGCACTGCGGCGCAAAATGGTGACGGAAAACCCATTTGCCGAACTTGTCTCGGCGGTGCGGGGGAATCCGAGTCGATTCTACTTCGTCACGCGCGACGACTCGGCCAAAGTGCTCGACGCCTGCCCCGATGCCGAATGGCGCTTGCTGTTTGCCCTGGCACGTTTCGGGGGCGTGCGAACGCCAAGCGAATCGCTGGCACTCAAGTGGGGCGACATCGACTGGGAAAACAATCGGATTCGCGTTCCCAGCCCCAAGACGGAACATATCGAGGGGAAAGAGGCGCGGTTGATCCCGATGTTCCCGGAACTGCGGCCGCACCTGGAAGCGGTATTCGACCAAGCCGAACCGGGGACCGAGTACGTCGTTACCCGCTATCGCGGCGGCCACGTGAATTTGCGAACCCAATTGGACCGCATCATCCGGCGGGCTGGCCTGACGCCCTGGGGCAAGCCCTGGCAAAACCTGCGGAGCACGCGCGAAACCGAGTTGATGGAAGAATATCCGGCCCACGTTGTCTGTGCCTGGATCGGCAACAGTGAATCCGTCGCGCGAAAGCATTACCTGCAATTGACCGATGAGCACTTCGCGCGGGCCGTCCAGGGCGGTCCGTCAAAAGCGGCGCAGAAAACGGCGCAGCACGCGCACGCAGAGGAGCGCAGGGAGCCGCAAGAGCAACTGGACGCGCAAGAGAAAGCCCCGGTTTTGCCGGGGCCTGCGGCATCCTGCGAATACTTGCCGTTATGTCCAGTACCCCCACGGGGAGTCGAACCCCGGTTTTCGGGCTGAGAACCCGACGTCCTAGGCCACTAGACGATGGGGGCAGGACGAACGTGCGAATCTAGCTTCCTACCGAAGCGGGCGGCGGCTGTCAACCGCCGTCCTGGCTGTCGGCCTCTTCGCTGGGGAGCGTGCGCTGCCACTCATCCCATTCGCGCTTCTCCTGTTCCCCCATGCGATTGCGGTTTTCACGAAAGGCCCACAGCGCGAGCGACGCCATCCGCGCGTCGTTCAGATCGGACCGCAAGGGGGCCAGCTTGGCCAATGATTGCAAAGCTTCGTCCCACTTTTTCTGCCGCGTCAAGACTATGCTTTCGCCGGCCAGCCCATACGCCTTGAATTCCGGCTCCGTCATGTTGGCCAGCTCGTGGAACAGTTCGAGCGCCTCGTCATCGCGAGGTAGCCGCATGTAGTATCGGGCGAGTTCCTCCTTCGAGCGCGCGACATAGTGGTCGGCTTCGGGAAAATATTGCCCCACGCTCTTCAGCCATGCCTCGCGGTGAGTGGAGGCGATCTGGGCGAACATGAACTGTTCGCCGGCGGTCTTCTCCTTGGGGATTCGCACCTCTTCCGATTCGGCCAACAAGAAGGGTTCGCGCGTGGCCCACGCGGCAAGGCCGCCGGCCGCGAAGGCCGATAGCAATCCCGCGGCCCATAGCACGTACTGGCGTCGTCGAATGACGGGCTGGGCCTGCGACTTCATGACCACGGCCAAGCGAGAAGTGGCCAGCCCCGCGCCCACTTCGGCCGTGTCGGCGGCGAGGGCCGCGCCCTCGACATCCTCCGCTTCCGGTTCGGTCTCGCCCGGCACTTGCAGACCGCGGAGGTCGCGCAACAGCTCGCGGGCGCTCTCGTACCGGCCCTGGGGATCCTTCGCCAAGAGCTTGTGAACGATGCGACACATGGCCGGCGGAAGGTCGGGGCGTGATAGCTCGAGCCGCTCGGGTTGGGAATTCAAATGCTGCACCGCGATCGCCAGCGCCGTCTCGCCGCGGAACGGCGGCCGCCCGGCCAGCATCTGGTAGCACGTCACGCCAAAGGAATACAGGTCGCTGCGGGGATCGATCGCCCGCCCCTCGACCTGCTCGGGGCTCATGTACAAGGGCGTGCCCATCGTCACGCCGACCTGCGTCAGGTTGGGGGCCGCGCCGTCGCCCGATTGCCGCGCCAGCCCGAAGTCGGCCACTTTCACCTCGCCGGTGCGGGCGAGCATGATGTTCTCGGGCTTAATGTCGCGGTGAATGATGCCGCGCTCGGCCGCCTTCGACAGCGCCGCGGCCACCTGCCGCATGATCTTCACCGCCAACGTCAAGTCGGGCGGGCCGCGGCGGGCCATCCATTCGGCCAGGTTCTGCCCCTGAACGTATTCCTGGGCGATATAGTGCACGCCGTCGGCGCAGCCCACGCTGTGAATCTGCACGATGTTGGCGTGCACCAGGCTGGCGGCGGCGTGGGCCTCGTTGTGAAACCGCTTGACGTAGCTCTCGTCCTTGGCCAGTTCGCTTTTGAGCACCTTCAGGGCCACCTGCCGACGAAGCGAGCCCTGCTCGGCCAGGTAGACTTCGGCCATGGCGCCGTGGGCCAGCCGGCGGAGCAAGTGAAAATCGTCGAGCTGCCGCCCTGAGAGATCGGGGTCAGTCGTCGATTCGCGCAGGTTCGACGGGGCGTCGGCCATGCAAGGATTGTTCCGCTCGAAGCCGCGTGGCGCGCAACAGGCGGGGCGAAAAGCGTGCTGCGCGAAGGAGCCGGCCGATTGTCGGCCGGACACTTCAAGTATGGGCCTCGCTCCGCGAAATGACAACCGCGGCGATTTCCGCACTCCCACAAGCCCAAAGCGCCAGCGAGGGAGACGACACGCTCCCTCGCTGGCGCTTCGGGCTTGTGTCCGCGGCCGGGACCGTCCGGCTAGTTGCTAGTCGCTAATCGCTAGTTGCTGCTGCGCCTGCGACTGGCAGGGATTCTCGGCCGTGACGTGCACGGTGATTTCGGCGGTGAGTCGCGAGGTGGCGCCGGTGGCGCGGAACGTGCCGGAGGTCGGCGCGGCGTCAGCCGAGTGGGCGGCGGCCGCCAGCGCGACATGGCGGTCGGCGACGGCCAGGCCCTTGGCCGGGTCGAAGCCGCGCCAGCCGGCTCCCGGTAGATAGACCTCGCTCCAGGCGTGCAGTTGCGGCAACTGGTCGCCGGCGTCGTCTTGTTGGTAGCCGCTGACGAATCGCGCAGCGATGCCCACGGCGCGGCAGGCCTCGTTGAAGACCACGGCCAGGTCGCGGCACGAGCCCGTGCCCTCGGCCAGCGTGCGCTCGGCCGGCCAAGGCGCGCCGTGCTCGCGAATGCGGGTCTGGCAGCTTGCGCGGACTCTCGCGGCCAGCGCCGACAAGAACGGCACCGTGCGACCGCCGGCCTCCTCTACGACGCTTTTCGCCAGCCGCGACACGCGCTCGGCCGCGGCCGGCGGCACGCAATACGTCAGCAGCGCCGCCTTCACCGCCGCCGGATAAACCAACGGGAGCGTCACCGACGCCGGGTCGAGAAGAAAATCGTAGGCGTTGGCGCGCAGCGTCTCGACCACGAACTCGCTCGTGACGCGCAACCGCTCCGTCCGGCCGGCGAACCACACCCGCGCACTCACGTTGCCGTCGAGGTCCTGGAACTCCGAGCGGCCCACGGGCGCAGGCGCGACGCCCAGGTGGTAGCTCAACAGCCGCTGGGCCGCATCGTCGCGCGGACGCAGCCGCACCGTGAGCGGCTCGCAGTACACGGGTGATGAATAGTCGTAGCGCGTGACGTGTTTGACGTGAAAGAACATGGCAGAGCAACTAGCAACTAGCGATTAGCATTTGGCCCGCGCTGACGCCCGCGATACTGTTTCCTCCGACCAATTGCTGGTTGGCAATTGCTTCCTCCTGGACGTTTAGCCGAGGGACCGCACGGCGGGCGTCAGCGCGGGCCAAATGCTAATCGCTGGTTGCCGATCGCTGCTCACTGATACTGCTCCTGCACGAGCACGGGCGCGCCGACGGGTCGGGGCGCGAAAAACGTCTCGCTGATGGCGTCGCCCACCTGGTTGAGCTTCGTCTGGAAGTGATCGAGGTATTCGTGCAAGCCCTGGTCGATGATATCGCTGACTTGCGTGTAGTCAAACTCGGCCCGCAGCCGCCCCAGGCGTTGCTCAGCCTTGTTGCAGAAAGTGCCGGGGTCGCTGCCGGTGATGCGGTGCAGGGAATCCTCGGCCCCTAGGAGGCAGAAGCGGATGGATCGCGGGAAATGTCTGTCGAGGATCAGGAAATCGGCCACGGCGGCGGGCGAGATCCGCCCGCGGCTCTTGCGGTACATCTCCAGCGCGCTGGCACTCTTGAGCAAGGCGGCCCACTGGATGGTGTCCAGCGGGGTCCCCACGTCCTGAGGTCTGGGCAGCAAGATGAAGTACTTTACGTCCAGGATGCGCGACGTCTTGTCGGCCCGTTCGAGCAGTTGCCCCATGCGGGCAAAATGCCACGCTTCGCCGTGCGACATCGTAGCGTCGCTGATGCCGGAAAGCAGGTGGCTGGAGACGATGATCTGGTCGAAGAAATCATGGGCCCGCGACACCGACCAACCGCCGTGCGAGGCCCCGCGCACCGTCAGGTAGAACTTGTTCAGCTCCAGCCACATGGCCGAGGAGATGATCTCGCGAACGCTGCGGGCGTTCTCCCGCGCCGCGTTCAGGCAGGAGAGGATCGAATTGGGATTCTCCTTGTCGAACGTGAGAAAGTCGATCACATTCTTCTGCGTGGCCGCGCCGTAGCGCTCGACGAAGCTGGCGTGGTCGCCGGTGGTGATCACCAGCGGCTCCCACTGGTTGGCAAACCCGTTGTCCAGGCCCAGCGTCAGGTGCAGGTTGACCTCAATGAAGCGGGCCACGTTCTCGGCCCGCTCGATGTAGCGGTTCATCCAGAAGATCGAGTTGGCGACGCGGCTTAGCATCGGCTGGGCTCCGTGGCGCCGTTGGTGGCGGCACTTACGGCCGCGGGCTCGTGCGATCCGTCGATGCGGGCGCCCAGCACCCAGGTATCTTTGCTTCCGCCGCCCTGCGACGAGTTGACCACCAGCGAACCTTTCTCGAGCGCCACGCGGGTCAAGCCGCCAGGCAAGACATAAATCTCCTTGCCGTAGAGGATGTAGGGACGCAGGTCGACGTGCCGCCCCTCGAAATGCTCCTCCACGATCGTCGGAGCGCGGGAGATGGCCAGCATCGGCTGCGCGATGTACTTCCGCGGGTCCTGGGCAATCAACTCCGAGAATTTGTCCCGCTCGCTCTTCGAGGCCAACGGACCCATCAACATCCCGTAGCCGCCCGAGCCGTTGGCCTCCTTGACGACGAACTTGTCCAGGTTGGCCATCACGTGCTGTCGCTGCTTCTCATCGGAGCAGACGAAGGTGGGCACATTGGGCAGCATCATGTCCTCACCCAGGTAGTACTGCACGATCTGCGGGACGTAAGCGTACACTGCCTTGTCGTCGGCGATCCCCGTCCCGGGCGCATTGGCCAGCGCTACCCGACCCGCCCGATATACGTCTAACAATCCCGGCACGCCGAGCATGGAATCGGGCCGAAGCTCGGAGGGGTCGAGAAAGTCGTCGTCGATGCGGCGATAGATCACGTCCACCCGCCGCAGGCCCGTCGTGGTTCGCATATAGATGAACCCTTCGTGCGCCACCAGGTCCGATCCCTCGACCAGCTCGATCCCCATCTGCTGCGCCAGGAACGAGTGCTCGAAGTAGGCCGAGTTGTAGATGCCGGGCGTCAGCAGCACGACGTTCGGGTTCTGCACGCCCGCGGGCGCCACGTATTGCAACGTCTCCAACAGCCGGTCCGGGTAGTTGTCGACCGGCCGCACGCACAAGCCCTCGAACACTTGCGGAAACGTTCGCTTCATCACCTCGCGGTTTTCCAGCACGTACGACACGCCCGACGGGCAACGCATGTTGTCCTCCAGCACGTAGAATTGCCCGTCGGCGTCGCGCACCAGGTCGATCCCGGAGATGTGGCACCACACGCCTCGCGGCGGGTTCAACCCGGCACACGGCGCCAGGTAACACTTGCCGGAATAGATCAGCTCCTCGGGCACGACGCCGTCGCGGACGATTCTTTGGTCGTGGTAGATGTCGTCGATGAACAGGTTGAGGGCCGTGGTCCGTTGAATGAGCCCACGCTCGATCCGTTGCCATTCGTGGGCTTCGACCATCCGCGGCACGATGTCGAAGGGCCAGATCTTCTCGGTGCCGGCCTCGTGGCCGTAGACGTTGAAGGTGATGCCCATATTGAGTAGCGCCAGTTCGGCGGCCCGCTGGCAGTGTTCGAGCTCACCGCTGGAGAGGGCCTCGATCTTCCGCACGAGCATGGCGGCGCCGGTGCGCGGCTGGCCGTCGGACTCGAACATCTCGTCAAAGAAGCCGCTGGTTTCGTAAGCCTCGAATCGCATCGCCGATCCTCCGCATGAAGTAATGCCGCCGCCGGCATGAACCACGCGCCGCGTACAACGCTAGCAAAGTGCGCGGCATCCGCGGGAGCGCCGTAACCGATTGCCAGACGCCGCGGTCCGCGAGCGCGCAAAGAAACACGCCCAGCGACGCCGCATTCTTGCGGCACACCCGGAACGTGCGATGCGAGAAACAGCCGGTCGAGGGACCGTCGGCAGCTTATGCCGCGGCAGTCCTTATGCTCGGGGCGTGCGAAACCCAATGAGCCCAAGGACGCGACCGCCAATCGCCCGAGTATAACACGGCGACGCGCGAAGGGAAGGCTTTTGGGGCACTGACAGGAGAACTGCAAAGTCCTGGGAGAGGGGGTCAGGCACATTCTTCGGCCGAACGTCCGTCGGAAGGATTGAAGACCGCGCGTGCCGAAAAATGAGCCAGACCCCGGACCTTGCAGTTCTCCTGGGGCACTGAGCCTTTCCGCGTGCCTCGCGCTCGCCTGGACGCCGAACCAGCCGTCAGGACAGGGGCGTCCCGCCGAGCGCGGGCGACCACAATTGGTGCTTCTTTGTACGCAGCCGCCGCGGAAGCCCTTCCCCCCGAATTGTCGCGATGCACGGCGCGCCGCCGCGGCGATGCCCTTGCCCGCCTTGGTCCGTAACGCGAAGCCCGTGGCGGAAAGCACGTGCCGGTCGTGGCGCTCACCGCCAGCGCCGTGGAAAGCGATCGCGCGCAATGCCTGCGATCCGGCTTCGACGGGTATGTGACCAAACCCCTCACCGGGCAACAGTTCTTCGAGGCGATCGAGCGACTGGTTCCGGAGCCCCATGAATCGTTGGCGGCCGTTTCGCCGGAACCGATCGCGCCGTAAACGCTTCGCCAGGCGGCCGTGGCGATGCGATGCTTCAAACTCTAGAATGTGTCGCATCGCAATCCCCAACGAAAGTGGGTCAGACATGCTTCGCTGGGCTTCGTTGCTCCCGCACAATTTAGTCGTGACAAAGGCCCGGAGGGTTGCAAACAAACTCATTCGTGCTATTTTTCACTGCGCTTGTTGTTACGTTGTTACTTCTTCCTCCCTCAATGCTCTCTGAAAAGGTGTACGAATGGCAAAGAGACGGTCTAGACGGGGCTCGCGTAAAGACAGTAAGGCGCAGGCGATTCGTGATGAATTCGCCTCGCAGGGCGCCTCGGCTCGACCGAAGGACATAATGGCGGCGCTGAAGGCCAAGGGCACGACGGTTTCCTCGGCGCAGGTAAGCAACATCAAGGCCAGTTTGCGCAAGAGGAAAGGGCGTCGCGGGCGCAAGGCCGGCGCCGTCTCCCGGGACGCGAACGGCACGGTTTCGTTGGACCTGTTGCTGGAGGCGAAGAAGCTGGCCGATCGGATCGGCGGCGTGGAAGTGGCCAAGCGGCTGCTGGACGCTCTGCATCGGCTGAGCTAGCGGCGCCTTGTTTCGAGCCAACAGCGGCCGGCGAGTTTTTCTCGCCGGCCGTTTGCTGTTACGCTCACAGCTCCGTTTCTGCAATAATGCACAGGCGAGCGGTTGTGTGAAGTCGCCGCGCCTTTGTGAGGGAGAAACCGTCGATGAGCGTTGCCAATCGTGACAAGCAAATGGCCGAGGCCGAAGAGCTGCTGGGCGGCAGCTTGACGCGCCAAGGTTTCGCCAAGGGTCTCTTCTTCGGCCAATACTTGAATGAGCGGCTGCTCCCTTATCCCGACCTAGCCGCCGATCTGCCGGCCCGGTCGCTGGCTGCCGACTTGCGCAAGTTCTGTGCCGAGCAGATCGACGCCGCGGCGATCGACCGCGACAGTAAGATCCCCGATCACGTGATCCGCGGCCTGGGACGATTGGGAGTGCTGGGCGCATGCCTGCCGCGAAGCTGCGGCGGGCTCGAGTTCAGCCAGACCGCCTATTGCCAGTTGATGGAAGTGTTGGGCGGCCATTGCGGCAGCACGGCCCTGTTCGTCAACGCGCACCACTCGATTGGTCCGCGAGCGCTCGTGCTCTTCGGCACGCCGGCGCAGCAGGAACGCTACCTGCCTAAGCTCACGAGCGGCGAATGGATCAGCGCATTCGCGCTCACCGAGCCGGAGGCAGGCAGCGACGCCGCCAACGTGCAGACCCGTGCGACACCCAGCCCCGATGGGCGCGGCTACTTGCTCAATGGTCAAAAGCGGTGGATCACCAACGGCGGTATTGCCGACGTGCTGTCGGTAATGGCCCGCACGCCGGTCCCGGGCAGCGATGAAACAAAGATCACATCCTTCATCGTCACGCCGGACATGCCAGGCTTCGAGGTCGTCGAGAAGCGGATGCCCAAGTGCGGCGTGCGCGGCACGGCCACCAGCCGGTTGGCGTTCCACGACATGTTCGTGCCCAACGAGAACATTCTCGGCCAGTTGGGCAAGGGCTTGAAGATCGCGCTCACGGTGCTCGATTTTGGCCGCACCACGTTCGGCGCCAGTTGCACCGGCGCCGCTAAGTTCTGCGTCGCCCGCGCGAGCGCCCATGCCAACACGCGCGTGCAGTTCGGCGAGACGCTCGGCTCGTTCGAGTTGGTGAAGGACAAGCTGGCCTACATGGCCGCCGGTGCTTTCGCCATGGAAGCTGTCACCTATCAGACCGCCGCCCTGATCGATTCCGGCGAAGACGATTACATGGTCGAGACGGCCATGCTCAAGGTCTTTTCCACCGACGTGCTATGGCGGATCATCAACGACACGTTCCAGATATTTGGCGGCAAAGCCTACTTCGCCGACGAACCCTACGAACGCATGATGCGCGACGGGCGCATCAACATGATCGGGGAAGGCGCCAACGACGTGCTGCGCGTCTTCTCCGCGCTCGTCGGCATGCGCGACGTCGGATTGGAACTCAAGGGCGTGCTCGACGCGCTGATGCGGCCGATCGGCAATTTCGGCAAGATCGGCGGTTTCGCGAGCCGGCGCATCGGATCGATGTTAAGCTCGCCCGAGGTCCGCGTCCGCAGCACCGAGCTGGCCGACGACGCCACGCGGCTGGGCCGGCTGGTCGGCACGTTCGGCTCGCAGGTCGAGCGGCTATTGCGCAAATACCAGGAATCGATCCTCGATCGGCAATACCAGTTAGGCCGTGTGGCCGACGCGGCAACTGAATTGTACGTCTCGGGCTGCGTCATGAACCGGCTCGACAGCCTGGTGCGCGACCCGCACTTCGGCGAGAGCGAGCGGCTTGAAGGCTTGAAGTTGGGCCGGTACTACCTGAAGACGGCCGCGCGGCGCATCCGCCGCAACCTGGCCGACCTGTGGGACAACGACGACGAGGACACAACCCGCGTGGGCAACATCGTGCTGGGACGGGACGGCAAAAGTAAATGATGAATGCGCGAATGATGAATGATGAATGAAAACACAAGGGCGCCGCATGGTGGAGGCAGCTTACGGCTAGCGCGCGGCTGACCCTCCCCCATTCATCATTCATCATTTGTTCGACTGCCCTACTCGCTCACGATCGCTTCGCACAGCGAACCGAGCAGCTTGCCGACCCGGTCCAGATCGTCGTGCCGGGCGATGATGGTCTGATTGACGAACATGGCAAAGGCCAGCCGCCGCTGGTCGCGCCCCGTGGCGTAGCCGGCCAGGGCCTTCGAGTTCAAAAGATAGTTGCCGTTCATCACGTTCGACCATAGCAGCGTGCCCGTCTTGGCCTGCACCTTGCCGCGTGCCGGGCTGCCGCTGTCGACCGCTTTGGCCAGCGTGCCATCGACGCCCAGCACCGGCAGCGCCTGGCAATAGACGTCGAAGTCGGGCCGCGTGGCCATGTAGCGCAATAGCTGCACGGTCGCCCGCGGCGACACGTAGTCGGCCCGATCGCCCCCGGCTCCCCCGCCGAACGAGATCGTGTTGACGTCGACGCCCACGCGGGCAAGAAAGTCGTGCTGCCGCTTCAGCCCTGCCGACAGCGTTCGCTCACCGTTGTGAGCCGCGACCAATAGCGGAAGCGTGCTGGCGTGCAAGTTGTGACTCACCTTCAGCACGAGCCGGGCCGACTCCGAGAACGGTGGCGACCGCAAGAGAGCCATACGGCGGAGCTTCGCGTAGTCCCCCTTGTCGGGCACTTTGCCGGCGTCGTTCGCTACGAGCGGAGACGCGTCGACCGTGATGACCGCCCGACGCAAGGCCTCGATCAATAGGGCCCGCGCGAAGGCCGCGGCGTCGGACACCTCGTGAATCCGCACGATCGGCCGCGCCGCTGCCGGAATCTGGCCGCGGACGACGATCACGCCGTCCGCGGGCGAGGTCAACTCGACGCGCGTCTCGCCGTCGGCCGCCACGGTGTCGACCTGCGCGTCGACCCGCCACACGGCCGACTTGGGGCGCCATTCGACCGTGGCCGGCGCGCCAGGCTTGCTGGGCGCGATTCTCACGTCGATGCAATTGTCGTTAATCAAGATCGGCGTCAGCTTGCCGGGTCCGCTGCCGGTGCCGCTGGCGGTATCGAAAAGAGAGTCGTCAACCAGCACGTCGCCGGTAACCCGCTTGACTCCCTCGCCGGCGACCTGCCGGGCAAGCTCTTCCAGTCCGGCCAGCGGATGGGGCGCGGTCAGCTCAGCGGTGCGGCTGAAATTGGCATACGTGTGGTCCGAGTCGGTGAAGGTGATGTGCCCCTGCTCGTCGGTGCGGCCCCCCATCGTCAGATCGCCGCTGGCCACGAGGACCAGGTCGCCTTGCAGCCGGCCTTCCTTGTCCATGTCGCCGCGCGCGTAGATCGGCGTCTCGAAGCGGTAGTCGGCCCCCAATGCGTCGAGCGCCGCGGCGACCGAGTAGAGCTTGGTGGTCGAGGCGGGGGCAAACAGCTTGTCGGCCGCCTGTTCATAGAGCGTCTCGCCCGTCGCAAGGTCCGCGACCAGGACGCCCCAGTGCGCGTGCTTGAACTCGGGCGCGTCGACGATCTTGTTGATACGCCGCGCGAGCTCGTCGTCGGCCGCTGATGGCCGGACAAGCGCGGTGACAGCGATGAGCAAAAACGCGATTCGTTGGATGGCCCGCTCGTGCATGGTGTCCTCGGCAGAGGCTTAGAATTGGCAGCCGGCGAATTGTTTAGCGGCCGCGGCCACGCGGCCAGCCGCGGGCGCCAGCTCCGGCTAATGGCTCATCGCTAATTGCAAGTCACTTCCAAGAGCCTGCCATTTTGAAAGCCATGACACGGGTTTGCAATGAGCAGGCACCGACCAACGGCGTTCGAGACGCGGCTGCCTGGATGTTGCCGGGTGGCCGGCCTTGACTCACTTTCGTCACCCCTCTAGGCTTGAATGCCCCTTGTAGCCGGGTTGCGGCAAGGGCATTTTTTTGGGGAATGGTGTAACGGTAGCACGACTGGCTCTGGACCAGTTAGTCTAGGTTCAAATCCTAGTTCCCCAGCTTGCTCCCTGTATGATGCTTGGGGTGAAGTCTTCACGAAGGCCCGTTCCAATCCATCCGTCCGTACCCATTCCGTCCGTACTCATTGTCGCCGCCTTAGCGACACGGCTCATGAAGGGCAGAGCGATCAAACGGTTTCGCGGTCCATGAGCAATATACGCGCACGCAATTGGGAAACCAAACGCACCGACGAGACCCGCCGGGTGGAGGACGTCCCGCGAAATGCGGGATTCAAACAGGTCGATGCTTACCGGTACTGACGGGCCACAGGGCATCCACTGTCTCGCGCTCGCATTGCCGTGAGGTGAACCCGGACTCATCGCGTTGCCTCGATACAGGGCACCGCGGGCATGCGGTTGCGAACAACGGCAGGCGGTAGTAGGGTGCGTGGGTCTCATGTTGCATCGAAGGCGCTCGGCGACGACGTACTCTCGGAGGAATACGCTGTCCAGCGTGCCGCGGCACCAGCGATTCACCCCGTTGGCGCCCCTCTCCGCGCTCCAAAGTGGCCCCAGCCGGCAGCCCGGTGGTATAATTGGCCGGATGGCTTGGGCGTTTTTCCGGCGGAGGCTCGGCGACCCAATCGCATGAAACATCGTCAAGACATCGACCAGATTCTTAAGGGCTGGAAATACGAGCCCGGTGAGGTCGCGGCGCGCCTGATTCGCGCGGGTGACGGGCGGGAGCTCCTGCAGATGCGAATCGACATGGGCGTGTTGCAACTGGAGGTCGACGGCCGGCCCGACGGCGAACGGCCCGAGGGGGCGGAAACCTATTTCGACTATTTGCTGTCGCTGTCGGTGCGCGAGGGGGACACTTTCCGGCTCGACGACGAGCAGTGCGAAGAGGCGGACCGCGAGTTCGTGCAGTTTTACCAGCGCCGCATCTGCTGGTTGGCGCTGCGCGAGTTCCGCCGCGCGATGCGCGACGCCGACCACAGCCTGGCCTTCATGGACTTCGTCCGTTCCTGCTCCCCGAACGAGGATTGGACGGCCTCGCACGAGCAATACCGGCCGTTCATCATTTTCCACCGCACGCAGGCGGCGGCCCTGGCGGAATTGGAGGATTCCGGCCCCGAGGCGGCCGTCGAGGCCGTCAACGAGGGGCTGGCCCGCATCCGGCAGTGCTACCTCGAGGCCGAAATCGACGAGGAGCGCATCGAGGACGACGAGCTCACGGAGCGGCTGCACGAGTTGCGGGAGAGCGTCCGCGAACATTATCATTTAGGCCAGACGCTGGCCGAGCAACTGGCCGACGCCGTCGCTGCTGAAGAGTTCGAGCGGGCGGCCCGGCTCCGTGACGAGATCGCCCGCCGCTCGACGAGCGGCGCGTAGCGAGCGGTCCGCGGGCTTGGCCGGCCCCACCGGTGCTGCTGTTTTCACCTGTACCTCCAGCCCCCCCAACCCTCGAGAGCCGTCCATGAACCAGCCGCATTCGGACTCTGTTCTCCCTTCATCTTCGCGCCGCTCATTCCTCAAGAGCACGACCACGGCCGCCGTGGCGGGCGCCCTGGCGGCGCAAATGCCGATCGCCCGCAGCGCCCACGCGGCCGGGAGCGACGTGCTGAAGGTGGGCTTGATCGGTTGCGGCGGACGCGGATCGGGCGCCGCCGCGCAGGCCATGAAGGCGGACCCCAACGTCCGCCTGACGGCCATGGGAGACGCCTTCGCCGACCGCTTGCAAAACAGCCTCGACGCCATGCGGAAGGAGTTGGGGGACGAGTTCGACGCGAAGGTCAAGGTGCCGGAGGAGAATCGCTTTGTCGGCTTCGACGCCTATCAGAACGTGATCAATAGCGGGGTCGACGTGGTGATCCTCACGTCGCCGCCGCATTTCCGCCCGGCACATCTGGCGGCCGCCGTGGCCGCCGGCAAGCACGTCTTCGCCGAAAAGCCCGTGGCCGTCGATGCGCCCGGCATTCGCAGCGTGCTGGCCACCTGCGAGGAGGCCAAGAAAAAGGGCCTGTCGATCGTCTCCGGGCTGTGCTACAGGTACGAGAACGCGAAGCGCGAGACCATCAAGCGCGTCCACGACGGCGCGGTGGGGGACGTGGTAGCATTGCACGTCAGCTACAACACCAATTTCCTGTGGATGCACCCGCGCAAGGAAACTTGGAGCGACATGGAGTGGCAGCTTCGGAACTGGTTGTACTTTGCCTGGCTTTCGGGCGACCATATCGTCGAGCAGCACGTCCACTCGCTCGACAAGGCGGCCTGGGCGATGCACGACGAGCCGCCGGTCAGGGCCTCGGGAATGGGCGGGCGGCAGGTCCGCACTGGGCCCGAATTCGGACACATCTTCGACCATCACGCGGTGGTCTTCGAGTACGCCAATGGCGTAAAGCTGTTTTCATTCTGCCGGCAGCAAGATGGAGCTGCCCGCGACGTGTCCGACTACGTGATGGGCACAAAGGGCACGGCGGATCTTATGCAGCATTCCATCCGCAGTGGCGGCGACCATTGGAAATACCGCGGCGAAAAGACGAACATGTACCAGGCCGAGCACAACGAGCTGTTCGCGAGCATTCGCTCCGGCAATCCGATCAACAACGGCCTGTACATGAGCCGCAGCAGCATGATGGCCATCATGGGCCGCATGGCCACTTACACCGGTCAGATCATTACTTGGGATCAGGCCCTGGCTTCGCAGGAGCAGTTGGGGCCGGGTGAGTACCGGTGGGGCGACTTACCGGTGCCCCCCGTGGCGATGCCCGGCCAGACGCAGTTCGCGTGACGCCTTTCGCGCATGACAGGCAGGCGGCCACCGAGCAAACCGAGACCAAGAGAGAATCGTTTGTGCTCGGCGGGCTCCGTGGGCTAATCTAATTGGTACTAAGAGGCCACCAGCCGCTCTTCCACGCGGCGGATGGCTTCGCCAATCGCAAGGTTCTGGTTTGCCAGGGCAATCGTCCTGGTGTCGCTGACCCACCGGTTAACTTGCTTGTCGGCCGAGATGACGGTGGTGTGGCTCCGCTTGCCGAAGAACTCTCCGATCTCCGTCAGGGCGGCACGGGTGTGCTTTCGCGCCAGCCACATAGCCAGCATCCGCGGATGGGCAATGGCGCTTGTGCGCCGGTTCGAGCGCAGCGACGCGGCATCGAGGCCGAACACCTCGCACACCGCTCTTTGCACGTCGGCCAACTTCACCGCCCGCCAGGTCGCGCACGCCGCTTCGCCCAGTGCCTCGTGCGCCAAGGCAAGTGTCACCGGCCGCGCGAGCGTGCGGGCGAACGCGTGAAGCTTGTTGAGCGCGCCGATCAGCTCGCGGGCGTTGTCGCGAAAACTCGTCGCGACGAAGGCCAGCACGTCCTCCGATAGCGTCAGGTCCAACCGAGTGCAGTGCCGCCGCGCGACGCCCAGCCGCGTGTCGTAGTCGGGTGGGTCAACCCGGCAGACGAGGCCCGCCGACAGCCGCGTGACGAGCTCCGGGGACAATCCGGCCAGGTTGGCCGGCGCACGGTCGGAGGCGAAGACCAATTGGCGTCCCTCGCGCTGGAGGGTGTCGACCGTGTGTAGCAGCTCGCCGAGCGTGGCCTTCTTGCCCGCGAAGAATTGCAGGTCGTCGATCAGCAATAGCTCGACGCCGCGATACTTGTTGCGGAAGTTGGGTAAGCCGCTCGCGCGGACGGCGTCGACATAAGAGGTCGTGAACTGTTCGGCGGACAGGTAAATGGCGTGGACGCGCGGATCGCGGCGCTTGGCGGCCGTCCAGATCCCTTCCAGGAGATGCGTTTTGCCCACGCCGGTGGGACCGTGGAGCACCAAGGGCGAATACCGCCCGAACCGCTCGACGACGTCGGCGGCGCTAGCCGCGGCGACGCGATTGCCCGAGCCGATGACGAACGTCTCCAGGGCGGAGAACCGGCGCCGCGCTCCCGGCGTTTGTAGCATGCGCGACGGAGCGTCGGTGGGTTGTGGCGGCGTCGACGGGCTATCTGGCGGCGGGCCCTTGGGTGCCGGCGTCGCCAAGCGCTCGTCGATCTCGAACGTGACCGGAACGTCGCGCCCCAGCGTGGCCTGGCACGAGTTCTCGATGTCCCGGCGGAAGTTGTTCCGCAGCCAGTCCTGGTAGAACTGGCTCGGAACGCTCACCGTCAGGCAATCGTCCACCAGTGCGATCCGGGCGTTCGTGCCGAACCACATCTCGTACCGCTTGCTGCCGACCCTATCCGCCAATGCCACCTGCAAGGCGGACACGATCTCCGTATCGTCCGTGGTCACTTCCTGTTGTCCCCGCGCGCAGCTTCGCCACCCGCAAGCCGCGCCGTCGTGGCGTCGACTTCGTTAACCCAGCCGACAAGACTGGGGGTGGAAAAGGGCGGTCGCAAAGCCGCCAGCGCCAAGTGGTCCTTGTTGTCACCCGCGAGATCGCGATTGTACGGATGCTAGCCACGCTGTCAAAAAGAAAATCCGGACCTCGCTTGCCGCTCGACGAGTTGCGCCGCGGCGCGTGCGTGGAAAGCTCGACGCCGTCAACGCCTTGCGCACGCCAGATTATTTTTCGAGCGCGCCCGTCGCGAGTGGAAAAACTGTCGCTGCGCTCCCGCGGGTCCTTGCCGTTCGATTCGCGCCTGCGCGCAAACTCTCGCGTAGCTTGAAGAAGCGGCGGAAGCAAAATCGGCGTGTTACGCGCCACCCGTCGAGCGATCGGGAAATACTCGCAAAAAAGCGCCGCGGCGGTCCCACACGACGAACCCCGCCTCCGCATAAGCCGACACGGCCGGCGCGTTGGCCGCGTCGACGGCCAGAACCAATTGCCGCCGCCCCGCCTCCTTCGCGCGCCACTGCGCATAGCGGGCGATAGTCGCTCCGTGGCCGCGGCCGCGCGCCGCCGGCACAAGCCCGGCGTACACGATCTCCCATTGCTCGTCTTCGGGATGATCGGTCAACAGAAGGCAGCCGATGTCCTGGCTGTCGCGGCGCACCATCAGCCATCGCCCGGCATCGAAGACGCCGCTGGCCCGATAGCCTGCCAGCACGTCACGGACATCGCGCACGCCGCCCAGCGCCGGACAATCGAGAGTGCCTTCGTACGTTTGTTCAACAATCGCGGTGAGCCGACTCAGGTCGCTTGCGTCGACAGGCTCGAACAGGAGCGGACCCGTGGGCCGCACATCCGGGAACTGCTCGCGCGTGCTGACCATGAACAAGAGATCGGCCATGTGCCGGAAGCCGTGTCGCGAAAGCAGGGCCGCGCTCGCGTCCTCGTTGGTCGGAAGAAGCGCCTGGGCGATGCGGACGCCGGCCGCCAGGAGCCGTTCGGTCGCCGCCGCCAACAGCGCCTCGGCGCACCCTTCCCACCGCCGCCGAGCCACCATAGGGGGCCACACGCTGGCGACACGGCCCGGATGGAGTTGCGCCCAAATGGCTCCCGCCAGTTCACCCTCGCACAGCGCAACCAGCAGCCCGTCCAGCGGGGTGTGCCCGCTTCGAGCAGCCGCAATCAGACGGTCGGCACGCAGGGCCCTTTCCTTGGGCGCAAGTCGCCCAAGGATCAATTCAAGCGCCGCCTGTTGCCAAGCAGGCGGAGACGTGACGATTTCGAAAGTTTCGCGATCCGCGAGGGGCATCAACGTAAGAATACCGCAAAGCGCCCCGTCGGCCAGCGATGGGAAGGGCTATACTCAGGGCCATTCTGTTTTTCAAAATGGCGAGGCGGGAAAATGGGACTGGCTGCGAGCATAAACAGCGCAAGCCCTTTCAGACCAACGTTTCGTCTCGGTGCCTGTCCCACTTTCCCGCCGGTGCGCCGCCGGCAAGCTTGAATCTGTGAACGGCCCTGGGGCTATACTGGCGGCTGGATGCGTCACCAAGAGATCGTGTGTCCCCCAATCGCGCGCCGGATTTGGGGCCTTCGCCGGCGACTTAGGAGGGTTTCGATGAAATCGCTTGCATATCTGCTCGCCGGATCGCTGTTGTTGACTACGACCCATGTCGTGTGGGCACAACAGGCATTGGAGAGGCTGGAAGGACAAGTTCGCGCGCAAATCGCCCCCGGTCCAAGGCTGGAAGGCGCGCCCCGGCCCGCCGCCGATGGCGAGCCAGGTTATCTGGGCGTCGTGGCCGACGATCGCCAGCAAGATGGCCCTGGCCTTCGGCTGGTCAACGTGGTGGCGGGCGGACCGGCGGCGAAAGCCGGCCTCAAGGTGGACGACGTCATCACCGGCGTCGAGGGCCAGGCGGTCCGCTCGATGAACGAGTTTGCCGAGCGGATGACCGGCGTGCCGCCAGGCGGCAAAGTCACGCTCACGGTGCGCCGCGGCGACAAAGAACAACCGATCGACGTGGTCCTCGGGCGCAGGCCCGCCACCGCGCCGCGGGCGACGGGTGCCGCGGAGCCCACTCCGACGCCGCGTCCCTCGAGTGCGGCCGCTCGCCCGGCGCCCTTGGGCGTGCGCGTGCTTCCGGTGACGGAGGAAGCGCGGCTGGCGCTGGGCGTGCCGACGACGCGGGGCGCGATGGTGGTCAACGTGACGGAAGGATCGGCCGCCGAGAAGGCCGGCATTCCGCTGGAATCGGTGATCGTGGAGATCGACGGCCGCCGCGTCGACTCGCCTGACGACGCAGCGCGGATCCTGGGTCAGGTGTCGGTCGGTCAGACGCTTAAGATATCGTTGTATCACCGGGGCGAGCTTATGGAGCGAGACGTCACGGTCCGCGCGGCGTCCGCATCAGCGCAAGATGCCGGCCGCGCGCCGGCCGCTCAGCCACCGCGCCCGTTCTCGGCCGGGCCGCTCGTCGAGGACTCGGCCAGCCGCGTCGAGCAGCTCGAGCGCCGCGTCGTCGAGCTGGAGAAGCGGCTGGAGGCACTGCAGCGGTCCCTGGAAAAATTGACCAAGGACGCCACGTCGAATGACCAGCCCCTGCCCGAACCGGCGGCGCCGAAGCCGGAGTGAACGGAGCGACCGTGCGGTCCGACTACGTGCGGTTCAAATCCAGTCGCCCCGATTTGATGGGACGGAGAGCCCTTTGGCGAGAACGTCGAAGGGCTTTCTCATTTCGTAGACGAGAGTTGCGCCGTCGAGCTTCACAGGTCCGGACGACAACCTGAACCGCGTCAGCCGCATCTACGACGGTGTCGGGGGCGGCGTCGGCAACTTGATTTCAGAGTACACCTATCTCGGCGCCGGCGCGGTGGTCAAGAGCGACAGGCCGCAGCCGCAGATGCGCTACGACCTGGCCACCGGCTCCGGTGCCACGCGGTACACTGGCTTGGACTAGTTCAACCGCATCGCGACCGTGTACTGGCAGAAGTACAGCAGCCCCACGGCCGATCGCGTGAAGATCAACTACATCTATGATCGCGTCAGCAATCGGCTGACGCGCGAGGACCCGGTGGCCAAGGCCCAGTCGCCCGTCCAGTATTTCGACGAGAAGTTTACGATGCCTACGGCGTCCCGACCGTTCTCAACGCTGACTACTCGGCCAAGACCGGCGGTAGCAGCGTCGAGTGGGAAACACGATTTGCGGGTTATCGCTGGGACAAAGAGTCTGCCTTGTATCAGGTACGATTTAGATACCACCATCCCATTCTTGGGAGGTGGGCGACAAGAGACCCAGCTGGCTACGATCAAGGCTCGAACCTTTACGCATACGTTGGCGATAATCCAGTGGTGTCCTTCGATCCTAGCGGTTTACAGGCAATGCCACTGGCACGTCCAGTGCCCGAGGAATTTCCCCGGCTCTGGGAGCCGCCACCGCGAGAGATGGAATGGCCCGGTTCGCCACGTCCGGACGTCCTGAGAAACCCTGCAGATTACTATCACGGCATCGAGGGATGGCGGGCCTGGAACGAGCAGAGGAAGCGTGAGCAAATGCGCTTCTTCGAAGAGCTTGGTGTCCAGCGCGAGCGCGATGCCGCCGCTGCACGCGCCGCAGGGCGCGGCGCGGCTGCGATCCCTGCAGCGCATTGGGTATGAGGCCCGGCGAGATAAGAATCGCCTTCAGGAGCGAGCCCGCGCCTTGGAACGCAAAAGAGACAGTCCCAGTCCCAGAACTCCTTCTTGCGGAGCTAGAATTTGGAGTCGCCCAAGGAACTGGGACCGACGCGACCACTATTCGGTACCTTGCACAAATGGGCTTAAAAGGAGGCGAAGCTGGCCATGTACTTGCAAAACGCTACGGGGACTCCGGTAGTTACTTGTCTGGTAATGTCGTCCCCATAAGTGCTGCCGTGAATCGTGGCACCGACAAGCAACGGGAAAATGCCGTCGCCAATTATCTTGCGAACGGAAGAGTGTGTGTTGTAATCGAGTTGGCATACGAAGGAGCGCAAAAGGGGAGGACACGGCCCAGCCACTTCATCTACAGCATTTGGTCGCGATGCCAGGAGGATCGTCAGCGCATTGAGAACCCGCCCGCCGCAGTGAATGTGTATGGCCCGTTACCCCCAGGATATCCACAATAAGCTGTTACACCCATGTTCAATAACGAGCGTCCCAAATACCCTACCACTTTTCCGGGGTCACAGTTTCCTCCGCTACATACCGCGGTCGATCGTGGCGACCTCAAGAAGGTGGTAGACTTAGTCGCGCAGGACCCTAACGTCGTTCACCTAACAACTGAGGACGACCGTCGCGAGCAGCCCCTTCACCTTGCGGCTTGGCAGGGTCGGGCCAAGATCGCAAAGTTCTTGCTCGAACATGGTGCCGATGTGCATGCGCCAGCATACCTCAATTGGACGCCGCTACACTATGCAGCCAAGTATCCACGACGGAATGTTGCGACAACCTTGCTCGACGCGGGCGGTGACCCAAATGCCCCGGACCTTACCGGGCGAACGCCCCTCCATCTCGCGATACTGGAGTGCGATCGTGACTGTGACGTCGTGCGCGATTTGTTGCTTCGGCGGGGAGCGCGCGTAGACATCTATGCGGCGGCCTGTCTTGGTATGGGCGAATGTGTGGCTGATCTCGTCGGTGCCGATCCGGAGATCGTGCAGAAGTCGCCGCTCCGCCAAGACCTGATGCACGATGCGTGCTTGATGATTTCGTATCGCGCTTCGCTTAACCGGGACAAACAGTACATCGATGTGTTCTACGAATGTGAGGGCATGCTACGACTACTTACCAAGCACGGGGCACCCATTGGCACCGCGCTTGGGTTAGTAGTGCCTTGTGATACGCCCGACGGACATGTTACCTCGTTCTTCCTTTCGCTGGGCGCGGATGCCAATGCGCCTGCAGACGATGGACAATCGCCAATACGGATTGCTCTGTACAGAAACCAGAGTGAGGTGGTGCGCCTGTTGCGTGACCACGGTGCGCATGAGTAGGCTCGACATGTCACTGGCCGCTTGAAAAGGGGCCTGTCCATCCCGAAAACATCCTCCGGCAAGAATGGGAAAGGAAGAGCCGGGCGACGAAAATCGCGGACGCGGGAAACCGACTCCTTGGTCGGTTCGGCGCACCGAAGCTGACCGTGAAAAACCGTGGTCATCGGTGATGTACGATGCGTAGGCAAGGAACAATTTGAGGGTCTATAGCGGAATCTGTGGGTGAAAAGCGTTAACTCGCGGCGCTCTGGGGGCGGGACCAGAGGCCCCAGTTCCCGCCCCCAGACCCCCACCCCCTTCCCTCTTCTTATAGTTCCTCCAGAGTTGTCCGGCGGCTGTTGCGAAGAGCCCTACCACAGCTCGTAGCGACAGCCGCCCGGCAAGTCTGCGGCGCGGTTCGTAAACTGGGTGGTTTGTCGAACACGCATCGCCCCGCTACGAATGCTA
>JACPPG010000054.1 GCA_016191115.1 Planctomycetia bacterium | reverse complement strand
GCCCGCCCGCCCAGCAGATCGGCGAGCGTCAGCCCCAGGACGCTCGCGCCTCCGATTTGCAGAAAGTCGCGGCGATCGCAGCGTTTGCCACGCGCGGGTGCGTTGGTCATGACATTCCTTCAGGTTTTGAGACAAAGCCTAGTGATTTGTGCGAAACTCCCGAGAGTTCACCAGCGCCCAGACGAGATCGACCCATGCCCCCTGGCGATCGGCGGCGTCCGCCAGATGCGCGGAGGCGAGCTCCTGCTCGGTCACCGACGGGAACCGCGAAAGCGCACGCAGCCAGGCGTTCTCCACGGCTACCATGTCGTCGCGCTCGGTCGTCAGTTCACTCACCAGCGGGCTCGTTTGGATCTCCGCGATCCATGCCGCATCGCTCATCAAGTGCAACGTCTGCCGCAAGGTGGGCTCGCGCGGGCGATCGCAATCGCACACGCTGCGGCGGTCGCCCCGGCCAAACAGCTCAAAGAGATACGCCAGCCGGGTGTCGGCCGGCCGATCGGAAGCCACGTCCACGAGAGCCCCGCCCGAGGGCAGGTCTTCTCGCCAACGGCCCGCCGTCGCAAGCGCCTGGTCGAGTGCCTGGACGAGCGCCTCGGAAAGCATCGGCCGCACAGCGGCGCAAGCGTAGTACCGATCGGCGTCATCGATACCGGCCAAGGGCGCGCTGGTCCGCTGGTAAACAATGGAATTCAGAAGGACGCGCTCCAGGGCGAGAAGGTCGTAGCCGGTGCGCACGAACTGGTCGGCCAGGTGGTCGAGGACTTCGGGATGCGTGGGCGGGTTGGTGGCCGCGAATCCATCGACCGGCTCGACCAGACCGCGGCCGAAATAGTGCGCCCACACGCGGTTCGCCCAGTTCCTGGCGAAGTACGGGTTGTCCGGCCGGACCAGCCAATCGGCCAGCGCCGTACGCGCGTCCGCGTCGCCCGCCAGCGGCTCGCCGCCGAGTGGTCGCGGCGACGGGAATGTCTGCTGCGCTGGGTCCGACATCCGCTCGGCGAGGCGCGGATCGCGATATACCTCTTGCAAGCGGGGAAGCGGCGGCGCCGATTCGCCGGCGGCGCGCTTCTGACGTTGCCGATCGAGCCGAACGAGAATGGCGCGATTCAGCTCGGTCGAGCTGCCGAAAGTCACGTCGGCCAGCGTGTTCACGAAGCTCGCGTAGTCTCCCTGCGTCCAACGATCGTTCGGATGCGCATGGCACCGCGCGCATTGGATGCGAACGCCCAGAAAGGACGCCGCGATCCGCTCGGCCAACGCCTGACGGGGGTAGATGCCGTCCGTGGTTTGCCGCCGCCAGAAGAGATCGAGCGACGGGTGCCGAGCATAGTCCCCGACTTCGCCCACTTGCGCCGCGCGCACCAGCGCCACCTGGCGATCGATGTACGCTTCGACGGACAGGCCATCGCGACTGTCGCCGGCGATGACGCCCCGCACGATCTTGTCGAAGGGCACGCGCTCGACTAGGCGCTGGCGGAACCACTCGTGCCACATGCGGGCCCGCGCACGCCGCAGCTCGGGCGCTCCGTCGATGGTGTCCAACCGGCAACCGGTGATGTCGCACAACCGCGTGGCCCACAAAGACGCATGTCGCGGATCGGCCAGCAAACGGTCGATGGCCGCCCGCCGCTTGTCGGGGCTTCGGTCCGCAAGGAAGTGGTGAATCTCTCCCGGCGCCGGCAGCCGGCCCTGCGTATCGAGCGTCACACGGCGAAGGAATTGCGCATCGTCGGCGGTTGCGGCCGGCGACAGGTGCAAGTGCCGCAACCGATCCAAAATCAGCCGATCCAGCGTGCTCGGTTCGCCCTCGATGCCCGCGGCGCCGGGCACCGACGATTGCCTCGCTTCGCTGTCGGCGTCCGGAAAGGGGATCACAATGGGCACGGTCTTAAAGCCGCCGGCATATGAGATCACAATGTGCGCTGCGCCGGGCCGGAGGGCGCGAATTTCGGCATCGGGCGTGACTTCCGCCAAGCCCGGCTCGCCACTTTCGAAGCGGCACAACGGCGTAACCAGTTCGCGGCTGCCATCGTCCCATCGCGCGTGAACCGCGAGCATCGATTTCGCATCGACGGCCGAGAGATGCACCGCGTCCGGCTCGACTTCCAGCCGGGGCGGGGCAATGACGCGGTCCGCCGCTGGACCAGGGGCGCCCTGCCGAATCCACGACAGCATCACCCGATGCGGCCACGAGTCGGCGGCAAACCGCTCTCCTCCGCCGTGCTCGACGGTTGCTGTGGGCTTCGTGACGAGCAGGCTCTGCTCGACGTCGTCGAGATCAATCCGCGACGAGAGGGCTTCGAAATCACTCCGCGGATCGCGGCCCCACAAGCTCAATCGCAATCCGCCGCGCCCCTGGAACGACCCGTGACACATGGCCGCGTTGCAGCCGAAGCGCGACAAGAGCGGCCCGACGTGCCGCTCGAAATCGACCGTGCGGCGCTCGCCGCCGCCGGGAAGCTGAATCGCCACCGCGTCCTCCGCCGCGGCCGCGGCATAAACCGCGGAAGCCCCCGCCACGCTCAGAAGCAAAACAAGGCACAATAAGATGACGCGACGCATGGCGAGCGTGTTGAGTAGGGGTTGAGGATTCGGGCTTAGGGGTTGGGGAAAGGGGTTTAGGCACTCGGGCTAAGAGCTTGCTCCTCTATGCTTCTATTCCTAACCCCTAATCCCTAGTTCTTGTCCGCGGTCGGTTCCTGCGCGGCCGCGGCGCGCTTTTTCATCACCAGCACGAGCTCCTTCTGTTCACCTTCCGGCAGCGACAACGTCTCTTCGGCCTCCTCGTATCCTTCCGCCGAGACTACGAAGCGGGTCGGCTCATCCGGCAGCCATTGTTCCGAACGGAATCGCCCGTCGGGCTGTTTCTCGAAGTGGATGCTCGTTTGTCTGCCGCCCACCGGCTGTACCAGCTTGTCCTTGTTATCAGCTTCATAGATCCCGGCGACTTTGACGCCCGAGACCGCACGCCCCTCCTCATCGACCGGCTTCAAGAGCGCGATGGGCGCCTTGTAGCGGATGACTTCGACGTCGAGCACGTCGTCCTCGATCGTACCCAGCAACGTATTACGACCATGCTCAAGCGGCTTGTCCTTGCCGATGCGGAAACGCAACGAGCTGTGCTCGTTGGTTATGATGTCGATACGGGCGTCAGTGAGTCCGTGCGGCAACATGCCCTCGATTCGCCCTTCGGCGTCGGGCCGCAATTGCGTGTGATAGAATTCGCCGTCCATGCGGCCGAAGACCATGACTTCGTGGCCGCGGGACGGCGCGCCCTTCGAGTCGAGGTACTGCCCGCGGAACCGCACGTGGGGAACGGCCTGCACCAGGAGCGGCTGATCGGCCGCGTCGCCGATCGTGACCTTGCGACGTGGAAAGACGGCCGGGATCTTCACCCGCACTTCGCCGCGCCGCTCGTAGCGAATCTCGTGCGGGTATTCGTCGACGAACAAAACGTAGGGTCCCGGCTTCAAGGGCGCCAGGGCAAAGTGTCCCTCCGCGTCGGTCTGCGCGGAGCGATTCAGGGCCGAGGCGACCGGCATCTGGATCTCGCGCTGCGATTGCTCGTCAGACAGCGTGACCCATACGCCGGCGACCGGTTTGCCTTCGGCGTCGACGACCTGGCCCGTGATCGCGACGCCCGCCTCCATCCGCACGTCGCCCCAATCGCCGCGCTTCGTGCCGGAGAGAATCTGTCGCGGAGCGTGCTTTTCGGGCACGATCCAGAAGACGCTTGGCCCGCCCTCGACGAAATTCAAGCGGAACGTGCCATCGGCCGCCGAACGGGCTTTGGCGAAGCTGCCGTACTCAAATTCGCCCGGCTTCTCCACGCCCGTTTTCGAGTAGCCCAGGACGGCGACGTCGGCCAAGGGCGTGCCGTCGGGCGAGATCACACGGCCGGTGAGGGGCGCCGCTTTGTCCATCGTGACTTGCGTGAAGAACGGCGGCTCACCCAACTTGATGTTCTTCAGGATCATGGCCAGCGAGTAGCCGAACCCGGACTGGGGCGCGTAGTCGGGATGGGCCACGTCGAGCTCGATGTACGTCATCCGCTCGGCCACTTGGGCGGGCGAAATGACGAAGGTGTACTTGCCGTCGGCGTCGGTCGGATGGGTCGTCTCTTCCAGCGTTTTCCGCTCGGTAGTCGAGTTGATTGAGCGGCGCACGGTGACCTGCACGTCGCGGAGGGGGTCTTTCGTCTTTTTGTCGATCACGTAGCCGCTGCACACAAGCGAGCCGTCGGGCTGCTCTTCGACCATGCCGCGGCGGGTCGCCAGCAAGCGGCGAAACTGCGGGCCCAGCTTCGACGACGTGGCAGGCGCCTCGTCGGGCTTCTTTTCGTCCGCGGTTTGAGACGATGAGGCCGCCGCTTTAGGGTCGGAAGGCGTTTCCGCCGGCGCCGTCGCAACGGCCGGCGCGCCGGTGTCCGTGGCCGGTTCGGTGGCGGTGACGATGGGAGGGGCTGGATCGCCCGCCTCGATCGCGTTCGCCGCGGCGCGATCCAGTCGGATGATTCCGGCCACGCCGGATACCGCCGCGATCGCCACCACCGCCGCAAGCAAGAGCCATGGCCGCGCGATCGACGCCAAACCGCGGTTGGCAGACAGCAAGAGGACGATCCGCCTGTGCAAGCTCGACCGGCCGCTGCTCATCGAGAGCGCAAGCGCCATGCTCGCTTCACGGCGGGCTCGGGCCATCGAGAGCAACAGCTCCGCGTACGAAATCGGGTCGCTCGACAGGTTCGCCGCGAACTGGTCGGCCAACTGATCCTGGCAGACGCGCAGCTCCCGGCGCAATATCCAATAGGCCGGCTGGAACCACACGACGGGCTCAAACGCCCGCGCCGCCCACCAGTTGGCGATATCGTAACGGAGAATGTGGGCCCATTCGTGTGCCAGCGCATAGCGCGTGGCTTCCGGCGTGTCACCGGCGCTAGTCGCCGCGGGGAGGACAATCATGGGGCGAAATATGCCAAACGTCAGGGGCACGGACACGTCCGCACTTCGCAGGACCTTCGCCGGCCGCCGCTGGGCGCCTTGAATGCCGGCCAACAGCTCCTTGATCGACGATTCCGCCGGCTGGCTCCGCAGGACCAGCCGCCGCAAGCGCACGAGGCCCACTAGCGACGTCACCAGGCTCCACATCGCGCCGGCGAGGAAAACGCCGACCACGCCGAAGCGCGCATAGCCGGCGATTCCACGCCCTGGCGGTGCTTGCGGAGTCGAAGCCGATCCGGACCCTGGCGGTCCGGTGACATCCACGGCCGCCGTCCAGTTGCCGCTTGCGCGATCGACTCTGGACGGCTGAATGTCCGCGATGCCGATCGAGGGCGTTTCGGCTGGCGCGGTGCGCTCCCCCGAATCGAAAGGCGTTCGTTCCACAATCGGCTCCAGATTCGCGCGGGCC
Source organism: Planctomycetia bacterium (assembly GCA_016191115.1). GTDB lineage: Bacteria > Planctomycetota > Planctomycetia > Pirellulales > JACPPG01 > JACPPG01. The sequence continues at coordinate 52,568 of JACPPG010000054.1, read as the reverse complement.
GTTGTCGTGGGGACCGCGGCCGGCCGGTCATCGGGCAGCCATGTCAACGTGATTTGCGGTATGATGGGAAGGATCTGCAACGTGCACACAAGCGCCAGGGCCACAAGCGTCGCCTGGACGGCGCGCAGCCGCTCGATGGGGCGAGACAACCACCGCGCCAGAAAAGCGCCCACGCCCAGCACGACGAAGCAAACGGCGGCGATCGTCACCAGGCGGTCGAACGAGGCATCAATCCACCACATGTCAGGACTCCTCGCGCTTGAGTTTCTTCTTGCGGGCTTCGCCGATCAGCTTTTCCAACTGTTTCAATTCATCGGCCGACGTGTCCTCGGCCGCGAGCATGCTCAGCACCAACTGGTCGACCGAGCCGTCGAACACCTTGTGCAGGAATCGGGCAGCCGCCCGCTGCGGGCTGTAGCGGGCCTTGTAGTACAGCGTGCGTCCCTTGGCACGCTGGGAAACGAGCCCCTTTTCGGCCATGATCCGCAGGAAGGTCTGCACGGTGGTGAAGGCGCACTGGCCCCGTTGGCAGAGTGTCTCGTGCACGTCGCGGACGCGTGCTTCACCGAGCTTCCACAGGACCTTCAGGATGTCCAGCTCGCGGTCGCTGGGAGCGGGTTGCGCCACGGGAAAGGACCTCGCGGAATGGGGAGGGCCGCCAGCTTTATAACTAACTTATTAGTTTAGGCTAAATTTACCGGGCCCGACGCCCGCCGTCAAGCATTTGCGTCGCGATTTTTTCGCGCGGGCAGCGGGGGGGCACGCCGCGCTTCCCCGCCAGCGATAGAATGGTCAAGGCACGCGACAGCCGACGTGCCGGGCGCCACGCCGGTGCCATGCCCCCGCTTGCGTGGGCATGCTTGACGAGCGGAGCACAGCATGGCCACGTCGGAGCGCCTCCGTGGCCATGGCACCCGATGTCGGGCGACAGCACACAATCTTCGAAAGCGATATCACGACCAATGGCAACCCGTTTGAGCCGATCGCGATTCTTGGCATACCGCCGCCGGCGCGGGCCGTCGGCTGGGACTGGTGCGGAGCCAGGGAAAAACGGCTCTGCCGAGCCGCAGCGTCCTTCGCACCGCTCGGTGTGGCGGCTTGTCGGGGAGTTCCTGGACCTGCTCCGCGGCTATCGGGCCGTTTTGGCCCTGGCGCTGCTGACGCTGACCGTGTCGACGCTCTTGAAGCTGGTTCCGCCGGCCGTGACCAAGCTGGTGGTCGACTATGTGCTGCCCGGCAAGCCGCTGCCGGCGACAATCGCCGAGCCCTTGCACCTGCCGACAGTCGGCATGCCGCTTTTGATGGCGCTGGGCGTCACGGTGTTCGCGATCTCGATTTTGGCGCTCGTCGTGAACACGTGGGGGCGATGGATAGCGACCGTGACCACCAAGCGGGTGCAGGTGGCCCTCCGCAAACGGGTCTTCGAGCATGCCGTGCGGCTGCCGCTGCACCGCGTCTACTCGATCAAGTCGGGCGGCGTGGCCAGCATCTTGCGGGAGGATGCCGGCGGCGTGGGCGATCTGATCTTTACCATGCTCTATAACCCGTGGCGGGCCGTGATCCAATTGATCGGCAGCCTGGCCGTGCTGGCGTGGGTCGACTGGCGGTTGCTGTTGGGGTCGCTTCTGGTGATCCCCACCGTGTTCCTTACGCATCGCACGTGGATCGGCCGGATTCGCCCGCAGTTCCGCGAGATTCGCCGTCAACGACAGGAGATCGACAGCCACGCCACCGAGGCCTTTGGCGGTATGCGCGTGGTGCGGGCCTTTGGCCGCAGCCGCAGCGAGACCGGCCGCTTCACCCGCGGCGGCAATCTGATGGCCCGGCACGAGCTGTTGGCCTGGTGGTGGATGCGCGGCGTCGAGATGGTGTGGGCCATCCTCTTGCCGGCGGCGTCGGCCGCGCTTTTGATGTACGGCGGGTCGCAGGTGCTGGCCGGCACATTGTCCATCGGCGACCTGATGATGTTCCTGGTCTACCTGGCGATGCTGCTCGAGCCGTTGGCGGTGCTCGCGGAAAGTGCCACGACCTTGCAAAACAACCTGGCCGGCCTGGACCGTGTGTTCGATCTCTTGGACGAGCCGCGCGAGATGCCCCCGCTCCCCGGCGCGCGGGCCGTCGATCCGGCGACCACGGCCGGACACATTCACCTTAGGGACGTCAGCTTCCATTATCCGAATCACGAGCAATTGGTGCTGCGCGGCATCGACCTCGAAGCGCGCCCCGGGCAGATGATCGCCCTGGTCGGGCCCAGCGGGGCGGGCAAGACGACGCTGTGCAACCTCGTGGCCCGATTCTACGACCCGACCGCCGGGTCGATCGAGCTCGACGGCATTGACCTGCGCCAATTGGACGTCGAGAGCTATCGCCGGCTATTGGGGATCGTCGAGCAGGACATCTTCTTGTTCGACGGCACGATTGCCGACAACATCGGCTACGCCGCCCGCCACGCCACGAGCGACCAGGTCGAGCAGGCGGCGCGCGTGGCCAACGCCCACGAATTCATTATCGCGCTGGCGGACGGGTACAACACGATGATCGGCGAGCGCGGCGTCCGCTTAAGCGGCGGCCAGCGGCAGCGGCTGGCAATCGCCCGGGCGGTGCTGGCCGATCCGCGGGTATTCATTTTGGACGAGGCCACCAGCAACCTGGACACGGAAAGCGAGCGGCTCATCCAGCAGAGCCTGCGAACGCTGTTGCGCGGGCGGACGAGCTTTGTCATCGCCCACCGGTTGAGCACGATCATGCACGCCGATTTGATTGTGCTGGTGGTGGACGGCGAGATCGTCGAGCGCGGCACGCACGAGGAGCTGATGGCCAAGAGTACCCGCTACCGCACCATGGTCGAGATGCAGACGGGGGCTTATGCAAAAAAAGTTTCTGACGGCAACGGGCAAGCGACGGCCGAACCGCTCGTGTCGTCGAGCTGACGGGCACAATCGCTGCCGTGCCACGGCGCGACAGAATTGTCAGCCGGCCGTCTTCACCGGCGCGCCGGGCGGCAGGCAAAGCGAAAGCCGCGCAGGCAGCGCTTCGAAACGCAGTCGCTCGGCGTACACGGGCTCGCCGTCGAGATTCATCCACAGGCCACCGGCCGCGGAAATCTCCAGCCGCGGCACCTGCCGGTAGATGATCGCGTCGTATTTCGCCCGGGGTGGCGGTTGGAGCAGGTCGCGGAGCAGGGTTAGCACCTGATCGTAGGGAACGTCGGGCACGATCATCAGGTCCAGGAGCCCGTCGTCCAATAGCGCGTGTTCGCACAACTGGAATCCGCCGCCGGCCTGCCGCCCGTTGCCGACCGCGAACACGTAGGTGCGACCCTGCCACTGGAAGTCGGGCGCCGTGACCGCGATCTCGCGGGCCTGCAATTGGCCGATCCGCGCGACACCGGCCACGAGGTAAGCAACGCGGCCCAGCAGGCGTTTCACCTCCGGCGGCGTCTCGACGGTGACCCGTGTGCCGAACCCGCCGGTGGCCACGTTGACGAACGTTCGGTCGTTGACGCGGCCCGCGTCGATCGGTTTTGGAACTCCTTCGGCGATGGCGAGCAGGCCGGCAGTCAGGTCGCTCGGCAGGCCACAACCCTTGGCGAAATCGTTGGCCGTGCCCATCGGCAGGACGCCCATGGCACATCCGGTCGGCGTTCCGGCCGCGACGAGGCCGCCTGCGACTTCGTTGACGGCGCCGTCGCCACCGGCCGCGACCACGGCATCGCAGCCGCGCTGTGAGGCTTCGGCGGCGAACCGCGCGGCGTCACCGGCCTCCCAGGTGACGCTCACCGCGACCCGATACCCGCGATCGCGCACGGTCTTGACGGCGGCGCGCAGCCGGGGATCGCCCGCCGTCTTGCCGTTGGCGATGATCGACAACGATCGTGTGACAGTCGCCATGGCCGTCTCACTTAGCAGCCACGGTCGCCCGCGTCCGGGCCCGCGGCGGCACCGGTAATCGGTTGCCGGCCGCGGCAGCGCGGCGGGCGCCGGCCCGCATGTCGCGCTTCAGTCCCCGCAGGAAGGAGTCGAAGTCGACCTGCATGGTGTGCCGCTTCGACTTGACGTAGCGGCGGAACATCGCGTCGCGCTGGGCCTGGATGGTCCGCTGCACCTCGGCTTCGCTTGGCAGCGCATATCGGCCGCACAAGTACTCGCCAGCCAGGCAAGCCTGCTTCTCGGAAATGGGAAAGATCGCCCCCAGCGGTTGGAACAGCCCGATGAAGAACAGGTTATCGATCCCCGCCTTGAACATCCGCTGATAGAGCGGCAAGTCATTGTCGGGCGCCGACAGGAACTGCTCGTCGAAGAACGGGAACGACACCTTGTAACCCGTGCAGTAGATGATCGCGTCCACCGGCGCGGCGGTGCCGTCGGCGAACCGCACCTCGCGGCCCGCCAGCTCCGCGATATTGGGCTTGGGCACGATGTCGCCGTGGGCGATGCGATCGAGGATGACGCTCGACACGCTGGGGTGCGCTTCCAGCAGCTTGTGATCCGGCTTCGCCAGACCATAATTCTCCATCCGCCCCACCTGCAGCCACAAAAACGCGCGCATGCCGATGCGCGACAGCCGCCAGGGGAGCCAGGGGACGACCCATTTGTCGGCCGGCCGGCCCAGCAGGTACTTGGGGATGATGTGGGCGCCGCGGCGGCTGGCGAGATAGACGCGGTTGGCGACGTAGCTGCACTCGACGGAGATATCCATCGCGCTATTTCCCATGCCCAGGATGAGCACGTTCTTGCCGCGGAAGGCCTCGGCGTCGCGATAGTCGTGCGAATGGATCATGGCGCCGTCGAACGTGCCCGGAAACGGGGGCTCCGGCCAGCGTGGGTCCCAGTGGTGCCCGTTGCAAACGAAGAGCGCGTCGTACTGCCGCGATTCACCGGTCGAGAGGCGCACGCTCCACATGCCGTCCCCTTGGCGCTCGGCGCGCTCGACGCCGGTGTTGAACGTCACCAGCTCGCGGACGCCGAAATGATCGGCATAGGCGCGGAAATAGGCCAGCACCTGCGCGTGATGGCAGTAGTTGGGGAACTCCTCCGGCATCGGAAAATCGGAATACTGCATCCGCGACTTCGACGTGTCGATGTGCAGCATCCGGTACGCGCTCGACAGTTGGTTGGGATTGTTGTAGTACCAGTTGCCGCCGACGTCGTCGCTGCGATCGAAGCAATCAAAAGGCAGGCCGCGCTCAAGAAGCGCCTTGGCGGCGGTGATGCCGCTCGAGCCCGCGCCGATGATGCAGGAGAAAGGAAGTTCGCTCATGGCTATGTTCACAATGCAGTGGGATTCACCACGGAGGCACGGAGACACAGAGATGAAGAATGCCTAATGTCTAAATCCGAATGTCAAAAGAAATCCGCAAGCCGAATGGCAAGCGTTTCGGATCTCGTGCTTTGGTAACTCTTTAGCTTAGACCTTCGAGCTTCGACATTCGTCATTCTTCCTTCATCTCTGTGTCTCCGTGCCTCCGTGGTGATTCATTTACTGCTTGCCGAACTTGCGCCGCAGCCAGTCGGTCACGATGCGGTTGAACTCGTCGGGCTTTTCCTGCTGCGTCCAGTGGCCGCAGTCGGCGATGGTTTGTTTTTCCAGGTCGGCGATCATCTGCTCCATGCCATTGGCCGACGATGGGGGCAACACCACGTCGTTCGCGGCCCCCACGTACAGGCAGGGGACGTTGATCTTCTGCTCCACGTCCTTCGTCAGCTCCCAGTTGCGGTCGATGTTGCGGTACCAGTTGATGCCGCCGGTGAAGCCCGTCTTCTGGTACGTGTCGACGAACACGTCCATTTCCGCGGGCTTGAGGAACACCTCGCCCGTGTAACTCTCGGCCGGCTGCTCGAGCATCTTGAGCAACTGGAACTTGCGCTCCGGCGCGTCGGCCGGCAGCTTGGCGAATTCCTCGGCGTTGAACAGGCCGCCCCGCCGCATGAGTAGCGTGAACGTCTTGCGGACGTCGGCCGCCAAGAGCTTGTCGGCCACGTCGGGTTTCTGGAAGGCGACGATGTAGTTGTCTTCGCCGCGGAACTGCCGAAGGATTTGCACGGGTGGCGAGGTCGGCCGGCGCATCATGGGCGTGTTGACGCCGATCACGCCGGCCACGCGGTCGGGGTACAATAGCGGCATCGTCCAAACGATGAAGCCGCCCCAGTCATGGCCGCAGAACACGGCCCGTTTGATCCCCTTGGCGTCCAAGAGTCCGACCATGTCCTTGCACAGCTCGACGATGTTGTACGCCGCCACATCCGCGGGCCGGTCGCTGGCTCCGTAGCCGCGCTGGTCGGGCGCGATCGCCTGAAAGCCGGCCGCGGAGAGTGCCGGAAGCTGATGCCGCCAGGAGTAGGCCAACTCGGGAAAGCCGTGGCACAGCACCACCGGCAGCCCGGTGCCCTGCTCGTAGACTGCCAGGCGGATGCCGCCCGTCTGGACGTACCGCGGCTTGGGCCAGGCGACCGCACCGTCCGCGGCGGCAAAGCCACCCGCCGCGCCCGCGGCCGTAGAAGCCAGCCCGGCGGCCATGCCCTTGAGGATGGTGCGGCGTGTCATGAGCGTCTCGTGGCGGTCAGAGCATTGAGCGAACGATGTTGTCATCTCGGGTTATCTCGGGTTGATTGCTGAGGATCGACCGAAAAATAGCTTCTCCTCAATACCCTCGCCCCTTGCGGGAGAGGGCACCCGTGAGGGGTCAGAGAATCAGGAAGTTACTTTTCGGTCGATCCTAACCAGACAAAAGCGTCTGATCCAGCCTTTCATTTTTGGCCTTCCGTTGTCCGCATTGTAGAGCCAGGGCCCGTCTGTGGTCTAGCGTTTTAGCCACTCCGGACATGGCCGATGATCTTGGCTGCGCGATTCTCGGCGCTGCTTTCCTAGACCATTGCCTTGGCGCATGAATTCCTCGGCGTCCATTTCTCCGATGCGGAGATTGAGCGGCTGTGCAACAGTCTTGTCGTGGCGACGCGCGCCGACCAAATCGTTGTCGAAAAATTTCTAGTCGATCGCCACACAATGCGACCGAGCACCGGAAGAGCCTACAGATTCGAAGCGTTGTTCTTATTCTCTGTTCATTCTCGAACGGGCAGACCACAAAACGCACGGGGAGCCCGCCAAGTCTAAGGATCGACCGAAAAATGACTTCTCCTCAGTACCCTCGCCCCTTGCGGGAGAGGGAGGGTGAGGGGTCGGAAAATCAGGAAGTTATTTTTCGGTCGATCCTAACAATTGGTAGGAGCCCTAGCGGATGAGAATGGCCAGCCGGGAGCAGGACGGCTTGCCCTCGTGTGGCTTGTCAACGAAAAAGGGGGTCGTGACAAAACGTCCCGACCCCTGCGCTTGTTGGCCGGCAGCGCCGGCGCAGCACTTCGCCTACCAGGGGGGCCGGGTCGATTCGCTGCTTGCGAGCGTAGGCCCGCAAGCGCGGCAGGACTTGCTTTGTGCGGGCTGGCCGGGCGTCGTCGCCCAGGGCCATTCTGTTTTTCAAAATGGCGAGGCGGGAAAATGGGACTGGCTCCGAGTATAAACAGCGCAAGCCCTTTCAGACCGACGTTGCGTCTCGGTGCCTGTCCCACTTTCCCGCCGGTGCGCCGCCGGCAAGCTTGAATCTGTGAACGGCCCTGGCGTCGTCGCCCCCGTCGCTGACCGCCGCCGGCGGCAGGCCGTATACTATTTACCCAGGCCCACGAGCGCCTGTAGCTCAGGGGATAGAGCAACGGTTTCCTAAACCGTAGGTCGCAGGTTCGAATCCTGCCAGGCGCACTTTTTTTCCGGAGACCGGCCTTCGCGCGTTGAAAGGCTGTTGCCGCCAAGAGGCCGCCACCTTGTTGCTATTCCAATGGGCTACGTAGACGACTCCCTCTGCATCCACTGCGAGGCCGCCGGCATGTGGCTGAACGGGAAACGCGCTGAGGAACCGGCCTTCGTGCGTAAACCTCTGGACGCGCTGGTTGCGGAACTCGGCGGTGTAGACCTCGTCATTCTGGCCCATCGTGATGCCCACGCACGCGTCGAACTCGCCCTCCGCTTTGCCACGCCGTCCCCACTGGAGCAGAAATCGGGGCGGAGCCTGGTTCTCGTCAGCCACCGCTCCGCGAAGGGGCGACAGCCGCGAGACATAGGCAGTTCCAGCCGCGCCGAGAAACTGTCGCCGCGACACCCCACGGCAGGGGCGCCGATCGCGTGGTTTGTCGGACACAGTAATTCCAGGCGTCTCAAGCACGACGTGAGCGGGCGTGACTCTTGATCAGGATCTAAAAATCGCCACCACGAGCAAGACCAGGGCCGTTGCCGCAATCAGTCCGTGACCGATCACGAAGGGAACGGGTAGCGCCCGCTCTTTGAGATGAAACCCCACAAACAGCGTGGCACCTCCTGCCGCCGCCAGCACCAACAAGCCGAGTGCGAGGTATGCCAGGGGAGGAAGCCCCGTTGTGGCCGCCGCATAGATCAGCAGTCCCAGGCCCGTGGCCGCGACTGCTCCATGTCCCAAGGCCATCCAGGTTGGCGGACGCGGTGCTCCGCGTAGACGAATCGTCGCCAGAGTGGCGCCACCCGCGGCTGCAATGGCCAATACGAACGCAGCCCATTGCACGATCGTTTCTCCACGCGTCAAATAACTTAGTGGATGCGGTTCCCCCACGCGGATTTATCATGGCAGCACGTGCCCCTGGCGTCCAGACCTCCAAGGTACGACGAACCTTGTGGACGTGCGCCTCGGCGTCCTGCGACGCTGCGCCGCGCGTCGCCCAGCATACTGCCAGGGCTTGCCGGCCAGGTCGGCGCCGTGATGGGCTCGAGCGGAGCGGCTGCGAGCTACCGCCGTAGCAATGGATCGGACGCGATCCGCGGTTGGGGTTTGATCAGCCAGTATTTCGCGGCGCCCCGTTCGAACGCTTCGAGCCCCAACCGCTCGGCCGGCTGTTTCCCGCGCACTACGAGGTCGTGCAGGTCCGCGACGATCGACTGGGCATTTGCGATATACGAGTGTCCCATCAGGCTAGTATCCACTAGCGACGCGTCGATCGTGTCCAATTCATTGGTGACGAGCAAGTCCGGCCGCGTTTCTCCCAGCCGCTGATAGTTGTGGAAGTAGCGCGACATCAAGAGAGCCCGGTCGTGCGACGAGGCGTACAAGGTGCAGTGCCGGGCATTGCGGATAATGTGCGGCAGCAGTTGCGACTGGAAGACGCGGCTGTCGATGTCCGGCGCGGCCAGGACGAGCTCGCGAAGCACTTCCTTGTTGCGGGCGTTCGCGGCGGGGTCCATGCTCCGCAACGCCCCCGCAAGTACGCGGTTTCCCATGCTATGGGCGATGACATGGATTCGTTTCGCGCCACTCTGGGTCGCCAGGCCATCCAGCAACTCACGGAGGGCGGGAATCGAAACCTCGGCCTGCTGCTCGTCGAAGGTGTATTTCACCGGATCCGCGTGCGATGGCCAGCAAAAGGCGATCGGAGCACCAGGAAACTCCAGATCGACCGCCAACTGAGCCGTGCGAAAGATCGCGTCCTCGAAAGAGACGTTGTATCCGTGAATGAAGAGCAGAGCCTCGTTCACGCCGGACTTTTTCAACTGCGCTGACAGGCTGGCATAAAACGCGCTTTGGTCCTTGTGCTCCGTCACCTGGCGAAGCAGGAAGTGCTCGTCCGGGTTCTCCGGCGCCTCGAAGATCCACACCGACACCGGACGACTCAGCTCGCCGGGCCGGCGGTTCTCGGCAGGAGGCACGGAAATCTCGCACGTGCCGTACGATAGTGTCGTGGGCCGACTTCCGTAGAGCTCGCCCGTCATCTCACCACGCAATTGCGAGCGGACGTAGGCCTCGAGACAGGCCATTGCGCACAAGCCGACCGCGCCGGCGAGAAGCGCCCGCGCAGCCCACGATCGTTTTCCGAGCCAGGGGAGGATCAACACCGTCAGGACCAATAGCACGTAGACGACCACCGCGGGCGTGCTAGTGAAGAATCCCCAAAAATAAGTCAACCACTCGCGGTCCTTGGCAGCCAGCCGATTGCGGTTCGTGGCAAAGTGAATGACGACGCTCGACGGCGGAGCGGTTGGCTGGTCCATGGCCCGCGGTGTTGTTTCCGACGCGGATTCCGAACCGGTGTCGCCGTGCCCTGGCGTTGGCCCACGATCCGGAGGCGATGCGCCTTCGGTCGGGTCTGCCTCGGTCGTCTCCGGCGCTGGCCTCGACGGCTCGTCGGCGGCGGCCGCCGCGTCGGGCTCGTCGGGCGCTTCGCTTGCTGCTTCATCGGGCGCCGCGGGCGCGAACGCCGCTTCCGCGCGAGGCTCCGCGCGCTGCCCAACGGCTGCCGGAGCGGGCGCTTCGTCGCGCGGCTCGCTGCTGGTGTCCGGGGGCGCCGCCATGCTCGGCCGCGGCGACGGCGGAACCCGCGGCGCGCCGCGCGGAACGGATCGCCTCGGAGCTTCCGGCTCTCTGTCTAGGGCCATTCGCGGCGGACTCCGCGTGGCACCGCCTGTTGTCGAAGGCGCCCCGGGCGACGCTCTGTCCGCGCTTTCGATGCGGGCGTTCGGCCGTACGGCTCCGGCGCCACTCTGCCCGCTGCCACCGCGACCGACCGCCACACCCGACGGAACGTTGAATGCGAGCCGCTCGCCACGCGCGGTGAGGGCATGCAACTCGTCATCGGTCTTGAAGTCGAGCTTCTTGCATCCTCCAGAGACTCGAATCGCTCGCAGATACTGTCCGTTATCGGCGCGCCATAGATCAATGGTCTCGCCATCGTCTTGCCGCACCCCGGCGATCCAACGCGCCCCGCCGGAGATCGCCAATTGAGAATACCAACGATCACTGTTCTCCAAGGTCCGCAATTGTTTGCTTTGGGCAGTGTCCCAAAGGGCCAGGCTCTTGCCGTCGCGCATCGCGGCAACGAGATATGTCCCGCCGTCCGAATATGCGAATGGTGCCCTTGCGCCTAACTGGGCCAACTGTTCGACGGCGCCGCGCCGTGCCGCTTTCGTTCTCGTTCGCGACAATTCGCGGACGCGATCGATGGCCTTCTGCTGAAGCTCGGCGGCGTCCATCTCGCGCACGCTGTCGGATCGCGGAACGCGGATGCCATCTTCTCGGCTGGCTCCTTCCAAGCTTTTCAGACGCTGGGCGATCGGCGCCTTGAAACGCGTCGAGACGTCTTGAGCCGACACGGGTTCGCTAGCAAGTACGGCTGCGATCCACGCGGACACGAGGCCGGCAGTCCGGAACATGATTCAGGTCTCCCTACCTGATAGCAGGCATAGCGTCCTGGCGTTAGGATCGACCGAAAAATAACTTCTCCTCAATACCCTCGCCCCTTGCGGGAGAGGGCAGGGTGAGGGGGCAGAGAATCAGGAAGTTATTTTTCGGTCCATCCTTAGCGGGATGAACCCTGTGCGACACAGCAAGTTTGAGTGAAGGACCCACCTGGACTTGTTATCGGGTCCTAGGGGCGGGTTCGCCGCGCTTTTCACCCGGCTAGCAGGGGGGCAACCGTTGCGTTACAGCTCGCTTCCTCGATACCGGGACGGAAAGTGCGTGACTTCCGCCGGTTCGAGCCGGTATATTGCTGGCTGCGGTAAAGTGGCTGGCCACTTATGCTTTCCACGCTCGCGAGCGCATAGAGCGTCCCGATGCTGAACCGTCGCGACTCGATGATCCGCTTGGGCCAAGCCGGCTTGGGAATGCTGGCATTGCCCCGCCTCCTGCGTGCCGAGTCGCTGGCGACGCTTGCGCCCCCTAAGGCCAAGAACTGCATCCTGCTCTATCTATGGGGTGGGCCGCCCCAGCAGGATATGTGGGACATGAAACCGGACGCCCCGGACGGCATCCGCAGCGAATTCAAGCCCATCGATACGGTCGTTCCGGGGATCCAGATTTGTGACCAGATGCCCAGCGTTGCCCGCCATACGGACAAAACGGCCATCATCCGTTCCTATACGCATCCGAGCAACACGCACGAAGTGGGCGTGTATCACACGCTGACGGGCAAGATCAACAACACGCTGGCCGTGCCGCGCAACATGCGCAACCGAAACGATTTTCCCAACATGGGGGCGGTCGTTTCGCACTTCAGCCCACCGCAAGTGATGCCGGCCAGCGTCACGATCCCGCGGCCCATCGGTCACGACGGCGTCATTTATTCAGGCACGTACGCGGGGTTCTTGGGGGCGCAGCACGACCCCATGGAGCTCAAAGCGCCTGGGGAAGTGAACGCGCCTCCGCCGCACAGCCTGGAAATGCTCGACGGCCTGGACGACGGCCGGCTTCAAGCCCGCTTGGGGTTACTCAAGCTCTTGGAAGGGAACGATCGGTTGGCGCAGCGGCAAGGCGGGCTTAATGGCCCGCAGGGTCTGGCGCAGTTTCGTGAACAAGCGTTTCGCATGTTGATGGCGCCGGAAGCGCGCGGCGCGTTCGACCTCGAGCGCGAGAGCGAGTCGATGCGCGACCGATACGGCCGCAACGAATACGGCGAGAGCTTTCTGCTGGCGCGCCGACTGATCGAGTCCGGCGTTCGTCTGGTGACGGTCGTCTGGTACTACATTTGTCCGGACGGCAACGTGGCCAACGTGTGGGACAACCACGGCGGCACCGGTTCGCTCGGCGGCATATCGGGCTACGCCATGCTCAAGGAGAAATACTGCTTGCCTCCGTTGGATCTCGCTTACTCGGCTCTGCTGCAAGACTTGTCAGCGCGAGGACTGTTGGACGAGACCTTGGTCGTGATGCTGGGGGAGTTTGGCCGCACGCCGAAAATCAACAAGGCGGCCGGCCGAGATCATTGGGGACTTTGCCAATCGGTTGTCCTGGCTGGCGGCGGCATCCGTGGCGGGCAGGTTTACGGGTCCAGCGACGCGCACGCGGCGTATCCCAAGAGTAATCCTGTCTCTCCGGAAGACGTCATTGCCACGACGTACCATGCGCTCGGCATCTCGCCGGAGAATCTGGTCCACGATCGCGAAGGGCGGCCGCACCGCATTTCCGAAGGCCGACCGCTCGTCGAGCTATTTGGCTGAGGCTAGCAGCCTTGGGAAGAATGCCATCCTGGCATTCTTCCCCCTCGCCAAGCTCGCAGCAAAGCTGCTCACGGCTCGCAGGCCGCGAAATGCGACGAGCGTGCCTGCGCCGTCATCCTCCGCACGTTGGCCCCAGCACTTGAGCGCCTATTTCACGTCCCGCAGGCGGTCGTCATCTTCAACTGGTCGATATAGGCGTCGAGCAGTGCCTGGTGCTGCGAGGGAGTCAACGACTGCGGATCGCAGCGGGCGCCGATCGCGAGTCGGCCGGCATAAATGTGGGCAGCGAATGAAATGCGCGTGTCAGGGCGAATCGGGCCGGCCCCGGCGCCGATTTCAAAGAACAGGTCCCCGGCGGTCTTGCGACCCTCGCGCGTGGGAAGCGGAACCCGGTCAAAGCCTGTCCCCAGATTCGTGAACACCGCCGTGGCGAACGCCCATTTGCGGTTCAATGACCACCGCAAGAACGCCGGCCAGAGGCAGATCAGTCGCAAGGCAGCTTCGTAGTACAATCCTCGATTGTCGCGCTTCATGGCGGCCATCTCATCACGGGTCCATGCGAGCAAGCGCTCTCGATCCTTGCAATCCGCGGCGCGGCGGGTGAGAAAGGCGTAGCTGAAGACGTTCGCTGCCGGCATGAGCAAATCCTCTCGACGCCTCATATTGGTCGGAATGAGAATCCGCAGCGGCCGGCGCGCCTGCGAAGTTCCCCGGTTCCAGTCGGCCAGCATCAAGAAGTAATCGCGGACCAACAGATCGTTGAGCCTGGCCGACTGTTTGGCGGCGACGCGCGATAGGGCGGTCGTCTCTTCCTCGGTCAGATGTTGAACCAGGAAATCGGTCGGCAAGCCCGCCACGGTTTGATCGCCGGATTGCCGTCCCTTTTCCTCGCTCACCAGGGCAGCTTGACGGAGGCTTAGCGGCAGATGGACCTTTGCCATCCGCAAAAGGTCGACCGGTCTCACCTTGCGGTTGAAAAGCTGGTGCCCGTCGCGATCCCGCAGGCGCTCGGGCTCCAGCCGTCGCCAAGGAGGCGGCTCGCCGCTGCCGGTGCAGGCATGCGCGTAAGCCACGAACAAATCTCCGATGAACTGGAAAGCGCCCAGGCCGTCGACGGCCACGTGATGGAATACAAACAGAAACTGGATCCAGTCCCCCTTCGTGCGGACGTGTACCTGGACGCCAGGCGCCGAACCGGCGCGCGATCGATCGTGCACGCTGTCGTCATAGCGAATCGGTTCTGGCTTGCCGGTCACCCAAAACGGCCATCCTTTGCGGTCAGGTTCGATGCGCGCCGAGAGCAACGGATGCCGGATGTGCGTTAGCGCGTAGGCCCGTTCCAGGGCCGCGCGATCCAGCCGCCCACGCGCCTCGAGTTCGATGGGGATCAGCCCCGCAAAGTCGGGCCGGTCCTCGCAGAGGAAGTAGAGTTCAAACGGTGTAAACCGCAACGGAAACAAGCAATCGGCAGCGGTCCCGGACGCCGCATTTAGCGAGCTTGTGACTGAGAGCTTATCGTCCATCGCAGCTCGGCCTGCCCGGTTTTCCGTTGCATCACTCGGGGGCGAAGAAGTTTCCCTTTATTGTACCGATGTCGGGATGGCCGCTGGTGGGCACCGAACGCAATTTCCGCTGACAGGCTCGGGTAGAAAGCAACATGTGCAGCCAAAGTGCTGCCGCGCCGACCATTCGCTTGAGCGGTCGGCGGTGGACGATTAGGCTCAATGATTTGGGATTCTGTCGACCCTATACATCGGGCGCTCGCCTCGTTGTTCGGCACTTGTCCAACGCAAGCCGCGGGGATGGCAACGGCTTGCTTCCGAAGACGCTGCCGCCCTGCCAGGCGAACCTGCCGCCAGGATTCCCTTTCTGACCCTCTGACCGACTTCCACCGGGCCACGGTTTCCATGGTTTCCAAAGCGGAATCGCGAGCACGACAGCCGGCCGACGGACGGGCGGGCCGTGGCGGCAAGCCAGTGGCACGGCCCGGTGGCGCCGACCGAACGACAGCCGTGCTGGCCGGAGCCGTGCTGGTCGCGGTAACGTTCCTGGCCTATGCACCGGTGCTCCGGAACGCCTTCGTGTGGGACGACGATGACTACATCGTTAACAACGCCAACCTTCGCTCCCTTGATGGCCTGTGGCGCATCTGGTGCGTCCCGCGGTCGCTGCCTCAGTACTATCCGCTCGTCCATACGACGTTCTGGGTGGAGCATCGCTTGTGGGGCGCCGATCCGGTGGGCTACCACCTGGTGAACGTGCTGCTGCACGGCGCGGCTGCTGTCTTGGTGTGGCGGCTACTAGTGCGTCTGAAGGCGCCTGGCGCGTGGTTGGCGGCGGCCTTGTTCGCCGTGCACCCGGTGTGCGTCGAGAGCGTGGCTTGGGCCACCGAGCGGAAAAATGTGCTCGCGGGCGTGCTGGCGCTTGCGTCGTTATTGGCGTATTTCCGCTTCGCTACGCCCGAGGAGGATCCGGCCGTCGGCGACGATCGCGCGCGGTGGCGTTACTATCGATTGGCGCTCGCGCTGTACGTGGCGGGTCTGTTGGCCAAGACGGTTGTGGTCAGCGTCCCGGCCGTGATACTGGTTGTTGTCTGGTGGAAGCGTGGGCGGATCGCGTGGCGCGACCTTGGCCCCCTCGTGCCGTTTTTCGTGCTGGGCGCTGGGCTTGGGCTGGTGACCGTGTGGATCGAAAGACACCAGGTGGGCGCAAGCGGCGCGGAATGGGAGCTGAGCTTCGTCGACCGGGTGCTGGTGGCCGGCCGGGCGCTGTGGTTCTACGCCGGAAAACTGGCGTGGCCGCATCCGCTCATCTTTTTCTACCCGCGGTGGGAGATCGACGCGCATGAGTGGTGGCAGTATGTCTTCCCAGTGGCATCCCTGGGAATCGTGGTCGCCCTGTGGCTGCTGCGAGAGCGTGTTGGTCGGGGGCCGTTGGCGGCCGTGTTGATTTTCGCGGGCGTTTTGGCGCCGGCCTTGGGATTCTTCGACATCTATCCGATGCGGTTCTCGTTCGTGGCCGACCACTTTCAGTATCATGCTTGCCTGGCGCTTCTGGCGCTCGCGGCCGCGGCGGCCGCCACTGTGGCAGCAAGGCTGGGGCGCGACGGTCGCAACATCGGCGTCGCAGTCGCCGGCGGCGTGCTCGTCACGCTTGCCGCGCTTACGGCCCGCCAGGCTGGCTTCTATCGCGACGTCGAGACGCTCTTTCGCCATGCCATTGACGAGAACCCTTCTTCGTGGATCGCGCACTTGAACTTGAGCGTGCACCTTCAATCGCAGGGGCGGCTCGCCGAGGCGCTCGATCTGGGTCGCGAGGCGGTGCGCCTCAATCCGGCGGAGGCCCGCGCCCAGTCCAATATGGGTGTGCTTCTATCCAGGCAAGACAACCCGGACCGACTTCGGCCGGGCCAATTGGAACAAGCGATCGCCTACCTCCGCGAGGCCGTGCGGCTGCGCCCCGATTTCGCCGAGGCTCAAGCCAATATCGGGACCCTGCTGTTTCAGATGGGGCAAGGCGACCGTTTTCGTCCTGGGCAGCTCGACGAAGCGATCGGCCACTTAAACGAAGCCGTGCGGCTGCGACCGGATGACGCCGAGATGCACAGCAGTCTGGCGGTCGCGCTGATCGGGAACCACCAGACGCAGGAGGGAATCGAGCACTTTGCCCGCGCGCTTGAGATCCAGCCCGACAACGCCGAGGCGCGCTACAACCTGGCGGTGGTGCTGCTGGGGCAGGGAGAAGTCGATCGGGCGATCGAGCACCTCGAACAAGTGATTCGCTTGCAGCCTGACGATTCCGATGCGAAGGTTCAACTGCACAAGGCGCGCGCGGTCAAACGTCAATCGCGGGGAAGTTAGCCGCACGGGAAATACTGTGATGAAGTCGGAGCAAGGAATCACCGAAGCGCAGGTTCCGGTCAGCCTATCCGCGATGCTGGCCGCGCTATATCGCGACGTGGCTGCGCGGCCGGCTTTGGCTGGCGCGCTGTTGGTCGCGATGGCGCTCGTGGCCTACCTGCCCGTGGTGCGGGATCAATTCATCTGGGATGACGAGCAATACGTCCTGAAGAACCCGACGCTCACGTCGGCCGAGGGGCTTTGGCACATCTGGTTCAACCCGCAGTCCTTGCCCCAATACTACCCGCTAGTCCACACGACCTATTGGATCGAGTATCACCTGTGGGGTTATGCGCCACTGGGCTACCACCTGGTGAACCTTTTCTTGCACGCCACAAGCGCGGTCTTGGTGTGGAGACTCTTCTTGCGATGGGGAATACCCGGCGCGTGGCTGGCCGGGGCCATCTTTGCCGTACACCCAGTACACGTGGAAAGCGTGGCCTGGGTCACCGAGCGGAAGAACGTATTGTCCGGTGCGCTCGTGCTCTCGTCGTTCTTGGCGTACCTTCGTTTTTTCCCGCTCGACGACGAAAAAGTTCCTAGCAACATCGGCCGTGGCCGCCGACAGGCGCCGGCCGGTCCGTGGGAGGTGCTTGCCGCGGCATTCTCAAAGCGTTGGCCGTGGTACGTGCTTTCGCTGGCGGTGTTCGCGGCAGCCCTGTTCAGCAAGACGGTCGTGGCGAGCATGCCGGCTGTGGTGCTCGTGGTCTATTGGTGGAAGCGGGGGAGCGCGCAGCCCGACGCCAAATGGACTATCACGGCGCAGCGCTGGCTGGCGGCGATCGCGCCACTCGTGCCGTTTTTCGTGCTGGGCGCATGGCTGGCAAAGCAAACCGTATGGATGGAGGTAAATCACGTTAACGCCCGTGGTCCGGAATGGGACTTCACGCGGTATGACCGCCTGTTGATCGCCGGCCGCGCGGTGTGGTTCTATGCCAGCAAGCTCGTTTGTCCGCACCCGCTCATCTTTTTCTATCCGCGGTGGAAGCTCGACCCGCACGTGTGGTGGCAGTGGATGTTTCCCGCGGCCGCGGTGGCGGCGCTTGTCGCGCTATGGCTTTTGCGGAAGCGGATCGGGCGAGGTCCGCTGGCCGCGGTGCTCGTCTTCGTTGGCGTGCTGGTGCCGGCGTTGGGGTTTTTCGACGTCTATCCCTTTCGCTACTCGTTCGTCGCTGACCACTTTCAGTATCATGCCAGCTTGGGATTGATCGCGCTGGGGGCCGCCGGCGTCGCACTTGCTGCGAGACGCTTGGGAGAGCCGGCGGCGCTCGTGTATGTGGTGGCGGGCGTATTGGGCATCCTCGCGGCGCTGACGTTTCGACAGACTTTCATCTATCACGACCTGGAAACGTTGTACAACGACATAATCGCCAAGAATCCCGGCGGATGGACGGCTTACTCCAATCTTTCCGCATACCTGGCCACCCACGGACGTCACAAGGAGTCGCTGCCGCTGGCGCGTCGGGCTTGCGAGATCGATCCGACCAAGCCGACGGTGCAGAACAACCTCGGTCACATCTTGCTCAAAATGGGAGAACGGTATGGCTTTGAAGAGGGCCAACTGGCGGAGGCGGCCGAACACTTTCGTGAGACCGTGCGAATCGACCCGGAGCTGTGGGAGGCGCGAAAGGGCCTGGGGTCGGTGGCGATGATCGAGAAGGACGCCCACGCCGCCTATGACCACTTCACCGCCGCGATGGCTGGAAATCCTAACGACGCCGAAGTTCTCTTCGGCATGGGGTGGTCGCTCGCGGCCATGGACAGGATTGGCGAGGCGCGACACTATGTCGAGAAATCCTTGGAACGGGCACCCAACTTCCCCGCAGCGCATCACCAATTGGCGCTCATCTTGATCAAGCAGGGGAGCCTGGACGCGGCCATCGAACACTTGCACGCGGCCCTGAAATACGAGGCAAATAATCCAGAAACGCACTGGGTCTTGGGAAACACTCTGTTGGCTCAAGAAAAGCTGGAGGCGGCCGCCGAAGCGTATCGCGAGGCCATCCGCCTGAAGCCCGAGTACGCCTATGCGCTTAATTCGCTGGGCACGGTGCTGGCCCGCCAGGGAGATCTTGACCAGGCGATCGAGATGTTCAACCGCGCGCTAGAGGCCGACCCGGACGCCGCCGATGCCCAGGCCAATCTCGAGAAAGCGCGGCAGTTGCAGCAACAGTCCGAACAAGAATGAGCCAGCGCGGCTAGCCCGGACGTGTCCGCGCCCAAGACGACCGCCAAGTTACCGGCGGCGGCTCGCTTCGTCTTTGTCACGATGAAGTCACGGCAAAAGCACCCGCCGCCCGCCCAATCGCGCCGCGCCGCGCCGTCCCCGCGCGCGGCGGCCGATGTTCGCCGCGGGCGGTCCGTCCTGGCCGGCGCGCTGCTCGTGGCGATCACTTGCGCGGCCTATGTGCCGTTGTGGAACGCCGACTTCATCGAATACGACGACGAGCACTATGTCACGGCGAACCGCGCGCTTCGTTCGACGGCGGGGCTGTGGCACATGTGGTTCACCCCGCAATCGCTTCCCCAATACTACCCGGTGGTCCATTCGACGTTCTGGCTGGAATATCACGCATGGGGGCTCGCGCCGCGGGGGTACCACGTCGTCAACGTGCTGTTGCACGCGGCAAGCGCGGTCCTCGCATGGAGGCTGCTCGCGCGGTTGCGCGTGCCGGGCGCGTGGCTGGCGGCCGCGATTTTCGCCGTGCATCCCGTGGCGGTCGAAAGCGTGGCCTGGGTGAGCGAGCGGAAGAACGTGCTCTCCCTGGCGCTTGCGCTATCCTCGATGTTGTGCTATCTGCGCTTTGCGCCGCCGGAACCCGCTGAGGATGCCGCGCTTCGTCGCTCCGCCAGACGCTTGTACTATGCCTTGGCATTCGGGCTCTTTGCCGCCGCGCTGTTGAGCAAGACGGTGGTCGCGCCGCTCCCGGCCGTGCTGCTCGTGGTCTACTGGTGGAAGCGGGGCCGCGTCGCCGCGCGCGACGTGGCGCCCCTTGTGCCTTTCTTTGCGCTGGCCGTGAGCTTGGGCCTGATGACGGTGTGGCTCGAAAAGCATCACGTCGGCGCCGAAGGGGCGGACTGGTCTTTGTCCGTGGTCGAGCGGTGTCTTGTGGCGGGCCGCGTGCCGTGGTTCTACGCTGGCAAAATCGCCTGGCCATACCCACTGTCGTTCTTCTATCCGCGCTTTTCGATCGACGCGCATGTGTGGTGGCAATATTTGTGTCCGCTGGCGGCCGTAGCCACGATGGTGGCCTTGTGGCTCGCGCGAAAGCGGATCGGCCGTGGCCCGCTGGCGGCCGTATTGATCTTTGCCGCGGGGCTCCTGCCGGCGTCGGGTTTCTTCAACGTCTGGCCGTTCCGCTACTCGTTCGTGGCCGACCACTATCAATATCACGCCTGCCTCGCTCTGATCGCACTGGCCGTGGCCGGCGCCGCGCTCGCCGTGGCGCGGCTGGGCCCACCCGCGCGCAAAGCGGTCTTTGTCGGCGCCATGCTACTTGTGGCGACGCTCGCCGTTGTGACCTTCCGTCAGGCGCGCGTTTACGGCAACCTGGAATTGCTCACGCGCGACGTGATTGCCAAGTACCCGCGAAGCTGGATCGGCCATTTGACGCTCGCGGGGCATCTGATGGCTCACGATCGCACGCCCGAGGCGCTTGCCGAATTTCGCCGAGCCGTCGAACTCAACCCCGACGCGCCGGACGCGCTCGCCGGACTGGGCCTGGCCCTGGTCGACCTCGGCCGACCTCTGGAAGCTGCCCCGCTCCTGGCCCGCGCGCTTGATATCTTTCCGACATACAAACGCGCGCTGTACGGCATGGGCGCCGCGCAACTCTCCCTGGGCAACCGCGACGAGGCGGCGCACTATTTCGCGAAGGCCCTCGAGCATCACCCTGACTACCCGGAAGCCGAGCACGGACTCGGGCTTGTGCGCTTAAGTCAAGGTCGGCTGGACGAAGCGGTGGCCCACCTCGCCGCGGCCGTGCGCCTCGACCCCGACTTCGCCATGGCGCACGACGCGCTGGGGGACGCGCTGGCGCGACAGGGGCAATCGCGGGCCGCGGCCGAGCAATACTTGTTGGCGGCGCGCCTTTCGCCCACGCCTGCCGACGATTTGAACAAGCTCGGACTGACCATGCTCGATCTCGGGCAGACGACTCAGGCGATCGGCTATTTTCAACAGGCGCTGAAAGCACGACCGGACCATGCGTCCGCGCGGGAGAATCTGGAGAAGGCGCTCTTGCTAGAAGCCAAAGGGAGGAGCAATCCGTGAGGAGCGTGCCATCGTCGTGCGGCGCGCGAATCGTGCCCTATTGTCGCAACCGGTAGACCGCCACATCCGGCCCGGACCGCCCGGCGGAGTAGCCGGGGATGGCGTGCACCAGCTCGGCGTGGATATCCAGGGCGGCGCGGAAACCGGCGTATTCGCGCACGGATCGCGGGAACCAACGCTGGTTCTCCGGCGTCGCCGCGAGGCCGTCCTCGAAATAGGAGTTCAGCACGACGTACTCCACGCCGGACTGCAGGAGGGCATCCACCAGGCCCGCCCCGTACAGCGGCTCGCGCTCGGCGCTGGGGCCAATCGATTCTGGCAATCGATACTGCCGCAGGGCGGTGTTGGAAATGGACGCGGCCTGAATCGGCAACGTCGCGATGTGCGAAACATAGAATGGCGACAGGAACACTTTCGAGCCGGTCGGCACGTTCATGGCTACCCAGTCGCGGAGCAGGGTATCGGTCGAGGGCTGGTGCAAGAGCGCCAGGTAGACCGTTGTCCGGTAGGCAGGCCAGCCAACGACCGCGATGAGCGCCGTGGCCGACGCCACGGGACCCCACTTCGCTAGAAAGGGGACGTCCGCGCGGCGGTCATCGGCACCGCCCCGATCGAGGCCACGTCGGGCGGACCGGGCGGCCGCTATTGCCGGCGCGCTAGCCGTCGGACGCGTGGCGGAGCGTCTCCACGCCAGCAGCCTCTCAAGCCACCACGCGATCAGAGCAAAGAGCGCCGGCAGAATCGGCAGCAAGAATCGGGCGGCTTTCAGGTGGCCAGGGCCTGAGATCGACAGCATGTAGCCGAGCACATAGATGGCAACGATCACACCGGCCTGACCGCCGCGGCCGGTGAGCGCTGCCACGAGCGCCCCGCCGGCCAGCAAAAGCAAAAGCGGCCCGGCGTTCCACAACAGCGACGTGTACAGCCACGGCTGCTCGGGCGTCGGCGTTCCCGAAACGAGGTAGTCGAACGCCCCATCTTGAACGTGGCCAAGCTGTCCGAATTGCTGAATCGCCGCTTCCAGACGGAGTCGCGCGAAATACTGCGGGAAGTCGAACGGGAACCGTGGCGTTGTCAGCCAGAACGCGACGGCCGCTGCTAGACACACGAGGCCCCCATCGCGAGCGGCTCGGCCAAGGCCGTGCGTCCGAAACCCGGCTACGATGGCCGCCAGAACGACGATGACGCCGACGTAGGCCCCGGAAAACTTCGTGCCTGCCGCCAGGCCCACTAGCACGCCAGCCACCAACCATGACCGCCAGGTCGCGCTTGCGGTGATGGCCGTTGTGAGAGCCAACGTCATCAAGCAGGCGGTCATCGTGTCTGTCGACGCGACGTGCGACGACGTGACGCACTCGACCGAGAGCGCGGTGACTAGCACTGCCACGCACGCGGCGAAGGAGCCACCGCCCAGGCGACGCACAAGCCACCAGGCCGCGGCAACCATCCCCACCCCGGCGGCGGCCGACACAAGTCGTGCCGTCAGATTCTGACCATATGGTTCGCGGATGCCGCCTATCCAGTACAGCGCGGCAACCACGTTCGTATACCCGGCAGGATATTGGAAGGTGATCGGCCGAAAATCGCCGCGTTGGGCGACGAGCGCCGCCGGTTCGACGAACTTGTCAGCGTCGACGTCGGTGACCTGTGGAAGGTCGAAGTCGATCCGCCACGAGCGCACCGCGGTGGCCAGGACCAGCCCCGCCACGCACGCCCAAACCCACGGATCACGCCGCCACTCTGGGGAGAGGATCGCCATGGGGGAAGGGGAAGTTGCCCGTTGGGAAGGGAGGCGTTCGAGCCGCGGGAAGCAATAGGCTACCATAAATCGTAGATCGTCGCTTCACCGCCGAACGCGTCGCAGGCATGAATGTCGTGAAGTCGGCCAAACCAACAATGCCCACCAAGCCGCCGCGACCACCACGGCGGGCGCGTCGCGGAACGGGCGACAGCCGGGTGCGCGGCGCGTTGGCCGGCGGCCTCCTGGTCGCACTGGCGTGCGTGGCATTCTTTCCGGCATTTGGCGCCGGGTTCGTCTGGGACGACGACGCCCATATCACGCGGAACCTCACGCTCCGCTCGCTCGGCGGACTGGCGCGGATGTGGTTCGATGTTCACGCCTTGCCCCAATACTATCCACTCGTGCACACGACGTTCTGGGTTGAATACCATTTGTGGGGACTCCATCCGCTGGGCTATCACGTGACGAACGTCGCGTTGCACGGCGCGTGCGCGGTGCTCGTTTGGCGGTTGCTTTCGCGGCTGGAAGTGCCGGGAGCCTGGCTTGGCGCCGCCATCTTCGCGGTCCATCCCGTGTACGTGGAAAGCGTGGTGT
The DNA here is from genome assembly GCA_016191115.1 of Planctomycetia bacterium. Classification (GTDB taxonomy): domain Bacteria; phylum Planctomycetota; class Planctomycetia; order Pirellulales; family JACPPG01; genus JACPPG01. Next base: position 29,059 of record JACPPG010000054.1, on the reverse strand, counting down.
GGGTCACCGAACGGAAGAACGTCTTGTCGCTGGCGTTGGCCCTCGGCTCGATGTTGTGCTACTTGCGGTTCGAGCGGCCAGAGGGCGCAGGTGGTGGCGAGCCGCGCGAGGCGTTGCCCGACGTTTCGCGATGGGGATACTATTGGCTGTCGTTGGCGTTGTTCACCGCGGCGCTCTTCAGCAAGACCGTGGTCACCACCCTGCCGGCGGTGCTGCTGGTCGTGTACTGGTGGAAACGAGGACGAATCGTCGCCCGCGACGTGGCTCGTCTCGCGCCATTTTTTCTGCTCAGCGCGGCTTTCGGACTGCTCACGGCCTGGGTCGAAAAGGCGTACGTCAAGGCCAGCGGGTCAGAGTGGGATTTCGGTCTCGTCGAACGGGTGCTCATCGCCGGCCGCGCCGTGTGGTTCTATGCGGCGAAGCTGGTCTGGCCGCATCCCCTTGTGTTCACATATCCGCGATGGGAGATCGATCGGCACGATTGGCGGCTATATGCCTTTCCCGCCGCGGCGCTCGCCCTGGTCGTGGGCTTGTGGCTGACCCGGAAGCGCTTGGGGCGAGGCCCCCTGGCGGCGGTGCTCATCTTCGGCGGCGTGCTCGTGCCGGCACTCGGCTTTTTCGACGTCTATTACTTTCGCTATTCCTTCGTGGCCGACCATTTTCAATATCACGCCAGCATCGCGCTTGCGGCGCTTGGCGCCGCGGGCGCCGCCATGGCCGCCGCCAGGCTTCCGCGCGCGTGGCGTGGCGCCGAACGCGTCGCCGCCGCGGCGCTGCTATTGATCCTGATGCTGCTGAGCATCCTACGCTCGACCGTCTATCACGACTTGGAAACGCTCTGCCGCGATATTATCGCGCAGAACCCCAACGGTTGGGCCGGCTACTCGATCCTGAGCGGGCATCTGGATTCTGTGGGACGGGAGGAAGAGGCTTTCGAAGCAGCTCACGCCGCCCTGCGCCACAAACCGGACGAACCGCTGTCGCACAGCAACCTGGCGGCGCTCATGCAAAGGCGCGGTCATCGTTCCGGGTATCGCCCCGGCCAGCTCGACGCGGTCATCGCCGAATTCCAAACGTCGCTCCACCTGGGACGCGACAACGTTCAGGACCGCGACGGACTCGGCTTTGCCTATATCGAGGCCAAGCGTCCGGCGGAGGCCCAAGAGCACTTCGAAGCGGCCCTACGCCTCAATCCACTCGATCCTTACGCCGCCTACGGCATGGGCGTCATTGCCGGTACCGCCGGGAATTCGGCCCGGGCGTTTGGCTATTTCCAGCAGGCCTTGAAGATCAAGCCCGACTATCTTGATTGCCTGCACGGCCAGGGAATCGTGTTCGAGCGGGAGGGGCGACTCGACGAGGCGGCGCAGTCCTTCGCTGCCGCGGTGCGGGTTGACCCCAAGTCCGTCGATGCCCACGATGCATTGGCTGGGGTCCTCATCAAACAAGGGAAGCTCGCGCAGGCCGTCCCACACTACGGTGAGGTCCTGCGGCAGCGGCCCGAGCACACGGTAGCCCTCGGCAATCTCGGCTACGCGCTTATGAATCTCGGCCATCCCGACCAGGCGATCCCCTACTTCCAGCAGGTCCTCCGCATCGATCCTGATAACGATGGCGCCAAAGCCAACCTCGCGCAGGCGCACGAGCTGCTGCGGAAGCGGCGGCGCGACGCACCCGCCCAAGCTCCCCGCTGAACGATCAAACAAAGCCTAGCCCCATGACACTATCGCGGCTTTCGACCGGCGTGCCCGGCCTTGATGAACTCTTGGGGGGCGGCCTGCTGCCTGGGACGTTGACGGTGATCTCGGGGGCGACTGGCATCGGCAAGACGCAGCTCGGCGTGCAGTTCGCCGCGGCTGGACTGACGCAGGAGGGGCAGCGCGGCATCGTTTTCGACCTGAGCTCGCGCGGCGACGCCCAAAGCCACGCCGACTATGCGCGGCGGATGTTTTCCTGGGAATTGCGGCCGGTCGATCCGAACCGGCCTCTTGAGCTCGACGGGTTCTTCGACCATCCCGCCGCGGCTGGAGACTATCTGCACGTTTTCGACCGTCACGGACGCCGCGTCACGCGCGGCGACCTGGGCTTCGAGGCGTGGCAGGAATGGAACGCGGAGCTGGAGCGGAAGCTGGCCGCCTCGATCGCCTTCTTCTACGGCAACTTCCTCCGCGGCGTCCGCCGCGCCGTGATCGACGGGATCGAACCGGTGGGGCGAGCCAGCGAGTCGATCCAGATCGAGCTGTTCGAGTACGTCTATCACCAGATTCTGCGGAAGGAGCCCGCGTGGGTCGCCCGCGACCTGTTCCGGCAGAAGTTCCGCGAGAACGCCGAACGCGTCGGAAAGCACACCTACGACAACCGCCAGATCGCCTGCGTGCTTTTGTACACCTCGTCCGAAGTGATGCTCGAGGAATTGGCCGCCCGCCCGCTCGAGGAAGGCGATATTCTGGCCGGCGCGAACACGATCATCTACCTGGGCAAGGTCCGCCACGGCAACCGCTTGTCGCGCGGCTTGTACATCGCCAAACATCGCGGCAGCGCCTGCGCCGATGAGATCGTGCCGTACACGATTCTCGACGGGGGGCTGCGCGTCGGATGAATGGCATGTCGACGCTCGTTGAGGTACGCCTTGGTGGGAGACAACGCCTCGCTCTCAGGCTTGTCTCGCTCGCCGGGGACGCCGCGGCCAGTGGTAGAGTCGATGCGCCGGTTGGGGGGTACGGGTTCCTTACCGGCGCATTTGCCGGATCGATCTCCGTCTGTAGCACGCACGCGCTGTCCGCTCACTGGAAGCGCGGACAGCGCTGTTGCTCCAGCTTTTCTTCGCTACTTCTGCTGGCCAAGTGGGCAGCAGTTACGACAGGGCAATTCCTCGCCAGTCAGTGGGCAAGTGTAGTTCTGGACTGTGGACTGTTGCGTCTGTTTGGCTTCGGGCTTGACAAGCGTGGAAGCGTAAACCCATCCACCCGCTACCAGCGGCAACGCCACGAGGGCAGCCGTCCCTAATTTTGTGCGCATCATCGAACGTCCTCCATTGAATCTCGCTTCATGGCAGGCAACGCACCTGATCACTTGGCGAACTTGTAAATTGCTTCCATCAGTTCGTCGTAAATTGCCGGATCGCTGGATCGAATCGCATCTGTCGCGCATCGTTCCAAGTAATTCCTCAAAACGGACTTGGTCGTGCCGCGCAACGCGGCCTGAACGCTGGCAAGCTGCTGCAAGACTTCGATACAGGGTCGTTCGTCGTCAAGCATTTTGGCCACGCCACGAACCTGGCCCTCAATGCGATGCAACCGGCTTTTTAGGCCTTCCCGAAGCTGGTCTTCATAGATCGGCGAGTCTGTCTTCTTCGGCATTTACTGGTACTCCCTACCCCTATATTAGCGACGGCTTGCGTGGAGTCAAGGGCGGCAAAGACGCGGCACAAAGGGCCGCTCGAGGAATTGCCGGGCACTCGAACGTCAGGTTTCGTTGGCGGTGGCGGGTTGCCGATTGTGGCGGACCTCGGCCCACCACTTCCAAATCGTGTAGATGGCCGGATAGATCAGCAGTTCCAGGATGAACGATGTAATCACACCGCCAACCATCGGGGCTGCAATCCGCTTCATCACGTCCGCTCCAGTGCCGCTCGACCACATGATCGGCAACAAGCCCATCAGGATGGCCATGACGGTCATCATTTTGGGCCGCACCCGTTGCACCGCGCCTTCCAGGACTGCCGATTCCAAGTCCTGAAGACTGGTCATTCGGCCCTCCCGCCGCGAGTGTTCGTAGGCCACGTCCAAATAGAGCAGCATGATGACCCCGGTTTCGGCGTCCACCCCCGCCAGCGCGATGATGCCGACCCATACCGCCACGCTCATGTTGTAGCCCAGCAGGTACACGAGCAGGAAAGCGCCAAGCAGCGAGAAGGGCACGGCCAGCATCACGATGAACACTTTGACCAACGAGCGTGTGTTCAAGTAGAGCAGTACGACAATCACGGCCAGAGTTATAGGAATGACGTAGGTCAGCCGTTGCGTGGCCCGCTGAATGCCCTCATACGATCCGCTCCATTCCAGATGGTAGCCGGAAGGCACTTTGACCATTTGCTCGATCATCGTCTTGGCGTCTTGCACATAGCCGCCGATATCCCGGCCGGCGACATCCACGTAGACATAACCGACCAATTGCGCCGCCTCGCTTTTGATCATGGTTGGGCCGGAAGTTATTTTCAGATCGACCAATTGCTCCAGCGGCACTTGGGCGCCGACGGGCGTTTCCACGAGCACGCGTCGAAGACTCGAAAGGTCCTCACGGAAGGTTCGTGCGTATCGGACGTTGACCGGATAACGCTCACGGCCTTCGATGGTCATCGTTACATTCGCTCCGCCCACTGCCGACTGAATCACGCTTTGCACGTCTGCAACCGCCAGGCCATACCGAGCGATCTCATCGCGCCGAATCGCGAAGTCGAGGTAGTAGCCTTCCGAGACGCGCTCCGCAAAGGCGCTCCGGGTGCCTTGGACCATGCCGATGTGCTGCTCGATTTCTTGTCCGATCCGGCTCACCTCTTTCAAGTCTGGACCAAATATCTTGATGCCGATGGGCGTGCGGATGCCGGTGGCGAGCATGTCGATGCGGCCTTTGATGGGCATCGTCCAACTATTGCTGAAGCCGATGAGCTTTTTCCGCAGCGCTTGATCCATCTCCGAGATGAGTCGCTCGTGCGTCATCCCTGCCCGCCACTCCTCCGGCGGCTTGAGATTGACGATCGTTTCGACCATTTCCAGCGGCGCCGGATCCGTGGCGCTTTCGGCACGGCCGGACTTGGCGAAGACGCTGGCCACCTCGGGAAACGTCATCAAGATGCGATCTTGTTCCCGGATCGCCGCGCTCATCGTTGCAATCGACGCGCCGGGCAAAGAAACCGGCATGTACATGATCGTCTCTTCCCAAAGAGGCGGCATGAATTCTGATCCGAGACCAAGATAGATCGGAACAATGGCGGCGGTAGCAACGACCGCCAGCACGACCATGAAATACCGGCCGCGCAATGCCAAGCGGGCTAGGGGATGATAGAGCCAGATCAGCGCGCGGTTGACCGGGTTCTTCTCTTCTTTGGGAATCCTGCCCCGGATCAAGACCGTCATCAGGAAAGGGGTGACCGTGATCGAAAGCAAAGCCGCGAAGAACATCGAGAACGTCTTCGTCCAGGCCAGCGGTTTGAAGAGGCGCCCTTCCTGATCTTCCAACGCGAAAATCGGCAGGAAGCTGACCGTGATAATCAACAGCGAGAAGAACAGCGACGGCCCCACCTCGGTGGCCGCTTCGATGACGATCTCGGTACGACTGCGGCGCCCGGCAGCGGGCTTAGACTCGTCGTGTTCGACGTGCTTGTGGGCATTTTCGATCATCACGATCGCGGCGTCGACCATGGCCCCGATGGCGATGGCAATGCCTCCCAGGCTCATGATGTTAGAGGTCAAGTTGATCCCGCGCATGGCCACAAGCGCCAGCAAGACGGCCAAAGGCAGCGTCAGCACGGCGACCAGGGCGCTGCGAAAATGGAACAGGAACACGATCACCACGATACTGACAATGATGCTTTCTTCAATGAGCGTGCGCCGCAGGGTTGCAACCGAGTGTTCGATCAACTGTGAGCGGTCATAGACAACGTGCAACTCGACGCCCTTCGGCAGTGAGGGCCGGACCGTGTCGTCAATCTTTGCCTTCACGCGCTCCAGCACGTCGTAGACGCTTTCGCCAAAGCGCACGACGACGACGCCACCAGCCGCGTCGCCTAGCCCGTTGTAGTCCACCACGCCCCGACGAATATCGGGACCGATCTGCACGAAGCCGACATCCCGAACGTGGATCGGCGTTCCGTCCGGCTGCGCCCCCAAACTGACTTCTTCGATGTCGGCCACGTCCTTAAAATAGCCGCGGCCGCGGACCATGTATTCGCGGCCGGTAAACTCGATGACTCGACCGCCAACCTCTTGGTTCCCCTGTCGCACCCGCTCGACAACCCGATTGATGGGGACCTTGTAGGCGAGCAGCTTCTCCGGATCGATTGTCACCTGGTATTGCTTGACAAAGGCTCCCACGGCAGCGACCTCAGCCACTCCGGGAACGGCGCGAAGTTGGTATTGAACGTGCCAGTCTTGAAGCGTCCTCAGTTCAGCCAGGCTGTGCTTGCCTGTGCGGTCAACGAGCACATATTCCAACCCCCAGCCCACGCCCGTGGCATCGGGGCCGAGGCGCGGCGCCACGTCGGCGGGCAACCTGCCGGACATGCCGCTGAGGTACTCCAGAACCCGGCTACGCGCCCAATAGAGGTCGGTTCCGTCATCGAAGATCACATAGACCAGAGAGAACCCGAAGAATGAGCTTGCCCTGACCGCTTTCACGCGCGGGGCCGAGAGCAACTCCGTTACGATCGGGTAGGTGACCTGATCTTCGATAATGTCGGGGCTGCGGTCCGGCCATTCCGTGTAGACGATCACTTGCGCGTCGGACAGGTCGGGAATGGCGTCCAATGGCGTGTGATAGATAGCCCAGACACCCCCGCCCAAAATCGCCAGCATCAAAAGAACGACAAGGAAACGGTTCTTAGCGCTGAAGGTGATGATCCGGGCGAGCATGAATGACCCTGCGTGGGCATTTAAGATTCGATCAGCGTTTTTCCAGATGCGTGATGATGTACTTCCCAAGTGACCTCGAAGAAGACATGACCGACATCAAACGCTGCCAATGACCCACCTATTTCATCTTGGAGTGATCCATTCCCTTCATCCTGTCCTTCTTCGATTCGCCCGTGCCTTTCTTCCCACCGGCCTTCTCGATTCCTTTCGCGTTGCCCATGTCCATACCCTCCATCCCGGGCATGCCGGCCATACTACCGGCGCCCGCGCGCAAGCGGCTCTCCGAATCAATGAGAAAGTTGGCTGAGGTGACAATCGTGTCTCCAGCCTGCAAGCCATCAAGGACGTGGAACTGATCGCCGAACTTTACCTCATCGATGGAGACCTCGACCGGGACGAACTCACCGGGTGATGCCACACGGTAAGCCAAATCTTTCTCGCCGGTGCGAATGATGGCCGAGGTCGGCGCCAGCAGGCCCTCTCCCATTTGATGTGTGATGTTGATATGGGCAAACATGCCGGGCTTTAGATGTCCGTCCTCATTCGGAAGCTCGATGCGAACCTGCACTGTGCGCGTGCGTTCTTCCACAGTCGGCTCGATGAAAACGACTTTGCCTGCCAGTTCCTGGTTTGGCAGGGATGGAATCGTCACAGTAACGCGCTGGCCGAGTTCGACGTGCGGCAACTCGTATTCGTATACCTTTGCCTGCACCCATACCGTCGAGAGATCCGCGATCACATAGAGTTCCTTGTCCGCAGTGACGTAATCCTTCTCATGAACGTCTTTTTTAAGAACGGTTCCGTCGATCGGGCTGCGCAACGTGATGTTTTCTTCTGGCGTTCCTGTCTGTTCGAGTTTCTTCAAGGCGTCCTCTGGAACGTCCAAGAGTCGCAGCCTCTTTCTGGCTGATTCGGCCAAAGATAGTTGGGGCGAGATTCCGCCTTCGTGTCTTTCTGTGCGCCGGGCGGTCAAATACTCCTGCTGGCTAATTACGAAGTCTCGGCTGTAGATCGCCAGTAGCGGGTCCCCCTTATGAACCAACTGGCCCGTGAAATTGACGAACAACTGCTCGACCCAGCCCTCCGTCCTCAAGTGGATGCGGGCAATCTTCGTTTCGTTTGGCTGCACGATTCCCACCGTCTGGACGCCCATTCGCAGCGGCCCTCGCTGAACTTCGCCGACCGTGACGCCGATGCGCTGCTGAACTTCCGGGGGAATCACCACCTTCGCGTGGCCGGCAACTTGCGATGGTTTTGCTGATTCCATCCCCGGCATGTCCTTCATCGGCATGCCTTGCATGTCCATGCCCGCCATGCCGTCAGCCTGAGATTGATCGGATGCCCGAGAGGTCTTTTCAGAGCGCGGGCGGACCCAATGCTGATGATAGGCGTACCAGCCCATAGCACCGAGGATTGCCAAGACCGGCAATATCCAAAGCATCCGATTTCGTGAACTCGCACCCAGAGCGGACATCTTGACCTCTCGCAAACGCTCATCAGGTTGGGATTGCCGACTCTACCACCCGCAGAGAACCGCGAGCTTGCTTGATCCGCAAGCTGACGATGTACAGCCGGCTCTTATGTCACGAGGCCGACACCGCCGCCACAATGACGATCGCGATCGAGAGAACGAGGAATTGCCGCCAACGAAACGAGCCACGCGGTTTGCTCTGGGCTTCGACCATGATCCGATTCTAACGCGCCCGAGAGCGGCGACAGAACGCCCGAAGCCGACGGAGTCATTCTACTCTCGGCGCGCGAATGCGCGTTTGTGCGATTTTCTGCACCAGAAAATATTCAAAAAATCGCCCGAGGCCGTTGCCAAACGCGGGCAATTACGCGACAAATTAGCTCGATCGGGGGCCCGAAATCGCCCGGCTCTCCGCAGTTTCCGCATCCACTGACCACCGTCCATCGACCACTGTCCACTGACTGCCACCATGGCCGAACGCTGGTTTGAGATCGAGAACGCGGGCGACATTCCCACGCCGGCGCTGGTGGTCTACCCGGACCGCGTGGAGGAGAACCTGCGGCGGATGGTGGCCATGGCAGGCGGGACGGCGCGGTTGCGGCCGCACGTCAAGACGCACAAGATGCCCGAGGTGATTCGCCGCCAATTGGTCGTGGGCATCACGAAGTTCAAGTGCGCGACGATCGCCGAGGCCGAGATGGTGGCCGGCTGCGGCGCCGCGGACGTGCTGTTGGCCTATCAGCCGGTCGGCCCTAACGCGCGCCGCTTCGCGCAGCTTGTGACGAAGTTCCCCGGCACGCGGTTCTCGGCCATCGCCGACGACGCGGGCGCGGTCCGCGCCCTGTCGGCGGCGCTCGCGCAGGCCGGCGGAACGGCCGACGTGCTCTTGGACGTCGACGTCGGCATGCACCGCACCGGCATCGCGGCGGGGCCCGCCGCCGTCGCGCTTTATCGGTTGATCGCCGAGCTGCCGGGACTAGCGCCCGGCGGGCTGCACGTCTACGACGGGCACCTGCGCGCGCGGGACTTGCGGGCCCGATCCGACGAGACGGCCGCCGCCTACGCCGCCGCGCACGGGCTGCGGCGAACCCTTGTGGGCGAAGGCCTGGCAGTGCCACGAGTCGTCGCGGGCGGGACGCCGACCTTTCCCATTCACGCGCGGCGCGACGACGTCGAGTGCAGCCCCGGCACGTGCGTCTTCTGGGACCACAGCTACGCCACGAAGTTTCCGGACCTGGATTTCTTGTTCGCCGCACTTGTGCTTTCGCGGGTCGTCAGCCGGCCGGCGGCGGACCGCGTCTGTCTCGACCTGGGCTACAAGGCCGTCTCGCCCGACAACCCCGACCCGCGCGTCCACCTGCTCGATTTTCCCGAGGCGAAGGCCGCGGTGCACAGCGAAGAGCACCTGGCGATCGAGTCGCCGCGACTGGCGCCTTTGAAAGTGGGGGACGTGGTGTACGGCGTGCCGTTCCACATCTGCCCGACGTGCGCGCTCTACTCCGAGGCGGTGGTGGTCGAGGGCGGCCGCGCGACCGGCACATGGCCGATCGTCGCGCGCGAGCGAAAGCTGACGGTCTGACAGGCCGCGTTGCAACTGCGGCCCGAATCAAACGTTACTTGAGCTCGATCGTCACGCGTTCGAGCGTGCCGGTGAACGCGAACGGGGACTGATAGTCCTCCGATACCGGCGTGGCGATATCCATGCCCACGTTGAACGTTTCGTCGATCGACAGGACGTTGGGCGCGGTGCGCGCGATTTGCCCCTCGCCGACTTGCCGGTCGTTAATGAATAGCCTGGCCGTGCCACCGCCGCCGCGGGCATTGCCGGCGGCCGTGAAATCGTACCGCACCGTCGATTTTCCGATGGGCACGTCGGCGTCGGAGGTGATCGTGTAGCGAGCCGTGTTGAGGAAGTTGTAGTGCAGAGCGAGCTTGCCGTTCTTGATGTACAGGCTGTATCCGCCGAATCGCCCCCCTTCGGCGACGAGCACCCCTTCGGCCCCGGCCTTGGGCACGTCGATCGCGGCCATGATCGAGCTCGATCGATTCTTGGTATTCGGCGCGCAAGCCTCGGGCAGGATGATCCCGGGGTAGAAAGTGGCCGTCAGGCGGCCCGGCGCCACCTCGGGCTGGGGATTGCCGAGCATGCGGCCGGCCGTGCGATCGTCGATCGGCAGGACCTGATGCTTGGCGGCTTCGACCCAGAACAGGGCCTGCAGGGCGCGGAGCTTGTCCGGATGCGCGGCGGCCACGTCGCGCCCCTCGCTGAAATCGTCCTCGATGTTGTAGAGCTCCCACGGTTCGTTATCGATGTCCAAGTTGCTGGGGAACATCGACCAGGGAATCCGGCCGTGGAAGGCCGCGGCGACCCATCCGTCTTGGTAGATGGCCCGGCTTCCCAGCATCTCGAAGTACTGGGTCCGGTGCCGCCCCGCTGCCTGTGCGTCGTCGAAGGTGTAGACCATGCTCACGCCTTCGATCGGCTTTTGCTCGATTCCATCAACGTGGGTCGGCGGGCGGATGCCGACCGCTTCGTAGATCGTGGGCGCGATGTCATTGACGTGGTGAAACCGCGTCCGCAGGCCGCCCGCGTCCTTGATACGCTTGGGCCAGGAAATGACAAGCGGGTTGCGCGTCCCTCCGAAATGCGAGGCAATCTGCTTGGTCCACTGGAAAGGCGTGCTGCCAGCATGGGCCCAGCCCACGGGGTAATTGTTGTACGCCATGGGCCCGCCGAGCTGGTCCAGCAGCTTGCGGTTGGCATCGGCCGTGTCGGCAACGCCGTTGAACCGCTTGGCTTCATTGTCGGTGCCGGGTATCCCGCCTTCGGGACTGGCGCCGTTGTCGCCGACGATGTACAGCACAAGGGTGTTTTCAAGCTCGCCAAGGCGGCCGATCGAATCGATCAGACGGCCGATCTCGTCGTCGGTGTAGGCCAGGAAGCCGGCAAAGACTTCTTGCATCCGGGCGTACAGTCGCTGGTCGTCGGTGCTGAGCCCGCCCCAAGCGGGAATGGATTTGGGCCGCGGCGTCAAGATCGTGCCCACCGGCACGACGCCCAATTGCTTTTGCCGTGCAAAGGTCTCGTCGCGGACCTTGTCCCAGCCCTGATCGAATTGGCCTTTGAACCGCTCGATCCATGATTTGGGCGCGTGATGCGGCGCATGTGTGGCCCCCGGGGCGAAATAGACGAAAAACGGCTTGCCCGGCTCGGTCGTTTTCTGCGTGCGAATCCAGTCGATCGCCCGGTTGGTCATATCGGTCATGAGGTGATAGCCGGGATCAGCGGGCGGCTGAATCCGCCGGGTGTTCTCGATCAGTCCGGGCGACCATTGATTCGTGTCGCCTCCCATGAAGCCGTAGAAGTATTCAAAACCGAGGTTCGTGGGCCAGCGGTCGAAGGGGCCCGTGGGACCAGCCTCCCACGGTGGCGTGTTGTGCCATTTGCCGAAAGCGGCCGTGCTGTAGCCGTGGGCTTTGAGGACTTGCGACACGAGAGCCGTGCTCGGGGGAAGGATGCCCGCGTAGCCGGGGAAGCCGGTGGCGAATTCGGTGACCATGCCGGTGCCGGCGGAGTGATGGTTGCGGCCTGTCAGCAGGGCGGCGCGCGTGGGCGAGCACAGCGCGGTCGTGTGAAAGCGGTTGTAGCGGAGGCCGTTCTTGGCCAGCCGATCGAGCGTCGGCGTGGGAATGGGGCCGCCGAACGTGCTCGCGTGCCCGAAGCCCGTATCGTCGGTCATGATGATCACGACGTTGGGCGCGTCCTTCGGGGCTTGGATTCGCTGGGGAAAGGCGGGCTTCGCTTCCTTGATCGTGCGGCCGATGACGCCCTGGAAAGCGGGGGCCGGCGGCGGGATGGCATCCGACGGCTCGGCCGCGACGAGCGAGGGCGGATGGCCAAGGAGGACGGCCGACCACGCGCCCGGCGCCAACACGGCGGCCACGAGCAGCACGGTTGAACCGGGGCTTGTCCTATTGCAGAACATTCAAAGCTCGCTTGCACGGCTCTGCGCGCCAAACCGACAGCGCGCACGACGCGCTATTTGCCCGGCGGTTTCTCGCGACCGTCCGCGGCGGCGCTCGTCTCGACGACGGCGTAGTTGATCTGCCCTTGCAACCCCGCCTCGCGATGGTGATGGATCGCCTGGTACTCGGGCGAAACGGTCATCTGCAATAGCGTCTTCTTGCGGGGGTACCGCACCAGAGCAACCATGTCCCAGTCGGCCTGGCCGATGAGGCAATACTGAGCCTTGCCGGCAAACAGCAACTTTGCCCCCAGCTTCTCCAGGATGGGCTGGACGGCGGCCGCGTACTTGGCGTACTCCTCCTGACCGCCGTTGGGCTTGAACTTGAGCAAGTTCACCATCACGATCGGGCCCTCGTCCGGTAGCGCAAGGAAGGCCTGCAGTTGCTCCGGCGTGGGCAGCATGGCGTTGACGGCGCCGGCGGCCGGCTCGGCGCCGCCCGCTTCGATCGAGGGAACCGTGGTCGCGATGGCCGTGGCCGCCGCGGTCGCGCCGGTCTTCGTCAAAAACGCCCGACGGCTCGCGCTCTCGTTCATGGCATCGGTCCCGAGTGGTCAAAGGTGAGCTGCCGACGGCGCTTCGCCGGCCGTTGCAGTCCGCGTACCCTTTTAGCGGGTGAATCCTCCCACGCGGTCCAATCGCGTTAACTCCAGTGGCCCGCGGAACAGGGTGGCGAAGGCCGCGCGAAGTTTGCCGAGGTGCGCCGTCTTGCCGTGCGCCTTCAGTGCGTCCTCGTCCTTGTAGACCTCGAAGAACACCAGTTCGTCGGGATTCTTTGCCGACCGGCTGCAGACATAGGCCAGCACGCCGGGTTCGTTCTGTTCGACCGCGGTGCACAGCTCCTTGAGCGCCTGCAGGCCTTCCTCTTCTTTCTCCATATTCAGCTTGAACTTGGCGAGTTGCGTGATGGGCGCGTCGGCCGCGGCGGCCGCCGCGCCAGCCACGCGATTAAACCCGAACGCGGCGATGCCGACGGCGCTGGCAGCACAAAAGTTTCTGCGATTCAGCAGACCGATTGCAGTTCTCATGGGAGGATGCCTTTCATTGCGCACATTAGAAGATCCATCGAGCAATGCCGCCGGCGTCTCACGCGGGAGACGGCGACCAGGCGGCGAAACGGCCTGATTATGCTCCCGCAAGCACCCTCAGTCCAGCTTCCAGCGCCCGACCCAGGAGAACTGCAAAGTCCGGGGTCTGGCTCATTTCGTCGGCACATGCGGTTCTCAATTCTTCCGAAGGAGCTTCGGCCGACAAATGTGCCTGACCCCCTCTCCCAGGACTTTGCAGTTCTCCTGCGTCCGGCCCGCGACATTTCACAGATTCAAGCTTGCCGGCGGCGCACCGGCGGGAAAGTGGGACAGGCACCGAGACGCAACGTTGGTCTGAAAGGACTTGCGCTGTTTATGCTCGGAGCCAGTCCCATTTTCCCGCCTCGCCATTTTGAAAAACAGAATGACGCTGCGCCGCTTCCGACGTGGCTTGACGACAGTCGCCGCGTTGGCGCAGGGGTATTACGGGGCGCTCGCTGGGCTTGCACGTGGCGGTGGCGGCGCGGAAGTGGCGACGGATGAGCGTGGAACCGCTCGCCGTCGCCGATCCACCCCGGACGGCTTGGGCCTCCTGCCGGCAGGCTGATTGGAGGGCTCACCTACCGTGCAGCGGCATGTTGCGCGGCTTGCTTTGGCGCGGCCAGCGCTGTTTCCGGTATATGCGGAATGGCGATGAATGCTGCCGGCGACGGTAGGATGCGCTCGCGATCCGAGCTTATTCCCCATGGGTTGCCACCCGTGGGCTTCGCAAGCGGCCCCCTCAGCCGCGGCGCGAATCAAGGGACGATGCGGAGCGCCACGACCGTATCGAGCCGCAGGGCGGCGCGACGCTGACGGATCAGCGCATCGCGGTATTGTCTGACGACTTCGCTGTACTCGCGCTGGGCGTTGAGGTAGCCAATCGCGCCCTCTTCGCCTGCCTTGTACAGGTTCAATGTCCTGTTGCGAATCCCTTGGGCGCGCGGCAAGACATCGTGGCTTAGTCGCTGTGCCGCTGCCGAAGCCGTGTCGTAGGCCTTGAACGCGGTTCGCACTTCGGCCTCGATTTGTCGTTGCACGCCCGCAAGCTCTGTCCTCGTTTGCGAGACGTTGATTTCTGCACGGCGAATATTGCCCTGGTTTCGATTCAGCAGCGGCACGCTCGTCATGACGCCAAGGCTCCAGGACGTCGCGTCCTGCCCGCCCGTCGGGGTGTTGTTCCTGAACCCAAATGGCGTATAGAGGACAAAGACATCGGGAAACGCCTCGGCCCGCGCAAGGCCGACATCCGCTTGTGCACGCTGTATGCCCAGTCGATACGCCACCAAATCGGGCCGGTTCGCAAGGGCTAAGCCGATCAGGTCCTCCAACGGCGGCACATTCTCCGTGGGGGTCGCAATCATACCCCGGACGGCGAGGCGTTCGCCCTCGACGGCCGGCACGTTCAGCAGGGTCGCCAGGGCTTGGGTGGCCTTCACGAGGGAGGCTCTGGCGTCTTCCAATGCGATGAGCGCGGAATCTCGCTGAACCGCCAACCGGTCCCGTTCGATGACCGATCGCTGCTCCGCTCGAAGCTGCTTCTCCGTGACTGCCAACACTTCATTGAGACCAGTCAAGCTGGCGTCCAAATACCGCACAGTCTCCCGCGCCGCCAATACGTCCACAAATGCCGTATAGAGGTTATCGATTTCCAGACGCACGGCGTCTTGATACTGCGCGTCGAGCACGCGCTTGGCTCGTTGGGACGCCAGAATACGAACCCGCCGCTTGTGATTGGCGTCGATCGGCTGAATGACAGTGACGGCGTACGTGTTCTCACCGGGTCGCTGTGGCGAATAGCTGCCGTAGGGCACGTTGTCGGCACTGGCAAAGACCAGCGGGTTTCCTCGCAGCCCGGCCGACAGAATGTCCGCCTGGGCCTTGGGTATCTCTTGAAACTTGGTGCGCAGGTCGATGTTCTCGCGCACCAGCCGGTCGATGGCGCCGTCCAACGTCAGGCCGTCGGGCGGACCCTCCTCGGCCCGGCTGGGCACGTCCAGAGGCCCGTAGAGCGGCAGCTCACTGGGCGAGAGCCTGGGCGGTGGCGTAATGATCGGCTCAGGTCCGCCGGCGTATGGTTGCGCGCCGGGCGGGGCGGAGGCGGCGGCGAGAACGTCGCGCCGCGCCATGGAAAGGCTCGCAGGTCGTTCACCGAGCGTGGGCTCGCCGCTTCCTGGAACGGCGCGGAATCGCGTTTGGCCCGCCCCAGGTGCACTTCCCAGGTGCGACGCCGCACGCGCGGCCTCCTGTGCGCGCAGCCCCTTCGAGAGCAGGATGATGTCGTCCGCGAGTTGTGCCTGCGCCGCGGCCCGTCGGCTCGTCCCGAGCACGATCAGCGGCAAGATCACCGCGACGATGACCATTGGCCGCATACGAGCGGGACAGGCATGGCTCGGGTACGGAATTCGCGTGGTCAACATACGAACCTCCCTGTTTCCGCGCGGGCTCCTGCCCGAATGAACCACACGTACGATAACTACGTCGCGGGGCGCGCCTTCGGTTTGAGGAGCCGCAAGCCATTGAAGATGACCAAGAGCGATGCCCCCATGTCCGCCGCGATCGCAGCCCAGAGCGAAGCGTGGCCGGCCAACGTCAGCAAGACGAAGACGGCCTTCACGAGCAGCGAAGCGAAGATGTTTTGACGGATGACGCGAAGCGCGTGACGCGAATGTCGCACGAGCCAGGCCACGCTGAGAAGGTCGTCACCCATCAAGGCGATGTCGGCTGTCTCCAGCGCCGCGTCGGTCCCGGCCGCCCCCATTGCGATTCCCAAGCTCGCGCGCGCCATCGCCGGCGCGTCGTTCACTCCATCACCAACCATTGCCACTCGGCCATAGCGCGACACGAGTTGTTCGACGACGGCCACCTTGTCCTCGGGCAGCAACTCGGCATGCACCTCATCCACGCCTGCCTCCCGACCGATGGCCTCGCCCGTTGCGCGATTGTCGCCGGTGAGCATCACGATCCGCTGGATGCCAGCCGCGCGCATTGCTTGCACCGCCGCCCGCGCGTTCGGGCGGATGCGGTCCGCCATCGCAATCAGGGCACAGACGTGACGGTCCTCGCCGACGACCACGACGCTGGCGCCGTCCTGCTCCATGTTTTCAAGCTGTGCGTGCATCTGGGGCGTCTCTTGGCCGCGTT
Source organism: Planctomycetia bacterium (assembly GCA_016191115.1). Taxonomy (GTDB): domain Bacteria; phylum Planctomycetota; class Planctomycetia; order Pirellulales; family JACPPG01; genus JACPPG01. The sequence continues at coordinate 12,723 of JACPPG010000054.1, read as the reverse complement.
CCTCCAGGAGCCGATGCGAACCGAGCCATACGGACCGGCCGTGCAGCGTGGCCGTGGCGCCTTTGCCCTTCATGGCCTGGTAGCCGTCCGCGGGCGCGGGCCGAATGCCTCGCGCGCCGGCCTCCCGCACAATCGCCGCGGCCAGAGGGTGTTCTGAGCGGGCTTCCACGGCCGCGGCAATCGCGAGGACCTCGGCTTCAGAATGGCCCGATAGGGGGACGATGCGGAGCACCTCCGGACGGCCCACGGTCAGCGTGCCCGTCTTGTCCAAAGCGACCGCGTTTAGCCGGGCTGGCGCCTCCATGTACGGTCCGCCTTTGACGAGGACCCCGTGGCTCGCTGAAGCGGCCAATGCGGCGACGATGCTTACCGGGGTGGAGATCACGAGCGCGCAGGGACAGGCGATCACCAACAGAACGAGCCCTTGGTAGAACCACTGCGACCAACCGCCGTCGAGGACGAGCGGGGGCAATATCATCACGGCGAGCGCCAAGATCATCACGGCCGGCGTGTAGTACCGTGCAAACCGCTCCACCCACTGCTCGCTGGGGGATCGCTTGCTCTGCGCGTCGCCGACCATGCGGATGATCCGCGCCAGCGTTGTGTCGCCGGCCGGCTTTGTGGTGATGACCTCGACGGCTCCATCCTGATTGATCGTGCCCGCAAAGACTTCGCTTCCGCGCGCCTTCGGCACGGGCATGGATTCGCCGGTAACAGGCGCCTGATTGACCGTGGTCTCCCCTTTGGAGATGCGGCCGTCCAACGGAAATTTGTCGCCGGGCCGTACGACGATAGCGGCGCCGACCGGCACCTCCTGAACGTCCACGACGGTTTCCGTCCCGTCCGCGGCAACGAGTCGAGCGGTGTCCGGGCTCAAAGACATGAGCGCACCGATAGCGCGTCGGGCGCGAGCCACGCTCCACGATTCCAATGTCAAGGAAACGGCAAAGAGAAACGCCACCGTGGCCGCCTCGAAGAACTCGTCGATAAGCAGGGCGCCACCGACGGCGATCGTCATCAACAGGTTCATGTCCGGGCGGAGACGCACAAGCGCTCGCCAGCTCTTGGGGAAGACGTGCCACCCGCCAGCCACGACCGCACCGAGATACAGTAGGCGGCTGGCGAGCGGCATCGTTAGTCCTTCCTGGCTTCCGATCGCGGCCCGCCAGCCGCTGACCCCGACGTGAGCGAGGACCCCGCCGACCAGCAGCAACCCGCTGGCGGCCGTTGTCGCTGACCTGCTCCAGCGCGCCCAGCCGGCCGGCTCCGCGTCTTCCCGGTCGGCATCCTGCCAGGGTTCGGCGCGCATTCCGGTTTTCGCCACTGCCGCGACCACGGTATCCGGCGTGATCGTCGATGCAGAATGCTCGACGGTCATTTTGCCGTTGAGCAGGTCGAATGCGAGGTCTCGCACGCCGGGCAATGGCGCAACCTCAGCCTTCAGCGCCGCGACTTCTTCGGCGCAATCCATTCCGTGGATTTTGAAGGCGACAATCGGCATTGGCGCGACTCAACCTACGTCAGGATTTCGATCCGTGTTCGTGATCCTGTCCTTCGTCGCCGTGCGGCTTGGGCGGCTTCTTGCCATATTTCGCCTCATATTGAGCGGCAAATTCCGCTTCCTTGTCGGGATGGCATACAAAGCACTGCGATTCGGGACGTTCGTGCTCCTTGCACCAGTCTCCCTTGGCCTTGAAGTCGGCCACCAGCGTTGAATCACACTGGGCACACACCTCTTCGGGCACGCCGTGCTCGTTGCACCACCACCCGTCGTGGCTGTGACCGTCGTCCGACGCTTGTGTCGTTGGGGCCGGCGTCTGCGCCTTCCCTGGCGACTTGCCGCAACCCAAAAACCCGGCACCGGCGACCAACAACGTTCCCAAGGCCACGATCTTCTTGACGCTCATCACGTACTCCTTTCAACCAGTGAGGCGGAACTACTTTCAACGTGCTGCCAGGGTTCCTCGAAATCCTTGTCGCGGTCGGCCGAGCCGAACGGCGACTGGAACAGCAAATACAGGACCCGCAAGACGAGAAGCGACATGATCATCGCGCCGATGACGCCACCGATGACGACGGTGGCCAAGGGGCGCTGCACTTCGGCGCCCATGCCCGTGCTGAACGCCATCGGCAGAAAACCGAGGCTAGCCACGAGCGTTGTCATGAGGACCGGCCGCAAGCGGGTGATCGCGGCCTGGACGACCGCTTCGTCGAGTGGAAGGCCCCGCTGGCGCAGTTGGCGGACATACGACACGAGAATCATGTCGTCGAGCACGGCCACGCCCGAAAGCGCGATAAAGCCGATGGCCGCGGAAATCGAAAACGGCATATCCCGCAGCCAAAGGGCAAAGATGCCCCCCACCCAGCCGAAGGGCACGCCCGTGAAAACGCGGAGGGCGTCGACGAAGTTGTGGTAGGTGAAGTAGAGCAGCGTGAAGATGAGGACGGCCGCCACCGGCACCACGATCAACAGCCGCGTACGCGCCCTTTGGAGATGCTCGAACTGACCGCCAAATTCGTAGAAGTAGCGGCCGGGCGGAAGCTTGAGCTCCTTGTGGATTCGCGCTTGAGCGTCCGCCACGAAGCTGCCAATATCCCTACCCCGGACGTTGGCCGACACGGTGATGCGGCGCTGCCCCCACTCGCGCGTGATCGTGGACGGCCCTTGCACGACGCGAATATCGGCCAGACGGGACAGGGGAAGGCGCTCTCCCGACGCGGTGGGGATCAGGATCGCGCCGATAGCGTCGGCTCCATTGCGCATGGCGTCGGGCAACCGCGCGACGAGCGGAAACCGCAGTTGTCCCTCGATCACTTCACCCAATGGCAAACTGCCGATCGACTGAATGATGTCGGTGACCGTCTTGGCTGGCACGCCGTGACGGGCTAGTTGATCCTGGTCGAGCTTGATTTGCAGGACGGGTTGGCCCGTGGTCTGTTCGACGCTCACGTCGGCGGCGCCGGGGACCGTGTCGAGAATGCGCTCGATTTCCTTGCCCTTCGCGGCCAGCACGGCAAGGTCGTCGCCATAGAGCTTGACCGCCACGTCCGCGCGGACGCCGGAGACCATCTCGTTCATCCGCATCTCGATGGGTTGCAGGAAGGCGAGGCGTTGACCGGGCATGTCGCGCAAGTGGGCTTCGATCAGCGTGGTGAGTTCCGCCTGAGTGCGCGCCTTCTTCCACTGTTTGCGCGGCTTAAGCGTCATGAACATGTCGGTCAGCTCGATCCCCATCGGGTCGGTGGCGATCTCGGCCGTGCCGATGCGGCTCCAGACGTGCTCGACTTCATCGGGGAACGTGGCCAGAACAGCTTTCTCCATCCGCGTGTTGTACTTAATCGAGTCGTCCAGGTCGGTCCCCGTCAGCCGGACCACGCTGACGGCGATCGCTCCCTCCGACAGTCGCGGCACGAACTCGGACCCGAGATTCGGAGCGATCATTCCAAACGCGATGAACAGCACGCACGCGGCGAAGCCAATGACCAGCGTCTTGTGGTGCATCGAGAACCGCAGGATGGGCGCGTGGATGCGATGTGCGATTCGCATCAAAAGCGGCTCGCGCTCCTCGATCTGACGGGGAAGCAGCAGGCTGGCCAGCACCGGCATCAAGGTCAGCGACAGAACCATCGACCCGACAAGCGCGAAGATGACCGTCAACGCCATCGGGCGGAAGAGCTTCCCCTCGATCCCTTCCAGCGTGAGGATGGGCAGGTAAACGATCATGATGATCAGCTCGCCGAACATCGTCGGCCTGCGGACCTCGACGGCCGCGTCCCGCACCACGTCGATCATGCTCCTCCGCCGGTTGTCGCCGTGGGCGATATGCCGGACGCAGTTCTCGACCATCACCACCGAGCTATCGACGATCATGCCGAAGTCGACGGCGCCAAGACTCAATAGACTCGCCGCGATGCCAAATCGCAGCATTCCGGCGAAGGCAAAGAGCATGGAAAGCGGGATCGCCAGGGCCACGATCATCGCGGCTCGCAGGTTCCCCAGGAAGGCGAACAGCACGGCCACGACCAACAGGCCGCCCTCGAACAGGTTCTTCTTCACCGTGTTGATCACGTGATCGACAAGTTCGGTGCGGTCGTAGACCGGCGTCACGTCGACGTTTCGCGGCAGGGTCGGAATGATTTCGTTGAGGCGGTTCTTCATCGCCCAGGTGACCTGATGGGTGTTCTCGCCCATCAGCATGAAGCCCAGCCCCATCACGACCTCGCCCTTGCCGTCGGCGGTGACTGCCCCGCGGCGGATTTCCGAGCCGATCGTCACGTCGGCCACGTCGCCGACGCGGATGGGCACGCCATCCTTGGCGGTGATCACGATGCCCTTGATTTGATCGGCGTTAACGGTCCGTCCCAGCCCTTGCACGAGGACGGATTGCGTGCCTTCCCGCACGTTTCCGCCGCCGACGTTCCGGTTGTTTTGTTCGACGGCCCGCACGACCTCGTCGAACGTCAGCCGGTACTTGATGAGCAGGTCGGGATTGATGCGCACCTGATACTGTTTTTCGTAGCCTCCCCAACTGTTGATTTCCGCGGCGCCCTTGACGGTGCGCATCTTGGGTTTTATGACCCAATCGTGGATGGTGCGTAGCTCGGTGACGTCGTTGCCCGCGCCGGTAACGACGTAATGGAACACCTCGCCCAGGCCGGTGGCGACGGGTCCCATCTTGGGCCGGCCGATTCCCGCGGCCAGCTCCACGGTCCCCAATCGTTCGTTGATGAGTTGCCGGGCGAAATAGATACCGATCCGGTCCTCGAACGTCACGACGACCTGGGAGAAGCCGAACTTGGACACCGAGCGCATGCTCTGCAGGCCCGGCAAACCACCGATCGCTTGCTCGATGGGGAACGTGATCCGCTGTTCGACTTCCTCGGGTCCGAGCGCGGGCGCGACGGTGTTGATCTGCACCTGCACGGGAGTGGTGTCGGGGAAGGCGTCGATGTCCAGGTAGCGGAGCGACAGCCCCCCCACCGCCGCCAGCGCGACCACTCCGACAATGACGGAGAAGCGGTGTCGCAACGAGAAGTCGATGATCCAATTCAACATGGCGGCGCTCCTGTCGCGCTAGAACCTTCCCTGTTCCTAGTGACCGTCGGCGCAACCGCACCCGGCGCCCAGGTTGCTTTTCAGCAGTTGCGCTTGGAGCACAACGCTGTTCTTGCTGGCAATGACCTCGCCGGGCAAGAGACCCGCGATGATCTCCGTCGTGTCGCCGTCTTTGACTCCGACGCGGACCTGGCGGACGTGGAAGAACTTCGGCGAGTCCTTGTCGAGGAAGTTTTTATCGCGGACGAACACCACGTTGCAGTCGCCATCCCAGTGGACGGCCTCGCTAGGCACGACAATGGCAGCGGGTTCCTCGCGGAGCACGATTCGCCCCGTCCCGAATGTATTGGCGCGCAGTCGCCCGTCGTCGTTCGGCAAGTCCACGCGGACCTTTACCGTGCGGGTCTGGTCGTCCGCCTCGGTGCTGATCCAGGCCAGCGTGCCATTCACTTCCGGCTCGTCGTGGCTGTCGCTGGGCAAGAAGAGGACCTTCTGACCCAAGGAGAGGAACCTGGCGTCATCCTGACGCACGTCCAGGGTCAGCCACATGCGACGAACGTCCGCGACGCTGAAGAGCATCGTGCTCGTGTCAACGACCTCTCCGGCGACGACCTTGCGAACAACGACGACTCCGTCGAGCGGGGAACGTATCGGAAACAGATTCGACGTTGTCGAATCGCCGGCCAGTTCCGCGGCCAGGTCCGATGGCAAGCCAAGGAACTGAATCCGCTCGGCAATCTGCTCGGTAGGCAGTCCATCGAAATCCGAGGCGCGCACGGAAAGGCCAAGGTTGACCAACTGCTGTTGAGCCTGGACGAGGCGTATGGTGGCCTCCTGCAAGGCCGCGTCGCTCTCTCGGAAATCCCGCTCCGGGATGGAACCATCCGCCACCAGCGGCCGGAGACGCTCGACGTTCGTCTGCTTCAATCGCCGCTGCGCGATGGCCTGCAAAAGCTCGGCCTTCGCCCGACCGATCTCCGCGGCATCAACGAGGGCGAGCAACTCTCCCTTGCGAACGTGATCGCCCACCTGCTTTTCGACCCGCCAGACCGTGCCGGGTACGCGACTCGCCAGGTGCGCCGCTCGTGTTTCGTCGTACACGACCTCGCCGTTGGCGACGACGGCTTCGACGATCAGGCGACGCTGCACGATGGCGATGTCAACGCCGACCTTGTCGAGGGCCTCGATCGAGGCAAACTGGATGCGGCGGTCTGGAGACTTGCAGCGGCTATTGTTCTCCTTGCGCGGCCGCAATGCCAGCGCTCGCCGGGCTCGATCAAAGTCCTCTTGCGTCACGCGCGGCGTCGTCTTGAGCTGCGCGACCTCCGGATGGTCGAGCGGGCACTCCGCGATGCCATGTTCCTTGCACCAACCGTAGTCTGGTGCAGCTTGCGCAAGGCTCCGATTGCATTCAATGTCAATGGCTTCAGGGACGTTGTGTTCCTTGCACCATTGCTCTACTTCATCGGTGCCTTGGCCGAGCAGGGTCGACAACTTGGGCAGCGTCCAGTCGGACTTGTAGCCCCAAAACGCCAGCGCGCCCAGGACCGACACTACGGCAAGCGTCGTCAATGACTCGCGCAGGCGGCGCAGCAGGCGCGTGCGGAACGCGGGGTCTGCCTGCGGCGCAGCCGCCGAGCCCGCTACGGTTCGCTGAGTTCCTGAAATCGTTCGCTGTGGAATTGTGGACATTCGAGACGTCTCCAAAACACACGAATAATCGCGCGCACGGCTGACGCGTCGGTCCAGGCTTGCGTGCGCGCAGCGTCAGGCCAGGCACCGAGGGAAATCGCGCGCGAAGAATCAGATCAGCAGGATCTGATGGACGAGGTGCAGACGCAGAGAGGCGCCACCCGGCGCGGTGCTACCATCGTCGAGCCAGCCCGGCTGCACCACCGACGCGATGCAGGTCTGAGGCACAATCGCGACGTCCAGCGCCGCGCGCGGGGCCCCGTGGTCGACTTGGACCTTCGAAACCGGCACGAAGGCGCACGTTCCCTGACATTCATATCGGCAATCGCGCGGCGTGCAGGGAACGCTCGCGGGTTGCGGCGCGTGCTCATGGCGGCAGCACGAAGCCATTTTTTCGGCCGCGGGCGCCGCTTGCAGCTTGCATCGCGTGCAGTCATGCACGTGATGCCAGCAGCATCCAAGCATCGCATGGATGAGCATCTGTGCCGACAAGCAGATAGCAAACAGCCATTGCATCGCCGAAACCTTGTTCACAGATTCAAGCTTGCCGGCGGCGCACCGGCGGGAAAGTGGGACAGGCACCGAGACGAAACGTTGGTCTGAAAGGGCTTGCGCTGTTTATGCTCGGAGCCAGTCCCATTTTCCCGCCTCGCCATTTTGAAAAACAGGATGGCCCTGGGGGAATCGCAGGAGAACTGCAAAGTCCGGGGCCTGGCTCATTTTTCGGCGCAAACGGTTTTCAATTCTTCCCAAGACGTTCTCCCCGAAAAATGTGCCTGACCCCCTCTTCCAGGAGTTTGCAGTTGTCCTGGGGGGAATCGGAGCCGGCGGGGCGTCCTTGCGGCCCTTTGTGTCATGGTCCCGGTGCCAGCCTGGCCAAAATACCCCCGCCTGAGAGGGTGCCGAATCATGCCCAGGTGTCAGGAGCGTCTCCTGGGAGTTCGCGCACGCTGCTTTGGCCTGAAGCGCCGCAAAGAACGGCGGGCACGCCCGCGCGGGTAGATCATTTGACAGGAGCCGGACTTTTCTTGCAGCAGGGTCGATTCGTTGCGCAATGGCGGGTGAGATTCCGCAGCCCGACCTTTTACTCCGCCGGGTTTCCGGCTGGCGCGGGCGTCGGCTTCTCCCGCGGCCGCTTGTGAACGCGCGGATCGAAGGAGTCGTCGATTCTGCGAACGAACTCAAAATCCTTTTTGTAGTCGATCGCAAAGAATCGCATCGGGGCGCCGGTCGACTCCTCGGTAGCGCCCTCTTCATTCGCGAAAGACAACGCGGCCGCGACGACCTGGGCAGCCAAGTCCGGCTTCAGGTTGTAGACGTAACCGATCGTCAGGCGCGGGATGACCTGCGACTCATGGATGATGCGATAGTCCGATGCCTGGACGGTTCCTTTCTTGAGCATGGTCTGCAGCTTGTCGTCCGAAAGCGCGGCGACCTCAAAGTCGCCGGCTGCCACGCCGAGCACCGACCGTTTCTGCCCGTGCGAGAAATGAATCGCGTAATCCACATCGGGGCGTATGCCGGCTTCTTGCCATAGCACGGCGATGGCCGCCCGGTAACCTGTAATGGAATCGGGTACGGTGCATGTAAGCGTGCGCCCGCGAATGTCGGCCAACGTCTTGATGTCGCTCTTGGCGGCGACGGCAATGACCAGGTGGTTCCCGTGCGCGCCCTCCGCGGTTCCCAGAACGGCGACAGGAATGAATCCGGCGTTGTTCACAAGGTAAGGCGTGTCCGCGGCGTGCAGCGCCACGAGCTGGATCGCGCCCGCTTTGATGGCATCGACCTCGTCAGCGCTGTTCAGATACTCCTGGCCGGCGATCTTCCTGCCCGTCGCCTGGGACAGGTGGACTTGAAATCCTTCCCAGTCGACCGGCTGCGTTTCGACCTCGGCGTCCTTATAGTAGGCTAAGACGAGCGTGTCGGGATCGAACCATTGCCGCGGATCGACCGGCGGGTCCGCCAAAAACCCGCCGTCCTTGTCGGAGTATTCGGGCGCCAACCGTTTTCGCGCTGGCTGAAGCAAACCGTGCTGCGCGACGAGCCGACTTTGCGCCACCTGCAAGTCGGCCCTTTCCTGCATGGCGCGGTGTTGGCTATATGCCAGAATCCCGACGGCACCAACAAGGCAGCCATAGAGGGCAACGCGCAAGGCGCGGCTGGCGGTCCGGCCGGATCCCAAATTCCCGCCCGGGAACGACGACGTGGTTGCCGAGTGGGACCCTTCGGTCATGGTTCAGTCCCCCCGCGCGAGGGTTCGATTGCCAGCAAGACTTGCCCCGTTCGCGGTTCCCGCTTCGCGAAAGTATCTAACCCGGCGACGATAGCCTCGATCTGTTTGGGCTTTGTGAGCGATCCGTGATTTTCTGAAGAGCGAGGCTCGGGTCCGGCCGGCTTGACGTCGTGTTTCACTCCGCCACGCGCCGCTCGAACGTCCCCATCTCGTGCACGTTCAGGTTCTCGATCAGGACGCTCGCCGCCGTTTGATCCGGCCCGATTGAGAAACGCACCCCGCTTGGCCCGCCGGCCGATTCGCCCGTCGGCTGATAGATGAACGTGTCGCGGTCCCAGTGACGCAGGGCGAACGGCATCTTCCGAGGGCCGAGCCGCAGCACGGGCTTGCCCTTCTCGTCAGCGATCTCGATATCGCCGAAGTACGCATTGCGATAGGTGCCGGCATATGCGGCCAACGGCAACGCCGGCGTCGTCTGTTCCGGCTGCCGGCTGTAGTCCGTTTCCGCTCCCAGCTCGCGCTTCACTTCTTCGGCGAACATCTGGTTTGCGAACTTGACCCAGTCCCGCGACAGCTTGTCCTCCAAAAGGAAGTCGAAAAAGCTCTCCGTGATCCCTTCCGGCACGCCGGTCGGCGCGGCGTTCGAGAGCACCACGATGCCGACCCCCTCGGAGGGGAGCAAGGTGACCTCGCTGCGCATCCCCAGAGCGAAACCGCCCGAGTGCCGCCAGAACGCCCGCCCGCCGTGGTCGGTGCCGATGTTCCAGCCCAGCCCGTAGAACGAGGCCCGGTTGGTCGCGGGGTCGAAGCCGATCGTGATTTGCCGGCGGTGGGTTTCTGCGAGCGCCGCGGCGTCGACGAGCTGTCGCCCGCCGCACTTGCCGCCGTCGAGTTGCAGCCGCATCCAGTGGGTCAGATCCCGCAAGGTCGAGCTGACGCCGCCGGCCGGCGACTGGGCGTCGGGCTGGCGGACGTTTTTCGCGACCCAATGGCCCTCGACCGGCACGTGCAAATGCGCGCGGTTCGCGGTCTTGGCGAAATCGTCGTAGCGAGAGCTGGTCGACTTCATGCCCAGTGGGCGATACAGCTTCTCGGCGGCGAGGTCTTCCCATGCCGCAGGCGAACCGGCCCCCCTGCGCCGGACGGCCTTGGTGGCGGCGATGGCGGCTTCGGTGAAGCCAAAATTCGTGTAGGCGTACTGCGAGCGGAAGCTGCTGGCCGGTGTCTGGTAGCGCAGGCGATACAGGATCTCGTCACGGCTGTAGCCCATGTCTTCCAACAGGTCTCCGCCGTGGTCGGGTAGGCTGCTGCGGTGACAGAGCAGGTCGCGCAGCCGCAGTTCGCGCGTGGCCCACGGATCGAACAGGCGAAAGTTCGGGTCACGGTCGATCACGCGGTCGTCCCAGTCGATCAGGCCTTCGCCCACAAGTGCCGCGAGCACCGTCGTGGTGATCGGTTTGGACACGCTGGCGAGCTGAAAGACGGTGTCGGCGTCGATCCGGTCAGTCTTGCCCGCCTCGCGGACGCCAAAGCCGCGCAACAGCACGTCGTCGTCCTTGTAGACGATGGCAATGGCAATGCCCGGCACGCCCGTCGATTTCAACGTCTGCTCGGCAAGCTTCTCGATTTGGGCGACGGCTGCCTTGATTTGCACAGGGGTGACGGCGGCGGGCGCGGAATCCGCGGCGGCGAGCGTAGCCGGCGCGTGAGCAAACGGAGCGCTGAAAACGACAGTCGCCACGAGCCATGGGCGCAAAGTTTCCATGTCGGCACCGTTCGCAAAGGTACGCGTTGCCCGCGGTTGGAGACGACTCATAACTATAGGCCCGTTTGGCGTGCGACAGACGACTCTACCGGACCCCGTAGTATCTCGCAGGACCTGGCTAACGGGCATTGTGCGCCGGCGATTTCCCAGGGTCATTCTGTTTTTCAAAATGGCGAGGCGGGAAAATGGGACTGGCTCCGAGCATAAACAGCGCAAGTCCTTTCAGACCAACGTTGCGTCTCGGTGCCTGTCCCGTTTTCCCGCCGGTGCACCGCCGGCAAGCTTGAATCTGTGAACGGCCCTGGGCGATTTCCCCACCCAAGCCGGACCATCCGAACAAATGGCTTGGCTCCGCGGCATCAGCCCCACCCAAGCGCCGGCCAAATTGGCCACTCGTGCGCCGAGGCCCCAGCCGCGAGCTATTTGTTTCAATGGTGGGATCGGCAAGCCGGGCGCCGCCGCGGTCTAGGCACTTGCGCACGGCTTGAATCGATCTGATTCCGTTCCCACGCCTTCCACCAAAGAGGGTGGAAGTCCCGTCCCCGACGTTCAGTCGCACGAATCGAACTACCGAAAAGGTGCGCCATGCTCCTCTGGTGGCTGCACGAGTTGCGCTGCGCTCGCGCGACGCGCGACGGCCATCGGTCGCCGCGCCGCTCGCCTCCGCGTCGACGCCTCCTGCGGGTCGAGCCGCTCGAAGAACGGGCCATGCTGTCGATCGTCGCCGGCGGCACGGGCGACGGAAACACGACCGCTCCGCCGGACGATCCCGGCTTCGCCAACGTCGGCACGCGCGGCAGCGGCACCGGCATCTATCTGGGCAACGGCTGGGTGCTGACCGCCAACCACGTCAGCGCCGGCGGCGTGCTGTTCAACGACGTGTGGTACAACGCCGTCGCCGGCACGACGGTGCAGCTCACCAACCCGGCCGGCGCCGGCTGGACGCAATACACGGATCTGATCCTCTACCGGATCGACGCATCGCCTGGCCTCCCTTCGCTCGCGATCGGCAGTGCTCCGCCCGCCGTCGGCTGGAACGTGACGATGATAGGGCATGGCCGCGACCGCCAGCCAAGCGAGGCCTATTGGACGTCCGCCTGGGCCCCCTCGGCCACGCCATCGACCTACGACGGCTACATCTGGGCCGCCACGCAGAGCATCCGCTGGGGCACGAACACCATCGACACGGTGAACGTGCCGCAGGGCGTGCAGACCAACTCGGAACTGGCCTTCACGACGTCGTTCACCGCCAATACTCCGAATGAAGCGCAAGGCGCGTCGGGCGATTCCGGTGGCGCGGTCTTTCACAAGAACGCGTCGACCGGCAACTGGGAGCTGGTCGGCGTGATGTTCGCGATCAGCACCTACGCCGGGCAGCCGTTTGGCACGTCGGTGTTTGGCAACACGACGTACATTGCCGACCTGTCGGTCTACCGGGATCAGATTCTGCAAACGGTGGGCGCGGTCAACCATGCTCCGGCCGGAGCCAACGGCACGGTCACGACGCTCGAGAACTCCCCCTACACGCTGGCCACGAGCGATTTCGGCTTCAGCGATCCGGCTGACGCGCCCCCTGACAACTTGCTGGCGGTCAAGATCGCGACGCTGCCCACGGCAGGCACGCTCACCGACAATGGATCGCTCGTCGCGGCCGGACAATTCATCGCGGCGGCCGATATCGCGGCGGGCAAGCTGCGATTCACGCCCGCCGCCGGTGCCAGCGGCACAGCCTACGCTACCTTCACGTTCCAGGTCGAGGACGACGGCGGCACGGCGGGTGGCGGCGTCGATCTCGATCCGTCAGCCAACACGATCACCGTCAACGTTACGCCGGTCGACACCGCGGCGCCGACCGTAACGGGCTTCACTCCGGCCGGCGGTGCGACGAACGTGGCGGCCAGTGCACCGATCACCGTGACGTTCAGCGAAGCGCTCGATCCAACGTCGGTCACGGCGAGCACCGTGCGGCTGCTGGAT
>JACPPG010000060.1 GCA_016191115.1 Planctomycetia bacterium | reverse complement strand
TTCAAAATGGCGAGGCGGGAAAATGGGACTGGCTCCGAGCATAAACAGCGCAAGTCCCTTCAGACCAACGTTGCGTCTCGGTGCCTGTCCCACTTTCCCGCCGGTGCGCCGCCGGCAAGCTTGAATCTGTGAACGGCCCTGCAAGCCCTACGGCGCGCCGTCGCTCATTGACTCCGAGAAGGCGACGGCGATGCTGAGCGCACCCAGTGCCATGGCCGCGGCCAGTAGTGCACTGGCGGCCCACGCGTTGCGATAGCCGCGCATGAGGCGATGCAAAGCCGTCGTGGTGCCACACAGGACCAGCGGCGCCACGGCAAACCGCAAAGGATGTCGGCCCCAACCGGGGCTGGACGGGACCGCGACCAGGAGAGAAATCCCAATCGGTAGTGCCGCGCTCCATAACAGCAGGGCAAGCAGGGCCATCTGGCGAGCCATACCTACCGCATAGTCAAAAACAAGGCGCTGCGTTGGCGACGCAAAGACGGACGGCGCGATGACAACTAAGAACTGCTTCGTGCCCACCGCCTACTGCGTTTCGCTCACGCCCGCTGCCGCGCGGCACGCCGGCGGTCGGTCTCGGCGAGCAGAATTTTGCGCAATCGGATTTTGCCGGGCGTCACTTCCACCAGCTCGTCGTCCTCGATGTACTCGAGCGCCTCTTCGAGAGACAGCACCCGCGGCGGCTTGAGGATGATGTTCCGATCGCTCCCCGACGCCCGCATATTGGTGAGCTTCTTTTCCTTGGTGGGATTGACGGGCATGTCGCCGATGCGGCTGTTCTCGCCGACGATCATTCCCTCGTACACCTCCTCGCCCGGCGCGATGAACATCTCGGCGCGTTCCTGCAGTCCGTCCAGGCCGAAGGCCACGGCCTTGCCCGGCGTCATCGACACGAGCACGCCGTTGGCACGGCCGGGGACGTCGCCGGAGACCGCGCGGTAGCTCTCGAAGCGGTGGTGAATGACGGCCGTTCCCTGCGTGGCGTTCAGCAATCGGGTGCGCAGCCCGATCAGCCCCCGCGCGGGGATCGAGAAGATGGCGTGCGAGAAATCGCCGCGGCTGGCCATCTCGACGAGCTGTCCGCGTCGCGCCCCCACCAATTCCATCACCGGACCGAGCCGCTCGGGCGGGATCTCGACGACCAGAGACTCATACGGCTCTTCCAGGATGCCGTTGCGCTTGCGGGTGATGACGCGAGGCTTGCCGATCGACAGCTCGAACCCCTCGCGCCGCATGGTTTCGATCAGCACCGACAGGTGCAATAGCCCCCGGCCGCTGACGGCGAAAGACTCGGTCCCTTCGATCGGTCGGACGCGGAGCGCGACGTTGCGCTCCAGTTCCTTGAACAGGCGGTCGCGCAGGTGCCGGCTGGTGAGGTAGCGCCCGTCGCGGCCGGCCAGTGGCGAACTATTGACCGAGAAGATCATCTCCAAGGTTGGCTGATCGACCTCGACACGGGGAAGTGCCCTACGATCCGTCGGGTCGCTGATCGTGTCTCCGATCTCAACCTGCTCCAGTCCGACGACGGCGACGATATCGCCGGCCGTGGCTTCCTCGACTTCCTGCCGGCCGAGGTTGCTGAAAATGTGCACTGCGACAGCCTTGCCGGCGACCGCGTTATCGCCCGCTTGCAGTATCGCCACTGGGTCGTTGCGGCGAATGCGTCCGGCGTGGATCCGCCCGATGGCGATCCGGCCCACGTACTCCGACCAGTCGAGCGTTGTGACCAACAACCGCAAGGGCGCTGCTTCGTCGATTTCGGGTCCCGGGACCTCGCGCAGCACCAAGTCCAAGAGCGGCCGCATCGAGTCGCCACGCGCGGCTACGTCGGTCGTCGCGTAGCCGTCTCTGGCGCTAGTGAACATGTAGGGAAAATCGGCCAGCTCGTCGTCGGCGCCCAGCTCGATGAACAGCTCGAATGTTTCGTCCAGCACCTCGCGCGGGCGGGCGTCGGCCCGGTCGATCTTGTTGATCACCACCAGCGGCTTCAAGCGGAACTCGAGCGCTTTGCCGAGCACGAACCGCGTTTGCGGCATCGGGCCTTCGGCCGCGTCCACCAAGACGAGCGCGCCGTCGGCCATGCGCAGCACACGCTCCACCTCGCCGCCGAAGTCGGCGTGCCCTGGCGTGTCGATCAGGTTGATCTTCACCCCCTCGTAGGGGATGGCGATGTTCTTGGCGAGGATGGTGATTCCCCGCTCGCGCTCCAACTCGTTGGAGTCGAGGATGCGTTCGCCTACCAGTTGGCTGGCGCGGAACTCGCCGCTCTGGCGCAGCAGACAATCAACCAGCGTCGTCTTGCCGTGATCGACGTGGGCGATGATGGCGATATTGCGAATGTCGTCGCGTCGCATGGTTCAAACATGGTGTGCCGGCCGCCCTCGGCCGGCAGTATCAGTGCGGTTGGTTCCGTTGGGGAGAACGCCACCTCGCGGCGCCAACGAATCTGCCCTGCCGTGGCGAAAGTTGCGACGCCTGAACGATCGCCCGGTCATGCCTGCTTCATTCGGCGAGCCGGGGCCGGGCCCATGGCGGCTTCGATAATGTCATCCTAACAGGAACCGGATTTCCGTGGTAGGCCGGCCGGCGGATACTCGCCACGAGTGGGCGTAAGAAGGGGTTCGTGGTTTGCGGGTGGGGTGATACTGTTTGGTTCGTCGCGTTTGGTGCGGCTTTGGTTTCCAAGTCCAAGGAGGGACGGGAGATGGCTGGCGAAGGACGCAGCGAGCGGAAGCGGCGTGAGATCGAGGGAGTTGGCGCGGGCGTGGGGTCAATTGTTGGCGCGCGAGGCGTTTCCCGAGGGCGTCGGGCTCGACACCGACTTGTTCACGATGGAGGAACTTGCTGTCACCGCTGCCAAGGTATTAGTGTGGGCGGGCACAGGGTCATTCTGTTTGTTTTTCAAAATGGCGAGGCGGGAAAATGGGACTGGCTCCGAGCATAAACAGCGCAAGCCCTTTCATACCAACGCTGCGTCTCGGTGCCTGTCCCACTTTCCCGCCGGTGCCCCGCCGTCCAGCTTAAATCTGTGAATGGCACTGTGGGCGGGCACCCCAGCCTTGCCGGCCGCTGGGTTAGCAGGTAAACTTTGGGGTCCACTTTTGATCGCTCGGGTCGTGTGGGCCGGGGGGCGGGCGGCCGAAGGAGTTCGCGATGAAAAAGGGCATCCATCCCAAGTACGTCGAGACGCACGTCAAGTGCGGTTGCGGCAATACGTTCACCACCCGCAGCACGCTCCCCGAGCTGAAGGTCGATATCTGCAGCGCCTGCCACCCGTTCTTCACCGGCAAGTTGAAGTACGTGGACTCGGCGGGCCGCATCGAGAAATTCAAGACGAAGTTCGCCGGGACCGGCTACGCCAGCGTCGAGCGCGGCAAGAAGGGTGGCAAGGCAGCCAAGGCCCCCGCGGCAGCCGAATCGTAGCGTAGTCCCCTCTTTTGAGTCCGAACGGCTGGCGCCGCGCCGGCCGTGCATTGGCTCGACCCACCCGGCGCGTTGCACGGCTTGCCGCTGCGCCCCAAATCCGAAAGATTTAGACATTCGGACTAGACCTTCGACATTTCCCTTTGGCCTGTAGTCTGTGGCCTGCCGCCTGCCATGAAAGAGCAACTCGACAAGACGCTCGATCGCTTTGAAACGCTGGAGAAGCAACTGCTCGATCCAGCCGTGCATGCCAACGGTGCGCTCATGGCCGCGGTGTACCGCGAGCACGGCTCGTTGGCGAAGTTGGCCACGAAGTATCGCCGCTTCAAGGAGCTCAACACCCAGATCGCCGACGCCCGACAATTGATCGAGGGCCCCGATCTCGAGATGCGCGAGCTGGCCGAGGCCGAGTTGCCGGCCTTGAAGACGGAGCGCGAGTCCTTCTGGAACGAGCTATTGGACATGACCGTCGGTGGCGAGGACGCCAACCGCGCCCGTTGCGTCATGGAAATCCGCGCCGGCACGGGAGGCGAAGAAGCGGCGCTCTTTGCCCGCGACCTCTACGACATGTACAAGCACTACGCCGGTTCGAAGGGCTGGAAGGTCGAGGTGCTCGATCTCAATCCGACCGAGCTCGGCGGCTTCAAGGAAATCATCCTCGGCGTCTCCGGCGAAGGATGCTATCGCGAGCTGCAGTACGAAAGCGGGGGCCACCGCGTGCAACGCGTCCCCGAGACCGAGGCCAAGGGCCGGATTCATACCTCGGCGGCCACGGTCGCGGTCATGCCCGAGCCCGAGGACGTCGAAATCGACATCAAGCCGGATGACTATCGCAAGGACCTGTTCTGCGCCAGTGGCCCCGGCGGACAGCACGTCAACAAGACCGAGTCGGCCGTGCGGCTGACGCACCACGAGACGGGCATCGTCGTCAGTTGCCAGGACGAAAAGAGCCAGCACAAGAACATGGCCAAGGCGCTGCGCGTGCTCAAGACCCGCGTCTACGAGCTGAAGCGCAAGGCCGAGGCGGACAAGCGGGCCAGCGAGCGCAAGACGCTGGTGGGCTCCGGCGATCGCAGCCAGCGCATCCGCACCTACAATTTCCCCGAGAACCGCCTCACCGACCATCGCATCAACCTCACCCTCTACAAACTCGACAAGATCCTGGCCGGCGACCTGGCGCCGGTGACCGACGCCCTCATCGACTACGACCGGCAAGCGCAGCGATCGCTGATGGGTACGGTCGAGTGATTCATCCGCGGATGACACGGATTCCGCGGATATAAATTCGAGAGACGCGTAGGTTGCTCTTTGTCGATCCATCTCGGTTGCGGTTGAAAGCGTCAATCAGTTTCTGCGTAACCTGTGAAATCCGCGGATATTCTCTGTGGGAAATGTGACCGCGTAACGTGGCATGCCTTGGGCGTGAACGATTCCCGGGGAGGCTTGCTTGGCCCAAGTCGACGCGTGGACGATCGAGAAGCTGCTTGGCTGGACGACGCAGTTCCTGAAGGAGCGCGGCGCCGAGAGCCCTCGTCTGGACGCGGAGGTGCTACTGGCTCACTCCCGCGGCTCAAAGAGGATCGACCTCTACACGTCCTTCGCCGAAGTCCCGCCGGACGACGTCCGCACGCGCTTCCGCGAGCTCGTGCGGCGCCGCGCCGAGGGGATGCCGGTAGCCTACCTGGTCGGGCACCGCGAGTTCTACTCGATGTCGTTCCGCGTCACGCCCGACGTGCTCATTCCACGCCCGGAAACGGAACTGCTGCTCGTGCGGCTCCTGGACCTGATGCGCGCGGGTGCGCCCGCGGCTGGGGGCGCAGCGGTCCGCGTGGCCGACGTGGGCACCGGCAGCGGGGTGCTGGCGGTGTGCGCCGCGCGGCATTTCGCCGCCTGCCGCGTTACGGCGGTCGACATAAGTCCCAAGGCGCTGGCAGTCGCCCGGGAGAACGCCGCGGCGCACGGCGTCGCCGAGCGCGTCGAGTTCGTCGAAGGCAACCTGCTAGCATCGCTGCCGGCCGAGGCCACGTTCGACTTCATCGTCAGCAATCCGCCCTACGTGAGCGAGGGCGAATGGGCGACCCTGGCGCGCGAGGTCCGCGATTTCGAGCCGCGCGGTGCACTTGTAGCGGGCCCGCGCGGCACCGAGGTCATCGCACGGTTGATTTCCGCGGCCGCCGAGCGGCTCGTCCCCGGCGGATGGCTCTTGACGGAAATCAGCCCCATGATCGAAGCTGACGTGCGAAGCCTGGTCGAGGCGGACGCACGCTTTTCGCCGGCGCCAACCGTCAAGGACCTGGCCGGGCTGGCGCGCGTCGTGCAGGCACGCAGGAAGTAG
Organism: Planctomycetia bacterium; assembly: GCA_016191115.1. Classification (GTDB taxonomy): domain Bacteria; phylum Planctomycetota; class Planctomycetia; order Pirellulales; family JACPPG01; genus JACPPG01. The sequence continues at coordinate 61,774 of JACPPG010000060.1, read as the reverse complement.
CCGCCAATCGTCACGGTCTGAGGACCATTGCTGTTCAGGGCGCAAGGCATGGATGCTTTCCGGATTCTCGGCGGCCGCCCGCTTTCTGGCACCGTCGACGTAAGCGGCTCGAAGAACGCGGCACTGCCGATCGTGGCCGCCACGATCCTCGCCGACGGACCGGTGCGCCTCGACCGCGTTCCCGACGTCGCCGACGTGCGGACGCTTGCTATGGTTCTTGCCCGCTTGGGTGTAGGCGTCCATCGAAACCGGGTGGGGCAAATGCATCTCGAAAACATCGATCGCTCGCGCGTTCACGCCGACCCGCGATTGGTGCGCCGCATGCGGGCCAGCTTTTGCGTCCTCGGGCCGCTCGTCGCCCGTCGCCGCCGGGCCATCGTTCCCCTGCCCGGGGGTTGCGCGATCGGCGATCGGCCGGTCGATCTTCACCTGGCGGGACTGGCGGCGCTGGGCGCCGACATCCGCCTTCGAAACGGCTGCGTCGTGGCCGAAGCGCGGCGATTGGTCGGCGCGCCGATTCACTTGGCGGGGCCGCGTGGGCCAACCGTTACTGGGACGGCAAACGTCATGAGCGCCGCCACCCTGGCGCGAGGAACAACCGTCATCACAGCCGCGGCGACCGAGCCGGAACTGGTGGATCTGGGCCGCTTCCTCGTGACGCTCGGCGCCAAGATCGAGGGCCTGGGCACGCCGACGATCGAAATCCAAGGCGTCGACCAACTGGGCGGAGGGGCGCACCGCGTCATACCCGATCGGATCGAAGCCGCGACGCTCGCGATCGCGGCGGCCGCCAGCCGCGGTGAGGCGACTGTTCGCGGCGCGGCCATCGAGCACATGGCGGCCGTGCTCGCGAAGCTCGACGAAATGGGCGTCCGAATCGACGCGCGCGGCGACGCGATCCACGTCCGTGCGGCCGATCGTCCGCGGACCGCCGACGTTGTGGCTTGCCCCTATCCGGGTATCCCCACCGACGTGCAACCGCAATTGATGGCCCTGGCGGCGGTCGGTCCGGGCCGAGGTCAATTTGTCGATCGCGTGTTCCCCGATCGCTTCCATCACGTGCGCGAGCTGAAGCGGTTGGGCGCGCGCATTCGCGGAATTCCAGGCGGCGGCGCGGTTCGCGGAGTCCACGCCCTCGCTGGCGCGCCGGTCACCGCTACCGACCTGCGCGCGGGCGCCGCTTTGGTGCTCGCCGGCCTGGCCGCCGAAGGCGTGACGCTGGTCCGAAGAATCGGCCACCTCGATCGCGGCTACGAACGACTCGACGAGAAGCTCAATCGGCTGGGCGCCTCTATCGAGCGCACGGTGGTGGTCCCTCATGGCTCCGCCGATCAACTCGCGGCTCGCGCGACGTCAACGGCCACGGTGAACGTGGAATGATGAATGTGCAGAACCAAGGCGGGCAGGATGCCCGCCCCCCATTCATCGTTCATCATTCATCATTCTGCACTGTCTTCTGTGTCCCAGCGGTTCGGTCGTCGCCAGCCGGGACTCGAGATCGGCGACGCGGGCCGTCAGTCGCGCCAACTCGTCGCGGTACGCGCGGATCGCACGGCATTGCGACTCGAGCCGCGCGAAGAATCCGCCCGCCAATTTCGGGCTGTTCCAGCCGGCGGCGACGTCGTTGACGGCCGCGGCCAGTCCGCGCCGCAACCGGGAGGTGAACATCCACACCAGCAATCCGGTCCAGGCCAATAGCACTAGTCCGGCGCCGAGAAAAAAATCGGTCCCCAGGACGGGTTGCGCGGTTTCGGTCAAACCGAGCTCGGGCCCGAGCCACGAATCATAGAAAAAATTCTTGCCGAAGCGGTACAAAAGCGCCCCGAGCACGATGAAGAAGAGGACCTCGTAGCGCAGCCGCGTAAGCCAGCCCGAGTGGCGGGCGGCCTGGCGGTCGACGAGCCTTTGCAATTGGGCCGACGCCTCGGCGATGAACCCGGCGCCGGTCGCCGCGGCCTCGCGCTGGATAGTGAGCGGTTGGTCGTCGCGCACCAGGCTCGCCTCACTTGCGTAGCCGTCGATAATGATGGCCGCGGTACGCAGATCGGCGTCGTCCCAGCCCAGGGCCGCGGCGCGCGTGGTCGCAGCCGTTGCCTTGCGTTGCTGCCGGCTCGCTCGCCAGCGGCGGCCTCCCTCCATCGCGCCCCATAGCGCCAGTTGCGCGGGCGTTCGCACCCGCACGAGTGCCGCGCTGGCCACTAGTCCGCCCAAACCCTGGTAGAGCCGCAGCACGCAAGAAAACGGGCTGAAGCCCCACCGCGCGGTGACGGCGCCGAGCAGGCGATTTTCCCAGGGACGGCGGGTTGCCAGAAGCTCTTCGCGCAGCCGGCCCGCCAACCCGGCCGCCAGGCGCGACCGCTCGGCGGAGATGGCCGCTTCGAGCTGCTCGACGGCGGGCAGGGCCGCCGTGATCCTCTCCTGACAGCGCGCAAGCGCCTCGCCGACCAGGTCGAGAAAGTTCGCCCGGCGGATGCGATGCGCGGCAAGCGCCGTCAACTCGCGCGTCAACAGGTCTGCCAGGCGGGCAAACTCGCCGCGCGGCGCAAGCCCTTTCCGCGCGTCTTCAAGCGCGGCGATCGAGTCCACATAGAAGAGCTCGCCCGTCGCGTACTGCTGACCCAACGACTGTTGCCAATCGCCGCGGATGTCCGCCTCGAGATCGGCATGCGTCTGCACGAAGACGAGCCGCGCACCCGGCGCCGCGGCCGCCAACTCCGTGGCCACGCGGGCACTGCGATACTTCTGCTGCGTGGTCGTCACCAAAAGCACGTCGCAATGGGGCAATAGCTCGCGCAGCTTCGCCAGGTTCGTGCCGCGCGACTCCTCGTCCTCCGTCGTATCGGGGTCGGGGCAATCCAAAAGCACCAGGTCGTGGAGGATCGGCGCATCGCGCTCCACGACCCGCACAGCCTCCGCGTCGATGCCGACCAGTTCCGGTCGCAGGCCGCGCCGGCAGACCAACGTCGGCTGCCGCGTCGTGGGCCGCTCGCGCCCGGCCGCCGTCACCTCGGCGCCGACCAGCGCATTGGTAAGGGCGCTCTTGCCCGTTCCGGTTCCTCCCAATGTCGCGACGACCAGCGGCGCATCCAACCGCACGCGCAACGTGTCCACGCGCGACAAGAGCCGCCGCACGAGCGCCTGACAATTTCGCGCCGCGGGCCAGTCGGCCGCGCGCTCGGCCCAGGCCGACAGGTCGGCCGCCGTCGTGTCCAGCTCGGCCAAGAGGCCCAGGTGTTCCAGCATGTCGTGCGGCATGGAAGAGGCGGGCAGCGGGCAGGTGACGAAAGCGAGCCCTTGTCAGTATAGCCCGTCCGGCATGACGAAAATGACAGGAATTGCGCGACTCGGGCTACCGCGCAATCGTTGTGACGGTTGAGGCCGCAAATAGAATGAATGCACCCATGGACGATTCTGCCCCGATGAAAGGTCTTTCATGAAAGGGCTCAGCGGGCGACCGCCGATTTTGCGCCGCGCTTCGGGGCGATGCCGCGCCGCTTTCACGCTCATTGAGCTGTTGACAGTCATCTTCATCGTGGGCATCCTCGTGGCGCTGCTCCTCCCCGCCGTGCAGCAAGCGCGCGAGGCGGCCCGCACAAGCGAGTGCAAGAACCATTTGCACCAGATCAGCTTGGCGCTGGTGCTGCGCGCCGAGACACAAGGGTGCTTTCCCTCCAGCGGCTGGGGATGGAAGTGGCCGCCGTACCCCGATCACGGCGACGGCGATCGCCAGCCCGGCTCGTGGGTGTATTCGATCCTGCCGCACCTGGAACAGGCGGCGCTGCACTCAGCCGGCGTGCCGAACGAAACACGCCTGGCCACCGTGCTACCGATGTTTTATTGCCCGAGCCGCCGCGCCGCCGAGCTTTACCCATGCGCCAACACCGAGGTGCTTGCCCCCTTGGTGCCATTGGTGTCGAAGAGCGACTATGCCGCGAATGCCGGCGATCACGGCGAGCCCAATGCGCCCGGGCCTGGCCCCTTCACGCAACCAACGACCTTCGACCAAGGCGATAGCGATGCGTGGTGGCAATCGCAGGGCGCGGTACGCAGCGCCACCGGGCTGGTGTTTCAGCGGAGCAGCATTCGACCCTGCGACATTCTCGACGGCACGGCCAACACCTACCTGGCCGGCGAGAAATACATGAACCCCGGCGGCTACAGCACCGGCGACGGGCTGGGAGACATGGAAAGCGTGTACCACGGCGACAACGACGACACGTCGCGCGTCACTTGGCCGGCCGATGGCCCGCCACGTCAGGATGCGAGCGGCACGAGCAGCCGCACCCTATTCGGCAGCGCCCATCCGGGCGGCTGCAACTTCGCGATGGCCGACGGCTCGGTCCGCACCGTGGCCTACACGATCGACGTGGAGACGCACCAAAATGGCGAGGCGGGAAAATGGGACTGGCTCCGAGCATAAACAGCGCAAGTCCTTTCAGACCAACGTTGCGTCTCGGTGCCTGTCCCACTTTCCCGCCGGTGCGCCGCCGGCAAGCTTGAATCTGTGAACGGCCCTGTGCGGGAACCGTGTGGACACCGCTTCGAGCCGGCTCTACGGCGTTCGCTTCCTGGGAGGCGCCGATTGCGGCGGCGTCTGGATTCCCAACTGGTGCATGTCCTGACCCACGACGCGGCGCGTCGACGGCCAGTATTGGATCTTGCCGCCGTTCACTTCATTGCGCTGGGCGCCGATTCGGTCTTGCTGCGATAAGTACGCGTCGCTGTAGCCGTTCCCCTCGAGCACCAAGAGGTCCTTGGCCTGGGAATAGGTCATGCGCGCCGCGCGCGACGAAAAGAGCTTGCCGTCCTGCATCTTCCCCTCGGTGCGCACATTGCCCGTCGCCGTGAGCTCGTACGACGCCTCCGCGCCGGGCAGGCCCGGCATCTGCGCCACCTGCAGGGCGTCGCTCGTCAGCACCACGCCCTCGGGTCCCAGCTTGTCGGGATCGTCGGGATCGAGCGTGGTGTCCCAGTCGGGCACGGGTCCGTAGGCGCAGCGGACGCGATCCTGGAAGTTCATCAAGCCGCGTTGCTGGTTGCCGCTCAGGTCCCCCTGAAAGTTGACGCCTAGGAAGGCCAGACGCTCGGCGCCCGGCGCTGCGGGTGGAGCGCGTTGCGGCTGCGCGCCCGGCAACGTGGGGAAGCCGGCTCCCGTGCCGATGCGCACCGAGCGGACCCAACCAGGCCCACGCGCCCGCAGGTCGCTGGTGAGCGGGTAAACAGTCAGGTCGACAGCTTGCATGCGTTCGATCGACATGGTGCGGCCCGTCACGACCGTGCGTCGTTCGAGGAATATGCCGCTTGCGCCTCGGCAGAGGACTTGCTCGACTTGCGGTCGGGTCTGAGGGGCGGCCGCGGAGAAGTCGATGCGGCCATCGAAGATCGCCTTCAGCCAGTCGGCCGTTAGTCGCTGTTCGGCCAGCCGCGCGACGACGCCGTCCTGAAACGTTGCCTCGTGGCCGTCGAAATCCATCCGGCCCCGCCAAACGAGCTCCAAAGGTTGCGGGTGCGCCACCTCCTGGCCCGCTAGATCGGACGTCACCAGAAGCGTCAGCATGCCTTGCCCTTCGACCGAAGCCACGTTGCGGGCCCGATCGAGATGAATCGTTCCGCCATCCACCGCTAGCTCGCGGGCCTCGACGTGCGCCGGACGGCCGCTGACCCACACGAGCGCCTCCTCCGGATTACGCTGGTCGACGTCGATCGATTGGCCGCGAACCAGCAAAGGACGCGCCTCCGGATTATCGACTTGCGTTTCACGCAGCGTCACGAGCGGGCTGGCGCCTTGCGCGGCGGCACGCCGATCGGTGGTTTCCGCGTGGGGACCGCCGTAACCCTCCATGTGCACGTGCGTCACTTCCGTGCGCTCCGCGACCACCACTTCGGCTTGCACCAATTCACCCTCGACGTGGAAGTGCCGCGCGGGACCATCCGAAGGAGATTCGGCAACCGGCCCAGCGCGAACGGCAGCCGGCGGAGGCAGTTCCGTTGGCCCACCCGCTCTTGGAAATCGCGACTCAGGCGGCCGCTGCCGCGAGCCCCCCGTGGCGCCCCTGGCGGCCACGCGCTCGATCCACACCTGCAGATGATTAACGTCACCCGATACCTGCGGCGATTCCATGTGCACGTTCTTGTAGGCCTGCACGCGATCCGGCACCAGCCGCCGCCGCGCACTCGGCCCTACGCCGTCCGCCTGCTCCACAAGGTACAGGTAGATCTCCTGGGCGTTCAAAAGGCCGGTGCCGATCATCTCGACGTGGGCGTTACCCGTGACGGATACCAGTTGGGCGTTCTCGTGGGGACGGAACGACAGCTCGTGGGCCCACGTTGCCTCGAGTGGCCGGGATCCGGCGTCGTCGGGCACGCTCGCTTTCAGCCATCCGGGGCCCGTAAGGCGGCCCGTGTTCTTCTTCAGGTCGTACTCGAGCAGATGTCCGCGGGCCTGCACCCCACGCGACGGTGACCGGATGATGACCGGATTTCCTTCCGCCTCGACCCGGCTCGGCTCGAGCTTCGGCGGGCCGCTGCGGGGCGCCTGACCGGCGGGCGATTGCTCCGGCTGGAAGAACAGCGTCAGCACCACGCACGTCAATTGGTCGTTCAGTCCATCCGGGTTGATGCGGACGGCGTCGACGCGATCGTGGAACTCGGCGGAATATCGGCTGACGTCGAAGATGAAATTCCCGTCGCACGTGATGTCGACCGGCAGAACTTCCTGGGGCGTGCCGGCCGCCGCGCGGGCCGGAACATTGGCGCTGACGGCCGCCGCGCGGGCTGGAACATTGGCGCTGACGGCCGGCGCCCGCGGCGCGGTCCCCGGGAAGATGTCGTCACGACCCGGGTACAAGCGCATCCGCACGTCGTGCTTGAGCGTGAAGGTATGGACGCCGCCGAAATTCGGCGCCGGCGAGTTCGCACGCGGCTTGGTCGAGGGGGCGAGCTGAATCTCCAATTCCCGGCCGCTCCCCTGGTTCGGCCCTACGCGGAAATCGACCGCGTGCGGCGTGCCGATCCGATCGCCGATCAATTTCACGTCGCGCGTGGCGATCCACACGTCGTCTTCGGGACCGGCCGAGCGCTGGTCGCTGCGAATGGTGACGGGCCCAAGCAATTCCCCGGCCACCAACTTGCCCAGCTTGGCCTGCTTCAGATCGACCGGTGTGTCGAATTCCAGTTTCGCGCCCTCGGGCGCCTGCAGGATCAGGGCCCGCCGGTTCCGCTCGTCCTCGCTTGTGAATTCCCCCTCGGGCAGGAAGATCATCGTGCACGGACGAATCAGCACGCGCCCGTCTTCGAGCACTTGATAGTCGCGCAAAAGCAGTTTGCCGCGCGGTGATTCGATGACTTTCGGCGAGCTCAACTCCCAGTCGCCCGGCTTGAACCACGCCGAAAGCGCCGCGCGCTGCATCTCGAGGACGCCCCGGGCGTAGTAGTACCCCTCGGGATCCTCCTCGAAGGCGGGGCGCGGGTCGGCGGGCGGCTCGATGAGCGGCACGGCCGCCAGGGCGTACGCCCAGTAAATGCCGAAGATCAACAGGAAGCTGCCGACGATGCGACGCCAGGGCAAGCCGGGGCGCCGGCTGTCGACCGGGGGCGGTGGAGCGCCGCCGGCGACTGGCTCGGTCGGCTGAGCTAGCGCGTCGTGGGCCGCGGTCGGTGCGGATGGACTAGGGCGCATACGTCTGCACCAACTCGTCCCAGCGCCGCTGGGCTTTGAGAATCACTTCGATTGTCTCGCGGACGGCGCCGTGCCCCCCCGCGACGGTGGTCACGTAGTCCGCGGCTTGGCGCACTTCCTCGCAAGCGTCCGCCACCGCCACACCCAGGCCGGCGAAGCGCATCGCGGCCAGGTCCGGCAGGTCGTCGCCGAGATAGCAGAGCTGCTCGGCGGCCAGCCCCAGCTCGGCGAGGACTTCTCGGGCGGCGGCGGCTTTCATTTCCGTTCCCTGGCGGATGATGTCGATACCCAGCTCCGCGGCGCGGAGGTTGACGATGTGCGAGTTGCGGCCGGTAATGACGCCGAATCGCCCGCCCGCCTTTTGCCACAAGCGAATCCCCAACCCGTCGCGAATATGGAAGCGTTTGGTTTCGATGCCGTCGTTGTCGAAGATGATGCTGCCGTCGGTCAGCACGCCGTCGACGTCGGCCAGGATCAGCTCGATGGCTTGGCAACGCTTGGCTACAGTCATATACGTACCCGCGTCTCGGGCGAGTTCGCGCGGCGGCGCGTGTGAGTCATCGCGCGGCGGCAAACTCTGTCGACTATGAGGGACTAGAGGTTGGAGGTTAGGGACTAGGAAGACTTGTACGGTCCCCTTCGGCGCGGGCACCAGCTCCGGCCAATTGCTAGTCGCTAATTGCTTCCCGAATCGCTAACCTCCGATCCCTGATCCCTGCTCCTCGGGCATCATACCGAGCACGTCGGTAATGTCGAGCAAGCCGACGGGCGCGCGGCGCGCGTCGACAACCGGGAGCTCGCTGATTTTGCGTTCCGCCAGGATGGCCACGGCATCGGTCAACATCGCGCCGGCCGGCACGGTACACGGATCGCGCGTCATCACCTCGCGGATCGGCCCGTCCACCGCGCCGTCGCGACGACTCTCAAACAGCCGCGCCAGGTCGCTATCGGTAAAGATGCCCGAAAGCGCGCCCGCGGCGTCGACGAGCATGATCGCCCCGCTACGCCGCCCGGGCCGGCCTAGCGCCGCGAACACCTCGCGCACGATCTGCGAGTCCCGCGCTACCCGGCACTCGGACAAGGGGCGCATCTGGTCCTCGACGCGCGCCATGCGCCGACCCAGCGCGCCGGCCGGGTGCACGAGCGCGAAATCCTGGTGGCCAAAGCCCGCCAGCCGCATCGCCACCAAGGCCAACGCGTCGCCCACGGCCAGCATCGCCGTCGTGCTGGTGCTGGGGGCCATGCCCAGGGGGCACGCCTCTCGAAGCGGCCCCAGAGTCAACGTGACCGTTGCGGCGCGAGCCAGTGTGTTGGTCGCGCGGCCAGTAACCGCGATGATCGGCACGCCCAGCCGTGTCAGGGAAGGGAGCAGTCGCACCACCTCTTCGGATTCGCCGCTTTGCGACAGGGCCAGCACCACGTCGCCGGCGCGGACGCGGCCCAGATCGCCGTGCATCGCTTCGACCGGGTGCAAGAAAATGCTGCGGGTGCCTGTCGACGCCAGCGTGGCCGAGATCTTCGTGCCAATCAGTCCGGCCTTGCCGACGCCGGTGACGACCACCGTTCCCTGGCACGCGCTCACCAGCTCGGTCGCCTCGCAGAATTCCGGGCCCAAGCGGCCGGCTAGCCTGTCGAGCGCCTGCCCTTCGAGCTGGATGATCTCGCGGGCATAACGAAGCTGCTCGAAGGGTGTCAACCGCGAGAGCGGTACCGCCGCGTCGCTAGTCATCGGCAGACGTGTCCTTGGCGAGGGATGTGCTAGCAAGCAAGGGGTGTGAAGGGGCGGCGATTGTAGTGCGGCCGGCCAATCGCAACAAGATAGGGGTTGGGAAGTAGGGAAGTAGGGACTGGGGGCTAGGGGCTAGGGACTAGGGAATCGCAAATCGCAAATTTGAGTTCGGATGCTAGACCGGAAACGAACCCTTGCGCTCGTCATCGACTCACGCGGGCGAAGTCCCTAATCCCCAACCCCTAACCCAGGAGAACTGCAAAGTCCTTGGAGAGGGGCACAGGCACATTTTTCGGCCGAAGGTCCTTCGGAAGGATTTTAAGCTGGACGGCGGCGCACCGGCGGGAAAGTGGGACAGGCACCGAGACGCAACGTTGGTCTGAAAGGACTTGCGCTGTTTATGCTCGGAGCCAGTCCCATTTTCCCGCCTCGCCATTTTGAAAAACAGAATGACCCTGAACCGCTAACCCGTATGAATTGACCGCCGCGAGCGTCGACGACAGAATGCTAGCGGGGACTGCACCCGCTCAGGAGCGACCCACATGATCGTCACCACGAAGGAACTGTTCGAGCAGGCCTACGGCCGCTACGCCGTGGGGGCCTATAACATCAACAACCTGGAGCAGACCGTCGGGCTGTTTCGCGGTTGCCTGGGAAAGAAGGGATCGAACGACGACCCAGTCGACGCGGCCGCGAGCGCGCCCTTTATCATCCAGATTTCGCGCGGCGCCAGGTCGTACACCGACAAGCGGTTTCTCGAGGCGATGATCCGCACTGCCGAGGACGTCTTTGCCGACGCGATCTTTGCCGTACACTTGGACCACGGCACGGAAGAAGCGGCGTACGACTGCATCGATAGCGGATTCTATTCCTCGGTGATGATCGACGCCTCGCACGAGCCGTTCGACAAGAACATCGCCACGACGCGCCGCGTCGTCGAGCGGGCCCACGAGAAAGGAATCTCCGTCGAGGCCGAACTGGGAATGCTCGGCGGCGTCGAGGAGGACATCGCGGTTTCGGCGGAGCACGCCTGTCTCACCGATCCCGATCAGGCCGTCGAGTTCGCCGAGCGGAGTGGCTGCGACTCGCTGGCCGTGGCCATCGGCACCTCGCACGGCGCGTACAAGTTCGCGGGCAAGCAAGGATTGCACTTCGACCGCATCGCCGCCATTCAGAAATTGATGCCGGGGTTCCCGCTGGTGATGCACGGATCTTCGAGCGTGCCGAAGGAGTGGGTCGATCGCATCAACGCTTCCGGCGGCAAGCTGCCCGACACGAGCGGCGTGCCGGAAAAGGACTATCTGCCCGCGGCGAAGTTGGGCGTGACGAAAGTCAACATCGACACCGACGGACGGCTCATCTGGTGCGCGATTTATCGCGAGACATTCCGCGACAAGCCGGGGGACTTCGATCCCCGCACGCCGGGCAAACCGTTCATGGCCGAATACGCCGCCTTCATCGCCCACAAGAACCGAATGCTCGGCTCGGCCGGGCAACTGGAAGCGGTCCGCGCGGCGCTTGCCGTGCGTGCGTGAGCTGGCCCAGCTCAATCGGCGCGGCATCTTCGCCACGAGCGCGCTTTGCAAAAGTCCGACAATCGTGCGACAGCCAAGCCCACGCTCTTGCCACCCGTGGGTTTCGCAAGCGCGGCGCCACAGGCGTCGGGCTTTCCCGTCTACCGTGCCGCCGGCGGCAGGTCGTCGCCGTGGAATCGGTCGTCGCCCGGTGAGTGTGCCAGGCGGATCAGAATCAGCTTCTGCTCCCGCGGCGCACCGTTGAGCTGCTCGGTGAGAAAGTGATGGCCCAGGCTGCCGGATCGGTCGGCGCGGCTCGCCAAGACGAGCATCTCGCCGGGCGAAAGCGCCGCGTCGAGCTTCAGATCCTTGAACACCTCGGTGGCCGGCCGGAACTCGATTTTGAACATGCCGTCGCTGGCGGTGTAGAGCTGGCGGGCGTCGCCGTGCTCGATCTCGGGCACGAGCTCGACGCGCACCCGGCCGTCATGCTCGGGAAACGCCCGCAGGGCCAGCACGCTCATGCATTTTTCGAAAGAGCGGCCGGTCACACGGCCGTCATCGCCGCGCAAGAGCATGGAGATCTGCGGGATGCGCGCGTTCTCGCCTGCGGTGATGATCGTGGCGCGATGGCCGGCGCGCGTCTGCAACAGGCCGCGGCGAACCTTCGACTCGTTCACCACGTCCACCGTCTTGGCCTCAAGCATGCTTTGCGCCGACGCGACCGGCGCCGCGGACGCTCCACACGCCGGACGCGGATGCGGCTCCTCTCGCAGCAGTTGATCGAGTTGCTCGGGCAGTTGGGCGCGGACGATCCCGGCTCGAAATCCGTTGGCCGCCAAGCGCGTCCGCAGCTCGGCCGGGAGGCACTGCTCATCGATCTCGTTCCACATCTCATCGTTCATTACGGGGTCGCCGAGTGGACGACGGACCGAAATCTTCTCCAAGGCGACCGTATCGTGCACTAGCGCGGCCGACATAAGGGGCGAGTGCCCCGTGGTAGGCACCTTGGCGCAGCCAACGCACGTCGCGGCCAGTGCAAGGCCGACCCCGAGCGCGCGCAGGCGCAGCGACATGCCAGGCGTATGCATGCACCACCGTGGGCCGGAAAGGGAAGGGTAGAAACAAAGAAGGGCCAGAGGCTACCCGGCCGCGCCTGCGGCGTCAACGCGGCTTCTCCCCTGCCCAGCGCGTTAACCTGGGCAAACTCGGACATCGTCGGAGGGCCAAGTTGCAGGCGGCGGCTCACCCTTTGCTGGCAGCCACGAGCACGAGCTTGGGCGTTGGAATCTTTATCCCGTGGACGCCGCCGTGTTGGCGGCGAAGCTGGCCAAAGTCGCAGCGCAGAAACTCGTGCAGTTCCGCCGGTGGTCCAAGCGCGAGCCATTGCTGGACCGTTTGATGCATGGCGACGTGGAAGTCGTGCTCGCGCCGGCCGTGGGCGTAGCATCGGCCCGGCAGACGGCGGATATCGCCGTCGAAGCTTGGACCGATGTGCCACAGCTCGTGCATGACGGTAGCCAACTTCTCCTCGAAGGGCTGATCGCAAAAACGCGGCAAGTAGAAACTCAGCAGGTACAGCATCTCCAGCCCCGCCGCGTCGAGCAACGGACGGATGGTCCAGGTGCGGCCGCGGCGGACGACTTCCCGTCGCCCGCCTTCGAAACGCAGCGGCGTCAGGCTGGCATGCAGCCCGTGACGGCCGCGGCGACGCGTCTGGCAAACGCGGACGGCAACGCGTGCCATGTCGACGTGCCGCAGATCGCCGAGACGGCTGACGATATCGCCGCACAAATGGCGAACGTGCTTCGTGAAATCGAAGCCCGGGGGAGCGGCCACGTGCTTTCGCGGCAGCCGCTGAACGACGCCGTCCCCACCGCGAGAATCCATTTCGCCTCGCATCGGACGCGCCCTGTAGGCTATTCCTTGCTCTCCTCGGCGGACTCTTCGTCCTTCGCCTTTGACGAGGCTTCCTTGGTTTTCGCGCGCGCCGATGGCTTTTCTTCGGCGCTCGTCTCGAATTTCGGAGCCGGCGCCCGTTGGGTCACGCGGTCGCGCACGCCGACCAGTTCGATGAGAGCGCGCGTGCCGGCGTCCCCCAGCCGCGGCTTGGCGAGGCGGACGACGCGCGTGTAGCCGCCTGCCCGGTCGGCAAAGCGCGGAGCGATCGTTTCAAAGAGCACGCGGACCGCTTGTTTGTCGCCCAACAATTCGAGCGCGCGGCGGCGAGCCGCCACAACCGGGGAAATGGCCTGGTTCCACTTTCGCCACCGGTCGCTCGTGCGCCACGTGCGCCACTCTGGCGAGTCGTGGCGGGCCGTGGTGGCAAACTGCCGCGCGGCTTCCTCTTGCGGCAGGGTGCGACAGGCGATCGTCACGCACTTCTCGACCAACGGCCGCACTTCCTTGGCCTTTTGCAGGGTCGTGATGATACGGCCTTTGATGTTGGGCTTGTTGTCGTCGAACTCGGCGTCGCGCTCCGTCAGAAACAGGGCGCTGGCAAGATTGCGCAGCAGGGCCCGCTGATGGCTGGGGGAACGGCCAAGCTTGCGGCCTCGATTTCGGTGTCTCATGGTGGTGCAGGCGTTGAAAATGTTGCGGGAATCGAGAGCGAAACGGGCGGCGGCGAATCGCGATTTGGCGCGGGGACGTCAGATCGACATCGGCGCCGGCAACCGCATGCCCAGCCTTAGTCCCAGTTCGGTAAGTTTCTCGCGGACCTCGTTGAGCGTGGTTTCGCCGAAGTTACGAACTTCGAGCAGTTGATCCTCGTTGCGCACGACGAGATCCCGAACCGTGTGGATATTCTCCGATTCCAGGCAATTCGTGGCCCGCACCGACAGGTTCAATTCGGCCAGGCTCATGTTCAACTTCGATTCGACGGCCACGTCGCTGGCGCCGCTCGTCGACCGTCCCTCGGCGTGGACGCTGGAGCCCAGCTCGCTGTATTGGATGAACGGGTTGAGGTGCTTGCGCAGAATCTTCGCCGCTTCGACCAGCGCCATTTCCGGCCCGACCGAGCCGTTCGTCCAAATCTCCATGGTCAACTTGTCGTAGTTGGTCTTCTGGCCGACGCGCGTCTCCTCGATCTCGTAGCGAACGCGCACGACCGGGCTATACACGGCGTCGACCGGAATGATGCCGATCTCCTGCGCCTGGGGGGTGTGCTCGTTGGCCGGCACGTAGCCGCGGCCATTCTCCACGACCATTTCCACCACGAAGGGCACGTCGTCGGTGAGCGTGGCGATCACGTGGTTCTTGTTGATCACCTCCACGGCGTCGTCGGTTTGCACGTCGTGGCCGGTGACGACCCCCTTGGCATTCTTTTCGACGCGGATGACGCGCGTCGAATCGCTGTAGTTCTTCACAACCAGCGACTTGACGTTAAGCACGACGTCGGTCATGTCCTCGACGACGCCGGGGAGCGTGGTGAACTCGTGCTGGGCGCTGTGGATCTTGATCTGCGTGATCGCGCTCCCCTCGAGGCTCGACAGCAGGATCCGCCGGAGGCTGTTGCCCACGGTCACGCCGAAACCGCGCTCGAACGGTTCCGCCACGAACTTTCCATAGGACGACGTCAAGGTTTTCTGGTCGCAAGTGACGACACTGGGCAATTCGAGCCCGCGCCAGCGAATTCGCATTACAAGCCTCCCGGAAAAAAGAGCGGCTTCTCGACAACGCACGGCCGCGCCGTTCGGACGGCGGCCACGAATCGAAAAAAATTGGCTAACTCATGCTGTTGGCCAGACGGCGGCGGAACAAACCGCGGCGTCCGGCGGCCCATCGCTCCCCACTACTTGGAGCACAATTCGATAATCAGTTGCGTCTGCACCGGAATCGAGACATCCATCGCCTCCGGCAGCCGAGTGATTCGGCCTTCCGGCATGGGCCCGTCCGCGCGGGTAAGAAAGTCGGGAACGTCGCGACCCGTCTCCGCCAGGTTCGCCTGGACGGCTTGCAGGCTCTTCTTGCGATTCTTGACGCGGATCACGTCCCCCGGCTTGAGCAAGTAGCTGGGGATGTCCACGTGCTGGCCGTTGACGGTGATATGTCCGTGCGTGACCAATTGCCGGGCCTGGGCGCGGCTTTGGCCGAAGCCGAGGCGGTGTACGACGTTGTCCAGCCGCCGCTCGAGCAAGCTCATGAGCGTTTCGCCCGTGTTGCCCTTGGAGCGTTCGGCTTCGGCGAAGTAGCGGCGAAACTGCCGCTCCAGGACGCCATAGTAATGCTTCACCTTCTGCTTCTCGCGGAGGTGTTGTCCGTAGTCGGTAAGCTTGCCGCGGCGCGCCTGTTGCATGCCCGGCGGCGCATCGCGCCGCTCGATGGCGCACTTGGGCGTATCGCAGCGCGTTCCCTTGAGGAACAGCTTCATGCCCTCGCGGCGGCAGAGTCGGCAAACGGGTCCCGTGTGACGAGCCATGACGATTCAGTCGTGATCTTGTGCGGTGGGAAGGGAGATACGAATTTCAGGTCGCGGGTGGGTTTACACCCGGCGTTTCTTGGGAGGACGGCAACCGTTGTGCGGCAGCGGAGTGACGTCCTCGATGCTTTTCACGTTCAAGCCGGCGGATTGCAGGGCGGTGACCGCGCTCTCGCGGCCGCTGCCTGGCCCCTTCACCTTGACTTCCACTTCCTTGACGCCGAACTTAGAGGCCTTCTCCGCGGCTTGCTGCGCGGCGCACTGTCCGGCGAACGGCGTGCTCTTGCGGCTTCCCTTGAAGCCGCTCGTGCCCGCGCTCGCCCAGCACAGCGTATCCCCCTTGCTGTCGGTGATGGTCACCGTCGTATTGTTGAAGGTGGCGCGCACGTGGGCGATTCCCAGCGTGACGTTGCGGCGAACTTTGCGTCGTTTGCTTTTTCCCATGCTCGAAATTGGTTCGTGCCGTGCTGTTGCGAAGAAAACTCGACCGCCACGCCGGCGGCTCGACCTGCTACTTCAAGTCCTTCACGCCCTTCTTGCCGGCGACCGTCTTCTTGGGTCCCTTGCGGGTGCGGGCATTGGTCCGCGTCCGCTGCCCACGCACCGGCAGACCGCGCCGATGACGAATCCCGCGGTAACAGCCGATGTCGCGCAGGCGGGCGATGTTCTGAGCCACCTGCCGGCGCAGTTGCCCCTCGACCACGTAGTCCTTGTCCAACAGCGCCGCGATCCGCGCCACTTCGTCTTCCGCCAGATCGCGCGCCCGGGCGTGCGGATCGACCCCCGCCTTGTGGCACAGCTCGCGCGCCACCTTCGGCCCGACGCCGTACAGGTACGTCAGCGAGATCACCGTCGGGCGATCGCTAGGAATGTCGACTCCAAGTAAGCGCGGCATACGATTTCCTATTCAAGACGCGGAGCGAACCCAACCACGACTTGCGCGAAGGCCGCCGGCCAAGCCCGGCCCCCGCAAATGCCTGATCCCAACGGTGAAACCATTTCGAGAGCGATCGACGAATTCGGAGCCGTCATCCCTGGCGCTGCTTATGGCGCGGATTGCTGCACACCACGTACACCACTCCGCGGCGGCGGACGATCTTGCAGCTCTCGCAAATCCGCTTGATGCTGGCGCGAACCTTCATAAGCCTTTGGCCTATTCGAACGGACCGAATCGCAAATCGAAAGCGAATCAGTATAAACCGCTGGGGTGAAACCGTTCAAGACCCCCTGCCAGGGCCGTTCACAGATTCAAGCTGGACGGCGGCGCACCGGCGGGAAAGTGGGACAGGCACCGAGACGCAACGTTCGTCTGAAAGGACTTGCGCTGTTTATGCTCGGAGCCAGTCCCATTTTCCCGCCTCGCCATTTTGAAAAACAGAATGACCCCTGCACCGCACACGGACCCCTCACGGGGAAGGGGCGAGACATGACGCCAAAAGCGGACCCTTCGACCCTGCCCAGGGGGGACCGGTCCTGGGTCGGGGGCGGTCACGACACTTCCTCACGTTGGCCCCGCCGTGAGGGCCACCGGGCCGGATTCCGTAATCGCCACGGTGTGCTCGAAATGGGCGCTCGGCAGCCCATCCTGCGTTACCTGGGTCCAGTGGTCCGGCATGCCCTTGACTCGTTTGGTCCCCATGTTGACCATCGGCTCGATGGCGATGACCAACCCCGGCCGCAGCTCGAAATCGCCGTTGCGGCGGAGCTGCTTGCTGACAAAGTTGGGCACCTGGGGGTCCTCGTGCATCTCGCGGCCGATGCCGTGGCCGACGAAGCTCTCCACGACCGAGAACCCGGCTTCGCGGACGTAGGACTCCATTTCGCTGGCCACCTCGCTCCACCGCCGCCGCTTGCCCATCAGCTCGATCGCCAGGTCCAACACTCCCTTGGTCACGGCCAAGAGCCGCATGACCCGCGGCTCCACCTGGCCCACCGGGTGCGTGATGGCCGAATCGCCGCACCAGCCGTCGAGCCGGCAGCCGGTGTCGACGCTCACCACGTCCCCCTCTAAGAGGCGGCGAGCCCCTGGAATGCCGTGCACGACCTCTTCGTTGATCGAGATGCACGTCACGGCCGGAAACGGCACCACACCCGGCACGCCCAGGAACAAGGGAACCGCTCCCTTGTCCTGGAACAGCTTGGCCACGGCCGCGTCGATCTCGCCGGTCGTTACGCCGGGGCGGACCATGCTTGCGGCCACCTGGTGGGCTTCCCAGACGACCAGGCCGGCCTTCCGCATAAGCGCGATTTCTCTTGGCGATCGTAACGTGAGCACGCTATCACTCGCTCCCTCGTGCGCCCCCGCGGCCCGCGCGCTTGTCGACGGCCTTGAGAACCCGCGCGAACACTTGGTCGATTGTGCCGTCGCCGCGGACGGTTTCGAGGATGCCGCGGCCGCGGTAGTAGTCCAAGAGCGGCCTGGTCTGGCCCCAATAGGTCTTCAGCCGCTCGGCGACGACGCGCGGCTCGTCGTCGGGACGGCCGCGCCCCGCAAGCCGGCGAATGACCTCCTCGTCGTCGACCGCGAGCTCCAGGGCCATGTCGATCGCCATGCGACGCTCGGCCAGCATAGCATCAAGCTCCTCGGCCTGCTTGACGTTGCGCGGGAAGCCGTCGAAGAGGACGCCACGGGCACAATCGGGGCTGGTGATCCGCTCCCCCACGAGAGCCAACACGAGCTCGTCGGGGACGAGTTTTCCGGCGGCCATGTACTCCTCGGCCAGCCGTCCGACCTTGGTCTGCTTCTGCCTCGCTTCGCGCAGCATGTCGCCGGTTGAGAGGTGCGCGATCGCCAATCGCTCGACGAGCCGTTGGCTCTGCGTCCCCTTTCCCGCGCCGGGCGGTCCGACAAATACGATTCTCATCGCTGTTGCGGCCCGCGCAGGTGGTGCTCGCCGGGCGTTTCGATTTCGCGCGCGGGGGCCAGATGGCTACTCCAGCAGGCCCTTGTAGTTGCGCATCACGAGGTGGCTGTCGATCTTTTGCACGAGGTCGAAGGCCACGCTCACGGCGATCAGCAGGCTGGTGCCGCCGTAGAAACTGGCGATGGCGTAATTGATGTTGACGCTGCTGGCGACGACCGTCGGCAAGATGGCCACGAGGGCCAGGAAGCCCGCCCCGACGTAGGTGATCCGCACCATGACCTTCTCCAGGTAGTCGGCCGTGCGTTTGCCCGGCCGGTACCCGGGGATGAACGTGCCGTGGCTCTTCAAATTGTCGGACACGTCCTTGGGATTGAAGGAGATGGCCGTCCAAAAGTAGCAGAAGAAATAGATCAACAGCACGTACATCACGTTGTACAAGTACGAGGCGTGGTTGTAGAAGGCGCTGCTGATGTCGCGCAAGAACTCGCTCTTGGGACTCAGGTTGGAAATCCAGGTGAATAGCAAGCCCGGGAACATCAGCAAGCTGCTGGCGAAGATGATCGGCATGACGCCGGCCTGATTGACGCGCAACGGCAGGTATTGCCGGGTGCCGCCGTAGACGCGGCGACCACGGACGTGCTTGGCGCTTTGCGTCGGAATGCGCCGCTGCCCTTGGGTAATAAAGACCACGCCGCAGATGACGCCGACGAAGAGCCCGATCAGCACGATCAGTTTTTCGACGCCCATCGTGTCGGCGCCGCCGCCCAGCGACAGCCCCTTCCAGCCGCCTTGCAGGAGCGGCTTCATCAGATCGTATCCGGCGCCTGGCATGCGCGCCAGAATATTGGCCATGATCAACAGGCTGATACCGTTGCCGATACCGAATTCATCGATCTGCTCGCCGAGCCACATCAGAAAGATCGTGCCGGCGGTCATCGTCATGACCGAGACCAGCATCCAGATGAAGGGCACTCCACCGCTGGAGTTGAGGAATTCGCCGCGCACGAAGTCATTGGCGATCAAAAAGCCGCGGACGTAAAACCAACTTTGACCGAGGCAGATGAACACCGTGGCGTAGCGGGTGTATTCGTTGATTTTCTTCTGGCCGCTTTCCCCTTCCTTCTTCAATTCCTCAAGTGGCTTCCAGACGCTGGAAAGCAGTTGAAAAATAATCGAGGCGGAAATGTACGGCATGATCCCCAGGCCGAAGATCGTGGCCTGGTCCAGGTTCGTGGCCGTGAACGTGGCCACCTGGCGGAGCACCGTGGCGACGCCCCCCTGCGTGCCGAAGAACTCCGCCATCTTGGCGGTGTCCACGATCGGCAGCGGGATCCACCAGCCGATGCGGTAAACGGCCAGCAAGGCGAGCGTCAGCAGGATCTTCTGCCGCAGCTCGGGGATGGTAAAGACGACGCGAAATTTTTCCCACATGGCTCGCTCCATCCTGCGTAATGGTGGCCCACGGCATTCCCTGCCAAGGGCGCTTCACGACGCGAAATTGGCCGCGCCGCGCTACGATGCCCGCCCAGCCGATTTCTTTCTCCGCTCGTTCTTCACGACCGGCGCCTTCGCCGGCAGAACCACGGCTTCGCCCCCGGATTGCTTGATCTTCTCGAGCGCCGATTGGCTGAATCGATGGGCCGAAATCTTCAACCGCTTCTTGAGCTCCCCGTCTCCCAGAATCTTCAATATGTCGAAGCGCCCCTTGGCGACGCCGGTGGCGCGCAGACTGTCGAGCGTGACCTCGTCGCCGTTCTCGAACTCCTCGTTCAATTGACCGACGTTGATCGCCCGAACCGTCAAGGCAAACTTGTTGTGGAAGCCGCGTTTCGGGATGCGGCGGGCGACGGGAAACTGGCCTCCCTCGAAGGCCGGATGCGTCGTCCAACCGGCGAGCTGCCCCTGGCCCTTGTGCCCGCGCCCGCTCGTTTTGCCGTGTCCCGAGCCGGGACCGCGGCCGACGCGTTTCAGCTTCTTGTGTTTCTTGATGCCGCGATGGACGTCGTTGAGATTCATGAGAGGGGAACTCCTCGCAACCGCTCGACGTCCTGGCGCGAGCGAAGGCTGGTCAGGGCCTCGATCGTGGCCTTCACCAGATTGGCAGGGTTAGTGGAGCCGAAACTCTTTGTCAATATATTATGGATGCCCGCCGCCTCGCACACGGCCCGCACCCCCGTTCCGGCGATGACGCCCGTGCCGGGGCTGGCCGGGACGAGGATGACGTGCGAGGCGCCGAAGCGCCCCTCGACGGTGTGCGGAATGGTCCCTTCGGAGAGCGACACGGCAATCATTCTACGGGCTCCATCCTTGGTGGCCTTCTCCACGCTAGGCGGAACTTCATTCGCCTTGCCGTAACCCCAGCCCACCCGGCCTCGACCGTCGCCGACGACGACGATGGCCGAAAAGCTGAACCGCCGTCCACCTTTGACGACCGCGGCGCAGCGGCGGATCTGCACGACTTTTTCAATCTGATCGCCACGAGAACTGGCAGTAGTGGACACTTTGACTCCGGTATTTGTCGAGGTCGGATGAATGATTGCCGCCGGTCGTGCTTCTTGAACGTTGTGTCCCGTTGGCGGGTCCCTCGCCCTAGAGCTTCAGGCCTGCCTCTCGCGCGGCCTGGGCCAAAGCGGCCACGCGGCCGTGGTACTGGTATTCGCGACGGTCGAAGGCAACCTCCTTGACGCCGGCCGCCAACGCCCGCTCCGCAATGGCCCGGCCGACGGCCTGGGCCGCCGTTTTGTTGCCACCATAAGAGAGCGAACCGCCGAGGTCCTTCTTGACGGTGCTGGCGGCGACCAGCGTGCGGCTGGCCGCATCGTCGACTATCTGCGCGTAGACGTGCTTGTGGCTGCGGAAAACCGTCAGCCGCGGCCGCGTGGAGTCCCCCTTGACCCGATTGCGGACGCGGTTGCGCCGTCGCTGCCGCTGCCGGGAGATTGTTTTTTCGTGGTTCATGTGGTCGTTCCCGCTCGCATGCTCGGCTGGCCGTGAATCAGTGGTCGGTCCCGGCGGTCCCCCACGGATTGCCATCCGTGGGCTTGGCGTGCACTGTGCCAAATCTGTGGCCTGCCGCGGCTCGACTCCTATTCTTCGTCTGCGTACCGCCCCCTGCCTACTGCCTGCTACTTCGTTACCGCCTTGCCGGCCTTGCGGCGGACCACCTCGCCGTCGTAGCGAACGCCCTTGCCTTTATAGGGCTCGGGCTTGCGCACGGCACGGACTTCCGCGGCGAATTGGCCGACCTTCTGTTTGTCGATTCCCTTGACCACGACGTGCGTCTGGTCGGGGCACGTCACCTTGACGCCAGCGGGAATCGGCTTGTGAACTTCGTTGGCGAAGCCGACGCGCAGTTGCAGCGTGTTTCCCTGCACCGCGGCAAGGTACCCCACGCCCACGATCTCCAGCTTCTTCTCGTAGCCCTTTGTGACGCCGTCGACCATGTTCTGGATCATCGCCCGCGTCAGCCCGTGCAAGGCCCGCACCTGCCGGTTCTCAGCGCTGCGGGTAACGCGCAACTGCCGTGCCTTGTCGTCGAAGGCCACGTCGATTTCCGGGCGAAAGTTCCAATCCAGCTTGCCCAGCGGTCCCTCGATGGCGATGCGCTTGCCGCTGATGTCGATTTTCAAGCCGGCGGGTATGGCGACGAGTTTTTTTCCGATCCGCGACATTTTTCAGGTGCCTTGCTCGGTCTCTCTAGGGCTCGCGCCTTATTGCGCTGGTGCTCGCAGAGCACCCTACTTTTACTCTTACCACAGTTCGCACAGGACTTCGCCGCCGAGGTTTCGCTGCCGCGCCTCGCGATCGCTGATCACGCCCCGGCTGGTGCTGATGATGGAAATGCCCAACCCGTTCAGCACCGGCCGCAGCGAGCCCGCACCGCTGTAGATGCGGCGGCCGGGCTTGCTGACGCGCTTGATGTGCCGGATGACCATCTCGCCGTTGGGCCCGTATTTCAGGTGCAGGCGGAGCTGCTTGCTGGGCTGGATGTCGAGCTCTTCCCAATCCCAGATATAGCCCTCGCGCTTGAGGACTTCGGCCAGTCCGCGTTTCACCTTCGACAGCGGCATCTCGACCATGGACCGCTCAACGCGAACGGCGTTGCGGATGCGGGTCAACATGTCGGCGATAGGGTCGGTCATCATAGTCGTCGTGGTCCCTTTACCAGCTCGCCTTCTTCAGTCCGGGGATCAGACCCTGGTCGGCCAGGTTGCGAACGCAGATACGGCAGATGCCGAACTTGCGATAAACGGCCCGCGGACGACCGCAGATGCGACACCGCGACTCGCGCCGGGTGGTGAATTTCGGCACGCGTTTGGCCTTCGCGATTTTCGACTTGCTCGCCATGCGTCTTTCCTGTGCGTTCGTGGCGGACGGTTGTCTTGTGGGCAGGTGCGTTGGAACGGCAAGGAGCGCCGCGCTCAGGCGGCCCCCGCTTTGTCTTGTCGCCCCTCTTCTTGCTTGAACGGCATTCCCATGCCTCTCAGCAACTCGCGGGCCTCGTCGTTATTGCTCGTCGAGGTCACGAGCGTCACGTTCATCCCTTGGACGCGGTTGAACTTGTCCGGGTTCAGCTCCGGGAACACCAACTGCTCACCCAGGCCCAGGCTGTAGTTCCCATGCCCGTCGAAGGCCGTCGGGCTTAGGCCGCGGAAGTCACGGACCCGCGGCAATGCCAGCGCGATCAGCCGGTCGAGGAATTCGTACATGCGGCTGCCGCGCAAGGTCACCTTGCAGCCGATCTCCATCCCCTCGCGCAGGCGGAATCCGGAGATCGACGTGCGGCTGCGCGTCACGAGCGGCTTTTGTCCCGTGATTTGCGTGAGCGCCGTCACCGCTTCCTCCAGGTGCTTCTTCTCGCCGATCGCGGCACCCACGCCCATGTTCACCACGATTTTTTGCAGCTTCGGGAGCGACAGGCGGTTTTCGCGGCCCAGCTTCTTGGCCAGCGCCGGCAACACCTCCTCGTCGAAGCGCTTCTTCAAGCGCGGCACGACGGGGCGCGAGGGCTTTTCCTCGACGGCGGCGTCAGCGGGTTTCTTTTTGGCGGCACACATGGTTCACTCGGTCCCTCGGACGGCAACTACTTCTTGGCGATCTTTTCCGGCGGTGGGGCAATCGCCCCCATGCCGGCGCCGCACTTGCGGCAGAACCGCTCTTTGCCCCCGTCGGACGTGCGCCGCGCGCCCGTCCGCACGGCGCCCGCGCACGAGGGGCACACCAACATCACGTTCGACAACTGCACCGGCATCTCCTTCGAGAGACGTCCGCCCTGCGGATTGCGCTGGCTGCGGCGCATGTGCTTGTACACGCGGTTCACCCCCTCGACCACGGCCGTGCCGGCCTTGTGGTCGACCGACAGCACCTTGGATTCGATCCCCCGGCCGTCGCCCGAGATCACCCGCACCGTGTCGTTCACTTTGATGCGCATCACACCACCTCGGCCGCCAGGCTGACGATCTTCATGAAGTTCCGCTCCCGCAGCTCGCGGGCCACGGCGCCGAAGATGCGCGTCCCGCGTGGGTTCTTCTCGTTGTCGATGATCACCAGCGCGTTGTGGTCGAAGCGCACGTAGCTTCCGTCCGGGCGGCGCGTCGGCTGCTTGCACCGCACGATGACGCCGCGGACGACGGCTCCCTTTTTCATGTCGCTGCCCGCGATCACGCTCTTGACGCTGCAGACGATGACGTCTCCCAATCCGGCCGTGCGCCGGCGGGAGCCGCCGAGCACTTTGATGCACGTGACTTCCTTCGCGCCGGTGTTGTCCGCGACGTTGAGTCTTGTTTGCATCTGGATCATGGTTCGCACACCTGGCTCGTTCTTCGCCGCATTTTGACTCTTGGGCCGTTGGCTCGCGGTCCTTCCGCCCACCTAGGCTTCGCCTTCCGCTTCCTTCAGCTTGGCGGCGGCCCGCATGGCGGCGATGTCCACGGCCTGGCTCTTGCTGACCACGCGCACCAGCTCCCACCGCTTGGTGCGCGACATGGGGCGGCTTTCGACGATCTCGACGGTGTCCCCCAACGACGATTCCTCGCTCTCGTCGTGCACGTGACAGACGGTGCGGCGGCGCAGGTACTTGCCGTACCGCGCGTGCTTCACCAGCCGCGGGATCTCCACGCGGCGGCTTTTGGCCATCTTGTCGCTCGTGACCACTCCAATCGCCGTTTTCTTCGGCATCCGTCAACTTCCTCACGCAAAAGGAATCCGCGGTCGCACGGGGAACGCCCCGTCGCTATGGCTTGTCGCCTTTGGCAGCTTGCTGCCGCTGGGTCTGAATCGTTTTCACCCGGGCAATCAGGCGCCGATGCTTTCGCAATTCGCTGGGGGCGTCGAGTCGCTCCGTCTGCGCCTTGATGCGCAGAGCAAACAGGTTCTCGGCCGTTTCGCGCAGCGTGATCGACAGTTGCTCGTCGCTCATTTCGCGAAGTTCAGAGGCCTTGTTCATCGTCGTACTCGCTCGGAACAGCTTAACTCTCTATTTGTCCGCTGAGCCGCCATGCGCCGCCGCTACACCGCGCGTCGCTTGATCAATCGAACGCGGACGGGCATCTTGTGGGCGAGCCGGCGGAAGCAGAGCCGCGCGCCTTCCTCACCCACGCCTGAAATCTCGTACAAAATGTTGCCGGGCCGGATGACGGCCGCCCAGTATTCCGGCTCGCCTTTCCCCTTTCCCATCCGTGTCTCGAGCGGGATCGAGGTGATCGGCTTATGCGGGAACACGCGGATGTACAACCGCCCTTCGGTCCGCAGGTACTGCTGCGCGGCGATGCGCCCGGCTTCGAGCGTGGCCGCGGGGACCCATCCCCCCTGCGTGGCCTGCAACCCGTACTCGCCGAACACAACGCGATTACCGCGCGAGGCGTTACCTTTTAAACGTCCTCTTTGGCTTTTTCGGTGCTTGACCCTCTTGGGCATCAGCGCCATGGCTATCGTCCTCGTATGTGCCCTGGTTGACCCACACCTGGACTCCGATGTGTCCCTGCGCGGTCTTGGCCTCGGTGAATCCGTAGTCGATCTTGGCCCGCAGCGTGGAGAGCGGGATGCTGCCGGCGATCTGTTTCTCGCGCCGCGCCATTTCGGAGCCGCCCAAGCGGCCCGCCAACTGGATCTTGATCCCCTTGGCGCCGGCTTCCATCGTTTGTTCCATGGCCCGCTTCATCGTGCGGCGGAAACTGGCCCGCTTCGCCAATTGCTCGGCGATGTCCTCGGCCACGAGTTGCGCCTGGATTTCCGGGCGGGCAATCTCCTCGATCTTGATGTTGATCCGCCGCCCCACCAGCTCTTGCAGCTCGGCCTGAAGTCGCTCGACCTCTTGACCCTTGCGGCCGATGATAATTCCCGGCCGCGCCGCGAACAAAACCACCTTCACTTCGTCGCGGGTCCGCTCGATTTCGATTTTCGGCAAACCGGCGTACCGGTACTTGTCCTTGATGAACTTGCGAATCCTCTGATCCTCGACCAGCAGCTCGCCGAACTCGCGCTTCGAGGCGTACCAGCGGCTCTTCCAGCCGATCATGATGCCGGTGCGGAACCCGACCGGGTTGACTTTTTGTCCCATACGCTCACGTCTCTTGCTTATGCTTTCGGGATCGCCTCGAAGGGTCGCTCGTTCGTCGTGGCCGCGCTCACTCCTGCTCGCCGTACAAGTCCGCCACCTTGATGCGGATATGCGACATCCGCCGCTTGATCGTGAAAGCCATGCCGCGGGCACGCGGCCGAATCCGCTTGAACATCGGGCCGCCGTCCACGCGGGCATCGACCACCACCAGGTTCTGCACGTTCGTGGCCCGCTGGTCCTCGGCGTTCCCCAGCGCGCTTTTCAACACTTTTTCCAACAGCCGCGCGCCGCGATGGGGCATATAGCGCAGGATGTCCAACGCCTCGTCGGCGTGCTTTCCACGAATCAAATCCGCGATCGGCCGCACTTTGCGGGCGCTGATGCGGGCGAATCGGTGCGTCGCCTCGTAGGCCATGACTTTAGTTTCCTTATGACGATCCCCACATGCCACGCGGGCACGTTGCCAATCCACTTCCTCGCTACGACGCCGCTGGCGCCGGCGCGCCGGGCGGACCCGCGGCGGTCGCCTTCTTCGCCTTGCCGCCATGCCCGCGGAACGTGCGGGTGGGGGCGAACTCTCCCAACTTGTGCCCCACCATGTCTTCGGTGACGAACACCTTCAGGTGGTTCTTCCCGTTGTGCACCATGAACGTGTGGCCGACGAACTCCGGCACGATCGTGCAGGCGCGGGCCCACGTCTTGATCGGCTGCTTGCCGCCCGTCGAGTCCATCCGCTGCACCTTGAGGAACAGCTTGGCGTTGACGAACGGGCCTTTCTTCAGTGATCTTCCCATCGCTTACACGGCTCCGCCCGGCGTGCCGCCAGGCTCGTTCGGTCACTTCGGGTTTAGTACAGTTTGAGTTGTCCGTAACGGCGCGAGCGGCGGCGACGCACGATGGCCGAGTTCGACGCCTTGCGCGGCTTGCGGGTGCCGCCCCCCTTGGCCGACTTGCCCGTCGGGCTTACCGGGTGACGGCCCCCCTTGGTGCGTCCTTCGCCGCCGCCGTGCGGATGGTCGATCGGGTTCATGGCGGTGCCGCGGACGTGGGGGCGCCACCCCATCCACCGCTTGCGGCCAGCCTTCCCCAGCACCACGTTCATGTGGTCGGCATTGCCGGTGGCGCCGATCGTGGCCCGGCAATCGGCCGGCACGCGGCGGATTTCCCCGCTGGGAAGCGTGATCTGCGCCCAGTCGGCGTCGCGCGCCGCCAGCGTCGCGCCGACTCCGGCCGAGCGGCACAAAGCCCCGCCCGAGCCCGGCCGAATCTCGATGTTGTGGATCGTCATCCCCAGCGGAATGTTCTTTATCGGCAGGCAATTGCCGATCGAAGGAGGCGCGTCGGGGCCGCTCTGCAGGCGATCCCCCTCTTTCAGTCCTTGGGGCGCCAGGATGTAGCGCTTCTCGCCGTCGGCATAGTGCAGAAGCGCGATCCGGGCGCTGCGATTCGGGTCGTATTGGATCGACTGGACGCGGGCCGGCACGCCATCTTTGTTGCGGCGGAAATCAATCAACCGGTATTGCCGCTTGTGGCCACCGCCGCGATGGCGCGCGGTGATCTTGCCCTGGTTGTTGCGGCCCCCCTTCTTCGGCTTGGGGCGCAGCAGCGACTTTTCCGGCCGGTAACCTTCGGTCAGCTCGGCAAAATCGCTGACGCTGGCGCCGCGTCGCCCGGCGGTCGTCGGCTTGTAGCGTCTTAGGCCCATGGGAGGTCTTTCAATTCACGAACGCTTTCGGGCGTTGGTCGTTTAGAAGAAGTCAATGCGGTGTTCGGGATCCAGCTTCACGATGGCCTTCTTCCAGGCCTTTGTCTTGCCGCTGCGAAAGCGCGTGCGTCGCGGCTTCCCCTTGCGGTTCTGCGTGTGCACGCGGATGACTTTGACGTCGAACAGCTCCTCGATCGCGCGGCGCACGTCGTCTTTCGTGGCCAGACGGTTCACCTCGAACGCGTAGGCGTTGTAGCGCGTCGAACGGTGCATCCCCTTTTCCGTCACCAAGGGACGCAAGATCACCTGGTGCGATTGAAGCACGTTCGTGGGCGCTCGCGTATTGGGCTCGGGCATGGAACTAGTCCTTGGCCTTCCGCTGCTGGCTGTCGCCCGCCCGCTTGCGCAATGCGTCGAGCGCCTCGCGCGTGACGAGCATCTTGCGCGGCTGCAGCACGACGAGCGCGTTCAAACCCCCCACGGCCGACACGCTTACGTCCACGATGTTGCGGGCGCTCTTGTAGACGTTCTCGTCGTGCGCGGCCGTGGTCACGAGCAGACTACCACCCTCGCACTTGAGCGCCTTCAAGATGGCGGCCATGTCCTTCGTCTTGGGGGCCGAGAGCGCCAACTGATCGATCACCACCAGCTGGTTGTCGCGGATCTTCGAGGCAACGGCCATCCGCGTGGCAAGCTGGCAGGCCTTCCGCGGCAGGCGATAGGAGAAATCGCGCGGCCGCTTGGCGAAGATGTGGCCGCCTCCGCGGCGGATGCCGCTGCGGCGGCCGCCGGCGCGGGCGTTGCCGGTTCCCTTCTGACGGTACATCTTCTTGGTCGTGCCGGCGACCTCGCCGCGCGACTTGGTCTTGAACGTGCCCAGCCGGAGGTTGGCCTGGTACATCACGACCGCGTCGTGCAGCAACTGCTTGTTGATGCGCGGCGCCAGATCGGTCGGCTCGATTTCGTACGTGCCGACTTCCTTGCCTGTCTTGTCGTATACCGGGAGGCTGGACATGGCTTCCAATCGCTTGCGCGCCACTAGCGTGTGGGCTTTTTCGCGGCCCCTTGAAGCTTGTTGGTTTGGCGAACCACGACATATCCGCCGTTGGGTCCCGGCACCGCGCCGCGGACCAACAGCAAATCGTTCTCGGCGTCGATGCCGACCACCTTCAAGTTGCGGTTCGTGGTCTGCTCGTTGCCGAGGCGACCCGCCATCCGCCGGCCCTTGAAGACGCGGGCCGGGAAGGTGTTGCAGCCGGTGGAGCCGGCGTGGCGGTGCACTTTCTTCACGCCGTGGCTGGCGCGCTGCCCGCTGAAGTGGTGCCGTTTCATCGGTCCGGCAGTGCCGCGCCCCTTGGAGATGCCGGTGACGTCGACGGCCTTGACCTCGCCAAACAGCGCGACTCGTAGCTCTTGTCCGACCGTCAGATCGGCCGGGGCGCCGCGAAACTCGCGGACGAATTGCTGAGGTTCGCAGTCGGCCTTGGCCACCAGCTCGACGCCGCCGGCCGCCAGACGCTTGCTGCGCTTGCTATCCAGACGGGCGACGTGACCTCGTTGGCTGCGACTGGCCAGGCGGCGGGCTTTATTGCCATAGCCGACCTGCACGGCTTCGTAGCCGTCGCGCTTGAGCGTGCGGATTTGCAGGACGCGGCACGGACCGGCCTGAATCACGGTCACCGGGATCACTTTCCCGGCGTCGTCAAACACTTGCGTCATCCCGACCTTGCGGCCGAGCAATCCCACAGCCATCGCATGCGCCTTTGAGTGTCCGTCGCCAACCGGGAACGCGCGGCCCACGTGGGCCGCGGTTTACCCGCCCGGCATCCGATCCATAACGGTTCAAACTCTTCGCTGGGTTTGGTCTTGAACCTCTTCTTACTGTCTACTGCCCGCTGCCCACTCTCCTCAATGCCTGCTAGAGGCTTTGATCTTAATGTCGACGCCGGCGGGTAAGCTGAGCTTGTTCAAGGCCTCGATCGTCTTGGCCGTCGACTGCACGATGTCGATCAGCCGCTTGTGCGTCCGAATCTCGAACTGCTGTCGCGCCTTCTTGTCGATGTGCGGGCCCGACAGCACCGTGTACCGCTCGATCCGCGTCGGAAGCGGAATGGGTCCATGCACTTCCGAGCCGGTCCGCTTCGCCGTATCGACGATTTCGGCCGCGCTCTGGTCGAGGACGGAATGGTCGTAGGCTTCCATCCGGATGCGAATCGTCTCGTTGGAATGTCCAGCCACGCTCCACTCCTCAAACGGCCACGCGCCGAGTTGTCAAACACCAGCTTCCCGCGCGCACTAACAAACGCTCTCCCGACTAAGGCGAACCAGAGATCGTAAGGCTTTTGCCGGATGCTGTCAACGGCCCTACGGCGACCGACAAGGCCATTCTGTTTTTCAAAATGGCGAGGCGGGAAAATGGGACTGGCTCCGAGCATAATCAGCGCAAGTCCTTTCAGACCAACGTTGCGTCTCGGTGCCTGTCCCACTTTCCCGCCGGTGCGCCGCCGGCAAGCTTGAATCTGTGAACGGCCCTGAGGCGACCGAAAACGGGCCCCGCCTTACAGGTAGCGCAGGCGGCAGGGCGAGGCTCCCGCCGAGCCGCCCTTGCCATGCCTGGTGGGGTGCCACCGGTGCCACCCTACGCCGTTCACGGCAGGGCGTCATGGAGCGGCGAAAGGAATTGGTATTTCAAGAGTTCGAGCCTCCGGTACGCTTTGAGTTTTTTGCCGAACACAAACGCGAGCACGGAGGCTCGAACATGCCAGCATCGGACGGCAAGCAGTTGCAGGACGCTATCCGAGAGTTCCTGCCGAGTTCGTTTTTTCGCATTGGCCGGTGCGGGGCGGTGTCCAGTGGACGCCGCAGCGGCTGGCTTGGACCGCGCTGCTGATGGCGTGCGACGAAGGCGCGACCATGCAAGCACGGTTTCAACACGCCACGCAAGTCGCGTGGTCCGCGCGGGCGATGTAGTTGTCGAGGCTATTGGCACCGCCAAATGTGACCTTGCG
This sequence comes from Planctomycetia bacterium, assembly GCA_016191115.1. Lineage (GTDB taxonomy): Bacteria > Planctomycetota > Planctomycetia > Pirellulales > JACPPG01 > JACPPG01. The sequence goes on along the minus strand of JACPPG010000060.1, from coordinate 31,298 downwards.
CACCGCTGTTCTCCTGCAACGTATCAGGCCGTCGTCGTGACGATTTCCCTTCGGCTGGTGGCACTCGCGCCAAAGTTCGCCGGAATCTCCGGATGCCGGCGGACGAAGTCGACCATCACCGGAATATACTGCTCGGCCGCCGGGCAGCGGATCCCCGTGCCCGCGAGTGCGCTATCCAGATGGGCCGTGTCGTAGTGTACGTCGTGTCCCATGTAGCCGAACAGCTCCGGGGGGAATTGAAAGGCCCGCGCTAGTCCTGGAACGATGCGAAACGACAGCCGGCCCAGCCACGCCGGCTGCGAAAACGGCGGCGGCTTCACGCCAAACTCCGCGAACATCAGCCGCGCCAGCTCCCCAAGCGTCACGGCCGGGTTCGGCAGCACGTGGTATGCCTTGCCCGCCGCGCCCGCACTTGTGGCCAGGTGCTCGGTCGCATCGCAGATGAAGTCGACCGGCACCATATACAGGCGAACATCCTTGCGGCCGGACCAGAAATAGCGTGCCAAGCGGATCCAGCCCGACTGCGCAAGCGCCGCCAGGGCGCGGAGGACGTAGTACGGCCCGTCGTACTTGTTGATCTCGCCGGTGCGTGAGTCTCCGACGACCACGCCCGGCCGAATGATCGTCGTGGGGATGCGGTGCCAGCGCCGGCGGACGGCGACTTCGGCCTCCCACTTGGTCTGCTCGTAGTAGTTCTTCCAGCTCGTGGCCTGCTCGAGGTCGTCTTCCGTGACCCGGCCGGTCCGCGTGCCCGACACGTACGCCGTCGAGAAATAAACGAGCCGCTGGAGCCGCGGCAGCGACTGGCAAAAGTCGAGCACGTGCTCGGTGCCGGTCGCGTTCACCAGCCGCGAGATGGCGAGCGGCGTCGCCAGGTCGTAGATCGCGGCCAGGTGATAGACGGTGTCGACTTCGTCGGCTAGCCGGCGGCGCGTCGCTTCGTCCAGACCCAGGTGCTCTCGCGTGATATCGCCGGGCACCAACTCAGTGCGGTCGCGCCCCGCGGGCAGGGCATCGCGCGCCGCCACAGCCTGCGCGTGCATCGCGGGAATCACCAGCATCCGCACGGTTGTGTGCGGATCGGCCAGAAACCGCCGCAACAATTGGCCGGCGATGAAGCCCGGAAAGCCGGTGATAAAGATGGCTCTGGACATGGCCGCGTGACAGTCGGGAGGGCGAGGCAGGGCGAGGCTCCCGCCGAGCCGCACCGGATTTGTCGGTAGGCGCGCGGCTCGGCGGGAACCTCGCCCTGCCACGCCCTCCCACGCGTCCCGAGTGGTGAGGAATCAGTTCCCCGCCGCGGTCGGCGCGGGCGACCCCAGGTACTTGTCGAACCAGTCGGCCACTTGCGTCATGTCGGCCGGCAAGTCGGGCCAGCCGTGCGCGGCGCCCTTCTTGACCGTCAATTGCGCCGGCACGTTCACCGATTTCAGCTTTTCGATGATCAGCTCGGCTTGCTGGATCGGCACCAGCTTGTCGGCGTCACCGTGGATAATCAAGGTCGGTGGATCGTCGGACGTGACGTGGTTCACCGGCGAAATCTTGCGCCCGATCTCAAGCGTCTTCTCCTCGCTCACCGGCGCTAGGTGGTTCGTCTCCTTGTCGAACTCCTGGAAATCGAACGGCGCCCGGAAATTCTTCAGCACGCCGCGGCCCAGCGCGTTCTCGCCCGGCTGACCGTAGTTCAGAAAATCGGTGGGTGGGAAGAAGCAGGCCACGGCCTGCACGCGGCTGCTTTGCTGGGCCACGGGGTCCTTGGCGTCGGGGTCGCCGGCCTCGCCCGCCATGCCTTGCATGAGCGACAGGTGCCCACCGGCCGATCCGCCGGTGATGCCGATCCGTTGCGGATCGATTTTGTAGTCGCTGGCGTGCGCCCGGATGTAGCGCACCGATCGGTGCATGTCTTCGAGCACTTCGGGAATCGTGAACTTCGGCTGGCTGCCGTGTACCACGGCGAACACGGTGTAGCCGCGCTTCAGGAGCTCCTTCACGAAGTTGACGTTAATCGCCTCGTGCGCCGAGAACCAGCCGCCGCTGACGGCGAAGATCACCGCCGCGCCATTGGGCTTCGCCGGCTCGAACACGTCCATCGTCAGGGCCGTGCCGAACTTGCGGCCGTAGATCACATCCTCGGTCCGCTTGAAATCCTCGTCAGCCGCGGCGGGCCGTGCGGCCACAAACGACGCCCCGGCCACGAGCGCCGCATAGAGGAGCCGGTTTCCCAACGTCGGGCGTCGTACGAGAGCGTGCATGGTTCGTTCCTGAAAAAGATCAAAGAAAACAGTCGCCGTAATCTGCGAGCGTAATGCCGCGCCGGGCACGCGGCAAGGGGCAAGTCGCAGGGCCATCACAGATTCAAGCTTGCCGGCGGCGCACCGGCGGGAAAGTGGGACAGGCACCGAGACGCAACGTTGGTCTGAAAGGACTTGCGCTGTCTATGCTCGGAGCCAGTCCCATTTTCCCGCCTCGCCATTTTGAAAAGAACGGCCCTGGGGGCAAGTCGGCAATGCGGCTGGACATTTATCGCGCGTTAACCCGAAGCGCCGGCGAGGGAGAGGACGGAAGTCCCCTCGCCTGCCACGCCGGGCTAGTGGGCCGGCTGTTGGCGTTCGTTGGCTTCAGCCAGCCTCGGCGGTACGCTCGACCGCAACAGGCCCAGCGCCTGTATCGCCGGCACAAGGTCGGCGGCGATCATGGTTGCGCGATCCGCGGAACCCCCGTGGGCGAGCGCGACGACCAGCGCTACCCGTGGCGCGTCGGCCGGGGCGTAGGCGGCGAACCACGCGTGGTCGCTCGTTTGGCCACCGGTTTCCGCTGTGCCGGTCTTGCCCGCGATCGCTACGCCGCAGCCGGCCAGCGCCGCGTGGGCGGTGCCGCGGTCGTCCGCGACGACACGGCGCAACGCGTCGCGCAGCGCGTCGAGTTGTCTTCGCGTTAGCCCTTCGACCGGCGTGCCACGCGCGGCGCCGGGCAGGGCGCCGGTTGAGGTCCCGCCGACAGGTGCGTCGCTGGCTACGTGCCCGTCCGCGGTGACATGGGGCGTGACAAGATACCCACCGTTCGCCACCACGGCCAAGAGCCGCGCGACCTGCAGCGGCGTCGCCACGAGCGTGCTCTGACCGATGGCGAGTGCCTGCGTGTCGGCAACGCCCCATTTGTGGTCCGCAGGGCCGCCTGGATTCGCGGGATTCGGTAGAAAGCCGATTGCTTCGTTTGGCAGATCGATGCCTGTCGTGCGGCCAAAGCCCAGTCGCAGTCCCCAATCGACCAACCGCTCCGGCCCAAGCCGGCCGGCATGGTGGAAAAAATAGACGTTGCAGCTTTGCACGATTGCGTCCGCCAGGTCCGTCGCGCCATGGCCCACGCCATAACGGCGAAAAATCTGGCACCGCTGCCGGTCAGGCTCGCGCAGGTAGCCCTGGCAATCCAGCGTTTCGCGGGGAGCGAAATCGGCATCAGCCAGTAGCGCGAGCGCCGTCACGATCTTGAAGACCGAGCCCGGCGGAATCGCCATCTTGGTCACGCGATCGAACAAGGGGTGCGATCGATCGGCCAGCACTAGCTCAATCGAGTCGGCGTTAGCGACGGCGAACGTGTTGGGATTGAAGCGCGGCGCCGACGCGGCGGCCAGAATCGCCCCGTTGCGCACGTCCATCACCACGATCGCGCCGGAGCGTCCCGGGCCGTCCTGGCCGCCGTCCTGTGCCGCGTGGCGCGCCACGGCGCGGTCGAGCAGGCCCTCGGCCACGCGCTGCAGGCGCGCATCGAGCGAGAGCACGACGTCTTGCCCCATCGCGGGCTCGGCCACTTGGACCGTGCGCAGCATCCGGCCGCCATGATCCGTCAGATCGACCGACTGGCCGTCGATGCCGCGCAGCGCCGCTTCATGCTCTAGCTCGGCGCCCAAACGGCCAACGGGCCGTGTCGCCTGGCGCACGGGCCGGTTGGTTCCCTTCGCGCGCGCGGCGGCGTCCGCCTTGCGGCCGGCTGCATCATGTTGTTCTGAGGCGCCGAGATGCCCCAGGACGTTCGCCGCCAGAGTGCCCTCGGGATAGCGGCGGCGCGATTGCTCGACAATCCGCACTCCAGGGTATCGCTCCGGGCGCGACTCGATTTCGGCCACGACCTCGAGCGGCACCTCGTCGACCAGGACGTGGTAGTCGAGTTCTTCGGCGACGACGATGGACGGGGACGGCCGATCTCCCTCGGCGGCAAACAGCCACGAGGGCAAGACGGCGCGTGCCCGACGCAGGGCGGTCGCGGGCGGCCGTTCGTTGTCGTCGCCCGCCGAGCGGCTGGAACGCGCCCGATTGACCGCCACGGATATCGCGTGGACGCGCGACTGGATGCGCTCGGACTGTTCCCTGAGATCCGCGACGGGGCGTCCGCACAGCCGCCCGAGGTCCACGAGCAATTCGTCACAGTACGCGCGAAGCCATTGCTCCTCGGCAGCCAGGCTGGCGCGACGATTCGAGGTGTCGCGGGGGACGCGGGCCCGCGCCTGATTTCGCAGCCACCGGGCGCTCGCGGGACCCTGTAGATAACGATAGTGCACAGCCAGCGACGACACCCGTTCGTCGAATGCAAGCACCGTGCCATCGCTCGACAGAATGCGGCCGCGGATGCCAGGAACGACGTGCGATTTTTCCAGCGGTCGGGCCGCCACCGCGCGGAAAGCCGCCCCCTGCGAGCATTCGATCGCCACGATGCGCGCGAACACCAATCCCGCAAGCGCCATGAAACCAATCGCCAAGTGGCGCATGCGCCGGCCGGAGTCGGCGCTGATCGACGCCTCAAGAGCGGCCGATTGGAGCGAAGGTTGATGCGCGGACGATCGAGTCATGTCGCTAGAGTCCAGCTAGGGCCCACAACCGCCGTCTTAGACACGCGCTACAGCGCCGACGTGCCGGCGCGGAGCCGTCCGCTCTCGCGCACCCAGTCCAGCAACATCCACAACGGCAGGCTCACGGCAGAGGTGTAGAGGGCAATGACTGTCGCGCGCGGGACCGCGACCGAAGGCGGCGCACCAGGCTCGCCCACTATGGCGTTGCCGAGGACGACAACAATCATCAAAGCGGCGACCAAGGGCGCCGTGGCCACGGCTTGCGCGACCGGTTCCTGCCGACGAAACCACGGCCGCAATCGCATCGCCACGAATGCAGTTAGTGCAAAGGCGGCTATGCCGATTCCCGCATGTCCACCGCCATTGAGATCAAACACCAGCCCGACGACGGCGGCGTGCGCGATCCGCCACGGCGTGGATGAACCCATGACCGTCCAGCCGATGGCCGTGATGGCCAGCAGGCTGGGCGCAGCCCGATACACGGCGATCACATCGGCGCCGGCCGTTTCGATGACCGCGGCCAGGTACGTCAGGACGAGCAATAAAAGGACGTTCGGCATCGTGATTCAGCAGCGGCAGGCGGTTTGGAGCGATGAGCAAAGACGGGCAGGATGCCCGCCCCTATGCGAATCAGTCGGTGGTCGTGCGCGCCGCGGAGGTGGCGGCGACGCGCGCTGGGTTCAGTCCCGCGCGCAATACCAAAAGCTCGCTCGCGGCGCTGGGTTCGGCCGCCAGCTCAACCCAGATGTCCCAATGCGGCCCGCCCGTGCGTGCTTCGACGCGCGTTACCTTGCCGTAAAGCAATGGCCGTGGCGCGAGCCCCACGTGATCGGCCGAAAACACCAGGTCCCCCGCTTGGACCGTCGCCGCGGCGCTGACCAGACGCACGCGGCATTGCCGATCGCCGCCGCCTTCCAGCATCCCGCGCGGCCCGAATTGCAGTTCGCCGTCGGTGGTCCGCGCCAGTTGCACGACGTCGCGGTAGCCGGGTTGATCGGCGCGACGGACGAGGGCCGTGTGCGGTCCCACGTCGATCACTTTGCCGTACACGCGGCGTCCCGCCAGGGCGAGATCGCCGACGGCGACGTTCGTGTCCCGCCCGGAGTCGATCGTCGTGGCGCTATCGGCGAGCACGAGCGTATCGCGCGTCAGACCGGCGGTTCGGCCGGCCGCGATGATGTCCGCTGCCGGCAACAATCCGCACGCGCGCGAGCCGAGCACGCGGACGCGGAGACAATTCGCCAGCACAAGGGGCGGCGCCTCTGCCGTGGCCAGTGTACGATCCGGGGCCACGCCGGCGCCGGCAACTACCAGGGCCATTTCCAGCTCCTCATTGCGGGCGCGCAGACGGCGAATCTGGTCCTCGCCGCGCGCCAACTCCTCGGCCGTGGCGGCCGACTGTCGGAACTGCGCGACGGCGCCGGCCGCACGGTCGCGCAACCACGCGGCCGCGAATCGGCCGGGCTCGATGCCGCCGGTGTAGAGCGCCGCCAGCGGCTCGACCGCGCGGCGCGGCAGCGCAGCCAAGAGCAACGCCGCGACCAGCGTGGCGATCAGCATCCCGCCAGGTGTGGCGAGCGGATTGGTTCGGTGGAGCGATTCAAACATCGTCGTCACTCGATTCGAGCATTTGTTGCCATTCTTGGAGGTGCTCTAAGAGGGCAAGCGTGCCGCTGGCGACCGTGGTCATGCAGTCGGGCGCCATTCGCGCCGGAACGCCGATGCGCTCCTCGATCATCGCGTCCAGACCGCGCAAAAGGGCCGCTCCGCCCGACAGCACCAGGCCCGTATCCACCAGATCGGCGGCCAACTCGGGCGGGCAATCGTCGATCGTGGCCTTGATCGCTTCGGTGATTTCGTCGAGCGGGCCCAGGAGCGCGTCGCGGACTTCGGCGCTGGTGACGGTCGCACGGCGGGGCAGCCCGGTCATGGTGTCGATGCCGCGAACCTCGGCCACGAGCTCCTCGGCCGGGGGTGTGGCGCTTCCGACGTCGATCCGCAGTTGCTCGGCGGTAGCCGGGCCGATTTTCAGCTCGTGCCGGCGGCGCAGGTGGTCGACGATCGCCTGGTCCATCCGGTCGCCCCCCATGCGAATGGTGGTGCCCGCCACGACGTCGCCCAGGCTGAGAACGGCGACCTCGGTCGTTCCGCCGCCAATGTCGCAGATCATGTTGGCCACGGGTTCGGTGATCGGCAGCTCGGCCCCCACGGCCGCGGCCATGCACGCGCTGGCGAGAAACACGCGCCGCGCGCCGGCGCGATGGGCACTGTTGTAGACCGCGCGTTTTTCGACCGGCGTGATTGCGCCGGGCACGGCCACTAGCACTCGCGGCCCGCGCGACCAGGCGCCCCGCTGCGCCTTGGCGAAGAAATAGCGGAGCATCGTCTCGCACAGCTCGAAATCGGTGATCACCCCGGCCGACAGTGGCCGCACCACGGAAATCGAGCCGGGCGTGCGCCCCGACATCTGCCGGGCCAGGTGGCCCACGGCGCGGCCGCCCGAGACGATGCGCGTGGTCCCCTGCTCGACGGCCACGACCGAGGGCTCGTTGAGAACCAGTCCCTCGCCCGCCACGCCGATCAGCGTGTTGGCCGTTCCCAGGTCGATGGCCAGGTCAGAGCCTAGCACGCCGAAGAGTCGCTCAAGCATCCTTGCTCGCAGCCGGGGGCTGAAGAACGTTGGTTCGCTACTGCCGCACGCACTCCCTTGCGTAGCTTATGGAGCCGCCGCCACTCGAAGGCGCTAGACGAACGTGGGAGGTGAAATCGCTCCCGGCAGCCGCTCACTCGACACCGCCCCTACGCCGCGGAACTTAGCCTTTTCGGCCGAGTAGTCCCACCCGTACCGCCCCAGCTCCAGCACCAAGCACAGAATAGCCAACAGGATGGCGCCTAGGGCAATGCCCAGGAGCACGGTGTAGATGTCGGGCTTGGGCTTGGCCGTGGAAACGGCGCGCCCACGATCAGTTGATTCGAGTTGCGACACGATCTTCCTTCTCGATAGGACCTTTGCGATATTCGCGCAAGATCTTGGCGACCGACTTCTCGGGAGACGTCTGCATGACCTCGATGCGGCCCAGATACCGCGCACCGCGATACACGTCCAATAGCGCGCCCCGTTCGAGCCCGTCGTCGGCGCCCAGCGAGATCTCCACCATGCCTTCCTTGCTCGAGGCCAGCACGACGCCGTCGAGCTTGGGCGTGACGGTCTCGGGCGGCAGGTCGAGGTTGACGTTCAGCCGCATCGCGGTCTGGCGATAGCGGTCGATCTGCTCGGCAATCGTCAGGTTCTGTGCCTTGAGCCGCGATAGCTCGCCTTGCGCTTGATTGAACTGGTCCGTCAGCTCGGCGAACTTCTTGAACTGCTCGTCGCGGTCGACCTGAGCGGTGTGGATGTCGTCGCGCAGGGTGCCGATCTGTTTCCGCATGTCAGCCAGGGTCCGCTGCGTGCTCTCCATGGCCGCGGCCGCCTCGCGTGCTTGCTGCACGCTGGTGGCATGTTCGTTCACCAAGGCGTCGTGTTCCTTGCGTAGCTCAGTGGCCTCGGTTTGCAGTTGGGCCAACCGCTTGGTCTTGTCGGCCTGCTCGCTAGCGACCTGGTTCTTGAGCTCCTCGACGTGCGCCTCTAGTTGACGACGCCTGGCCGTGGCCTCTTCGAGCTGATACTTCAAGCCGAGAGCCTCACCCGCTTTAAGTTCGCCGGGCGCGCGGTTCACGACCCGCTCCCAGCTCTGATGCGTGGCGTACACGGCCAGCGCAAAGCCCATGAAGACCAAGCTCATCACGAAGATGAGCATGACGAAGATTCTTCCGACGAGGTTCATCGAGGTGTCCTCAAACTCTGCTCGAACCGTTGCGCGGCGGCGGCCTCTCAGGACACCCAGGATGCACCAATTCAACACAGCCCTATGGCTGGATGTCGAGTGGAGCGCCCAAGGTACTTTCGCGACACGAGATACGGCCGCAACGGGACTGGTCTTTCACTATAATTCGCGCGGGCGGCCAGAGTCAATTACGGACCGTCAAGATTTGGTGGTTTAGGCGCTTTGGTGCGTCCGCGAAGGGCGAAAAGCCGGCCTGGGTTGACCGTCCAGCGCCGATAAAGCGCGGCTCCGGACGGCACGCTCAATCCGCGGGGTGGGAATCAGGGCGCCCCAGGGGGAACCTGCTCGTCGTGGGGGACCGGACTGGGGCTCTGGCCACCAAGTTCTATTTAGGTAGAAGATTTTGTTTGACGAGGGCGAGCGCGCTCGATATTCTATCGAACTAGAAGATTCGCTCCCGCTCCGGCCGCAGGACTCGACCCGCATGGCCCGCCCCAAGTCCGCACACCCGACTGAGCTGGAATTGCAGATTCTCAAGCTGCTGTGGGAGCGCTCGCCGATGACCGTGCGCGAGGTGCGCGAGGGGCTGGCCGCCACGGGGCGCGAGCTGGCCCACACGTCGGTCATCACCACGCTCAACGCGATGACGCGGAAGAAATATCTGCGGCGCTCGATGCAGGGCAACGCCTGCCTGTTCGCGCCGCGACTGGGCCGTCTAGAGGCGTCGCAGCGGATGCTGGCAGACGTGGTCGAGCGTGTCTTCGACGGGTCGGCAAAGGCCGTCATGCTGAGCCTCTTCGACTGCGCCGCGCTAAATGCGGCCGACTTAAACGAGCTGCGCCAGCTCATCAATCAGAAAACCAGGGAGCAATCGCAATGAACTCCTTCGACGCATGGCAGGCGCTTCCATGGATTGACGCGAAAGACTGCCTGCGATTGACCGAGGCGCTGGCTCACTTTCTGTGGCAGGGCTGCGCCATTGCCGCGCTGTACGCGATCGCGCTTTTGTGTCTCCGGCGGAGATCGGCTGAAGTGCGATATGTGGCAGGCGTGTTGGCACTTGTGGCCATGGTGACCTGCCCTCCGCTGACGCTGTGCGTGCTGGCGCAATGGGAGTCGGTCTTCGTCGTCATGGCAGACGATGCGTCGCGGCCCGTCGCGGAAGGCAAATTGGCTGGAAGGGACTCGAATGCGCTCGCGCGAACGACCGACGTGCGCCCCGTCGCTCGACAGTCCTTCGCGGAAGCCGCCCAACAGCCCGCAAGCGCTCCCGCGGTATCGTTTCCTTCGTTCTACGAGGCTCAACGCACAGCGACAATCCTAGCCTGGGCATCCCCCTATGCTGCCGTCGCCTACCTCGGCGGCGCCGCGCTCATGTGCTTGCGCGTCGCCGTCGGGCTGTGGGGTGGCCGGCGACTCGGCCAATCGTGCGTCGCGATCGACGACGCACGGATTCTGGACGTCGTCCGACGGCAAGCAGCTCGTTGGGGGCTGCGCGTCGTGCCGGTTGTGGCTCAGTGCGGGCGCGTCGCGATGCCGGTCGTCGTCGGCCTGCTGCGGCCGACGATCCTCTTGCCGGCTGTGATCGTTTCCGGACTTTCAGGCGAGCAATTGGAAGCGGTGCTTTTGCACGAGTTGGCTCACGTCCGCCGCTACGACCCGATCGCGAACCTCTTGCAGCGGATCATCGAGGCGGTGCTCTTCTTCCACCCGGCGGTGTGGTGGGTGAGCCGCCGCGTCAGTATCGAGCGGGAGATGGCCTGCGACGACCTCGTGCTGCGAGCCAGCGTCTCGCGGTGGCAATACGCCGAGGCTTTGGTCCGCGCGGCCGAGCTATGCGCGGCAACCAGCGGTCACGTGCCCCGGGCCGCCCTGGCCGCGACTGGCGGCGGTCGCTCGCAATTCCAGCACCGCGTACGCCGGCTGCTGGGGGCTGAGGAGCCGTTGCGGCTGAGACTTTCGCGCGGGACGCTTGCTGTGGTCCTTCTGGCGACGGTCCTGAGCGTGTCAGCGCCGGCGTGGTTGCATCATTTCGCGGTCGCCGCGCCGCAGGCTGCGCCCGAGCCGGCAAAAGCGCCGGACGGTGCAAAGGCGGACGTGGCGCAGGCTTCCGGCGCGGCAAAAGACAGCGCCACCCAAGACCAGTGGCGGATGCGCATCCTCGCCATCGATGAAGAGACGAACCGGCCGATTCGCAACGTGCGAATCGGCGTGCAGCTTGGCGATGAGACCACCTGGCAGGACGGAGCCGACAACGGCCAAACGCCGTTGACGCTGCCCAGTCGGACGCCGCGGTACTGCTATCTGAAAATCCGCGCCGATGGCTACGTGCCCATGCGAGCCTTCTGGCGCAACAGCAAGGACGCTCCCGCGGACAAGCTACCGGAGGAGTTCGCGTTTCCGATGGCGAAGGCGGCCACCGTGGGCGGTCGCGTGGTCGACGACGAAGGCAAGCCGGTCCCCGGGGCGACGGTGTTGTTCTCGGCCGGCGATAGCGCCTCGCACCAAGGCCGGCGCGCCGAGCTGTCGTTCTCCAAGGAAGAGTACGTTACCGACAAAGACGGTCGCTGGGATTGCAACATCGCGCCGCCGCGGATGAACCACGGGTCGATCAACGTCGACCACCCGGACTTCGGGGTCGTGCCAGGCAACTGGAGCGTCGACGACAAGATTGACGAGTTGCGGGACAAGTCGTACGTGTGGACGCTCAAGCGCGGTGTCGCGGTGCTGGGAACCGTCGTGGGGCCTGATGGGAAGCCGGTGGAAGGCGCGGTGCTCGCGATCGGCGAGTTGAACGTTTATCCCGACAAAGGTCCGTTCCAAAAGACAGACGCCGACGGGAAATACGAGTTCAAGCGAGTCGCCCCCACCGTCGACCTGCCACCTAACGCCAATCCCAACAATCGGATGACCATTACAGTCATCAAACCGGGCTTCGCGCCGGTAATGAAATCCGTATCGCTGGTCGGCGAGACCGCGGGCAAGACGCACCGCATCGACGGTCGGATCATTAACTTCAAACTCTGGTTCGGCAAAACGGTTCGCATTCGCGTCGAGAATAGCGACGGAGAGCCTCTCAAGGGGGCCTGGGTCCTGCCGGATGACTGGCGCGACACGCGACCATTCATGGCGATGCGGCAGTTCGGCATTCCGCGTGAGACCGATGAAGATGGAATCTGGGAGTGGACCTGGGCCCCAGCGGACGACCCGATCAAGTACGACATCATGGCGAGCGGCTACATGGACGTGCGCGACTACGAGATTTCCGCCCGCAACAACTTGAACGAGGTCACGATCACGCTCAAGCGGCCGCAGGTGATTACCGGCCGCGCGATCGACGCGGAGACGAAAAAGCCGATCGATGATTTCGTCGTGCAGCACGGCTTTGAAGGCTTCAACAAAGAACCAGACGGCGTGTATTGGGCCACGGCGACCGATGCCCGCGGCCGCAACGGGCACTACACAAAGTCGATGTCAATGCCGACCCACCGCGGCTCGTATCGATATCGCGTCCTGGCCGACGGCTACGAGCCCGCCGTGAGCAATTCGGTGCCGTTCGCCGAAGGCGAAGTCACGCTCGACTTTGCGCTGAAGCGCCAGGCTGAATAGTCTGCGTTCCAAGCAGAACCTGACGGGGGATCATTTCGACCGCCGCGGCCGTCGCCGCCAGCCGCCCACGCCGGCCAGCGCCACCGCAGCGGCCAGGCACAGCCCGGCGCCCCAGTCGCCGCAGCGCACATAGGTGCTGCGGCGGGTGTCGAGTGGCACGTCGCGCACTAAGACGCCGGTGGCGCGGCGCGGGCCTTGCTCGAGAATCCGTCCGTCGCCGTCGATCACCGCTGAGAACCCGGTGTTGGCGGCGATCAATAGCGGCTTGCGGCACTCGACGGCGCGAAAGGCCCCGGCCATCAGGTGCAGATCCAATTCGCTCGAGCCCCAGAACCAGCCGTCGTTCGTGAGATTCACGAGCACGTCCGGTTCCACGCCCTGCGCGGCCAGCTCGGCCACTTGGCCGCGGATGAAGTGGGGCAACAGCGTCTCGAAACAAATGTCGGGCGCGATCCGGACGCCGCCCACAGCCAGCGATTGCGGCGCCAGGCCCGCGTCTAGCCCGCTCTCGAGCGGCGTCAGGCGATACAGCCATGGCCAGTGGCCGGCCAACGGGACGTATTCGCCGAACATGACCGGCCGCATCTTGTCGTAGTGCCCTTGAATCTCGCCCGTCGCGTCCACGAGCACTGCCGAGTTGTAGCGGTCCACTTTGGCTGGCCCGTACACGCCGCGGTCCATGCCCAAGAGCATGGGAACTCGCACGAGCGCGGCCATCCCGTGCAGGAGCTCTTGATGCTCGGCGATCCGCTCGCGCAAGTCGTCGAGGGTCCATTCATCCCCTTCGGCCGGCCGCACGTCGGCGGTGTAGGACCGCAGCGGGGCGCGGAACATTGTCTCGGGCCAGACGACCAGGTCGAGGTCCGGGTGCTGGCGGGCCGCGCGCAATGTGAGCTTGAGATATTGGTCGTGGATTTTTTCGGACTGCTTGGGATCGGCCTTCATCTGGGTGTCGATCGAGCCCTGGATCAGGGCGACCTTCAGCCCCGGCCGCGCGTGCTCGCCGTCGGTGCGGAAGTGCCCGTACAAAAGCGTGCTTGCGAGCGCGGCGCCGGCTGGGACCAGCGGCCACAGGGTCAATCGCCTCCCACCAAGCGGCACCAAGCGCGTCGTGCAAGCGGCCACAAGCATGATGAGGAAGCTCACGCCGTACCCGCCGCACAGATCGCTGATTTGGATCAACTCGATCCAGCGATATTGCGAATGGCCGAGGGTGGCGATGTTGACGCCGGTCAGCACGTGCGCTTGCGCGAGCTCCAACCCGGCCCAGACGACCGGCGCCGCGACAACGATCGATAGTCGCAACTCATGAATCGCCACGCGCGCGAGCCCGACGAAGATCGGCAGATAGACGCCCATGTAGAAGCTCATCGCCACCCAACCGATGCTGGTGGCCGGGTGCGGCAGCCGCAACCAGTGCAGCGCGCCCATCCAGAAGGCAAACCCGGCCAGCCACAACGTCGCGTAAGGGCGGCGGCCGGGCAGCTTCGGGCGGAGAATGAGCAGAAGCCAGGGCACAGGCGCAACCCATGCCAGCGGCCACCATCCCACCGGCGGCAAAGAGGCCCATGCCAGCGCGCTGCCAGTCAGGCCGTAGAGCAATGTTTCGGCGCTACGCGGCGTGGTGTCCGGCGACGAACGATCGGCCTGCGCGCTCTCGCCCGCCCTGGCCGGTCTTGTCGCAGCCGACCGCCGGGCTTCTTCTTGACGCGACTTCACGGTGGCCATGAACCGTCCGCGACTCAGTTAACGTAAAATCGACTCGACGAGCTACTTCATAACGCCATCTACAGCGTATGAGAGCACCTGGAATTTGCCCAGGGCAGCTTTGGGGCCGCTAGAGCGCGCGACGGGGGGCTTGCGCAAAGTGCAGCGTGCCCCAGCGCGCCGCAACGGGGGCGCGCTCGCGCTTTGCCCCAGCCACTCCAGGGTAAGCCGGGGCTTCGTCCTCCAATTCACACCTCGTCCAATAGGAGCACGTCCACCACGTCGCCTTCAGCAAACGTTTTTTCGCCCGGCGGAAAAATAGCAAGGGCATTAGCCGCAGAGAGCCCCCGCAGATCGGCCGATCCTTGCCAACCGACCGGCGTGACGGCGTGCGTGCCGTCGGGCCTGGTGCTTAGCGTGGCCGGAAAGTAAGTCGTGCGGTCGCCACGTTGACGGTACTCCTTGGTCAGGCGAGCTTGCGCGCGGCGGCCGCTTGTGGCGTCCCGGCCGCGCAGCCGCTCGATCGCCGGCCGCACGAAGAGCTCGAAGCAGACGAAGCTGCTGACCGGATTTCCCGGCAGGCCGAAGATCAGTTTCGCTCGATCGTCGGCCGCTTGCACGCCGAACCACAGGGGCTTGCCCGGTTTGAGCCGTACCTTGTGGAACACCTCGGTCGCGCCCAGGTCGGCGAGAACTCGCGGCACCAGATCCAAGACGCCCGCGGAAACACCGCCGGACAGGAGCAAGACATCCGCTTCAAGCCCCTCGGCGATTCGTCGCCGCAGGTCCGCCATTTCGTCTCGCGCGATCTCGATCTCGATCGGCTCGGCGCCGGCCTGCCGCGCGGCCGCGGCCAGCATCGGTCCATTGGAGTTGCGAATCTGCCCGGCTGCGGGCGTCGCGCTTGCGTCGACCAGCTCGTTCCCGGTAGGAAGGATGGCGACGCGCGGGCGCGGCACGACACGGACGGCGGCACGGCCGACCTCGGCCAAGAGACCGATCTCCATCGCGCGCAATCGAGTTCCGCGCCGCAGCACGACGTCGCCCGCGCGCAGCGAAACGCCGCGTCGCAGGATGTTGCTGCCGGCCTTTGCGCTCGCGTCGCGAATCACGACCGAGCCAAGCCCCGCGCCGGCGACCGGCTCGGTGCGCTCGATCATCACCACGGCATCCGCGCCCTTGGGGATGGGGGCGCCGGTCATCACGCGCGTGGTCGATCCCGATGCGACGCAGGCTTGCGGCACCGAACCCGCCACGACCTCTTCCAGGATGGCCAACTGGGCGTGGCCGTCCCTAGCCAGATCGGCGGCCATCACCGCGTAACCGTCGACGACCGACTTGTCGTAGGGCGGCGAATCGATGTCGCTCGTCACGTCTTCGTCGAGCGCCAATCCGAGAGCATCACGGATGGGCGTGGTCCGCGCCGAAAGCGGCCGCGCTCGCTCGCTCACATGCTGTAGTGCTTCCTCGACAGTGATCATGTTCGCTTGGTCGTCGCATGCCAGAAAACGCCTTAGCGGGCGCCGCTCGCCGTCGCAGCAGGCCGCGGGACTGCCAAAAACGCCCGCAGCATGTCGCTGCCGCGCGGCGTCAGGAAACTCTCCGGATGAAACTGAACGCCAAACAGTGGCCACCGCCGGTGCCGGATGCCCATGATCTCCCGCTCGCCGTCAGGCCCGTCGCACCAGGCGCAGATCTCGAAATCGTCCGAGAGCGTGCCCGGCCGGATGATCAGGCTGTGGTAGCGCGTGGCCTGGAAGGGGTTTTCCAGGCCGGCGAAGAGGCCGCGACCGTCGTGATAGACGAGGTCCGTTTTGCCGTGCATCAAGCGGCCAGCGCGGACGATCTCGGCCCCAAACGCCTGCCCCATGGCCTGATGCCCCAGGCAGACGCCCAGGATAGGGATCTCGGCGGCGAAGCGCGTGATCGCGTCGCAGGAGATGCCGGCTTCGCTGGGGGTGCACGGCCCGGGCGACACGATCAGGTGCGTCGGCCCACGGGCGGCGATCTCGTCGAGCGTGATCTGGTCGTTGCGGTGCACCTGCAAGTCAAGCGCCGGATCGATCTCCCCCAACCGCTGCACGAGGTTGTAGGTGAACGAGTCGTAATTGTCGATGAGCAGGATCATGGGGAATGAAGTAGGCGGTGAAAGTAGGGTGCTCTTTGAGCACCGACCGACTGGTTAGCCGCGGCGGCCATGTGGCGCAATTCTACCACGGCGGAATGCCAGCCGGGAAAGGAGGGCCGCGGCAGCCCACGGCCATTCTGTTTTTCAAAATGGCGAGGCGGGAAAATGGGACTGGCTACGAGCATAAACAGCGCAAGTCCTTTCAGACCAACGTTGCGTCTCGGTGCCTGTCCCACTTTCCCGCCGGTGCGCCGCCGGCAAGCTTGAATCTGTGAACGGCCCTGCGCCGCAGCCCCAGGAGAACGGCAAAGTCCGGGGTCTGGCTCATTTTTCGGCGCACGCGGTTTTCAATTCTTCCGAAGGACTTTCGGCCGAAAAATGTGCCTGACCCCCTCTCCCAGGACTTTGCAGTTCTCCTGCGCGGCAGCCCACGGCAATTGTTCCGGTGTACCCTCTCTTGGCTGCCCGTGGCAGCGGGTAGAATGATTCGGTTGCGTACGGATCGGTGGCCAGGAGCTTCGTTATGGCTATGCAAGCGTTTCCGCCTCATGGCGACGGGCCAGTTGCACGTCGCAGCGTGGCCGCCGGGCTGGTAGTGGTGATGGCGATTGGCGGCTGGGCGCAGGCGGCCGTCGACGAACCGGCATCCGATAAACCGACGCCGCAACAAAACGCGGCGAAGCTCATGCGCGAGGGCATTGCCGGCATTTGGCAAGGAACGCTGGAGGTGGGCGTCAAGCTCCGCATCGTGTTCCATATCAACGCGGCCGACGATGGGAAACTCACCGGCACGCTCGACAGTCCAGACCAAGGAGCCAAGGGAATTAAGATCGACAAAGTTGAATTCACCGACGGCGCCTTGCGACTGTCGATCAAGGCGATTGCCGGCGCGTTCGAAGGCAAGCTGGACGAGTCCACGGGCAAGATCGCCGGAAAATGGTCGCAGGGGGGCGCGTCGCTGCCACTGGTGCTGGAAGCGGTCGACAAGCCGCCGGAGCTGCACCGCCCTCAAGAGCCCAAAAGGCCTTACCCATACGACGAGGAGGAAGTGACCTACGAGAACGCCGCGGCCGGCGTCAAGCTGGCCGGCACGCTCACGCTGCCGCGCGCCGGCGGGCCGTTCGCCGCCGTGCTGTTGATCACCGGCTCGGGCGCGCAGGATCGCGACGAATCGCTGCTGGGGCATAAGCCGTTTCTCGTATTGGCCGACTACCTCACGCGCCGTGGGATCGCCGTCTTGCGCGTCGACGACCGCGGCGTGGGCGGCTCGACCGGCAATCTGAACGAAGCGACGACCGAGGACTTGGCCGGCGACGCGCTTGCGGGCGTTGCGCTGCTCAAGTCGCGCAAGGACATCGACCCGCGCCGGATCGGCCTGGTCGGCCACAGCGAGGGAGGGTTGATCGCGCCCTTGGCGGCGATCCGCGGCGACGACGTGGCGTTCATCGTCCTCATCGCCGGGCCGGGAACTACGGGCGAGGAGATTCTTTACGCGCAAGGGGCGCTGATCGGCCGCGCCGGCGGGGCCACGGACGAAGCCGTGGCGACGCAGCGGAAGATCCAGGAACGAATGTTCGCCGTCGTCAAGGAAGTCGACCGCGCGCAGCGAGAGAAGCCGGCCGAAAAGCCCGACATAGCAGCGGCCGAAAAACAGTTGGCCGACATTCTGGTCGAAGCCACGGCCGATTTGCCTGATGAGCAGAAGAAGGCGGCCGGCGACGCGCAGGCCCTGGCGCAGGCCCAGAGCAAGCAGGTCTTGACGCCGTGGTTCCGCTACTTCCTCGTCTACGATCCACGGCCGACGCTCGCGAAGATTCGCTGCCCCGTGCTGGCGGTGATCGGCGAGCGCGATCTGCAGGTGCCACCGAAGGAAAACCTGCCGGAGATCGAGAAGGCGCTGACGAGCGGCGGGAACAAGGACTTCACGCTCCGCGAGCTGCCGGGCTTGAACCACCTCCTGCAGCCGTGCAAAACGGGCTCGCCCGCGGAATATGGCCAGATCGAGGAAACGATGTCGCCGGCGGCGCTTGAGCTAATTGGCGACTGGATCGTGAAGCGGTCAGGCGGCAAGTAGCCGCGCGTCCGGGCTAAAAGGTTGCTTTAGTGCCCTCGGGCGCCATGAGGTGCCATGCCCACGCTCGCCGTGGGCATGCTTGACTTGTGCACCGGCATGGCCACGTCGGAGCACCTCCGTGGCCAGGGGACCCACATTTTTAGCGTATGCGCGACACTCGTGGTGCGTCACCAGCCGCAGCTTCCAGGGCCGTTCACAGATTCAAGCTTGCCGGCGGCGCACCGGCGGGAAAGTGGGACAGGCACCGAGACGCAACGTTGGTCTGAAAGGACTGGCGCTTTATGCTCGGAGCCAGTCCCATTTTCCCGCCTCGCCATTTTGAAAAACAGAATGGCCCTGCCTCAGCTTCGCCAGAACCCGCTGTCGCGCGGCGCCTGGTAGCGGACGGCCAGGTGCGGCGTCTCTATTCGCTTCTGACCGGACCCGAGCGATTGCATGCCGGCCGCCACCAGGCCCGTGGTCAAGAGTGTCCGCTCGATCGGGTACGGCGTCTTGCCGGTCGTGAACATCTCCTCGGCCTTCGACATGAGGGCCGCCGAATACACGACGTTCGGGTTCGGCGGCAGGTAAAACAAGGTCGAAAGCGGCTCGTTCTGTCCCTTCAGCCGGGCGGCGAACGTGAAATCGCCGACCAGCCCGTTCATCAGTAGCATGGTGGCGTTCAGGCCATCGGCGTACTCGAAGCGGTAGCATACGGGGTCTTTCACCCACTCGCGGATCTGTTCGGGCGTCGGGTAACGGTCGCTATAAGTCTCCGGCTGGGCCAGCGTCTGGCTGCGCGACAGGCAAGCCTCGAACAGCTTGGCGTCCCAACCGCCCGCCGCCCAGTTGCCTGCGTCCATGGCCTTCCACACCGCGTCGCCGCGCAATGCCTGTAGCGCCACCACGCCCGTCTCGCCCCCTCGCCGCCGCTCGGCCATGCACTGCAGGACCTCCAGCGCGTGGAAGTCGTAGCTGTCCGTGCCGCCGATGGCCACGCACAGCATCTCCTCGACCGCGGCGCCGTCAGGCATGTCCACGGCCGGCATCCGCCAGGTGACCGGCAACGAAGAGCCTGCCAGGAAAGGGAAACCGAGTGACCGCGACGCGTCGACCATCTCCTTGGCCCACTCCCATTTCCAGGACAGATGCTTGTCGTTAAACACGGGCACCGTGCGGCCGTCGCTACGAAAGACGTCGGTGGTTTGCTTGAAGAACTCGTATCGCGGGTATTGCGTCTGGCCCAGCTCGTTCTTGGGATACTCGCCGTGCTCGCCGATGATCAAAACGGCGTCGACGGCCAGCCGCTCGCCGCCGCGCCGCAGCGCCTCGGCAACCGTCGGATAGATCGTGAAGCCGAACTCCTTGGCACGGCCCTGGCTTAAGTCCCCTTCCGGCTTTTGATCGACATAGGCTGAAACGACCTCAAGCGGCGGATAGTGCCAGCGCCCGCCCATGGGATAGCCGACGAGGAACCGCTCCCCCATGTGCCAGGCGTGCGAGTGGTACCGCCACTCGGTGGTGACGATGGCCAATCGCTTGCGACGCTCTTGCGCCGGCTCAGCAGCCGACAGAAGCGGGGCGGCGACCAGTCCGGCGCCGACAGTGCCCAAAAACTCTCTTCGCGTGAACATCGCAAGAATTCTCCAAGGGGCGTGGGTCGCGCGGCGTGTCAATCGAGCGGGCCGTAGCGGGTTTCACAACAGCCCCGCGATCGGCCGCCCGCGATAGACGCGGAAGGGCCGGCCGGCGGTGTCCTGGAACTCGCGATCGGGGCCGATGCCTAGTTGATGAAAGATCGTCGCGGCCAGGTCCTCGGGCGTGTAGGCGTCGCTGGTGGGCTGGGCGGCCTGGCGATCGCTGCTGCCAATGACGCGCCCCGGCTGAACACCGCCGCCCGCGAAAAAGCATGGGAAAACATCTCCCCAATGGTGCCGGCCGGGCGTGAATATCTCGCCCGACGCGTTCCGCCCGCCGACGGCGATGGGCGAGATCCGTGGCGTGCGTCCCATCTCGCCACACATCACGATCAGTGTCTCGTCCAAGAGGCCGCGATCCGCGAGGTCGTCGAGAAATCCGCTCAAGCAATGGTCGATCGACGGCAAGAGCTTCGCCTTCAGGTCGCGGAAGGCGTTCTGGTGCGTGTCCCAGCCGCGCAAGTTCACCTGCACCATCCGCACGCCCGCCTCGACCAGCCGCCGCGCGACGAGGAACGCTTGCCCCCACTCCTCGCGGCCGTACAAGTCGCGGGTGCGGTCGTCTTCTTGGGTGAGGTCGAACGGGTTGTGCTTGCCGGGCTGCGTCGCCAGCAAGAGCCGCAGGGCCTGATCGCGATGCACGTCGAAGGCGGTAAAGGCGTCGCGCGACGCCGCTTCGAGCACGTCGCGGCGGAGATACTCCAGCCGCCGCAGCAAGTCCAGTCTGTTTGACAAGTGCGGAATCGTGATCCCTTCCACCGCGCCCAGGTCCGGCAGATGAAAATCAGGGTTGCGGCAACTGCTGTTGTCCCACCAGGCGTTCGCGCCCGGCCCGGCCGCGCGGGCCGGATCGTTCGGATCGTCGTGGCTGAAGCAGTTGGGGCACGAGCCGGCCGGGTCCTTCGCGTGGCAGGGTGGCGCGAGATCGACGCCCCACCGGCCATACTGCGGGCCGAGCATGCCCGGCTCGCGCCCCGGATACGTCATGTTGTTGGAGCGGGGTATCTCGACCACCGCTGGCAGTCCAACGCTCGCCGGCGGCGGCGCGGCAAAGGCGATCATCGAGCCGATCGATGGCCAGGCGATCCGGCCCGGCCGCGGCGCGATGATCGAGGCGTTCGTGTCGCCCGCCGGAAGCTCGGTCGTGCCCGAGTGCAAGAGATAGTGACAACTGCTGTGCTCGTTGCGGAACTGCCGGTCGGCCACGTGGTGCATCGACCGCACGAGCGAGAAGCGATGGGCGCGGGCCGCCAGCTTTGGCAAGTACTCGCAGAATCGCACGCTCGCCAGGCTGGTCGCGATCGTGCCGTATTCGCCGCGGATGGTGTCGGGCGCGTCGGGCTTGGGGTCGAACGTCTCGTGCTGCGACGGGCCGCCCGATTGAAAAATGAAGACGATGGATTTGGCGGCAGGGCGGACGTCCGGGGGGCGGGCATCCTGCCCGCCTTCGCCCGCGCGTTCCCCTCGCGCCGCAGCCGCCTGCGCCTCCAGCCGCAACAGGTCCGAGAGCCCGGCGCCGAACAGGCTCATCCCGCCCACTTGCAATAGCTCGCGGCGGCCGATCAGCGGGTGATCTTCGCGCTGGCAACCGTGGCGGTGCATGACAACTCTCCCAGGACCTGGGGGCGATTCTAGGTTACCCGCCGCGGAAAGGGAAACACTTTGGGCACTCGCTGAGACGGGAGGCGGGCAGCCCGCCCGCATTCGCGAGGCGAGAGACGAGAGACCAGAGGCCAGAGGAGGAAGGCGTCGCGCGAAAGCGGCTCGGCGGGAGCCTCGCCCTCCCGTTCCGGGGCAGTTGCCGGCGGTTTACAACAAGCGTGAAAGCCCGCCCGCGCTCCGCTACACTGTGTCGCGAGGGGCCTCCTTCCAACTCCAGATCACTGGGCCGCCACGATGAAGAACACAACTGTCGCATGTCTCGTTGCTCTCCTGTGCGTTTGGCCGGCGCTCGCTCTCGATGCCGCGGCAGCCGACAGCGCCGTCAAAGCCTTCGTCGACCCGACCGGGCCAGGCTGGACACCCTTGGGCGAGAAAGACTTCACCAACGTCAACTGCGACCCCGACACGTGGAAGTGGGTCGACGGCACCGCCTATTGCACGGGCCAGCCGGTCGGCGTGACGCGCTCGCAGAAGATATACACGAACTTCGAGCTGGTGGTCGAGTGGCGGCACATGAAGTCGGCCGGCAATTCCGGCGTCTTCGTGTGGACGCAGGAAAATACGCTGAAGGACCTTGCACGCGGGAAACTGCCCTTCGGCATCGAAGTGCAAGTCCTCGACCACGGCTACGCCGAGCAATACGAAAAGAACAAAGGCAAAAAGCCCGACTGGTTCACCACCAACGGCGACGTGTTTCCGGTGGGCACGTCGAAGATGACGCCCTTTCCCCCTGTCGCCCCGGACGGCAAGCGGAGCTTCCCGCGCAAGAACCTGAGCAAGGGGGTCGGCGAGTGGAACCACTACTACATCCGCGCCATCAACGGCGAGGTGCGACTGTGGGTCAACGGCGAAGAGGTCTCCGGCGGCACCGGCTGCGAGCCGCGCAGCGGGTACCTGTGCCTCGAGTCCGAAGGCTCGCCGGTCGAGTTCCGCAACATCCGCATTCGGGAATTGCCGTGACCGGCTGCCAGGCGTTGGCGGCTTCCCGTTACGTTGTGTTTTCGGGAGGCCGAGGCTCCGGCCGAGCCGGCGGCGTACGACGCCGCGGCTCGGCCGGAGCCTCGTCCTCCCCATGATCGCACGCGCCCGTTGACCACAGAGGCCCTCGCACGATGAGCGAGCCACACGATTTGCTAGCAATCGCCGCGCGAACTATTGAAACGGCGCTCGACAGCGACCGCATCGGCACGCCCGTCGCAGTCCGGCTGCACGTTGCCGTGACGGCGGATCACGGCCAACTGCGGCCGCTTTTGGCCGGCGCGCTCGAAGCGGCCGAGCGGTGGCTGGCGGCGAAAATCTCGCGTATCTTCGCGCTCGGTGGGCCCGCCGTGGGACACGTCTCCGCGCATCTGACGTGCCAGGGCGGGCAAACCGGTTTGGTGTCGGTCAGCCTCGTGGGCGGCAGCACGCCGCGCGTCGAGCTGGTGCTGGTCGGCAATCAGGGCATCCTCTCTTGGCAGCCGGACGACGCCGCGGCCGCACGCGTGCACGCCAGTCCAATGGCGCCCTTGTCGGCGACGGCGGAAAAGCTGCTTGCCACCGTGGATGCGTCGCTCGAGCGACGTGCGGCCGCCGACGTGGGCGCGACGAACGCAGCGCGGCGCAGCGGCGAACGATCTCCGGAGAACGATAGCGCCGCAGCGGCGCGCACTCATGGAAAGGATGACGGCGCCAACTTCAAGCCCGCCAGTCCGCCCTTTGGCGTCCTGCTCGTCGCTGGCGCAAGGACGCATCAAGAGATGTACGCCCAGGCGTTTTTGAAAGACAAAAGGTGCCGGCTGATCGGCGTCAGTGACGCGGCCGACATCGTTGCGCGGCGGCGGGCGCTGAACGAGGAGCTGGCCCACTCGCTCGGGATTCCGCACCTGGCGAACCTGGCCGAGGCGCTCAATCGCGACGACGTGCGGATCGTAAGCATCTGTGCCGAGCCCGAGCGGCGCGCCCCGATCATCATCCGGTGCGCGGAGGCCGGGAAGTGCCTCTACCTCGATAAGCCCCTGGCGGCATCGGCCGAGGAAGGGGCACGTATCGAAGCAGCCGTCCGCAAGGCCGGCGTGCTCGCCCAGATGTACAGCATGGTACACACGTCGGCGGCCGCGCGCGTCCGCAAGCTCGTCGAATCGGGCGCAGTCGGCGACGTGCAGGCGATCCATTGCGACCTGTTCTTCGCCAAGGGGCACGGCGGCACGGCCCGGCTGGGCATGCCGCGCCGCGAACACGCCCATCCGAAACATTTCGAGGGGATCGAGTCGAAGCGCGAGCTGTACAACGTTGGGGTGTACCCGATCGTGTTCCTCGCGTGGCTGCTGGGTCGCCCAGTGACGCGCGTGTACGCCACGACGGGCAACTACTTCTTCGACGAGCACCAGCGGCACGACATGGAGGATTTCGGCCAACTCTCGCTCGAGCTCGCCGGAGGCATTGTCGCCACGGTTTCGGCGGGCCGCACAGGGTGGCGCTCGCATCCGGCCGGGGGAGTGAACCGGGTGTGCGTCGTGGGGGACCGCGGCGTGGTGGCGATCGACGCCTACCAGCCCCGGGTCGAAGCGTGGACCAGCCACGAGCCGTGGCAACCACCGCCGCGCAATCCCGACGATCCGATGGCTTTTTGGGCGAGCACCGTCGCCGGCACGCCGCTTAAGCGGGCGTGGCTGACGCCCGCCGAGACGGAAGACGACACCAGGCACTTCATCGACTGCGTCGAGCGTGGCCGGGCGAGCGACGTGCCCGTCGCGGCAGCGGCGGCGGCGCTCGACGTCCTCATGGCCGCGTACGAATCGGCCGCGGCCGGCCAACCGGTGGCAGTCGGGAAACATGCACCAAGTTAGCGACTACCAATTCTTGCAGACGAGCGAACTTATGAGCGCTTACCTTGCGGGTATCTTGTGCGCGATGGCGATGGGCGGGCCGGAAGCGGCCTCTTCCCCCGCCGTGGCGAACGGCTCGTTCGAAGAGGGCCTGCAATCGCCGGCTGGGTGGGAGCTGTTTGAGGGTTGCACGTGGGCCGATGGCTCTCGCAATCTCGGCAAGAAGCGCGTGCACGGCGAAGCGAAGGACGGTGCCGTCGTAGGCCGAAGCGCGGCGATCGAGCTCGTGCCCGACCTTCACTATCGCCTGGAGGGATGGGTGCGAGCACCGTCCGGTGAAGGGCGTCTGGCGATCGAGCTATTGGACCGGGCAGGCGACGTCGGCCAGCTCGTCGAAGCACCGGGTGTCGCGGCGGCGAAGGAATGGCGGTACGTGGCCGTCGAATGGAAATCGTCCATGCGGTCCGGCCGCGTTCGTCTGGCCTGCAAGGACGCGGCTGACTTCGACGACGTGGCGATCGTGCCCGTCGGGCTCTCCTACCTGGGCAACAAAACTCTCGCGGCTGACAATCGCGGGCGGATCGGCTTTTGGAGCGAGGACAAGAACGACATGCTGCGCGACGGGAAGCGCGGCGGCGAGCACCGCGCGGACCCCGACGCGCGGCATCGCGATGAAGCGACGTTGCGGCTTGCGCCAACGGGCGATTGGTACGCAATCAGTAGCGTGAACTACCCGCTGCCGGCGTGGACCGATCGGGTGGAGTTCTCGGCCTGGGGTCGCGCCGCGGCGGGCGCGAACGCGCGGATTCTCGCCTGCTGGCAGGACGCGACGCAACAGGTGCTGCGCGTGGACCATAGCGAGCCGCACACGGGTGACGAGTGGCGGCCGATTGGCCTGGCGCCAGAGGCCGCGCCCGCGGGGGCGGCAACCGTCCGCTTGGTGCTGGTCGCGTCAGGCGGCGTGGCGTGGTTTCACGATTGCGATCTCATCCTAGCGCGGCCGGCACGCGCGGTCGCACAAGTATTCGCGAACCAGGTCGGCTATGAGCTAGCCGGCCCGAAATCGCTGGTCGTCGCCAGCAACTTCTTTCCGGCCCACCACTCGACGATTCATTGCCAGATCGTGACGGTCGATGGCGGCCGCACGGCCTGGTCGGGCGAGGCGGCCTGCGCCGGACGCATGCACGGCGGCCGGCCGGACGACTGGGGTTGGTATTTCTGGCGCGTCGACTTTTCCGATCTCGCCGCCGCGGGCGCGTACCGCGCGGTTGCCAAGATCGGCGAGGTCGCGGCCGAGTCGCCGCCGTTTCACGTGGAATCAGGCGCGCTCTTGCAACGCACCGCTCGGGACGCCGTCGATTTCTTCTTCGTGCAGCGCTGCGGGTTCGACGTGCCCGGCTGGCACAAGGCCTGCCACTTGGACGACGCCAATCTCGCCGACGGCAGGCACGTTGACGTCACGGGCGGTTGGCACAGCGCCGGCGACTACAACAAGCCGATGTGGGTCTTCGGAGACGGGGCGGCCGCTTACGCCCTTGCCCGCGCGCACGCCGGCCAGCGTGCCGTCTTTGGCGGGCACGATCGCGATCGGGACGGCACGTCGGACGCCTTGGAAGAAGCCCGCTGGGGCGCCGCATTTCTTGCCAAGATGCAGAAACCGGATACCGGCCTGCTGTGGGGAGACGTCATGCAAGGCCCGAAGCGCGACTGGATGCGATGGACCGCCCCCGACGTACACACGGACAACAAGGTCGGCACGGCCGACGATCCGGTGATTGCCGAGGCCGACGGCAACTCGCCCTTGACGATTGCCGCGTGGGCGTCGCTGGCCGGGCAAGCAGCCGATGCGCGCGCGAAGCAGGACTATCTGTCGCGGGCCCGGCGGCTGTGGGAGGGGCTTACGGCCGCCGACTCGGCCGCCGGCAATCCCTTGCTCATGTTCGGCGCGATCGAGCTCGACCGCGCAGCGGGGGACGAACAATTCCACAAGTTCGCCAGTCGTTGCGCCCAGCAGCTTCTTGCCGCGCAGCGCGACAATGGCAGCTTCGCGGGGGACACGGGCGATCACGGCGACGTAGCGGCCGCCGCCGTCGCCTCGTTTGCGCTAGCGCACCCCGATGATCCGCTTCGGCCGCGGGCCATTGGCGCGCTCGATAAGTACATGGCGTTCTGCGTGGCGCGCGCCGACAATCCTTTCGGACTGTCGCGGCAAGGCGTCAAAGAGGGCGAGCCGGAGTTCTTTCACCCGTCGGTCGGGCTAGGCGTCAACTTCTGGCTGTTGTCGCGCGCCTGGACGGCATTGTTGATTCACAAGCTCACCGGCGACGCGCAGGCACTCGTGTACGCCACCGATCAGATCGATTGGGTGCTCGGCAAGAACCCGCTCGGCCTGTGCATGTTCGAGGGGCACGGCGCCCTCAATCCACCGCGATATCATCACCGCTACAACATGATCCCTGGCCATGAGCGGGGCGCGGTGCCCGGTGCGATCCCCAACGGCTTCGTGCAGGACATGGGGCTGGCCGACCGGCCCGGTTTCGATATGAGCCGCGCGGGCGGCCGGTCACCGTCGTTCCGCACGAGTGAGCCATGGCTGGTGCACAACGTGTTCTATCTGCTGGCCGTGGGCCAATTGCACGAGGCGGTTGCCCGCGAGCAGAAGTGACCCGGCATCGAGACCGAGGGGTTGAACCAGGGCCATTCTGTTTTTCAAAATGGCGAGGCGGGAAAATGGGACTGGCTCCGAGCATAAACAGCGCAAGTCCTTTCAGACCAACGTTGCGTCTCGGTGCCTGTCCCACTTTCCCGCCGGTGCGCCGCCGTCCAGCTTGAATCTCCTGGGGGTTGAACCCCTGGGCTTGCTTTCGGGATGCCTCTGGGGGTATCGGCGTCATCAGGGGTTCCGGCAGGCGCCTTGACCTTAAACGCGCGTTTGAATACAGTTATTCAAACGTTTGTTTCAATCGTGCATTTGCCAACTGAAGGCGGGTCTTTCATGGATGCCGACGACACCCGAAACCGTGTGCTTCAAGCCGCCGGAAAGATATTTGCCGAAAGCGGTTACGAGCTTGGGACGGTCCGCGAGATATGCGAGCAGGCCGGTGCAAATATCGCCGCGGTTAACTACTACTTTGGCGACAAAAAGAGCCTGTATCTGGCAGCCTGCGTCGAGGCCCAGTGCGTGCGCGAGGGGGCCGTGCCCATGCCCGAATGGCCACCGGGCACGCCCCCGGCCCAGCGGCTTCGGGATTTCATCCACACCTTCCTGCGCCGGCTGCTGGAGGAGGAGCGGCCCGCCTGGCACCGGCAGCTCATGCTCCGCGAAATGGCCACGCCGACCGAGGCCTGCTCGCAGGTCGTCGAGGACTATATCCGCCCGATGGCGCTCGTGCTCCGGGGGATCGTCGAAGAGCTGCTTCCCGCCGGCACGAGCGAGGTCGATGCCTTCCTGATCGGCTTCAGCGTCGTCGCGCAGTGCCTGTTCTACCACATCAACCAGCCAATCGCCTCGCGTCTGATGGGCACCGACGAGTACGGTCGGTTAACGATCGACAAGCTCACCGAACACATCACGCGCTTTTCGCTGGCCGCGTTGGGATACGCCGCGCCGCTAACACGTCCCGCTGGGCAGGCCGAGTTCGTTTCACACGAGCGCGCGCACTGAGAGAACCGCCATGAACTGGGTTGCCTGGCAAATGCTGACCGGCGATCGCGCCAAGTACTGGGGCACGATCTTCGGCATCGCCTTTGGGACGCTCTTGATCTCGCAGCAGACGGCCCTTTTCGTGGGCTTGATGCGGCGCACGGCCAACCAGATCGACGGCGTGCGCGAGGCGACGATCTGGGTGATGGACCGCGACGTGCAAAACACCGATGAAATCCGCCCGCTGTCGGAGAGCGACGTCTTCCGCGTTCGCGGCGTGCCGGGCGTCTCCTGGGCGGTGCGCTATTACAAGGGATTGGCCCGCGCCAAAGTGTCCGACGGCCGCTTTCGCCAGGTGATGCTGATGGGCGTCGACGAAACGACTTTGGTCGGGGCTCCGGCGGAAATGCTGCTCGGATCGCTGGCCGATCTGTCGCGACCCGACGGCATCATCATCGATCTTGCCGGCTTCGAGTATCTTTGGCCGGGGGTCGAGCCGCGGCTCGGCCAGAAGCTCGAAATGAACGACCGTCGCGCGGTGGTCGTGGGCGTGTGCAAGGCGGGGGCGCCGTTTCAGACGTTTCCGCTTGTGTTTACCCGCTACACCCGCGCGCTGGAGTTCGCCCCGCCGGAGCGCAATCGCCTGTCGTTCGTGCTGGCGCGGTCCGAGGCCGGCCGCGACGTGGGCCAGGTCTGTGCCGCGATCGACGGCCAGACCGGGCTCTTGGCGCTGTCGCGCGACAAGTTCTTCTGGCGCACCATCGGTTACTACCTCCGCTCGACGGGCATCCCCGTCAATTTCGGCATCACGATCGCCCTGGGCTTCATCGTTGGCACAGCCATCGCCGGACAGACGTTCTATCTCTTTACTTTGGAGAATCTTCGCCAATTCGGCGCGCTGAAGGCGATGGGTCTGACCAACGGACGGCTGGTGCTGATGATCCTGTTGCAAGCCAGCATCGTGGGCAGCGTCGGCTTTGGGCTCGGCATGGGCATGACCGCCGCGTTCTTCGAGACCACGAAGAACGTGACTCATTTGGCCGGATTCTTTCTCCCCTGGCAGGTTGCCGTGGGCACGGCGGCGGCCGTGGCGCTGATCGTCGTGCTGGCCAGCCTGGTCAGCATTCGCCGCGTGCTCGTGCTCGAGCCGGCCATCGTCTTCCGAGGCGCTCTATGATCGCCACATACGACAATGCGACGCCGTCCGGCGCGGGCACAACAGCCATGGCCGTGCAATGCCATGGCGTGGACAAGGACTTCGGCGATGGCGATACCCGCATTCAAGTGCTGCACGCGGTCGAC
Organism: Planctomycetia bacterium; assembly: GCA_016191115.1. Taxonomy (GTDB): domain Bacteria; phylum Planctomycetota; class Planctomycetia; order Pirellulales; family JACPPG01; genus JACPPG01. Next base: position 2,023 of record JACPPG010000060.1, on the reverse strand, counting down.
CTCGCCGTTCCCTCCGGCGAACTCTCGCTTTTGGTCGGGCCCAGCGGGTGCGGCAAGACGACGCTCATCTCGATCATTGCCGGTTTGCTCGATCCGACCGCGGGCGATGTATCGCTCTTTGGCACGTCGCGATCCAGGCTCTCCGAGCGCGAGCTGATCGAATACCGCGCGGTCAATATCGGCTTCGTCTTTCAGCAGTACGACCTGCTGCCGGCGCTGTCGGCCACGGCCAACGTCGCGATTCCGCTCCTCATCGCCCGCGTGCCTCGCACGACGGCCTTCGCGCGGGCGGGCGAGATGCTCGACGAGGTGGGCCTGGCCGATCGCGCCGACGCTTTTCCGGCGCAGCTTTCCGGCGGAGAGCAGCAGCGCGTGGCCATCGCCCGCGCGCTCGTGCACGAGCCGCGGCTTTTGGTGTGCGACGAACCGACCGCGGCGCTCGACGCCCGGTCCGGACAGACGGTCCTGGAGCTGTTGCGCCGCGTGGCCGTGCAGCCCGATCGCGCCGTGATCGTGGTGACGCACGACAATCGCATCTTCGGCTACGGCGACCGGATCATGGAAATGGCCGACGGCCGTATCCAGCGCGTTCGGGTTCGCGACGGCCACGCCGCCGTAGCCCCCGAGGAATTTCCCGGGTTCGACCCGCCAGACGCACCTGAAAGTCAGCAACCTTGAATGGAAGAATGAGAGGACGACCATGTTTCGCCGTTGGGGCCTGCCGCTGTTCGCCGTCGGCTGTGCATCGTTCATGATGTACCACCTGGTGCTCTCCCACCGGCATCAGCCCGACTTGGAGCCGGTCGTTACGCCGGCACGGGCGCCGTACGCGCAAGTGGTGGCCGGGTCGGGTTTGGTCGAGCCACACACCGAGAGCATTTCGGTCGGGTCGCCGCTGCCGGGCGTCGTCGAGGAGGTCGCCGTCCGCGAGGGACAGCGGGTCACGGCGGGCGATCTATTGTTCCGATTGGACGATCGCGAGCTGAAGGCCCAGCTTGCCGTGCGCGAGGCCGATCTCGCGGCGGCACGGTCGAACCTGGCGCGCGTCGAAGGCCGTCCCCGCCCGGAAGAGATTCCGCCCAGCGAAGCCAAGGTGCGCAAGGCGCAGGCCGCGCTCACCGCCGAGCTCGATCTGTACGCGCGCCGCGAGAAGCTCGTTACCACGCGCGCCGTCTCGGAGGAAGAGTTGATCTCGGCGCGGCAAGCGGTGGCCGGCGCCCGCGAGGCCCTCGAGCAGGCCAAGGCGGAGCACGAATTGCTGTTGGCCGGCGCCTGGGAACACGACAAGACGGTCGCCCGCGCCGAAGTGGCACGGGCCGAGATGCTCGTCGCGCAAACCAAGACCGACCTGGCGCGGATTGAAGTGCGGGCACCCATCGACGGCGAGATTCTCAAGAAAAAGCTCCGCCGGGGCGAATACGTCGGCACGCCGCCGGGTCAATCGCTCGTGGTGATCGGCGATCTCAACCAGATGAACGTCCGCGTCACGATCGACGAGCAGGACCTGCCCCGGTTCCAGCCGGGCCGCAATGGAAAGGGTTTTGCGCGCGGGGACGCCGAGGCGCCGCTCGAGCTGACGTTCCTGCGCGTCGAACCGTTCGTCCAGCCCAAGCAGTCGCTGACCCGCGACGCGACCGAAATGGTCGACACCCGCGTGCTGGAAGTGCTGTACTCGCTGCCGCCGGGAAGGCGGAGCGTCTTCGCCGGCCAGCAACTGGACGTGTTCATCGAGACCGACTCGCCGGTCAAAGGGGCGTCCGCGCCGCGGCAGTTGACGCTCAACAAGTGAGCGGGACGAGAGCGTCGATTTCCCAAGCGAGCCGAGGGGGTCTATCCCCTCGGTGCCCCCCAGATCAGCCGCGGTTGCTTGCGCCGAATCCGCAGGGTGCTCTGCACTGCAAACGATTCAGATTTTCGCAGGGTGAGAGGATTTTTTCTAGGCTGCGAGGTCGCGGAGCTTTTCGGCACTGGCGTTTCTGGCGGCGAGGAAGGCGGGAAGAAGGCGGCGTCCCTCGGCGGTAAG
>JACPPG010000047.1 GCA_016191115.1 Planctomycetia bacterium | reverse complement strand
GGCAAGGACAGCGTCGAATTGATACGCTCGGCCATGGTGGCGTACTCCTGGGGAATTGGCTTTGTGACTAAACCAAATTCAAACCCAAGTACGCCGCCTTTTTCAACTCATCTCATCCACAACTTTCGGTTATAGCTCCGCACCGAATGCGGATCCGTAGTCCTGCAAAAAGGCGCCGTCTTCTCCATAGTAGACTCCGACAAAGGCATTGCCCTCCTCCGTCAGGTCCTCATCGGTGAACTTCCCATCGCACCACTGAAAGAGAAACTCGGTAGCGCTCTTCTCGCCCCGTATGACCTTTTCAACGTCATCGCGAGATTCTTGAAGATGCAGCTCGCCAGCCCAGCCTTTTTGGAAGCACCGCTTGAGCATCAGCGCGATGTGCGTTCCGCCAAACTCGGGAGGCGAGTCCTTAGGGAAATTGCCTCCATAGTGCCAGCTTGCGTCATCGTATTTCATGTCTACCGGTTTTATCACCTTGAATGCTGAGTGCATGCAGTCGCCGAAGTCAATAACAGATTACTTCCCCGTTAGTCGCTTTGACAGGAAAAGCATCAGCCGGCTCAAGTGGCAATATTCAAGCAGTCGCTTCCGACAGCAGCTACTGAGCGACCCTAGGCCGTTCGACGATTGCAACATGTCGGCCCAAACAAGGGATCGGAGAACGGCCGCGAATTGGGGCTGGTCCACCCCGCGGCAAGGTGCGCCAAAGTTAGGTCTATTGGTGCCTTGATTCTCCCGAAACCGCAAAAACGCCAGTCTAGGGGCTTGAACACACCCCCGGCCTTGTGCCATATTTCACGATCTTGCGGGACTCCTCTTACTGTCAGGGTTTACGCCGACCAAGGCGGCCGCCCCCTGGCCCAGTCCCGCGGGCTCATTTTGGGCGGAATGTCCGCTCAGGGACGAACCACACGGTGGCTCCATACCTGGCCAACTATTTGCCGCAGTGGCTGGCCTACCTGGCGGTCGGCCTCGTGCAGTGCGTTCTGCTGCTGTTGATTCCTTTCGTCGGGGCCATGTTCTTCGTGTGGGTCGAGCGCAAGGTCTCGGCCCGGATTCAAGACCGCCTCGGTCCCACACGCTGCGGCGGCAAGTTCGGCTGGCTGCAACTGTTGGCCGACGGGCTGAAGCTCATCACTAAGGAAGACCTGCGCCCCAAGGATGCCGATTCCGTCCTGTTCCTCTTGGCGCCGTACGTAAGCTTTTGTGCCTCGTTCACCGCACTGTTGGCGCTGCCGTTCTCCAATGGTTGGGTCGCGCAGGGATTGGACGTAGGGGTGTTTTTCGTCCTGGCCGTGCTGGCGCTCGAGGTCTTCGGCGTGATCCTGGCCGGCTATGCCTCGGCCTCGAAATGGTCGTTGTTCGGCGCCATGCGCGAGGCCGCCCAGGTCGTCAGCTACGAAGTGCCGCTGGGCCTGTGCGTCGTCGTGCCGGTGCTGATCACGGGCGAAATGGACCTGGTCAAAATTGGCCAGATGCAGCAGGGGCTGTTCACCAACTGGCTCATCTTCCACGACCCGTTCATCTTCATCACGTTTTGGGTGTACTTCACGTGCGCCACGGCCTCGGTGAACCGTGCGCCGTTTGACCTGGCCGAGGCCGAGAGCGAGCTGGTGGCCGGCTTCCACACCGAATACTCCGGTTTCCGCTGGCTGGCCTTCTACATGGCCGAATACGGGTCGATGTTCGCCGTCAGCGGGCTGGCGGCCATCCTCTTCTTCGGCGGCTGGAACGGCCCGCTGCCGGTCACCCAGTTGCTGGGGCTAACGCCGGAGCACGGGGCGCTGGCCGGCTGGTTTGGCAACTTTCTGGGCCTCTTGAATTTCGTCTTCAAGTGCGTGGCGGGCGTGACGTTCATGATCTGGGTCCGTTGGACGCTGCCGCGGCTGCGGATCGACCAGGTGATGCAGGTGTGCCTGAAATACTGCACGCCGATCGCGGCCGTGATGTTCCTGGGCGCCACGCTGTGGACGTACTTCGTGCCGGGCGGCCTCGTGTTGCCATCGATGTATGCCGAGCGGTACGTGCAATTCAGCGCGGTCGAGCCGGCGGCCCAAGCGTCGCCGGCGACGAACGTGGCGCGGCCCGGTGGCGAGCCGGCGGACGGGCATCGCCTGAGCGCCGCCACGCGCCTTGACAGCGGACAAGGAGCGCGATGACCGTGCACCCGATCAATTGGCATACCGCGTTCTTCATGCTGTACGCCGTCGTGGCGTGCACGTTCGGCGTGGCCGTCGTCGTGTCGAGCAACATCGTCCGCATGGCCCTGTACTTGATCGTCTCGCTGGGGGCGACGGCGGGGCTGTTCTTCCTGGCCGGCGCCGATTTCGTCGGCGCGATGCAACTGTTCATCTACGTCGGCGGCACGCTTGTGCTCTTGATCTTCGGCGTCATGCTCACCGCCAAGGGGCCCTTCATCTCCATGCGCACAAGCGGCGGCGATTGGATCGTGGCCGTGCTCTTGTCCGGCTGCTTAATGGCCCTATTGGTCCCGGCCGCGTTCAGCGTCGCAAGCTGGCGCAATGAGCGGCACGCCGCGGTGGACGCGGAGCCCGACGATTCCGACACGGCCGTGTTGGCCGCCCCGCGGACGGTCGCCGCGGCGCACCAGCCCGCCGCAACGGAAGAGCCCCCCGCCCCCTTCATCGACGACAACGGCGACGGTATCCCCGACGTGCAGCCCAAGACCGCCACGGCGTTAGGCCTGGGCCTGCTGGGCGCACGGGTCGACGCAATCGACGCCAAACCGGAGATGCGGCCGGGCATGTCCGGCTACTTGCTGCCGTTTGAATTGATATCGGTGCACTTGCTCGTGGTGCTCATTGGCGCTGCGTACCTGGCCCGCGCGAAACGGAGAGTGAGATAAGCATGTCCTTCTTCTCGCAACCCGTCGGCGTCTCGCACTTCCTGGTCGTGGGCGCCGTGCTGTTCGTCTCAGGCGTGGTGTGCATGGCCGTGAAGCGCAATGCGCTGGGCGTGCTGATGGGGATCGAGCTGGTGCTCAACGGGGCGAACGTCAACTTCGTGGCGTTTAGCAGCCCGTTCTTGCGGTCCGACAACGCCTATGCGCTGGGGCTCGACGGCCAATTGATCTCGCTATTTGTCATCGTGCTGGCCGCGGCCGAAGCTGCCGTGGCGCTGGCGATCACCTTGAACTTTTACAACAACCATTCCACGGTCGACGTCGACCGCGCGGATGAACTGAAGGGCTGATGGCCCCCGACGCTTCCCTGCCGCTGCTCTTAGGCCTGGCGTGGCTTTTGCCGCTGGCCTCCTTCGCGCTGATCGTGCTGGTCGGCCCGAAGATGGGCAAGGCCGGCGTCCTGGCCGCGTATGTGGCCACGGGCGCCATCCTGACGTCGTTTGTACTGTCGGTGATCGCCTTCGGCATCTGGCATTTTGGGCACTTGGGATACGATCGGAAGACGGCCGAAACGCACGTCGTCGCCGCTGCCGAAGATGCCCACGGCAGTGGCGAGCACGCGGCGGGCGAGTCCGAGCACGCCGGCGCCGATTCGCACGCCGCGCACGGCGTGCCCACGGCACCTCCGCGGGTCTTCACGAAGGACTGGTACACGCTGGCCCAGTTCGGCGCCCTCAAGCTGTCGATCAGCTACTACATCGACTCCTTGACCGTGCTCATGTTCACGATGGTGTCGCTGATCGCGACCTTGATCCACTTCTACTCGTTCGGCTACATGCACGAGGAACTGCACGAGGTCGTGGATCACGAAGTGACGTTGGCCGACGGCCATCACCTGCACCGCCGCGGCCGCTTCTACCGCTTCTTCCAGTACCTGTCGCTCTTCTGCTTCAGCATGCTGGGACTGGTGATCGCCGGCAACGTGCTGATGGTGTTCGTCTTCTGGGAGCTGGTGGGCATCTGCTCCTATTTCCTCATCGGCTTCTACATTGAGCGCAAGAGCGCCCAGAACGCCGCCAACAAGGCCTTCATCGTCAACCGCGTCGGCGACTTCGGCATGATCATCGGCATGATGGCGCTGTGGGCCAGCCTGGGCACCTTCGCCTTCGGCGACATCGACGGGCAACAGGGCATATTCTCGAGCGTGCGCCCCAGCGCGAACGAGTCCCAAGTCACCGTGCCCGACGGCATGGTCAAGTTCGCTGCCACGGAGCACGTCGCGGCGGGCGTGGAAGCGACGCCCGCGCAAATCAGCACGTGGCGTAGCGAGGGTTACGGCTACTGGCTCTTGGTCATTGCCGGGGTGGGAATCTTTTGCGGCTGCGTGGGCAAGAGCGCTCAGTTCCCGCTGCACGTGTGGTTGCCCGACGCGATGGAGGGCCCCACGCCCGTCTCGGCGCTCGTTCACTCGGCGACGATGGTGGCGGCCGGCGTGTACCTGGCCGGGCGATTCTATCCGGTGTTCGCGCCCGAGGCGCTATTGGTCATCGCCTACGTCGGCGCGATCACGCTCCTTCTGGCCGCCACGATCGCCATTACCGCCGTCGACATCAAGCGCGTGCTCGCGTACTCCACCGTCAGCCAGTTGGGCTACATGATGCTCGCCCTGGGCGTGGGCGGCTGGGCGGCCGGGCTGTTCCACCTGGTCACGCACGCCTTCTTCAAGAGCTTGCTGTTCATGTGCTCCGGCTCCGTCATCCACGCCGTACACACCAACGACATGCGCCGCATGGGCGGATTGCGGCACAAGATGCCCTGGACCGCTTACACGATGCTCGTGGGCGTGCTGGCTATCTACGGCGCGGCGATACCGTTCGTGGTGGGACTCTCGGGTTACTACTCGAAGGATTCGATCATCGCGCAGGCGCTGTCGTTTTGGAACTCAAACCCGACGCACGGCGCATTTTTCGCCGCCGCCGCGATCGGCGGGGCCGGCATCACGGCGTTCTATATGTTCCGGTTGTGGTTCATGACGTTCGCCGGCGAGCCGCGCGACCACCACGCTTACGAGCACGCCCACGAATCGCCGAAGGTGATGTACGTGCCCTTGGTGATCCTGGCGTTCTTCGCCGTCACGGTGGGCTTCCCGAGGTTGCCGTTCAGCGTGCCCAAGCTCTTGGAGCAGGCGCGCTACCCCGGCGAGTTCACGGCCGGGAAGCTGTTGCCCGATTTGGTGTATCCCGAGGAGCACTTGAGCCACCTGCCGCAGTTCCACAACCAGGCTGAAGTGGTGGTCACGTTCGTTGCCCTGGGCGGGTTGGTGTTGGCCATCGCGTTTTACGGCCTGCGGATTCTCAATCCGGCCGAAGTGAAGTCACAATTCTCGGCCGTGTACCGGCTCCTGTGGAATAAGTGGTATTTCGACGAGCTGTACGACGCGATTTTCGTGCGGCCCGTGCTTTTGATCTCAAAGCTGGTGGGCAATTTCGACCGCCGGTTCATCGACGGGTTCGTCGATGGGCTGGCCCGCTGGACCCGCGCCGTGGCTAACTTCGACGATGTGATCGACCGCTACCTGGTCGACGGATCGGTGAACGTGGTGGCGGCCTGGACGTATTCGATTGCCGATGGCTTGCGCGGCCTGCAAACGGGCAAGCTGCGGCAGTACGTGATGTTGATCGTGATTGGAACCGTGGCCCTGACGTTATTGATCCGCTGGAGCGTGGCGGCGGGATGAGAACAGGCTAGAGACCAGAGGCGCGAGGCTACGGGACAAGCCGCTCCGACCCCAAGTCTCTGGCCCGCCTCCCTCTAGCCTCTGGCCTATAGCCTGGACGACACATGGAATCCGAACTGCTTCTGAGCTTGATAGTGTTCCTGCCCGCCCTGGCGGCGCTGGTGCTCATGCTGCCGCTGTTTTCGAATCAGCGGCCGGACGCGATTCGCCTGCTGAGCCTGGCGGCGACCGTGGCCGTGTTTCTGCTCACGGTTTGGATGGCGCTGGACCGTCCGGCCGGCAGCGACGCAAGCACCCGGTTCCAAGTCGGCGAAGCCTCGATGCAAGACACCTTCGCCCGCGACTGGATCCCCTCGTTCAACATCTACTACTTCATGGGCGTCGACGGGATCAGCTTCACGCTCGTGCTCCTGACGTCATTTGTCACCATGCTGTCGATGGGGGCGAGCTGGAACATCACCAAGCACGTCAAAGCCTACTGCATCCTGTTTTTGCTGTTGGAAACGGGCATGCTGGGCGTGTTTTTGGCGCTCGACTTCTTCCTGTTCTACGTCTTCTGGGAAGTCATGCTGCTCCCAATGTACTTCTTGATCGGCGTGTGGGGTGGCCCCCGCCGCGAGTACGCCGCCATCAAGTTCTTCCTATTCACCCTGGTGGGCAGCGTGCTGATGCTGATCGCCATCCTGATGCTGTACTTCAATAGCGACCTGGGCCGGCTTTCGCGCGATCAGCTACAAGCCTCGCGCGTGCCCAACAGCGTCGTTCAACAGGTCGAGCAGGGCGGGACCGAGCCGATCCACACGTTCAATCTGCTGGCGCTCGCGCAGATGGGCCAACTGCCGGATTCGCCGTTCGACAAGGAGCTATGGCTGGGGCACTCGCTGCAGTGGTGGGCGTTCATCCTGTTGTTCATCGGCTTCGCGATCAAGGTGCCCGTCGTGCCGGTACACACGTGGCTGCCGGATGCGCACGTCGAGGCCCCTACGCCGATCTCGATGATCCTGGCCGGCATCCTTCTGAAGATGGGGGGCTACGGCATCATCCGCATCTGCTACCCGATCTGTCCCGACGCCGGGTACGACCTGGCGTACGTCGTGGCCGGAATCGGCGTGTTGAGCATGGTCTACGGCGCGTTTGCCGCCATGAGCCAGAAAGACTTTAAGCGCCTCGTCGCCTACAGCTCCGTCAGCCACATGGGCTACGTGATCCTGGGGATCGGCGTGTGGACCGCCTGGGCCGGCACCGACTACAACTCCGACTACTGGTCGATGGGCATGAACGGGGCGATGTTCCAGATGATCGCCCACGGCATCAGCTCGGCCGGCATGTTCTTTCTGGTGGGCGTGATCTACGACCGCGTACACCATCGCAACCTGGACGAGTTCGGCGGGCTGTTCGCCAAGATGCCCGTCTATAGCGGGCTGGCCTTCGGCATTTTCTTCGCCGGCCTGGGACTGCCGGGCTTGTGCGGCTTCATCGGCGAAGTGTTCGTCACGCTCTCGGTGTGGACGTACAGCCAGGCCCTGGCCGTGATCTCGGCGTCGGTCGTGATCCTGACGGCCGGCTATATCCTGTGGACCTTGCAGCGCGTCTACCTGGGACCGGAATACAAGGGCCCGCACGAGGACGGCATCTACCCCATCACGCCGCGCGAGATCGCGATCGCGGCGCCGCTGTTGGCGTTTGCGATCCTGTTTGGCGTGTACCCATCGGCCGTGTTCCGCTACATGACGCCCAGCATCAACAAGACCGTGGGCGATCTGGCCACGTGGACCAAGGAAGTGAAGCAACCGCGGATCGAAGCGGAGAGATCGTCGGAGATGGAATTGGCGCAGAAGCCGTGAGGCATTTTCGCCGCGTGGCCGCGGCGGCTAAACATTTAACAGTATGACAGCGAACGGCGCACTGTGAGCTTTCAAGAACTTATCGCGAATCTGCAGTACGACACGGTGGACGTGTCGCTTTCGCTGTTCCGCCCGGAGCTGGCGATCTGCGCGACGATCGTGGTGATGCTCTTGGCGCGGTTGCCGCGGATTCGCATCGACGCGTTCTACGTGGCGCTTGTGGGCTCGGCCGTGGCCTTGTGGTTCGCCGCGCCGTGGCGCTACCTGGCCGCCGGCGCCACCGAGGCGGCCGGCCCGCAAGAAATCTTCACCGGCATGCTCATCTTCGACGGCCTGACGGTCTATTTCCGCTCCGTGCTCTTGCTCTTCGCCGTGCTGTTTATCGTCATGACGCGGCTGTCGGGCATCCCGGACCGCGAGGATGGGGCCGATTTCTACACGCTCATCCTCGGCGGCACGCTGGGGATGTGCATCATGGCCTCGGCCAATCACCTGTTCACGGTCTTCCTGGGCGTCGAGATGGCCAGCGTACCCTCATACGCGCTGGCCGGCATGCTCAAGGGGCGCCGCCAGGCGAGCGAGGCCGCGCTCAAGTATTCGGTCTACGGCGCCGGCGCCGCCGGCGTGATGCTCTATGGGATCAGCCTCTTGGGCGGCGCTTTGGGCTCGGTCCACATCCCCACGATGGTGACCCAACTGGCGAGCATGCCGGCCGAGGCCCTCGCCGAGCGGCAGACCGTGCTGATGCTCGGCGGGCTGATGACGATGGTCGGCCTGGCCTTCAAGCTCTCGGCCGTGCCCTTCCATTTCTGGTGCCCGGACGTCTTCGAGGGGGCAAGCGCCGAAGTGAACGCGTTTCTGTCGGTAGCCTCAAAGGCGGCGGCCTTGGCGCTTCTTTTGCGCGTGGCGATCGGCTTCGGGCACCTGCCCCAGCAACCGGCTGTCGAAAATCACGTTCCGCCCGCAGCGCAGGCGGCGGTCACTGCGGCCCAGGCGACCCTGGTTAGTGACGCTCCGTATTCGGCCCAGGAAAAGGCCAACGACGACGGGCTCTCCCCCACCCGCGACTACATGGTGGGCATCATCGCCCTGATCGCGGCCATCACTTGCACCTTCGGCAACCTGGCCGCCTACGCCCAGACGAACATCAAGCGGCTGTTCGCGTATTCGACGATCGCGCACGCCGGCTACATGATGATGCCGGTGGCCGCGGCCGTGGCGCTTTTGGGGCGCGACCCGCCGATGGCCGAGAAGTGCGTGGCGGCGCTGGCCTTTTACGTCGGCGTCTATCTGTTCATGAACCTGGCCGCCTTCGCCATTATTGCCTTTTTGCGCAACGCCATGCGCAGCGAGCAAATCGCCGACTACGCCGGGCTCGTGCGCCATTCACCCGGCCTGGTGGTGTGCTTCTCGATCATCCTGATCAGCTTGATCGGCCTGCCGTTTTTCAGCGGCTTCATCGCCAAGTATTGGGCGTTTTACGTGCTGGTGCCGGCGCAGCTCATTTGGCTGTTGGTCGTTGGTGGGCTGAATACGGCCTTGAGCTTGTTCTACTATCTGCGGGTCATTAAGACGATGACCATGGACCCCGAGCCGGCCGACCGGCTGCCCGTCGATTTCTCCATGATTTCGGCCGAGGGGGTGTACGTGGCGCTCGTTTCGCTTCCCATCGTAGTTCTCGGCCTTTGGCCCGATCCTCTCATGCGTTGGGTCGACGCCGCTTGCCGCCAGTTGGTCAACTGAGTCACTCGCGCGCATGGCCAAGCCCGACGCTATCAACGTGCTGAACCGGCTGTTCGAGATTCTGCACCGCTCGCTGCCGACGTACCTGACCGACGCCTGCCCGTGGACGCACCCGGGAGACGAGAAGGCCAGCGAGGCGCTCGGGCACATCGTGGCGGACCAGAGGTCGATGGCCGGGCGGGTGGCCGAATTGATCGACGCCCGCGGCGGCCGCGTGGCGATGGGCTCGTTTCCCATGCAGTTCACCGACACCAACCTGCTGTCGCTCGATTACTTGTTGCGGGAGCTGGTCCGCTGCCAGAGGGCCGACGTCGCGGCGATCGAGAAGTGCGTCAGGGACGTGTCGGGCGACCGCGAGGCCCGCGCCCTGGCCGAGGAAGTGCTGGGTGCCGAGCGGGCGCACCTGGAAGTGCTCGAGGAGCTGGTGAAGCAGCCGGCGTGAAGCGGCTGCGATTCGCGCGCTTTTGCGCCGCGTAGCCGCGGCGGCTAAACGGCGGTCGCCCCCGTCGCGTTTCCTAGCTGCCGGCGGCCCGCTGCTGCTTATGCGTTTTTTCGACACTCACGCGCATCTGGATCAGGAGGAGTTTGCCGCCGATCGCGAGGCGGTGATCGCCGCGGCGCGCGCCGCCGGCGTCGAGACGATCCTTGCCGTCGGCATCGGCGCCGATTCGAGCGAAGCCGCCCTCCGCCTGGCGGCCGTACATCCGGGCGTGCTGGCGGCCGTCGGCATTCAGCCCAACTACTGTGCGCAAGCGGCGGCCGGCGACTGGGAACGCGTCGAAGAACTCGCTCGCTCGCCGGGCGTGGTCGCCATCGGCGAGACCGGGCTCGATCGCCACTGGGACTATTCCGCTTTCGACTTGCAACAGGACTACTTCGACCGCCACTTGCGCCTCTCGCAAGCCACCGGCCTGCCGTTTATCGTTCACACCCGCGAAAGCGATGCCGACGTGCTGGCCATGCTCCGCGAAGCGAGCAAGCGCGGGCCGCTGGCGGGCGTGATGCACTCCTTCACCGGCGACGAGGCGACCGCCGCCGAGTGCGCCGCCCTTGGACTCTACATCAGCTTCGCCGGCATGGTAACGTTCAAGAAATCCGACGCGCTGCGGGCCGTGGCCGCGACCGTCCCGGCGGATCGCATCTTGATCGAGACCGACGCGCCCTATCTGGCGCCCCACCCGCTGCGCGGCAAGCGGAACGAGCCGGCGAACCTGGTGTACACGGCCCGCTCGTTGGCGGAAGCGCGCGGCGGGAGCATCGAAGAATTCGCCGAGCAAACCACGGCCAACGCCCAGCGGCTGTTCCGCGTGCCGGCACGGTAAGGAAAAGAATCACCACGGAGGCGCGGAGACACGGAGACGAAGAGGAGGAAAGAGGCAGCCACGGATTGCCGCGGATCTGCATGGATTACGAGCCCGGCTGCGCTCCGCCGAAACGAACCGCGCGCGTATCGAGTTCTTCGCCGGTTGGCACCGTGAGCGGGCCGTACAGGTCGGGGCGGCGGGCGCGGAGCCAGCGGCGGCCCGTGCTCTGCGGGATGAGCGACAGGTCCAGGTCGGCCACCACAAGCGCGTCGGCCGGCTCATTGGTTTCCGCCACGATCCGCCCGTACGGGTCGAGGATCATCGCGCCCCCCGTGCGAATCTCGTTGTCGTCCACGCCCACGCCGTTGGCGAACAGCACGAAGAGACCGTTGTCGTGCGCGCGGGCCGGGAGCCACCGCATGAGCCACCCGCGGCCGTTGGGACCCGTGAAGGCGGCGCGGATCGCTTCGGGGTCCGCCGCCCGGTTGTCCCACAACGCCCGGTCGATCGGCTTCATGCCGTGCGGGCTTTTCGAGTCGCACCCGCCCGTCTGATGCGGCGCGAGTAAGACTTGCGCCCCGGCTAGCGCGGTGATGCGAACGTTCTCGACGATGTTATTGTCGTAGCAGATCAAGACGCCGACGCGCACGCCATCGGGCGTGTCGAACACGGTGAACTGGTCGCCGGACGAGATATGCTCGCTCTCGAAGGCCTGGATCTTGCGGTGCCGGCGGTGCTGCCCGTCCGGCATGGCGACGACGTAGGTGTTGTAGAGCCGGTCGCCGTCCGACTCGACGAGCCCGGCCCCGATGGTCATCCCGTGCCGCTGGGCCAGGCCCAAGAGCTGCTTTGTCGAAGGGCCATCGGGCACCGGTTCCGCCAGCTCGTGCAACGCACGGGCGGAAAGCTTGCGCAAAAACCAGTATCCGGTAATGCAGCATTCCGGGAACGCCAGGAGCTTGACGCCGCGTTCGGCTGCGTCGCGCGCGAAGGCTTCGATCTTCGCAAAGTTCGCTGCCTTATCGCCGGCGGCGTGCTCGAACTGAACGGAAGCGGCACGAATGGGGTTCACAGCATTCATGGTCTTGGTTGCGGCCGCCAGGCCGCGCCAGGCCTTGGTGCTGAGAAATCGGCGCGCCGCGGTTTACGGCAGGGCGAACTCGGCGGGTTGAGCCGCGCGGTCGGCGTCAGCTCAGCAGCAATTGCAGGTCTTCCGCTGTGAGATCGCGCAGAACGCTGTTTTCCGCCGATACGATGGCCTCGGCTAGGCCCCGCTTGTGCCCCTGCCTGCTTGACGGGCACGAGCAGCGGACCCTCGCGCAGCATGACGATCCAGCGAAAATCATCGCCGGCGTCGAGCCGCGCGATCCTGTCGGGAAACATCACCAGGCCCGACGCCAACAACAGCAGTGGGCGACTCAATTCCTCGACGGCCGCGCCGCGTTCCAACCTGGCATCCAACTGCCAGTGCTTCCGGTCCGGGCTCTTGGTGACGTGCAACGTCACCTTCCGCGGCGGGCCGTCATCCCAGGCGAGCAAGCGAACCTGCTCGTCGTCCGTCAAGCCATCGTCCGGCAGCCATCCGAAACGGCCCGACGCACACAGCCGGGGAAGGAGAATGTCGAACATCGCGGCCACAGTGGCGCAGTCGGTGAGATCCCAGTAGTTGCCATAAGGCATGACCGACGGGCCGTAGTCCAGATCGCGCTCGTTGCCGGCCAAAAGCCCCAGCAGGGTTCGATCCTCGGCCGACGGCAGGTTGTCGATTTCGGCGCGTGTTAGCTTCAGCGCCTTCAATTTGCCCGGAGTGCAGTCCTTCTTGATGGTCCGTTGGCGCAGCGCGATGCAGGGCCGCCCGTTGTCGCGCGTTCGCTCGGCGTCGAGCAAGTACCAGAACTGCCGCGGCTTGCTCGATGAGCGGCGGCGAGGAACGAGGAAAGGAAGGTCCTCTTCAGGTTCGTGAGCCAGCGCGACAAGCCGCCGCTTCCAGTCGGGCGCCTTCCGCGACTTCGCGCGGCCTCGACGATTGCGACCCGCGGTCGTTTTCCGGCGCGTTGCCGTTCTAGCGCCCGATGCGCGGGCGTCTTCCCAACCCACCCGCAGCACGCCCCCTCTGGCTGCCGACCAATCCAGCGATACATCATAGGGCGAGGCGGCCGAGCCTTGCACTTCGGCCTTGAGAAAGTGGGCCGCGCGATCCACTATCAACACGGCATCCGACCGGAAGTACTCCTCTCCTCGCCGCCAATCGCGCTTGTCGAATTTCAAGCTTGCCGGCGGCGCACCGGCGGGAAAGTGGGACAGGCACCGAGACGCAACGTTGGCCTGAAAGGACTTGCGCTGTTTATGCTCGGAGCCAGTCCCATTTTCCCGCCTCGCCATTTTGAAAAACAGAATGGCCCTGGCCAATTCGCCCTCGCCGTGCTGGCCCGCCGCAGTCGCACGGGTCATTTCCTGAAGTAGCCGATTTCCGCTCCGACGATGCCGGCCGCCGGCGCCACCGCCGAGCCGACGACGCGCAAGAGAAGGGGGTGGGAAGAACCTGCCCGGGTTCCGGGTATCGGCGGTTCCGAAAGCGCCACGGCCGCGGCAGTCGCCGTTTGAGGTGCGAACGCCATTCCAAAAACGAGCGCCGTATCGCAAGGCGGGGGGGAGCGCGACGGCCGCCGGCAAGGCCGCGTCCCGTTCAGGAGCGTCGCCCGGAGGCCGCCGGATCCTGAAACGTTTCGTAAGGCGTAAGAACTTCGCAACGCGCGGTTGTTGTTGGGCGCTGCAGCGATAGAATGGCGCGCGCTCGTCCCAGCAACCTTTTCACATGGTTTCTCGCCCTTGCGGTCACTGTAGCGGCGAATCCGGTCGAGTGCAGCGCATCGCTCCGCGAGCGCACTTCACGCGACTCTTCGTCGCCCATCTCAATTGAAGCGTCGTCCGATTCCAAAGTCGCGACAACGCGGGAGGGTCTCATGAGACAACTAGTGTTTCGTTTCGGTGTGGTTGCGCTGGTCTGTTTTGCGGCTGGTGAAGCGGTGGCTGCCATCTCGCTGGTTCGCCAGTACCGGCTCGGCGAGGCCGACGCCGGGGCCCTAGTCGGCTTGCCAGGCAACCCGACGACGACCGACAGCGCAGGGGGAGTCCCTGCGGTCAAGGTGGGCAACACGACGTACGACGTCGGCCTTTTCTCCCCCGGCAGCGGCAGCACGCTCTCCATGCAGTTTGAGAATGTCGATTCCCGCTACGAGGCGCCGGCCGCGTTGCTCGGTGTGAGCGACAATTTCGGCATCGAGGCCTACATCATGCCGGACCCGTTCACGGCCTTCGTCGACGGGAGGCCGTTCTACAACGGCGGCGACGGGATCCCGACCAACGCGCCTTCGGATGGCTACGGTCTGCTGATCTCCAGAGGCACGTATCAAGGTCTGCTGGGGGGAGTCGCCCTTTTGCCGACGGGCGTGGCGGCCCAGCCTGGCGTAGCGGTGGACATGGCGCTGGTGCGTGATAGCGGTGTGACCACGGTTTACATCAATCACGTCGCGGTGGCTAACTCGCTCGCCGCTCCGTCGCCAACGATCGGCGGCGACAAGCTGGCCATCGGCAACTTCTTGGACAGCGGGGCGTTGCCACCCTTTGCAGGCGTCGTCGATGAGGCCCGCGTGTTCGTGTTCTTGCCCGGCCAGTTCGACCCCGGCGACCTCTCGCCCATACCGGAACCGTCGACGCTCGTGCTCGGCGCTCTGGGCATCGTCGCGGTCGTGGCCTGCGCGGGCCGGCGATCCCCGAGGACGTAGGGGCGGCTCACCGAAGCAACGCTTCCTCCGCGTGCGGCGCCGGATGAACGACGAGCGATAACTTCGAAAGTGGTTGACTTAAACATGACCGGAATCTCCCGTCAGGCTGCCGCCTGAGCGAACCAACCGCATGACTTGGTTATCTGCTTCTGCGGGCGCTATGGCTGCAATCGGCGGAGCTTGCCCGACCGTCTTGATGGCCTGGAAGAAATAAGTGCCCCGGCTCCACAGCGAATTGATGAAGATGGACGTCACGCTGGCCGCCATCGCGACCATCCCCCAGATTGGATACACCAATCCCGTCGCGGCCGCCGGAATTCCGATGCCGTTGAACGTGAACGCCAGGACGATGTTCTGCACCATCTTGCCGTAACTGTAGCGGCTAATCTCGTAGGCATCGATCACCGCGCCGACCCGCTTGTTGAGGATGATCACGTCGGCGGATTCGACCGCGATGTCGGCCCCGCTGCCGAACGCGATGCCGACCTCGGCCTGCATCAGGGCCGGCGCGTCGTTGATGCCGTCGCCGACCATGGCTACGCGCGCGCTCTTCTGAAGCTTGCGGATCATCTCCGCTTTCTCGGCTGGCAACACGCGGGCATGGACATCTTCGATGCCGGCGAGACGGGCGAAATGTTTTGCCGCCTGCTCGTTGTCGCCGGTGATCAGGCTCGTATGGATGCCCATCGCATGCAGTCGGTGAACCGTTTCCGCCGCATCGGGCCGCAGTGCATCGCCCAGCGCCAGCAAACCGACGAGCGCGCCGTCCCGCGCGGCGGCGATGACCGTCAGCCCCTGCGATTCGAGTTCTGCAATACGCTTTTCGTGCGGCGCGATGTTCACTTCCTCACTCGACAGAAATCTCGGGCTGCCGACGATGAGCAGTTGATTGCCAAGACGTGCCCTGACACCTTTCCCCGGAACGGCCTCGAAATCCTGCACCTCAGGTAGAGCTATGCTGCGTTCAAATGCTTCTCCTACCACCGCGCGGGCCAACGGGTGTTCAGAACTGGCCTCTACGGCTGCTGCCAGCCCAAGCACCTGCTCTTCCGTACCGACCACAGCGACGATTGCGCGCAATGCAGGGTGGCCTTCGGTCAACGTGCCGGTCTTATCGAAGACCACGCGCTGCACGCGCCGCAGGGCCTGAAAAGCTTCACCGGTGCGCATCAGCACGCCCCGCTCGGCCGCTTCGCCGGCGCCGCGGACAATCGACAGCGGCGCTGAGATTCCCACGGCGCAGGGATAGCCCATGACCAGCACGCTCAGGCCGGCGAACATCGCTCGCTGCACATCGGGCGAGCCTCCGATCACCAGTGGACCGAGGAGCCAGAAGACCGTCGAGCCGGCCGCAGTCAACAGCACGATCGGCGTGTAGACCCGGAGCACGCGATCCACAAGGTGCAGCAGACCGGGCTTGAGGGCGCGCGCGTCTTCCACGCTTCGGATCACTTGCCTGAGAAAACTTTCTTCGCCCACCACGGTGACGCGCACGAGGAGCGTGCCGTGACCGTTCAGGGAGCCGCTGATGGTTTTGTCTCCGGGGACCTTCTCGATCAGCTTTGGCTCCCCGGTAACGAGAGATTCATCCAGGTCCGAGGCACCAGATTCGACCACGCCGTCCACCGCCACTCGCTCACCTGGGCGGACGCGCACCATGTCGCCGACCCGCACTTCTTCGAAGGGGATCTCTATTTCCTTACCTTCGCGCACGACATGCGCAACGTCAGGCTCAAGGTCCAAAAGTTTCTTGACTGCCTGAGAACTGCGGGTTTTCACGATCAGCGACAGCCACTCGGAGAAGATGTGATAGGTGAGCACCATCACCGCCACCGAGAAAAATGCTGTCGTCGGATAATTGGAAGGATTGAATACCAGCCCGACAATCCCGCCGATAAGCCCCGCGAACGCGCCGAACTCCACCAGCACGTGTTGGTTGAGGATGCCGCGGAGCAGCGCCGCCCATGCCATGCGGACGATGTGCCCGCCCACGCCGAAGATGAGAAGAACGGCCAGCGCGCCCGCGATCCACGGCGTGGCGCCGCCAAACGCGCCGCTCAACTGGAGCGCATAAGTGCCGGCGCCGAACGCGGCTAGAATGGCAGACCCGACAAACGCCTGACGCAAGCCATAGCTGCGCAACACCACAAAGGTAAACACGACGAGGCTTGCGATGGAAAACACGCACAGCCAGAACCACAAGCTCTCGACCGGGTATCCGGCCAAGCCCATCGCGGCGGTGCTCGCCGTCAATGCGATCAGGAAACGGCCCCGCTCGCGCACCAGCGCCTGCTCTTCTTCTTCAAACGGCCGCACCTTGCGCGGATCGGAGACGGTGTAGCCGATGTCCTTGAGCGTTTGCAGCAGGTCCTCGGCGCGTGTCCTGGTCGGGTCGTATTCAATGAGCGCTTGTTCATGCGTCAAGCTCACCGACACCTTGTCGACGCCCGGTCGCCTGCCCAGCGCCTTCTCGATCGTGCCGGTGCACAACGAGCAGTGCAGCCCGCCGATATGCGCCCGGATTCGCCGCCGGCCCGCCTTTTGGGAAGGTTCTTCGCTCCAGAAACGCGGAGCGGGCTCAGCAGTCGTTGCGGTACTCATCATGACACCTCTATCATTTGCCAGTAAGTTATTCCATTTCCGGCGACACTCTGCGGATCACAAGAAACCCATCTCCTCGACGCGTCGCCGCAGGCGTTCCTCGCTCGTCCTTTGCGGGTTGTAGAACACTCGCACCCGCTTCTGATTCACGTCGGGCACGACTTTGTGGACTGCCTGCAGCGCCAGAAGCGCGCTGCTGAGCGTGGCCGCACAACCCTCGCAGACCATGCCAGGGGTTCTGATCTCCGTCTCCAACAACGGGACGCCTGTATCTTTTGGTCCGGCCTCGTGGTCCGCTCGGTCCCGCAAGGCGGTTGCGAGCAACCAAATGACAATGGAAAGTGCAGCGATGCCGGCAGCGACCGCCGCCGCGACCGTCCCGAACCTTTGAGCCACGAAACCCGCCCCGAGCGCGATCAAAAATACACCGGATGCCTTCTCCAACCGCGGTTGCCAACGGCCCACGGCCTTGAAGTCCTTGAGCAGTCCGGTAAACGTGCCCGCCAGCACGAGCGGCAGGCCGCGCACAAGCGCGAAGACGAACAGCATCGCCGCGCCGAACCATGCGCTGCCAATGCTTCCGGCATAGAGTAGCATCGTGAGCACAACGGGGATCGAGCACGGGCAAGCCGAGCCTACCAGGCCGAAAGGTAGCCCGAGGGCGTAGGACCCAGCTAGGCTCTCGACCTTCCGCTCCGGACCGAATAGCGGTGGGGCGCGCAGACGCAGCTTGCCGAGCATCGCCAAGCCGAGTAGGACCATCACGGTGCCGGCGACGAGATACCCGTTACTGCCGAACAATGGGGCAAGTTGGGTGCCCGCCCACCCGAAAATCAATCCATACGCCCCGAACGTCGTCGCGGTTCCAAGAACGAACGCCAGGCTCCGCGTAAACGCCTTCCACCGTCTCAGGTCTGGCTCGCCCGCCACGTACATCATGACCACGGGCACTGTCGCAAGGACCGTGGGCGTCAGGGCCAACAGCAGGCCAGCCAAAGCCGCCAAGACGAAGGCGAAGACGGACGCCGTCTCCAGGCTTAACAAAGTCTCGTGAACTCTCTCCAAATCCAGCACGAAGTGAATCTCCTATTCTCTATTTCTCGCTTGAGGGCGCGCCTCTTTCGGCAGACCCAAACTCGACGTGCTGAGCCTCAAGCCGGAATTGTCCACTCTGCTTCATCACGCGCCCACTGACCTTGGCATGTTGCCCTTCGCGTGCCTCGGTCAAGCGCAGCTTTGCCGGAGCTAAGTCCACGAACACTTCGCCTGCGTCGTCCTTCATGCGGAACCAGCAACCCGTCGCCGGGCATTGCTGCACGACTTCGCCTTCGATCGCCACCGTCTCGCCGAGCTTCTCGTCACTCATGCAGCCCGCGCAGATGGTGGACACGTCGCCCTGGACCGGTTTGCCTAGGCTCGACGGCGCTGCCGCTGACAAACCGCCCGCGTCTTGGTCAGCGCTCCGATTGCAGCCAACGAAAGAAAAGATGGCGGCGGAAAGCAGGGCCACGCCTAGCGCGGGCAGGGCCCAACT
Source organism: Planctomycetia bacterium (assembly GCA_016191115.1). Lineage (GTDB taxonomy): Bacteria > Planctomycetota > Planctomycetia > Pirellulales > JACPPG01 > JACPPG01. The sequence continues at coordinate 115,653 of JACPPG010000047.1, read as the reverse complement.
TCTCTCTTCGAACGGCCTCATGACGGACTCCCGGTGGTTGAAAGCGTCGCCGTCGACCGAGGGCGCCCAAGCGCGCAGCCGGCCACGCACAAACTATTATCCACCCCGTACCACGGTACGGAGTCAAGGGGAAGAACCGGTTCGCCGGGCAACGGAAATCTGGAAGAACGTTGGACCAGGACCGGCGCGGGGCGTCATTTCTCGGTCTCTGCACACTCAGGACACCCGCTCAAGGAAGCAATGATCGGGCAACTAGTCCCCGACTTTTTTTCTTCGCAGGCGCCGAGAAGCTCACCTAATGCACGTCGCATAGCCTGCAGATCGCGGATCTTGTGGTCGATCTCGGAGATTTTCCCCCTGACCAATCCCGGCACCTTCCCGGTGGCGCGCCGGGGAACCTTGCGAAGATTGAGCAGTTCCTGGATCTCCCGAAGCGAGAACCCAAGCTCCTGGGCTCGCTTGACGAACCGAATCAGGTCTACGGTATCCGGCGGATACTCTCGGTAACCGGACATCCTGCGTGGCGGCTCGACAAGAATTCCCTCCCGCTCATAAAAACGGAGCGTCTCGACGTTGACGCCCGCCAACCGGGCAACTTCTCCTGTACGTAACGACTTCATTTGCGGGCTCCTATCGAAAGCGCCTCAGGCCGATTATAGACTCCGTACTATACTACGGAGTCAAGCACGAGGGGCAACCCGTCGCGCCCGGGCCTCGCCGTCGAAAGACTTCTTGAGTGTGCGATCGCCCGGCGATAAGCGGTTCGAGCGCCCTCGGCCGAGAGGCTGGTCAACGCTTCGATCTGCGGATAGCTAAGCTCCTCCAGAATCCGCAGCTTGATGATCGTCTGTTCGTGCGGCTTCAAGCGATTGAATGCCAGCTCTTCCCTCGCTCCTACGCCAATACGTCGCCGATCACGTGGCCGTGCACGTCGGTCAGGCGGCGCTCGGCGCCGTTGTGGGTGAAGGTTAGGCGGCGGTGGTCGAGGCCCAAGAGGTGCAGGATCGTGGCGTGCAGGTCGTAGATCGTCGATACGTTTTCGACGGCGCGGTAGCCGAACTCGTCGGTGGCGCCGTAGCTTGTGGCCCGCTTCACGCCCGCCCCGGCCAGCCACACGGTGAACCCTTCCGGGTTATGATCGCGGCCCTTGGCGCCTACTTGAAAGACAGGCATGCGGCCAAACTCCGTGGTCCACACCACCAGCGTGTCGCGGAGCATGCCGCGCGCCTTGAGGTCCGAGAGCAGGGCGGCGGCAGGCTTGTCGAGGATCGGCCCGTGCCGGTCGTAGTCGCTCTTGAGCTGTTTGTGCCCGTCCCAATTGCCGACGCCCTCGCCCATCGCGTAGGCGCCGTTAAAAAGCTGCACGAAGCGCACGCCGCGCTCCAGCAGCCGGCGGGCCAAAAGACAGTTCCTGGCAAAACCCGCCAAAAGCGGATTGGCGTCGTTGACGCCGTACATGTCGGCCGTCGCGGCGCTTTCGCGCGACAGATCGCCCACCTCGGGCGCGCTGAGCTGCAGCTTGGCGGCCAGCTCGTAACTGGCGATCCGCGCGGCCAGCTCGCTGTCGCCCGCATGGCGCGCAAGATGGCGGTCGTTGAGCAGCCGCGCGAAATCGCGGGCTGCCGTGTCCGCCGCGGGCGCGATTTCGGACGGCACTGCCAGGTTCAAGATCGGCCGTTGGCTGTTGAAGCTCGTTCCCTGGAACACGGCCGGCAGAAAGCCGCTCGACCAGTTGGCCGGCCCCGTCTGCGGCACGCCGCGCGTGTCGGGTATGGCGACGAAGGCCGGCAGATTGTCGCACTCACTCCCCAGGGCGTAGCTGACCCAGGCGCCGATGCTGGGGAAGCCTTCGATCGTGAAGCCGGTGCTCATCTGGTTCTCGCCCGGCCCGTGCGTGTTGCTCTTGGCCGTGAGCGAGTGGATGAAGCACATCTCGTCGGCCAGCTCGGCGAGGTTCGGCAACAGGTCCGAGCAGTGCTTGCCGCACTGGCCGCGCGGCCGGAACTCGTAGGGGCTGCGGGCCAGGTTGCCCGACGGGCCTTGGAACGTGACCAGCTTCTCGAAGCCGGGCATGGGCTGGCCGTCGCGCTTCTGCAATTCGGGCTTGTAGTCCCACGTGTCCAGGTGGCTGCACGCGCCAGAGCAGAAGATCATCAAGACTTGCTTGGCCCGCGGCGCGAAATGGGGCGTCCGCGCGCCCAGGGGCGCGGCCGGGTTGATGGCCGGCGGGATGGAGCCCGTGGCCGACTCGGCGGCCAAGAGCCCGTTTTGCTCGAGCAACCCGGCCAGCGCGATCGCGCCCAAGCTCGCGGCCGCGTCGCCGAGAAACCCGCGGCGATCGAGCAACCGGCGCCCGGCGTGCGATAGTGGATGTGCGCGTTGGGTCATCGATCCGGTTAGTGCTTTCGTCGCGTGGCGGCGGCGGCTAAACGAAACTGCTTTCCTTAATCGACGTAAACAAACTCGCTGGCGTTATAGAGCGCCCGGCACAGCGCCTGCACGCCGTGCGCCTCGGCGAGCGTGACCGCGCGGGCCAGTTCCTCCTGATCCGGCTCTCGCGCGAGCGCCAAACGGAACGCGCGCCGCGCTTGGGCCGAGACGTTCTCGCCGGCCTCCGTCCGCACGCGCTCCGCGAACTCGCGCGTCTGCTCGACCATGAACGGGCTGTTCAAGAGGTTCAGGGCCTGTAGCGCAGTGGTCGACACGTTTCGCCGCGGCGCCACCTGGCTCGCGTCCGGGCAATCGAACTCACCAAACGTCGCGTCCTGCACCACGCGCGGCTTGAGCTGGTACACCATCCGCCGCCACTCGGCCGGGCCGAACGACTGCCTCGGCTGGTACACGTGAACGTAGTTGTTGTTGGACTCGAAGGCGTCGTAGCCGGGCCCGCCCACGTCGAGCACCAGCCGGCCGCTGGCCCGCAGGATCGCGTCGCGGATCGGCTCTGCCTCGAGCCGCCGCGCCGGATAGCGCCACAAGAGGTGATTGCCAGCATCGACGGCCGCGGCCCGCTCGACCGGCCGACTCGCCTGCCGATAGGTGGCCGAAAGCATGATCAGCCGGTGCATCGCCTTCACGCTCCACCCGCGCTCGATCAGCTCGGTGGCCAGCCAATCGAGCAACTCAGGATGCGACGGATGACCGCCGTGAAAGCCTAAGTTGCTGGGCGTCGCCACCAGACCCCGGCCGAAATGGTAGTGCCACAGCCGGTTCACCAGCACGCGGGCCGTGAGCGGGTTCCGCGCGTCGCCAATCCAGCGGGCCAGGGCCAGCCGCCGCTCGTGCTCCGGCGTGTCGGACTCAAGCGAAAAGGCGTTGCCTAGCGCCGCGATCGAGCCGGCGGTCACTTCCTCGCGCGGCTGCATCGGATCGCCGCGGTGCAGGCGGTGAGTTTCTTTCGGCTGCTCGAACGTGCCGGCGTAGACTTTGCGCATGCCGGCCGAAGGCAAGCGCGCGGCAAGCCGCTCGCGCTCCGCCACCAGCGACTTGAACTCCGCGGCCCGCTCCGAGGGAACCGTCTCGCCCGACAGCGTCTCGGGCTTGGCGTCGGCCGTGTACGGGCGGCGGTCGTCGCCCGTGGCCACGACGCGCCAATCGCCGGGCGTCAGCGCCGCTTCGATCTTGTACTTGGTCGCCAGCCGGTCGGCGAACTTCGCCTCGCGGTCGCGGGCCCAGTGCACGCGGTCGATCTCGACCGGCTCCGGTAGCTCGATCGCCACCCAGCCGCCGCCAACCTGCGACGAGATCCAACTTTGGCCGTTCCCGAAGCGGCCGTCGTTAATGTGCTCGAGCTTGTGCAGGGCCGACGCGCCGTCGGCAAACACGCCCGATGCCGTCGCCTTGGCCCCTGCCGAGGCCAACGCCACGTTGCGCGGGCTCGACTCGGCCGTGTAGATCTCCAACTCGTCAACGCATGGTTCCGATTGGTTCGTGGCCGACACCGTGAAGCGAACGAACCGCGCCGCGGTGGGCGAAAAGCGGTCGACGTTGCCCAGCGGATGAACTGCCGCGCGGTGCGGCGCATCGGCCGGACCGCCGACGCGGGCCAGCGGCTCGAAATCCAAAAGCCGCCGCTCGACCGCCGCCAGCGCCTTCCGCACGTCCGGCTCCTCGCGCAGCCGCTCGTCGTAATCGTCGGGCTTCAGATCCCGCTCGCCGTGCCGCACGCCGGCGAAGATCGCTTGCAGCGCGTGGTAGTCACGCTGCGTGATGGGATCGAACTTATGGTCGTGGCAGCGGGCGCAGCCGGCCGACACGCCCAAGAACGACGTTGCCGTGGCGGACAGCATGTCGTCCAGATCGTTGGCCCGTTGCTGCAACTGGCCTTCGATGTTCTGGATGCCCACCACGTCGTGCGTTCCACCGACCAAAAAACCAGTGGCGACGTCCTCACCTGCCTGGTCGCCGGCCAACTGCTCGAGGATGAAGCGCGGCCAGGGACGATCCTCGTTGAGCGCCCGGATGACGTAGTCGCGGTAGGGCCATGCGTTCGCGCGCGGCTTGTTGGTCTCGTAGCCGTCGGTCTCGCCAAAGCGGACCACGTCCAGCCAGTGCCGGCCCCAACGCTCGCCGTAGTGCGACGACGCGAGCAGCCGCTCGATCAATCGCTCGTAAGCGTCCGGCGCCGCGTCTGCAAGGAATTCGTCGACTTCTTCCGGCGACGGCGGCAGGCCCACCAGATCGAACTTCGCGCGGCGCAAGAGCGTCGCCCGATCGGCCTCGGGCGACGGCTCTAGTTCCTTCTTCTCGAGCGCTTGCGCGATGAAGGAATCGATCGAATTGCGGACCCACGCGGTGTGCGCGCTCGCCGGGACGGTCGGGCGAACCGGCGGCCGAAGCGACCACCAGTCGAGTCCAGCGCGCTTCTCGGTCGTGAACTCGTAAGGGCTGAGAACGCGATCTTCGGGCCAGGCGGCGCCGGCCGCGATCCAGCGGGCCAGCCGATCGACTTCTTCGCCTGCGAGCCGTTTGCCCTTCCCTTCGGGCGGCATCTCACCGTCGCGCACCCGGTCGAGCAGGATGCTCTCGTCCGGTTTGCCGGCCACGAGCGCCGGGCCACCGTCGCCGCCCGTCGTGGCGCCCGCGCGTCGCGTCAGATCGAGCGCGCCGGCCGGGTCGCTGCCGCTGTGGCAGGCCAGGCAGTTGTTGACCAGCAGAGGTGCAACGTCGCGATTGAAATCGAGGTTGGGCGGGGGGGCGTCCGCCAATGCCATTGAGGGCAACAGTCCCCCCAGCCCGGCCGCAATGCCGGCCAGCCACAGTCGACGCCTGTGAGCTCGTGCGCGCGGCATGCGGGCCTCGGATACCCCGATACGAACCTCCGGTAACAAAATGGCGAGGCGGGAAAATGGGACTGGCTCCGAGCATAAACAGCGCAAGTCCTTTCAGACCAACGTTGCGTCTCGGTGCCTGTCCCACTTTCCCGCCGGTGCGCCGCCGGCAAGCTTGAATCTGTGAACGGCCCTGTGATACCGTGCGAACGGGCACACTAGCCGAATGTGCAACAATCATACGCCCGGAAACCCGATGCATCGATTGGATTTGGCCGCGGATGAACGCGAACGGACACGGATCGAACAAGGGATTGCGAGTCGATTGCAGCCGCTGCGCTTCGCACGCTTCCTGGCGGCCGCTTGTTTGATCCGCGATCATCCGTGAAATCCGCGGCTGCTCATTCTTTCTTTTGAACCGCGCTGCTTTCTATCTAGCCGCCTTCGCGGACGATGCCTCCGCCGCGCGTCCAGGCCGCCCGCGCGAAGATGGCAGACGCGTTCCTCCCGAACATCACGCTCGGCCGCTTCGCTTCATTTCCCCTAATCCCTTTCTTTGCCGTAAGTTAGCAGCGAGGCATCACGGCGCGACACAGGCCGCTTGCCGGCAGTCCGAAACCGCAAAGCTTGGCCGGCAGGAGAACTGCAAAGTCCTGGGAGAGGGGGTCAGGCACATTTTTCGGCCGAAGGTCCTTCGGAAGAATTGAGAACGCATGTGCCGAAAAATGAGCCAGACCCCGGACTTTGCAGTTCTCCTGGCGTGGCCTGGGAAAAGCTTGAACCGATCAACGGACTTCGATACGATACGGTCGTCCTGCCCAACTGCACGTTTGCGGCACGGTGGCTCTGCGCCCGGTGTTTAATCCACTGGCGTGCAAAGCCGTCCCGCCGCCAATCCCACCGCAGCCGTCGAGGGAACGCCATGCTGACGATTCTCGGCAGTCCGAACCGCTTTTGCGATGGCGTGTCGCGTCGCAACTTCCTCAAGATCGGCGGTTTGGCGCTCGGTGGTCTCTCGCTGCCGCAGATCCTGCAGGCGGAAACCAATGCCGGCGTCCGCGGCTCGCACAAAGCGATCATCATGATCTTCCTGCCTGGTGGCCCGCCGCACCAGGACATGTGGGACATCAAGACCGACGCGCCGCGCGAGATCCGCGGCGAGTTCCGCCCGATCAAGACAAGCGTCGAGGGGATCGAGATCTGCGAGCTGTTCCCCCGCATCGCCGGGATGATGGATAAGTTCGTGCCGATCCGCTCGGTCTATGGGTGCGACGGCTCGCACTACGCGTATCAGTGCCTGACCGGTTGGCGCCGCCGGGACCCGGGCCCGCGCGGCGGTCATCCTTGCCTGGGCTCGGTGCTGTCGAAACTCCACGGGCCGGTCGATCGCTCGATGCCGCCCTTCGTGGGCCTGTCGCCAAAGATGGGGCACATGGATTGGGCCGACAATGGCTCGCCCGGCTTCCTGGGCCAGGCGCACGCGCCGTTTAAGCCCGACGGCGACGGCATGGCCAACATGGTGCTGCAAGGCGTGACACTCGACCGGCTGTCGGACCGCAAGACGATCCTCACCAGCTTCGACCGCTTCCGCACCGAGGTCGACAGTAGCGGCCAGATGGAAGGGCTCGACGCCTTCCAGCAACGGGCCTTCGACGTGCTCACCTCCTCCAAGCTGCGCGAGGCGCTCGACCTGGAGCGCGAAGACCCCCGTCTGCGCGAGCGCTACGGCCGCGGCGTCAATCAGAACAAGGACGACGGCGGACCGCGGCTGTTGGACAATTTCCTCGTCGCGCGGCGGCTAGTCGAGGCGGGCGTCCGCTGCGTCACGCTGGCCTTCAGCCGCTGGGACTGGCACGGCGGCAACTTCGCCCAAGGGCGGACCGAGATGCCGATGCTCGACCAGGGCGTGACGGCGCTCGTCGAGGACCTGGACCGCCGCGGCATGCTCGACGACGTGACCGTCGTCGTGTGGGGCGAATTTGGCCGCACGCCGCGGATCAACAAGGACGCCGGCCGCGATCACTGGCCGCAAGTCTCCTGCGCGCTACTGGCCGGCGGCGGCATGCGGACCGGACAGGTCATCGGCTCGACCAACCGGCTGGGCGAAGTGCCCAAGGACCGCCCGGTCCACTTCCAGGAAGTGTTCGCCACGCTCTATCACAACCTGGGCATCAACGTCGAGACGACGACGATCGTCGACCACACCGGCCGGCCGCAATACCTGGTCGACATGCGCGAGCCAATCCGCGAGCTGATCTGAAGAAGCAGGCAGCGGGCGGCAGGCAGCGGGCAGAAGCAGCAGGCAGCCGGCGGCAGGCAGCGGGCAGCAGGCAGCGGGCAGAAGCAGCAGGCAGCCGGCGGCAGGCAGTGGGTAGCGGAGCGCGATCTCCGAAGCCGCGTGAGCGGCGACAGCGCGTAGCCCCGGGCGGGAGCCCGGGGTTCCGTAGCGGCGCGATGGCTCGTCGAGCCCCAAAGGGGCGACATCGGCTGCTGTCGGCGCGGGCAGTGAGGTGCCAAGTCTGAAGCCGCGCTAGCGGCGACGGCGCGTAGCCACGCGCCGCGAGCCCGTGGGATCGAGCGGCCCTCGCGCGGCAAGAGCCCCGAGAGGGGCGGCGTCTGCCGCAGGCGCAGTCGGCGCAGCAGTTCGCGTCGTTCTGACGCCGTCGCCGGCGCGGCTTCTCTTAGGCACCCGCGCGTTTGATCGCGCGCCCAGCCCCTAGGCGCTTCTGGGACGAGCCCCCGACACGATGCGGAAGCCGCCAAGGCGGAAGGGGAGCAACAGCCCCACCAAAAATATGACGAACAAGGCCGGGGCTAAACCAACAAAAGCATCGAAGATCAGGATCCAGCCAGTGACGACAGCCACCGTCGCGCCGCAAACCGCCAGGCGCGCTATGGTGTAAAATCGGCCGAGCACGAGCCACGTCGCAGCCAGTGCGAGCATCGTCGCGGCGAGTTGCCAGTCAAAGAAGTCGGCAGGATTCACGATCGAGCCTGGAGAATCAATGTGCATTCGTGAGACTACCAGGACCGCGACCAATGCCGTAAGCAGAAAGACGCGCCCTAGCGAGAATTGAAACGGCGATCCAAGTGCGTTCTGTTCGGGGGAATCGGCGACTGGCGCGCGGACCCAGGTGCAATCGAAGAACACAAGGGCAGCAAAGACCATTAGCGATTCGAATCCGCCAAGCATGCAAAACGATTCAAGGATAGCCAACGGCCGCCCCCTCGCGTGCTCGGCGAGCGAGATGATGCCGTGATAGCACGCGTTGGCTACGGCCAGGGTCACAAGCCGGGCGATGAGCGACCGCCTGAGGAGCGCGGCACAAATCGACCAAACTGCGACAAAGTCGAAAACGGCGACGAACGCGAGGAACTCGAACCAACCGGGGACGAGTCCGCTGGGCGCGAGCGCCTCGAGCGAGAACACGAGGACGCCCGACACGATGGCCGCCAAAACGATGAAAACGGCCTGCTTGCCTGGCATGGGAAGGGCTCTCCATCAGCGATGACTGTCGCCAAAGCGGTGACACCGATCAAAGCCGCGGTTCATTCTACCCACGGGCTGGTTAGGGCGTTCTTCTGGCAGCGGGCGGCGCGGTAGAATGACCCCATGGCCGACGCACAACCCAAGCCCCGCCGCCGCTGGTTCCAGTTCAGGCTGAGGACGATGTTCCTGCTGGTGACGCTGTTTGCGTTGTGGCTCGGCTGGCAAGTGAACCTGGCCCGACAACGGATCGCTTTTCGCGAAGCGCTCTTCGCAAAAGGCGGCTACGTTGAATGGGACTCAAGCTACGAGTTCCCACCGATTCCGAGCTTCCGTGAGTGGTTTCTGGACGATTACCCAGTGCAGAAGATACGAGTGCCATACATGTGGGAGGCGGAATTCAGAGCGGACGCGAAGCGACTTTTTCCAGAAGCGACGTATCTGCCCCTGTCCCAACAAGAATTGGACGAGAACGAGGCAGCCGAGCGCGAGCGGCTAGAGCGGGAGAAAAACCGCACGGAAGGCTCGCAATGAATCTCCCCGTCCGTCCACGCCGCCGCTGGTTCCAGTTCAGCATGCGGACTTGGTTCGTCCTGATGGCGATTCTCGCGTGGGGGTTGGCGACACGGCCATATGTCGTGCATGTTGAGTGCTCAGGCACCATTGTTAAAGATGGCGTATGGGTATCGCCAATCGAATTTCAAACTACGCCGACGCTATTTGGAGCCACGTTTCTCTGGGATAGCGACGGCGACGGCTGGCAGGAGGTATTCGGGCTGATCCTCGACTGCTCTGAACTAATAAGGGCTAATAAGGGGACATTCTACTTTACGTCAACCGTCGTAAATCAGAATGTCCCCTTTTCTTCCCCTTTTCTTCCCCTACAAGCGACACAACTTGGAGGACGCGCAGGATCGCGGTCTTGCTCTCTTCTGGGGCCACGACCTTAAGGCTCTCACCGACTGGATTGAACGGACAAGACCGCCGTCTGGTTGACGGCGCGGCACAGGACTAGCGCGATGGCAGGCGCCGTGCCACACGCACGACATCATGCAGGGATCGCACGCTCGTTCGGAGCCGGCCCTTACGCCACCTTGTCCGGCACGACAAACGGTGCGCGGTAGGCGCGGGTCAGCATGGCCGCGGCTTGCGAGTCGCCGACGATTGTCTCCATTTCGGCGTCCACTACCAGCTTCCGGCCCAGGCGGTACTTCATGCCGTCCAGGTTCAGGGCGTTGGTCTTCGCCAGGTAGTGCTCCATCCGCTCGAGCGTCTCGTAGGCCTCCTTGTTGTCGCCGAAGGCCTTGGTCGTCGGGTTGAACGGCACTTCCTCGCCCAGCCGGTACGACATGTTGGCCAGGTGGCACAGGGCGCTTGAGTAGTGCCCTTCCAGGATGTCGGCGTTCAAGTCCGATTGCTGGCGGCTGCGGACCGCGGCGATGAAGTTGCCGAAGTTGCCGCCGCCGGGGCCGCGCGGGGCGCTGGCTATCGCCTGCGGCTCGGTCGAGCCCTTGGGAATGAACTTGTTCTCGATCACCATGCCGTTTTCGCAGTGGAGGATGTTGCCGACCTTCTGCCCTTCGTAGGCCGGCGTGCTCAGGCCGCGGACCTCGAAGATGAGCTGCGACTCGCCGAAATCGAAGATCGCGATCTGCGAATTGGGAGTCTCCCCCTGATCCACGTAGCCGAACCGCCCGCCCAGGCTGATCACGCTCTTGGGCAAGGCCGCGCCCGGGATCCCCCACCGCGCCAGGTCCATCTGGTGCACGCCCTGGTTGCCGATATCGCCGTTGCCGGTGTCCCAGAACCAGTGCCAATTGTACGGCACGAGGTTGGCGTGATACGGCTGTTCGGGCGCGGGCCCCAACCAGATGTTGAAGTCGAGCTGCTCGGGCACCTCGGAGGGCGGCTTGATGCCGATCGAGCCGCGCGGCTTGTAGCACAGCCCGCGCGACACGAGTAGCTTGCCGGCCTGTCCGGAGCGGACAAAGTCGATGCCGCCGGCCCAGGCGCCGCTCGAGCGGCTTTGCGTGCCGTGCTGCACGATGCGGTTATGCTTGCGGGCCGTCTCGACGGCGATGCGCCCTTCGTGAATGTTGTGGCTGCACGGCTTCTCGACGTACACGTCCTTGCCGGCCTGGCAGGCCCAGATCGTCATCAGCGAATGCCAGTGGTTAGGCGTGGCGATGCTGATGGCGTCGACGTTCGGATCGTCGAGCGCCTCGCGAATGTCCTTGATCTGCTTGGGGTCGACGCCGGTGCGCTCTTTGACGGTCGCGGCCCGCTGGGCGAAGGTCCGCGCGTCGGGATCGACCAGGTACGTGATCTGCACGTCCTTCATCTTGGTGAACTCGTCGACGTGCGAGGACCCGCGGCCGCGCAGGCCGGCCACGGCCATGCGAATCGTGTCGTTGGCGCCCAGCACCCGGCCCGACGACCTGGTGCCGGCGATCGTGAAGGCGGCGGTGCCGACGGCGGCGGCCGCCGACTGCTTGAGAAACGTGCGACGGTTTTCACGCGACATGGCGTGTCCCTTTCTGAACGAGAGTGAACGAGCGGGCGAGGCGATCCACGCGGGGGCAGGGCAAGGGCAGGACGGCCGGCCACGAGTTCCCGGGCCGACCGCATTTAACCTATCCGCGAGGACTCAAAATGGCGAGGCGGGAAAATGGGACTGGCTCCGAGCATAAACAGCGCAAGTCCTTTCAGATCAACGTTGCGTCTCGGTGCCTGTCCCACTTTCCCGCCGGTGCGCCGCCGGCAAGCTTGAATCTGTGAACGGCCCTGGCGATCCGTGCAGGAGAACTGCAAAGTCCGGAGAGAGGGGGTCAGGCACATTTTTCGGCCGAAGGTCCTTCGGAAGAATTGACAACCGCATGTGCCGAAAATTGAGCCAGACCCCGGACTTTGCAGTTCTCTTGGCGACCCGTGGCCTTGGTTGATCGGGAGACGCCTCCTACAGATACCGCCGCCGACTCAGCGGGGAGCTTCGCCCCTCGCCCTCCCGAATCTGCCCAACCGGCTTCATCCATTCCTGGCCAGACGCTAACCGCCGGCTCATCGACCACGGCTAGAGTGTGCGCCGGAGGATCAGTTGGCGAAGCGCATTTTTCTGTCTTCTGCGAAAGGAGACGAAGCCATGTTGGTGCTGTCCAGGAAGGCGGGCCAGAGGATCATGGTGGGCGATCACGTGACGATCACCGTGGTGCAACTCGGATGCGGGCGGGTGCGGCTGGGGATCGAGGCGCCGGCCGAAGTGCCCGTGCACCGCGGTGAGATCCACGCGCGGCTGAGGGCCGCCATCGCCGAGCCGCTCACGGAAGGCCATGTCGATACTCAGCTAGCAGCGCGCATGGACGGCGCTGGGAAGCAAATCTCCGCATCGCCAGCCGCCGGGTTCATTCCGGCGATCTGACCGCGGCCCCGTATGGCGCGCCCGCGGCGAAACGCCGTGCGGCGCGCGTGCGACTTTATCGGTCGTGCGGGTTTTGCGGCTGGCCGCGCGCGATCGTGCTGGTGGTTTTCACCCATGGAGCATTTTCGCGGTCGCGCGCGCACGCGGATACCTTGATCGCGCGGCGATTGCCGTTACATTAAAGATTCTAGGCACACGATCCACACCCTTTGTGCTTTTACGCCGGGCCCGCCGACCATGTCCGAAGTCCCCTCCTCGCATTCCGACGAAGTCGAGCACCTCATGCGCAACGCGCAGTTGCGCGACGAGCTGGAGCCGTTTCTCGACGATTCGATCAGCCAGTTGAACGTCGGCGAGCTGCCGACTCCGCTGGAGAACGAGTACCTGGCCAGCATGCTGGCGTGGGAGCGGGCCCCGGTGTTGCCGATCTGCGAGTGGTTCGAGCCGAAGCTCGGCCTGCCGCGGCCCGAAGCGCTCGACGACGAGCAATTGCACGACGTGCTGTGGGACACGATCCAGAAGCTTTACGACAAGCGGATCGTTCTCGAGTTCACCGATCACTTATCCGACCGGCAGCTCTATTGCCTGATCTACCGCGACATCCTCCCGTCGCCCGAGAAGAAGATCGACAACTCGAATAGCTACCTGCATTGGGACTGCGCCGACCAGGGTGGCGATCCCGAGACGTGGTTGCGGTACTACGCCTCGGAGGAGGACCGCCGCGGCTGGTGCGAATCGGAAGACGGACCGCTGCCGCCGACCGAGCCGCCCCCTTTCCCCCGCAAGCTGCCGCAGCGGCCACTGTGACGCGCGGAATCCACGTCACCACTGAGACACGGAGCGGACGGACTGACGAATGTCGAAGCTCGAATGTTGAAAGAATGACAAGGCCGAAGTTCGAAACATTCGGACGTTCTTCATTCGTTCGTGCTTCTCAGGAGTTTCTTCCTCCGTGTCTCCGTGCCGTGGTGATCCGTGCTATCGTTTCCGCGCCGTGATCGGCTGCGTTTCGCCCGGGTGATAGGATTGCCGGGCGTCGGCCAGCACTTCCTCCCAGTCGAACAAGTCCGGCTTCACCTTGCACTCTGACAATAGCTTGGCCTGGTCGATGAAATGGGGCGAGCGCGGGTCGCCGCTTGAGCCGAATTGCAGGAGCGTGCCGCCGCGGACCTTGTCGCCGAACTCGAAGACGCCCAGGTACGTCAGCCCGACCACGCCATAGTGGTTGTTGATCGTCCGCACGAAGGGGATGCGGATGCTGGGCGAGTAGTATTGCGTGAACACCACGCCCATCGGTCCGTGCGAACCGACGCAGGGGAGGCTGGCCACGTTGTCGTCGAACGGGATGTCGAACAATTCCGCCACGTCGGCGTGCCGCTGGATGCGATAGATGTCGCCGTACGCGACCTTCCACTTGCCGTAGGTGGCCTGCAACTTCGCGGCGGCATGCACGAGCGCCTCGAACTGCAGCCGCACGTTGTCCTGGTACGCCGGCTTGAGCGTTTCGCCCGGATAGGTCGCGCCGTACATCTCCTCGTACCACGCGACGCACAAAGGCGCCTGCGTCGACTCCTTGGTGACGCGGTAGTTCCAGGCCAGCAGATGCTCGATGTACGGCGCCACGCGGGCCGCGAGCGCCGGGTCGCTCCCTTTTATCGCGTCAAAGGCCTTGCCGTACTTGGGCAGCTCGACCTGCGCCCAATAGAGCGTCGTGTCGAAGGCGGCGTGCTCGAGGTCCTCGACCGTGGCGTCGTACATCTCGCGCAAGATCTGCCGCGAGACCTTGGCCCGCCGCTTGTCGTCGTTTTTGTCTTCCGCCATGTACGGTGGGAAATCCTCGAGCCGGGCGTTCCCCTCGTCCGTGGTGGTAAAGGGGCTCGAATTGCAGTTCTGCACGAAGCCCGATTTGGGGTTGAGCACCTGCGGCAATTCGTCGATCGGGTGATAGCCCTGCCATTCGGTGCGCGGGTCGCTGCCGTCGACCGGCTGGCTCCAGTCGAACTGCGGGTCGCGGCGGGGGATCGTGCCGTTGTAGAGATAGTAGATGTCGCCGTGCCGGTCGGCGTAGACCGCGTTCATGATGGGAAAATTCAGCATGCCCATGCCGGCCTTGAAATCGTCGACGTTCTTGGCCCGCACCAGCTTGGCCGTCTGCCGCAGCAGAAGCGCCTCGTACAACTTGCCGATGCGGACCGAGAGCTGCACTTTCCCTTCCTTGGCGACGATCGGTCCGTGATGCGTCTTGCGAAACGTGTAGGCTTTGTCCTTTAACTCGCTCCCTTGCAGGATGCGGATCGTCTCCCTCCACTCCGTCGCACGGCGGTAACCCTTGTCGTACCGGTAGTTCAGCGGATCGGTCGGGTCGTCGAACGTCTCGCGCCATACGTCGGCGATGTCGGGCTCGTTGACCGTGAAGCTCCAGCCCACGTCCTCGTTATGGCCGATGGTGGGCATGGGGCTGCCGAAAAACGTCGCGCCGGTGAAGTTCCAGCCTTCGCCGCTCTTCAGGTGGGCTTCATAAAGCTGGCCGAAGCCGAACCACGGCTGATGCGGATTGGCCATCAGCATGGCGTGCCCCGATTTCGTCCGGCTCGGGCCGATCGCCCACGCGTTCGAGCCCACCGCCGCGGAGATCGAGGGCACCGTGCGCGGCATGAAGTTGCTCGACAGCCGCGTGTAGCGGAAGCACATCTCGATCTGCAGGTGTCGGCCGAACGCCAGGACCATCCACGGCTCGAACCGCGTGATCATCCGCGGCTTGACTTCGGGGTGCCGGGCCAGGTAGTAGTTCAGCCCGGCGACGAACGCCTCGCACAGGACCTTCGTCTCCGGCTCGATCTGCTCGTAGTCCTCGCGCGACCGCGGCACGACCTCGAACGCCCGGTTCACGAGGTCCGAATTCAAGCCCTTGATGCCCACGATCTCGCAGTACCGTCCCAGCGAGAGGATGTACGTGTCTTCGACCTGCCAGAAATAATCCTCGGCCTGCGCATACGCGAAACCGAAGACGACGCTCGCGTCGGTCGGCCCCTCGATATGCGGCGTGCCGTAGCTGTCGCGATGAATGACGACGCTCCGCGCAAGCGCCACCGGATCGAGCGAACTGGTATCGGCGGCCCGAAGTGCCGTCGTGGGGACGAACAGGATGGCCAGGAGCAAGGCGATGGCAAACGGCGTCGCTACGGCAATCCGGGGTCGGGACAACTTCGTGACCATCATTTCAAATCCTTGCGGGTGTCCGCGAGTCCGGTCGACCGATTCACTGACGGTGCGCCGTGGGAGTGGAAAAGGGAACGACCGCCCGCCGCGCCTGAAACGCGACGCGCCGCAATGGTGAGACCCAGGCGGTGGTCGCTTCCGGGCATCCGTGCGCTACGTCTCCCGCCGCTAAGCCTGGCCGACGCGCGGGAGTCAGAAGGGCAAACCCCTGCAAGCCGCAACCTGCCCGCTTATCCGCCTGAACACTACCAGAGGGCCCTGGTTTAATCCAGGTGGGCTGGCGGCGCTTCTGATGTAACACGTGCGCGCGTCGTCCTTTGCAGCATGATGGATAAGCCCCACTCGTGGCCGCAGGGCTGCGATTGCCACCCTCTGCCGCTGCACCTATACTTCCATCGCACATAGAGTTTCTCGTAGCGTTTGCCAGCCAACAGGGGGCACGGCCGGCCTTGCCCGGTTCGCTCTCCCCTTCCCAATGTCCCATCAACCCCATTGTATTCCGATCGCGGAGGCACGCCTGCCGCTGTACGTCGGGGTCGACTTGGGGGGCACCAATATCAAGGTGGGAGTGGTCGATGACCAGGGGCTACCGCTGTCGCGTCTCAGCATTCGCACCGATCCGAAGAGAGGGCCAGAAGACGGGGCCCAGCGGATGGCCGAGGCTGTTGGCCAGGCCATCCGTCAGGCCGGGGCCACCCGCGACCAGGTCGCCCGCGTCGGACTCGGCTCGCCTGGGACCATGGACATCCCGGCCGGACTGCTCCTGGATCCGCCCAACCTGCCCGGCTGGATGAACTTCCCGATCCGCGCGCGGCTGGAGAAACACTGCGGTTTCTCGGTCACGTTCGAGAACGACGCCAACGCGGCCGCGTACGGCGAGTTCTGGGTCGGCTGCGGCCGCGCCCTGCGGAGCATGGTGATGTTTACGCTGGGAACGGGCATCGGGTGCGGCGTGATCATCGACGACTTGATCCTGCAAGGCGAACACAGCCACGGGGCCGAGTGCGGCCATATTATTATCGATCATCGCCCCGACGCGCCGCTCTGCTCCTGCGGACAGACCGGCCACTTGGAGGCCTACTGCAGCGCCAAGGGCGTTGTGCGTCGAACGCGCGAGGCGCTCGCCAGGCGGCCCGAAGGCACGTTGGCGCGGGCCGTTGCCGCGGGCGAGGAGCTGACGCCGCTGACGCTAGCGCGCGAGGCCGAGGCGGGGGACGCCTTGTCGCTTGAGATCGTGCTCGACACGGCCCGCTATCTGGCCGTGGGCGTCGTCAACCTGATGCACACGATCGACCCTAACGGCGTGGTGCTGGGCGGGGCCATGACGTTTGGCGGCCATGAGTCGCGCCTGGGGCGGCGGTTTCTCGAGGTCGTTCGCGAGGAGGTGCATCGCCGCGCGTTCCCCGTCCTGGCCGAGCGGACGATGATCGACTTTGCCACGCTGGGGGGCGACGCCGGCTTCATCGGCGCGGCCGGCGTCGCGCGCCTGGAACACTCACGGACGAAGCACGCGTGAGCGTCGCCCTGTGCCGTGGCTCACGCAACCCGCGCGAAGCGGCCCCTAGGAAAGAGGAAGACGGCTTTGACCAAGATCGACTGCAAACACATCCGCAATTTCTCGATCATTGCCCACATCGACCACGGCAAGAGCACGCTCGCCGATCGGCTGATCGAGGTCACTGGCACCGTCGCCAAGCGCGAGCTGCGCGAGCAATTGCTCGACGACATGGAGCTCGAACGCGCCCGCGGCATCACGATTAAAGCCCGCGCCGTCGCCATGCGCTACCGCCACGGCGGCGAAGGTTACGAGCTGAACTTGATCGACACTCCGGGCCACGTCGACTTTCAGTACGAAGTGTCGCGGAGCCTGGCCTGCTGCGAGGGGGCGCTGTTGCTGGTCGACGCCTGCCAGGGGGTCGAGGCACAGACCGTGGCCAACGCCCTCGCGGCCATGGCCGGCAACCTCGCGATCGTGCCCGTCCTGAATAAGATCGATCTCGTGAATGCCCGGCCCGAGGAGGTCATGCACGAGATGGAAACCGTGCTGGGAATCGACGCGGCCGACGTGCTGCCGGCCAGCGGCAAGACGGGCGAAGGAGTCGAGGCCGTGCTGGCGGCGATCGTCGAGCGGATTCCGCCCCCCGCGGGCGATCCCAAGGCGCCATTGCAGGCGATGGTCTTCGACTCGCACTACGACGAGTTCCGCGGCGCCATCACCTACGTCCGGCTGATGAACGGCACGGTCCGCAAGGGGCAGAAAATCCGCTTCATCAAGATGGGCTACGTGCACGAAGTGCTCGAGCTGGGGCAATTCGCCCCGCAGCGGCGGCCGTGCCAGCAGCTTCAGGCCGGCCAGGTGGGATACCTGATTTGCAATATCAAGACCCTCAGCCAGGTCCATATCGGCGACACCGTCACCACGGCCGGCGAGCCTGCCGCCACCGCCCTGCCGGGTTACCAGGAGCCGAAGCGGATGGTCTTCTGCGGGCTGTACCCGTCCGACGGGCAGGATTTCGAGGAGCTCCGCGACGCCCTGACCAAGCTCAGCATCAACGACCCCAGCTTCGAGTTCGAGCCCGAGACCAGCGACGCCCTGGGCTTTGGCTTCCGCTGCGGATTCCTGGGCCTGTTGCACATGGAGATCGTGCAGCAGCGGCTGGAAGGCGAGGCGGACCTCGATCTCGTGCAGACGGCTCCCAACGTGACGTACGAGATTCTGACTCGCAACGGGGAGCTGCTGCGGATTTACAACCCGCAGAAAGTGCCCGACGCCGGCGACATCGAGGAGTTCCGCCAGCCGGTGGTGCGGGTGAATTTTGTGTTGCCCAGCGAGTCGATCGGCCCTGTCATGCAGCTTTGCAACGACCGCCGCGGCACGTACGTGCGAACCGAATACCTGTCGCCGACACGGGCCATGCTCGTCTACGACCTGCCGCTGGCCGAGGTGATCTACGACCTGCACGACAAGCTCAAGAGCTGCACGCGCGGATACGGCACGATGGACTACGAGCTGGTCGGCTATTTCCCGGCCGACCTGGTGCGAATGGATATCCTGGTGGGCGGCAAGCGGGTCGACGCGCTGTCGATCATCTGCGATCGCAAAGACGCCGACCGGCGCGGCCGGGCCGTGGTCAAGAAGCTTCGCGGAGAGATCGATCGGCACATGTTCGAAGTGGCGATCCAGGCCGCCATTGGCAGCCGCATCATCGCCCGCGAAACGATCTCGGCGATGCGCAAGAACGTCACCGCCAAATGCTACGGCGGCGACATCACGCGGAAGCGCAAGCTGTGGGCCAAGCAGCGCGAAGGCAAGAAGCGGATGAAGTCGGTCGGCAATGTCGACATCCCGCAGAAGGCCTTTCTGGCCGTGCTGGACACCGGGGCCGAGTAGGGCTGGGGGGCGGGCATCCTGCCCGCCTTCGCGACACGCAGACGGTAGGGTGCTTTGCAAGCACCAGACCTGCAACATCGCGCTGCGGTGCGCAGCACAGCGCACCCTACCTCCGGTCGGCTTATGGCAAGTCGTTACCGAAGTTTGGGGGTTTGGTGGGGGGCGGGCAATTCTTCGGGCGCTGTGACGCCGTGCGTGGCTTCCGCATCCGCTTTCTGCGGTTGGGCCCGCAGTGTGTCGGAAAGAGCGCCGTGCCCTTCCCGCGCTAGGGGTGCGAAGAGGCCCAACTGACCGGACTCGAGCGCGTCGATGTGCTTGACGCCGCCGGATGCCAACATGCGCGCGTCGCTGAGCGCCCAGGGGACGGCGTTCGTCAAGGAGCCGGCCGCGGGCCACATCGCCGGGACATCGGTCGCCGGCAACGCGTTCTCGCCAAGCGACTGCACGCTGGGCGACGGGCTGACGGCCGGAAGACTGGACACCACAGCGGCCGAGACGAAGTCGGCAGCCGGAAGAAACGACGCGCCGCTTAAGAAGTGGCGCGGCTCCAGCGTTTCGAAGATGAGTGGTGGCATACGTGGATGTGCGTCTGAGGTGAAGGTAATCAAGACAAACGTAGCACGGAATAGTAGGCAGTAGGCAGTGACGAAGAACCCGCGACAAATCGAGGCAGATCGACTCCCGATGCAGCCGATTGCCCCGGCAGAACCGGTCCGACCGGTGCAACCCGACGGCCGCCAAAAGTTGGGTGCTCTGTGAGCGCCAGGCCCGCTTTCAGAGCCACGACGCGTGGGCAGGGCTATCAAGAGGTGTGCGGCGCGCGGCTATGGGTACGGGCTCTTTTTTTGGCACTGCAGAGACATATATGGATCCCTACGAAGAGCCCGCCGGGGTCCCCAACGATTGGCCGCCGAGCGAGGCTTGGCTCTTTGCACAAGCCATCCTCGGCAAGCCGATTCCGCGAATTGTCAGTCCAGAAACAAGGGCGCGAGAAAAACGCGAAGAATTGGAAAGGCTCGTCAAATTCCCGAGCCGGCACGCCGAGGAGCTGCGCACGCTCGAAGCTGCCGAGGCCGAAGCCCGCCACGACCGCGAGGTTTTGCAGTGGGCGGCGCAGATTTCCACCTGCGCCGAAGAGAGGCTCAGCACACCGCGCCGCAAGGAGGCTCGACAGCGCGAGACGGAACGTGGCGCCTCGCCAAGCGGCAACGAAACCTACTGGGCTAGCCTGACAGAATGGGATGAGGCCGATCATCCTCGTCAGCCAAAGGGGACACCTGAGGGCGGCGAATGGGCTCCAAAGGGCGGAGGAATTGGCGCTGCGGGGGCCGACCAGCCGCACGTCGCTGCTGGCGATCAAGCTGCGAAGCCTGCCAATGCTCCTTCGTCGAGGCAAATCCCGGCAACAAAATCGCACTTGCCAGCCGACCGTCGGGGAACATGGATCAAAGGCACGAAGGGCGACGGCGTCTTCCGATACAATGACTCGATCGAGAATCAAGAAGCGGGCGTTGCCGGCAAAGAGGTGCGCTTTGAGAATGGCTACATCGCCGTCGTTGGCTTCCCGGCAGAGGCGTACTACGGCGGTAGCGCTGCCCAGGCGGGCGTTCGCATTGAGACAGTTACCGGGACAAATGCAGACAGTGTTGCGGCCGACGCGGCAATGCGAGCGAAACTGGGCGATCCATCCTGGCAACGACCCGAAGGGTACAAATGGAACCATGCTGGGCCGCCGGGCTCCAAGGCGATGGAGTTGGTGCGGGAGGGTGCTCATACGCCTGTGGCGCACAAGGGATCTGCGGCCGCGCCAAGAGCATTCCGGCGGTCTGCAAAGGGCGGTGGGACGACGGGCAGAGCGATGGGGGTCTTGTCCGTATACCTCACCGCTCGCGACGTCCTACAAGCGACGGGCGCTCTGCAGCCTGACTACGTCGCTACGGCGCAGGAGAGTTATCATTTCGCTGCGGAGGACGGCTCCGTTTTCATCGTCCACCCGGCGGGCCTGTTTTCGAGCGCAAAGCGTGAATTCGTCGCTGGTCCCCGCAAAGGCCAGATGGACGAGATTACCAATGCGCAAGTGGAACATTACCGCCGGATGGCCGAAGCAGAATGGGGTAAGTACGTCCCGGGCTCGTTGTTGCGAGCACCTCGCTTCGTTCCGGGCAAACAGAGGAAATCGCTGCCTCTATTCATCGATGACCACGGGGTTCGCCGCGAAGCAGGGTGGATCGACGAAGATGGTGTTCACTACTATTCTCAGCCGAAGCCCAGTGTAGCATGACGAACATCGAGTACGCTTACAACAGGTTCTCCACGAAGCGGTTCCCGCTGCCGAGTGAATCTCAGTTGGACCTGCTCGAGCAACGCGTGGGAGTGATCTTCCCCGACGACTATCGGCGGTTCGTGCTGGAGTTCAATGGAGGATATTTCAGCGAGCCAGAAATCACGCCCGTGAGCGAGGGCTGTCCCGACGATGGGCTCACATGCCTCTATGGAATCGGCGCATCGCATCAGGAGGCGGAGCTTGGCCGCCCAGCCACGCTGGCAATCTTTGACGACAACGACCCTCCGAAGATCGTGCCGATTGGGAACACAGGGATGGGAGGGCTCGTCATTCTAATCACCGAATTCGAAGGTCGCGGAGAAATCTTCCTGAAGAAAGCCTTCGGCGACTTCTACTATTTGGCGGACGGCATTGAAGAGTTCTTCGATCTGCTGCGGGATCCACCGTGGCGCCGCGAAAATCTCGAGCGGGTCTGACTGGGATGCAGCGCCGACATTTCGAACTCTCGTCGTCGCCCACACTATTCAAGCCGCCGCGTTTTATTCCCGGAAAACGGCGGAAGTCGCTGCCGTTGATCACTACCCGTACGGCGTCCCGCATGAGGCAGGATGGATTGACGAGGAAGGCGTTCATCATTACGCAATCCCCAGGCCACTCCCCATATGAACGCGATCGACCTTGCATACCTTCGCTTCGCCCGCGAGCGTTTTCCGTTGCCCAGTGCATCGACGCTTGACGCGTTGGAACGCCGGATCGGCGTGACTTTTTCCCCGGACTATCGTCAATTCATTCTCGATTTCAATGAGGGATACTTCAGTGAGCCGGAAATCGCTCCGGTCGGCGCCCCCCCGCTCTCCTCACATCGCTGCACGGAATTGGCGCGCCGCATCCGTCGTCCGAAGTAGCGCATCCCGGCGACCTCGTGTTGTTTGACGACAACGGTTCCCCCAAGATCCTGCCTATAGGGAGCCTCCCACGGGTGGGTTGATCATCTTGATCACGGAGGCCGAGGGTCGTGGTGAGATCTCTTTGAAGCAAGCGTTCGGCGATTTCTTCTACTTGCCGACGGCATCGAGGAATTCTTCACGCTGCTGCGCGATCCGCCTCAGCGTCGCTGGAATTGACCGCCTGGAGAGGGCCGTGGCACCATCTACCTCAAGCAGGCTCGCGATGAGTGCCGAGATCGCTATGGACGAAACTTTGGACGCGATATGTCCTTGCGCAGCAATCGCGGTCGCGGAAACTGACGCCGGCACAGCGGCACCTTTGAGAACGGTGCGCATTGCGCGTTTACGCGCGCAGGAATTTCGGCCACAGGGCGTCGCTGACCAAGAGGCCTTCGCGCGTGAGGCGGACCGTGCGGCCGTCGTCGGCCAATAGCCCCCGCGCGACAAAATCCGGGAGTGCCGCGCCAGCGAGCGCATCGACGTCGTACCCGGTGCGGGCCGCGAAGTCGCCGCGCTCGACCCCCGCCAGCCGCCGCAGGCCCAGCACCAGCGCCTCGCGGGCGCGATCCTCCGGGGCAAGCGTCTCTTGCTCGGCGACCGGCGACTCTCCGGCCAGCACGCGCGATAGCCACGCCGTCGTGCTGCGGTGGTTCGTCTCGCGGCGGCCGCCGACGTACCGCGCGGCGCCAGGCCCAGCCGCGTAGTATTCGGCGCCCACCCAATACACTTCGTTGTGCCGGCACCGCTGTCCCGGCTGGGCGAAGTTGGAGACCTCGTAGTGCTCGAAGCCGGCGGCAGTGAGCCGCTCGATCGCGGCGACGTACATCTCTCGCTCCAGCTCCTCGTCCAGCCGCGCCACTTCGCCGCGCGCCAACCGCCCCCAGAATGTCGTCCCTCGCTCGTACGTCAAGCCGTACGTCGAAATGTGATCGGGCCCGATCGCGATGGCCTCCTCCAGGTCGCGCCGCCATCCCGCAAGCGTCTCGTGCGGCGCGGCGAAGATCAGGTCCAGCGATACGCGGAGGTCCGCTACACGCGCTAGCTCGACGGCGCGGGCGATGTCGCCCGGCTCGTGATCGCGCTCCAGTCGCCGCAGCTTCTCGGCGTCGAACGATTGCGCCCCCAGGCTGACGCGGGTGACGCCGTGCGCGGCAAGCACCTGCGTTTTCTCCGCCGTCAGGTCGGCTGGGTTCGCCTCGACCGTGAATTCATGTCCAGGGGCCGGCACAAACCACCCACGCACGGTGCCCAACAAGCGTTCGAGCGCGTCGGGCGGCAAGTGCGTCGGCGTGCCGCCCCCCACGAAAAGCGTGTCCACCTCGCGCGGGCTATCGAGCGCCGACAACTCGCGATCGATGGCCTCAAGGTATCGGGATATCAGGTCGTCGCGACCCGCCACAACCGTGAAGTTGCAGTACCCGCAATGATGGCGGCAAAAGGGCACGTGGAGGTACGCGGCACGCGGCATGGGCGGTTACGTTGGTTCGGGGACCGGCCGGAGCCCTGGGAAACCCCAGCCAAAGCCCCTTCCGTGGGCGGGTCATTCGCCTCCCGCAATCAGGCCGCGACCCCCTCATTTTGGCTGCTCAACTTCGCTCGTCGCGGGAGATTCGGTCAGTATCCCAGGAGAACTGCAAAGTCCTGGGAGAGGGGGTCAGGCACATTTGTCGGCCGAAGGTCCTTCGGAAGAATTGAGAGCCAGACCCCGGACTTTGCAGTTCTCCTGGTCAATATCCTTGACGCCGACGCGGTCGCTCCGGTATCGTATCCTGTGGTCAGGGGTATTCTATCCAGAGCTGCTAGTGAAAACCGAGCAAGAGTCGTCTCCTAGAACTCTTCCTTCACACGGTTTTCATTCTTCAGGGTGGCTCAGTGGATTCTCAAGTATTGCGCTCGCGGTCGTGCGACCGTGGCTTTTCCGTTCGGGTTTTCGACGTTCTGGTTCGATCGGTCCTGACCGTATTCGATGCGGCGGCAAGCACGGCCGTGCGACTCGGTCTGCGCGACGTGGGTCCCGTGGCGTTTGCCGCGCGGCCGGCGGTCGCTTTTGCCATCCGGTCGCAAGCGGCCCTGCCCGCCGGATCAACCTGGGTTGGATCGACCGCGGCCGCCGAGGCAGCCTAAACGGACGATCGACGTCCAAGTAGCGTCGCAGCACTCATCATGTCATGGGGCGCTTGGCCGCTTTTCTTGTCGCCGCGCCGAACGTCTCTGCGCACCCGGCGGCATGCCGTTTCGCGTTCGCCCGTTACCGCTTCTCCCGCCCCACGCCTCGACGAGGCGCTCCGCATGAAGATCTTGCTGAATACAACGCCGCTCAACTCGGGCGGGGCGCTGCAGGTGGCTACGTCCTTCATTCGCGAGGTGCTCCGCGATCCGCAGGGCATCGACTGGCGTTTTGCCACGTCGCGGATCGTTCACGAGCAGATGCGCCGCTTCCATCCGGCGCCGATTCCGCACGAGGAGGTCTTCGAGGATTCGCCCGCCACCAGCAGCCAGGTCCGGCGCGCCCTGATGGCTCACGAGGCCCGCGTGCGGCCGGACCTGGTATTCACCATCTGCGGTCCGGCCTACGTGCAATTCGCGGCGCCGCACCTGCTGGGGGCCGGCAATCCATGGGTCGCGCACGCCGACATCCATGCCTATCGCGTGCTGAGCTTCCCGCGCGAGTGGATCACCACGTTTTTGCGCGCCATTTACCGCGCCTATTGGTATCGCCGCTGCGACATGCTGGTCGTGCAGACCGAGTACGTGCGGCAAGGCTACCACCGCCGCGTCGGGCTTCCCTTGGACCGCATCGCCGTGGTGTCGAACACCTGCGGCAAGCACTATCTCGACAAGGGAGGTCTGCGGCCGTTTCCAGCGCGTGGATCGCGCGTTCGCATCCTGTGCTTTTCTGCTCCCTACAAGCACAAGCGGATCGAGATCATCGCGCAAGTGGCCAAGGAGCTGGAGGCCCGCCGCCCCCAGATCGATTTCGAATTCGTCACCACGCTCAAGGACGACGAGCCGCTCCTGGCCGAGCTGAACCGCCGGGCCAAGGCGCTCGCGGTCGAATCCCGCATCAACAATATCGGACCGGTGGCCGTGGCCGATGGGCCGGAGCTCTATCGTACTTGCGATATCTGCTTTTTGCCCACCGTGCTGGAGTGCTTTAGCGCCACGTACCCCGAGGCGATGGCGATGGGGTTGCCGATCGTGACGTCGAACCTGGGGTTTCTCCGCGACGTGTGCCGGGAGGCGGCGCTTTATTTTCCGCCCGACGATGCCGCGGCCGCGGCCGTGCGGATCGTCGAGCTGGTGGACGACGAGGCCCTGTGGAACCGGCAGGTCCTGGCGGGCAAGCACGTGCTGAGCACGCTCCCCGACTCGTCGAGCAAGTACCTGGAATTCGTCGAGGTCTTGCGGACGCTCTATCGCCGCACGCACGGGCAGCCGCCCGCCGCCCCCGGCGGCAGGCCGCGCTTGCACCGCGCGACAGCGGAGCACGGCGCCGCACCGGAACGCGCGTGAGAACGCGTCTTCGAGCGTGCCACCGCTTCGCCAGGAGCAGTGCGACGCGACGACCGACGTCGCGCGCGATGGCCGCATTCCCGCGGCACACTATTCTTCCAACGGTTTTTCCGCGGCCAAGCGGGCCGCCTCGTCGGCCATAAGAGCGCGGCGATAGAGCCGTACGTCGCGGATTCGCCCGTGGAAGTAGTCGGTCGAGCCGAAGCCGATCAACAGCGGCTTGTCGATCGAGAGGTCGTAGTCCTCCGCCGCGAACTCGGGGCTGCGCGCCACCGGTTTGCCGTCGATATAGAGCACGAGCCGCGTCTTTTCCCGCACCGCCGTCAGGTGGCGCCAGCCGGGATCGAGCTCGCGGTCCGAGCTAACGGCCTGGCCCGCCCGGATCGATTTCACGTGTCCGGAAGGGAGCGTGCCGCAAAAGAGCTGCCCCTGGAAGACGGCCATCGAATACGCGCGGCGGTACGTCACATCGGGCGTCAGGTCCACGCGGCCGACGTCGGTCCAAGTGGTATCGCCGTCGTAGCGAAACACGGCGGCCGCCGGAAGCGTGCCGCCGTACAGCTTGCCGTTGTAGACCACCAGCGGCATGACTTCTTTCTCTTCGCCCAAGCGCCCGCAATTGGTCCACTGGCTCTGCCCGTCGTACCGATAGACGCTGCCGGTGGGCCAGGCGCCGACGTATAGCCGGCCCCGATAGACGCCAAAGCCGTAGGTCTGCGTCGTGGCGGGCAGTTTGCCGACCGTCTGCCAGCCACGGTTCTCGGGCACGTAGCGGTACACCTCGCCGCCGTCGAAGGCGCCGCCGAAAAGCGCGCCGTGGTACGCGACCAGGGACTCGACGCGGCGACCTTGAGGGGTGCCGATAGCGTCCCACTTCTCGGTCGCTTTGTAGTCGAACACGCCGGGCGAATACGTGCTGGACGCGTGGAGATAGCCCAGGTACGTGGTCAGGCCGTTAACGGCTTGGGCGTCGCCCAGTTTGCCGCAATCGACCCAGTGGCTGGGGCGCTCGTAACGATACACGTGGCCGCCGGGCGTCTGGTTGGGCGAGTCCGGCAGTGCGGAGCCACGGAGCCGGTAACATCCCGTCGCCGCGTAGAGGTGGCCGCGGTGCACGGCCAGCGCCGTAACGGCGTTGGCACTGTCGGGGCTGAAGCAATCGATCCAGTGCCCGCCCGAATCGTAGCGGTAAACGTGGCCGCTTTGTCGAGCACCGGGCTCGCAGGTGCCGGCATAGAGTTGGCCGTCGTAGACCGCCAGCGCCATGACGTAGACGGCGCTTCCTGGCCGGCCGCGATCGGTCCACGCCGGGTCGAGCCGGGCGTTGTCGATGCCAAACTCGACTTGCGGCGCGTTCGATTGGCCGCTGGTGGCAGCGTCGCGCCGGGCGATGGTCAGGTGAAAGCCGCGGCGGCGATCGGGGTCGTACATCGACACGACGTCGCCCGGCACGTCGTTTAGCGACTGGTTGTGCGTCACCCACGCGGAAACGGAGAATTCACCGGTGCCCAACTGAAGCGTGGCCGTGTTGGGCACCTCGACGTACGCGTCGCGGCGGTTAAACAAGGGATGATCGGCGCCAACGCCGCAAAACACATTCCCCTCATACCGCTCTCCTCGCACAATTCCATGATTCGCCGCCGGCGAGCGGTCGCGGATATCCGTCCGGATCGGCCAGTGGCCGACGAGCGCCGGATCTACGTCCGCAGCCGCGCAAATGGCTCCGCATGAGAGCCAAACTGCCAAAAGGAAGTGCCGCACCGGGTCGTTCTCGCAGTTGCCGCGCAGCGGCGCGGGATGGGCTGGCCGAATACGATTTCAGCCGCGGATTCTGCGCCGAACAACCAGTATGCCAAGCCCTGCGAGCGCGGCCAAGAGGCACGTGGCTGGTTCCGGAATGAGCACTTGCCCGCCACCGCTGTCGGTGACCCAGCCGCTGCTGCCGCCACCGGCGCCGCCGGTGTTCTGCACGTGAGCCGCCATGATGAACGGTCCGTGGCCACCCGCCGGTTTACTCAGGAAGTTGAACGATAGGGCGTTGAGGGATGCAATTCCGGTAATCGTGTATTCGATCGAGTCGCCCGAGCGGAACGTGCTAGCGCCGCTGCCGACGGCGAAGGCCAGGTCGATGTCGTAGAAGCCGTCGCCGTCGGCTTTGAAGGCGTTGGCGGCGGTCGCGATCGTAGGCGTTGTGAAGGCGCGCGACTTCGTCGGCGCGGAAAACACGAGGTTAGCCGGGTCGAGTGAGGGATCCAAGTTCAGCGACAATTCGCTGACGCTTTCATTGAAGCTCAGACCCGAACCGGCGATATCGAGCGTCACCGAGCCGCTGCCACCGTGATCGTTGATGGTGACCGTCAACCATGGCGCCGGCCCCGAAGGAGCCGTTGCATTGCTGAACTCGATGTCGGCCGCCATGCTCAGAATCGTGGCGTGAGAATTCGTCGCCAAGAGGACGACGCTCAGAAGAGAAGTTGCGAGGATCGATGCTCGAATCATGGGCGTTTCTCTCAGTTGCCGAGTCGCGGACTGCTTCTGGCGGGGCGTTGCTGGTCCCCCCATCCGACTAGTATGGCCCCTCACATCAACGAAGTAAAGGATTTTGTTGCGTTGATGCGAAACTGCTTACGAATCGGGCCGACAAAGCCATAACCAACTACTATTCCTGGGGTTATGTGCCAGGGCACACACGCGAATATGGCAGTCTAGCCGGGCAATTCGGAAGAATTTCTGCGCAGATTGAAACCGCCGAGCAATGTGCCAAAGACAACACCAACCCGGACTATCGGCTCAGCCTCCGGCGCAGCAGAGTCATGCCGGCCAACGCAAGCGCGCCGAGGCAGAAGGTCGATGGCTCTGGGATGAGAGGGTCAGGAGTGCCTGGATCGCGCGGCTCGTCGAGCGCCGTTCCATACTGGAAGAACACCTTGGTGATCTTCGCGTCGGGCTCGCCGCTGAAGCCGGAGAGCGTGAAAGTGACCGAGTTCTTGATCAAGTGCTGTCCGGAAAGGCCGCCATTGCCCGTCAGCAGGTTGTCGCCGGCCCGCGTGATGCCGTATTCGATTCCCCCAGGGCTCGTCGTATCTTGCAGATTAGATCCCGGGAACAGGTCGGGCGGGCCGAAGATCCCCAGTCCCGCCGACGAGATCCCCTGGTTCGCGTCGAAGGCGGGCGAAAGCCCCGACTTGTAGGCCCACTCCCCTCCGACCACCAGGTCGGCGGGCGTGACATCCACGCCCGTGTTACTGACAAAAACGCTGTTTTTGGCGACAAGGGCGCTCGTGCGCGTGAGCGCTGGGTCGCCGTCGAGCTTGAAGAAGACGCCGGTCAGAATGTCGGTCGGCACGGTGGCGTCGGCGCTCGACTTATTGGCCAGCGTGACGATCAGGTCCGACCCGGAACGCGTGAAGTTCACGGTCGCCGAGCGATCGCCGGACGTGGCGGAATACTGAATTGCCCCGGCTGACGCGGTTTGGTTGCAGATTGAAAAAATCGCGCAAAGGGCAACTGGCCCAAGAAACGCCCTGTACATATTCCTCCCTCATGGATCCGGATGATTGAACGCGTGAATGTGGACACAGGTGAGAATCTACTCAGATGGTCTGTGTCACTAGCGTTCAGCCGGAGAGGGAGGATGAACTAGCTTGACTCGCTGGATGCGCGATACCCTGCGACCGCTCCATTTACGTTAGCCGCCAGCGCTTAAGCTTGCCGGCGGCGCACCGGCGGGAAAGTGGGACAGGCACCGAGACGCAACGTTGGTCTGAAAGGACTTGCGCTGTTTATGCTCGGAGCCAGTCCCATTTTCCCGCCTCGCCATTTTGAAAAACAGAATGACCCTGAGGCGCCGCTAGCCCAACGTTGACTCACATTGCAGCAAAGTCAGTTGCCGACGGGACGCAAGGGAAAGACCTCGACCTTCGCCAGCCGGCTGTAGGCCACGTGGCACGGCGGCTCGTCCGGTGCGATGCCGGTCTCGGCCACGAGCGACTCTTCGCATCGCCACAGCCGGGCCTGGCGAATCGAATACGGCCGATGGTGTACCCGGGCGGTCAAAAGCGGTCCACCCCGCTGGGAGTAGAGGACATACCTTTCGAGCAGAAAGTGCTCGAGCGTGCCCTCGATCGCCCGGCCCGGCGGCAGCGAACGGCCCGGCTCGCCCTGGCCGAGCCTGGGGCCGATCCGGGCAACAATTTCCGCACCGACCGTCCTCGCGCCTGCGCGGCGCTGGCACCGGTACCACACCGTGCGTCCTTCGCGCCGCACCGACATGCGGGCCCGCCGGTAGTTCAATCGCCACCACCAGCGGGCGATCCGCACGGCCAGCGCGCTATTGGCGTCGAGGCTGAAGAACCACACACCGGGGTCTTTGCCCTGGTGGTGCACGTACGTGCGAACGTTGATCTCATCAAATGCTGACACGCCCGGAACGGCGGGCGCCCACCACGGCCGCAATCCGGAAATGGAAAACGGCACCAGGCCCACCCAGGCGCAACCGTCCCACGTGTCGAGCGTAAGTCCGGCGGGCAAGAGCGGCGCGACCGCAGCCGGATCGACGCGCCAGTGTACGAACAGCAAATCGTGCCAGCGATGATAGCCGGCGGGCCGCCCCCTCGGTCGACAAGCCGGCGCACGGCGATCGATTTCCTGCTCGATAGTGGCCATGGCGCGCAGGCTTCCTGGCGAACTGTGCTTCGCGATGCGTAACTGCCACGCATGCTACCGCACGCGCGTTCTATAGAGCCATACCGCAATGGCGAGCAGCTCTTAACGAACCGTCCGCGGCGCGTGCAATGAAGTGGTCGCCAGGCAGGCTACCGCGCGAGCGGCAATTCGAAATACAAGATGCGGTTCTGGTCAGTCTCGCCGCCGACCTCGTCGCGCGCAACCAGTAGCCGGTCGCCCAAAAGGGTCTGCGCGGCGATCGAACCGTCGGGCGCCGTCGACAGGAACTCCGCCGGGTGCACAAACACGATCCGCAGCTTGTTCTCGCGCGAGCGGGCTTGCACGATCGGGTCGTTCGTCTTTGGTCCGAACATGCCCCCTGACGGGCAGAGAATGAAATCCGCGCGGCCGTCGCGGTAGCGGCTCACAATGTCGGGCTCGGTCCGGTCGGCGCAAATCATCACGCCCATCCGGCCGTACGGCGTGTCGAACACCTTCGACTCCTCGCCGGGCGTGTTGCGGACCGACTCGTGCCCCAGCTTCTGCTTGCGATATTTGCCAACAAGCGTCCCGTCGGGTCCCAGGAGGACGGCCGTGTTGTATCGCGCGTCGCCGTCGGCTTCGAGCATGCCGGCCAAGAGGTGGATCTTGAGCTCCTTGGCGAGCGCGGCCAGCCGCTGGAAGTATTTGCCGTCCGGGATCGGCTCGCCCAGCGCGCGGTATTCGTCGAGCGGGATGCTCTTGTCGGCGATGGCGTAACCGTCGAGAAAGCATTCGGTGGTGCACACGATCTTCGCGCCGGCGGCGGCCGCCTCGCGAATCATCGGCTCCGCCCGGCGGTAGTTCGCCTCCTTGTCGCCGCGGACCCATTTGAGCACGATGCCGGCGACGCGAACCGATGAGGCCTGTTTCGGTTTCTCCGGCCCATCGGCAACGGCGATTTCGAGAAACGCCAATAGCCCGACAGCCGCGGCGAACATCCGCCATGGAAGTTGCTTCACGACTCGATCCCCCTGCGCTCGCTATGTGTCGCGACGATCGCCGCCGATAGTATAACGGACCCTGGTGTGTTGGAGCCCGCGGAAATCATGGCGGCGCGGGCGCGTGGGTGGCTCAGGGCCATTCTGTTTTTCAAAATGGCGAGGCGGGAAAATGGGACTGGCTCCGAGCATAAACAGCGCAAGTCCTTTCAGACGAACGTTGCGTCTCGGTGCCTGTCCCACTTTCCCGCCGGTGCGCCGCCGGCCAGCTTGAATCTGTGAACGGCCCTGGTGGGTGGCTTGAAATTCTTGCGGCCCACAGGCCGCGGGGCTACCATGGCGGGCGCGAGGGCCGCACGTCGTCGTGTGGCGGCGGGCAACCGCGTCGGCCGGATCGAGGGGAGCCATCGTTTGCGTACGCCATCGGTCATTCTGGCCGCGTCGCTGGCGGCGGCGGTTGCGTCGCACAGCCCGGCGGCGACCGTCTATTTTCGCGTCGCGGAACCGTCGCCGTTCGGCGGCCATCGTGACTCGTACGTCCTGCCGCTGTCGAATCCCGACGACATTGCCGCGGCCCGCCACATCATCGCCCAGGGGCCGCTCAATGTGGCGGACCGGATCGTCGTGGCCCGCATCGCGCCAGGCGCCGACGGCATCAACCGCAATCTCAATTCCCCGTTTCAAACGTGGGACTGGCACGTCACGGACTTCCTGGGCTTCGCCGAGCTGACGGCCGAGATCTACGACGGCTGGCCGACCTTCGTCGAGAGCGACGTCGCAGGCTGGATGGCCAACACCGGCGGGATCGTCGGCTTCTGGAGCTACACGGTAGTCTCCGAGTTGGCCGTGCCCGAGCCCGCCAGCATGGCTCTCTTTGTCATGGGCGGCTTGACCGTGTGCGCATGCCGCGCGTGTGCCACAGCTTCGCAGAAGCAGCGCGGCCGCAGGCGCGGCACCAGGCGAGACGCGGTCGCCATTCCTTAACGCGCGAATCGAAAGCGCGCTTCGCTTTCCTTTGTTGATAGCACGCCGCAGTACGCGCGCGAACGATTCCACTCGCGCACGATTCGCCTGGTGCAATCGCACCATTTTTTTCTTGTAAATCGGCGCCGAGTTTGGACAATCAGGCGCAAGAGGCGCGACAGCGGCCTTCCCTTCCGTGAATTCGCTCACGCCGCCGCCAGCCGTGCCCCGCTTTTCGGAAGAGCGACAAAACCCAGGGTGTTTCACGTTTCCGCGTGCGTGGCGTTGCGTCTTGCCATGCGCGAATATGTTCGCCGACAGAGCATCTTCACCGCGCACGGTGCGCGGATTTCATTTCTTTCTTTCATACACCGATCGTCGGGAAGCAGTGAGAAAGGCAAGGTGCCCTATGGACGAATTTGAGCAGAGTGCGCCGAAGGAAGAACGTGCAGACGTCGCGCCGTCGATGCCGAGGCCGCTGCCCGCCCCGCCGGGCATCGGCGCGGAAACGCGGGACCTGTTCCGCTTGCTGTACAACCACAATCCGTTTTATGTGGTCAGCGCCCTATTGGTCTTCTCGGGCTTGTGGCAATCGTTTGGCCGCGAGCCCGAGCTATTCGAGGCGGGCGCGCTAACGCTCGGCCTGGCCGCCTACGCTCTTTTGCTCGCGCTGACCGCATGGCTGATCATTCGCCTGGGCCACGTGTGGGACGACGCGCGCAGCCTGATGCTGTTGATCGTGCTCATGTTCCTGGCGATCTCGGTGAGCGTCGATCCGGTCTTGAACGCCGAAGGGCAGCCCGGCCGCATCTTTGTGTGGAGCGGGTTGGCCTTCGCCGTGGCCGTGAGCGAAAGCCTGCTCCGCGGCCTGCGATTGCGGATGCCCGTGTTGTTCCGCGTCCCGTACTACCTGATGTTGGCGCTCTTCTTTGTGTACCCGTTGGCCATGAGCCCTCTATTGAACCGGCCGCCGACGCCCCCCTTGTACTGGGCGCTCTTTGCGTTTCCCGCCGTGGCCGGCGTGGTCTTCTTGACCCTGCTGCCGGCCGTGCGGCGCGGGCCGGGCTACGTGCGCCAAACAGCCAGCCCCTGGCGCTGGCCGGCCTACCCGTGGGTGCTCTTCGGAATGCTCGGCGTGTGCGTCTGCCTGCGGGCCTACTACCTGTGCGTCTCTTTCCACGCGATCCTGGGGACCGAGAGCATTTTTGGCCCGTACTTCCTGGTGCCGTTTCTGCTGGCTGTCGACGTGCTGGTGCTGGAAGCCGGCATCGTGTCCGCGAATCACACGGTACGCCGCGCGGCGCTGGGCATGCCGCTGGCGATATTGCTTCTGGCCGCCGCCGGGCACCGCACGGACCCGGTCTACTACGATTTCCTCACGCGATTCGTCGGTGCGACGCAGGGCACGCCGCTCTATGTCACCCTGCTGGCGTCGATCGGCTTCTATGTCTATGCGCTTCTGCGGCGCGTGCGGCGCGCCGGTGATGCGCTTTCGCTGGCGGTGGCGGCCCTGGCGATCATCGGCCCGGGCTCGCTCGTGCTGGAGGACATCGTCTATCAAACGCCGTGGCCGATCGCCGTGGCGGGCGCCATGCAGGTGGTGGCAGGATTTGCCCGGCATCGGTCGTTTCGCGTCGCGATCGGCGCGGCGTGCGTGATGGCGGTGTTCGTCTTCGGCCTTGACGGCTGGCAGCCGTGGCTGGCGATGTATCGCGAAGCGATTCTGTGGCATGCCTCGATCGTCGTCGTGTTGGCCGTCGGAGCGCTGTTTGACGACGACTTCGCACTCTTGGTGCGGGCCCTCGGCGCGCCGATGTTGGTGGTGTCGTGCCTGGCGCCGGCGCTTGTGGACCCGCAAGCGTTCTCTGGCGTGCCGCCGCTTGTCATGCTGCTATACCCGGTCGCGCCCATTCTGGTTGCGCTTTTGTATGCGCGGCTGATCGACGGACGCGTATATTATGGGGCCGCGGCGGCTGGCGCCATCGGTTGGTTTGCCGCCTCGACGTGGATCGTCTGCCGGCAGGCGCGGGAGCAGGTCGTCGGCCTGAACCAGATCGCGTGGGGCGTGGCGTTTTTCCTGCTGGCGGCGTGCATCAGCCTGGCGAAGGCCGGCGTCTGGTCGCGCCTGGGCGAGCGACGCCGAGCTACTTTGTGACGCGGAGCTGCGCCCTTAAGAGTGCAACGACCGACTAACGATCGGCCGATTACGAGGTCGCCTTGTCGATTCCGATCCTGAAGACCGCGCGGCTTTGTCTTCGCCAATGGCGCGACGACGACCTGGCGCCGTTCGCGGATTTGAATGCCGACCCGCGCGCCATGGAGTTCATGCCCAAAGTGCTGTCGCGGGCCGAGAGCGACGCGCTTGCCGAGCGCATTGGCGAACATTTCGCGCGGCACCGCTTCGGTCTGTGGGCCGTGGAAGTCACCGGCGTCGCGGACTTTATCGGTTTCGTCGGCCTGAGCATCCCGGCATTCGAGGCCCCGTTCACGCCTTGCGTCGAGATCGGTTGGCGGTTGGCGTGCGAACATTGGGGCCGAGGCTATGCGACCGAGGGCGCGCAGGCCGCCTTGCAATTCGCCTTCGAGGCGCTCAAGCTCGATGAAGTCGTCTCGTTCACCGTCCCGGCCAACACCCGCTCGCGCCGCGTGATGGAGCGTCTGGGCATGCCCCGGTCACCTGCGGAGGATTTCGATCATCCGATGCTCGCCGAAGGCCATCCATTGCGACGACACGTTCTGTACCGGCTGCCGCGGAGGACATGGGAGGAATCGCTCGCGCGCTAAACCACACGCTGTGCAAGCTAGCCCAAGACCACAGGGCGCGATACAGGCTCTCGCGCTCGACCCCGGCCGCCTTCGCAGCCTTAGGATCGACCGAAAAATAACTTCTCCTCAGTACCCTCGCCCCTTGCGGGAGAGGGCAGGGTGAGGGGTCGGAAAATCAGGAAGTGATTTTTCGATCGATCCTTGGCGATTCCCCCGCGCGCTTCGGCGATCTGTCGCAAGGCGACCAGCAGCACGCGCGGCTCGTCCGTGTCCGCAATCGCCGCCTTGAGGTATTCGGCGACAAAGCGAGGGCTCCTCCTTTCACTTGCGCGGCACGACAAGTTTTGAGACCAGCACTTGCACCGTCTCGCCGCGCTCGTTCTTGGTCTCGCTGCGGACGGTGACCAGGCCGCGATCGGGGCGCGAGCGGGAGGGCTTGATCTCGACGATTTCGCTCTCGACGCGCAGCGTGTCGCCGGGGTGCGTCGCTCGCGGCCAGGCGATCTCTCCGCCGGCGCCGATCAGCCCGCCCGCGATTTTCAGACTTCCGACGAGCAGTCGCATGGAAATGGCCGCCGTATGCCAACCGCTGGCCACGAGCCCTTCAAAAAACGTCCCCTTCGCGGCCTCTGCATCGAGATGAAACGGTTGCGGATCGAACTGGCGGGCAAACGCAAGAATCTGCTGTTCGTCGATGCGGTGCGTGCCGCTTGTGACCCGTTGGCCCACGCGCAAGTCGTCGAGATAGAGAGGCGGCTGGCCGCCGGGCTGATTCTGGTTGGTCATGCTGAGCTTGTCCTGGTGGCGTGGATTTTGAATACCTGGTACGCGGCCCCCACCACGAAGAGGACCAATAGCGTGAGATGCACCGGCCGCAGCTCGGGCGCATTTTGACTGGCGGCGTAGGGATGCGCCACGGGTAGTCGCGTCAGCGTTTCGGTCGTGGCAAAGACCATCAGCAGCAGAAAGCTCGTCGACAAGCTAATCGTCTGCACGAAAGGCGCGGCACGCCCTAGCCAGTGGACCCGTGTCGCGAAAATACCGGCCAACACAATCGCCACCGTGATCATGCTCAACACATGACCGGGACCAAACCCGCCGTGATGGTAGATCCCGAAGGCCGTGAGGCAGCCAATGAGCATGGCGCCCAGGTACAGTTTGCCGACCGAGTTG
Organism: Planctomycetia bacterium; assembly: GCA_016191115.1. Taxonomy (GTDB): domain Bacteria; phylum Planctomycetota; class Planctomycetia; order Pirellulales; family JACPPG01; genus JACPPG01. The sequence goes on along the minus strand of JACPPG010000047.1, from coordinate 79,580 downwards.
GCCGGATCGATCTTGCCGTCGCGCGCAAGCGCCCACAGGCCGAAGCCGATCGCCAAGACGCTGACCGCGGTGTGAAAGGCGCCGAAAGGCGTGATGACGCTTGGTGGCATGGCAGAGCCTCCTGGGTATCGATGGAGAAGTCGCACGCCCGGCGCTCGCAAGACGGGGGGGCGTCCGCGGTTCGTCTAGCGCGAGAACGCTTGCCGCCTTCTGTCTCCCTTCTTCGTTCTGCCTACTGCCGCCTTTCTGCCTACTGCTCTCCCTACCGCTGCCCGCCCGCTATGTAAAGCGTCTCGCCGGTGATCCAGTCGGCGTCGGCCGAGGCCAGGAACACGGCCGCCGGGGCGATGTCCTGCGGCCGGCCGATCCGGCCCAGCGGCGTTTGCGCTTCGGTCTGCTTGCGGAAATCACTGTCGGCGATCCCGGTGCTGTGCAGCCCTTCGGTCTCGACCATGCCCGGGTTGATCGAGTTGACGCGGATGTGCCGCGGCCCCAGCTCGGCCGCCAGCGCGCGGGTCACAGCGACAACGGCCGCCTTCGTCGCGCTGTAGACCGAGGTGTCAGGCAGCGCGGCCGTGGCGGCCACCGAGCTGATGTTGATGATGCTCCCGCCGCTCGGGCCAAAATGTTTGACCGCTTCCCGCGACGCCAGTAGCAGGCCCAGCACGTTCAGATCGAACATCTTGTGGAAGTGCTCGGGCGTCACGTTTTCGAGCGGGGCAAACTCGTAAAGGCCGGCATTGTTCACCAGGATATCGACGCGGTCGAACGCCTTGACGGTCTGCGAGAATAGCCGCTTGATTTCGTCCTCGCGCGTCAAGTTAGCTCCGACGGCGACCGCCTTGCCCCCCTGGCGAACGATCTGAGCGACGACCCGCTCGGCCCCGTCCTTGCTGGCGGCGTAGTTCACGACAACGACCGCCCCTTCGGCGGCCATGCGTTCGGCGATCGCCGCCCCGATCCCCTTGGACGCCCCGGTTACAACGGCCACTTTGCCCGCGAGCTTCTGCGACATGATGCAACTCCTTTTGGTACCGCGCAGTAATTAACTACGCGCACCGCTGCCCGCGGGCAAGGGGCGCCCGTGGGCAAGCGTGCCCCTATTTGTAAGAGCGATCCGCCGATCGGCGTCGCTCTCCGGCGCGCTCGCGAAGTCAACCGCCATTGCGGTCGTCAAAATGGCGAGGCGGGAAAATGGGACTGGCTCCGAGCATAAACAGCGCAAGCCCTTTCAGACCAACGTTGCGTCTCGGTGCCTGTCCCACTTTCCCGCCGGTGCGCCGCCGGCAAGCTTGAATCTGTGAACGGCCCTGGTTTTGCCCGGAGGGTGGACTTCGTCCCGGGAGGCCGACTATGCTGGACACGGTCTTCGTCATGCCAGCGCAGAGCGACAGAAATGCTCGACCAGTCGGACGAGTCCGCACAACTCCTGCAAAACGCGGCCGGAGGTTGCCAGGCGGCGTTGGGTGAATTGTTGGATCGAAATCGAGATCGACTGCGAGGCATGGTGCAGTTGCGCATGGATCGCCGCGTTCGCGGCAGGGTCGATCCTTCAGATGTGATTCAGGAAACGTTCATCGAAGCCGCCCGGCGGCTGAAGGAGTACGTCGACGATCCGTCGGTGACGTTTTTCGTATGGTTGCGGTATCTGACCGCCCAGCGATTGCAGACGCTGCATCGTCACCATATGGGGACTCAGGCGCGCGACGCGCGACGCGAAGTGTCACTCCACGACGGCGGCTTCCCAGAAGCCGGCTCTGAAGTGCTGGCCGCTCATTTGATGGGGCGATTGACGTCTCCAAGCACAGTTGCCGCCCGCGCCGAGATGCGGCTTCGGCTGCTGGCAGCGCTCGATGCGTTGGATCCGGCCGACCGCGAGATACTCGCGCTTCGGCATTTCGAGCATCTCTCCAATCAGGAAGCCGCTCAGGTGCTTGGCGTGAGTCCGACCGCGGCGTGCAATCGCTACGTTCGCGCCTTGGAGAGATTTCGTCCGATCCTTTCGACTATTCATGACGGCTTCATCGAATTGCGGACTTAGCCGGCGATCGTTGACTGACAATGAGCGATGCAAGCCTGAGTGCTGATCCCATCGGCAAACTCGCGGACGAGTTCGTGGAGAAGCTTCGTCAAGGCGAGTCCCCATCGATCACGGAATACTGTCGCCGGCACGTCGAACTAGCGCCGCGGATCCGCGCGCTCTTCCCCTCTTTGGTGATCATGGAGCAGCTCGGCCCCGGTTCGGACGGGTCGCCGGATGCCCCGCCATTCGCGGCCGAGGGCCGCCGACACGTCGTGCCTGTCCACATTGGCGACTATCGCGTTGTTCGCGAGCTGGGCCGCGGCGGAATGGGAGTCGTCTATGAAGCGGTTCAGGAATCGCTCGGGCGACGCGTCGCCTTGAAGGTGCTGCCGCTTCATGCGGCGGCCGACGAAAAGTCGTTGGAGCGGTTCCGCGGTGAGGCGCGGGCGGCGGCGCGATTGCACCACACGAACATCGTCCCCGTCTTCGAGGTCGGCGAAGACCAAGGCTTCTCCTTCATCACGATGCAGTACATCGAAGGTCAGGGGCTCGATACGCTCCTGGCCGACTTGCAGCGGTCGCGGACCGGGTCATCCGGCCGCGCATGGAGAATTCCGTTTTCGCCCGGCTTGCGCGATGCGGCGACGCTCCATCATGAATGGTCAACCCCCGCAAGGGATGCCGACCGCGACTCGGTCACACCAGGCGTGTCGGTCGCTACTGGTGAGCCGACCGATCGTCAAAGCAGCCACCTGCCGGATCATTCCGCCAAATCAGAAGCCAGCCCAAGGCATTACTTTCGCACCGTCGCTGAGATCGGCGTTCGTGTCGGGGAAGCATTAGAATATGCCCATCGTCGAGGAGTGATTCATCGGGACATCAAGCCGTCGAATCTGTTGCTCGACTCGAGCGGCGTCATCTGGATCACCGACTTTGGCCTGGCCAAGACGGACGGCGAGGTTCATACCCACCCGGGCGACATCGTGGGGACTGTGCGGTACATGGCGCCGGAGAGGTTTGGCGGGCGAAGCGATCCGCGCAGCGACGTATATGGTCTCGGGGCGACGCTCTACGAGCTGCTGACGTTACGGCCCCTGTTCGATGCGGTGGATCGCCCGCGGCTGCTGCAGCAGGTCATGCACGGCAATCCACCCCCGCCCCGCAAGGTCGATCCGCGGATTCCGCGCGACCTGGAAACGATCGTGATGAAAGCCATCGATCGGGAGCCTGGTGGGCGATTCGCGTCGGCGGGAGAGATGGCCGAGGAGCTGCGCCGCTTCCTTTCCGACCAGCCGATTCGGTCGCGCCGTTCCTGGTTATGGGAGCGCATGTGGCGTTGGTGTTCGCGCAACCCGGCGGTGGCGAGCTTGTCGGCCCTGTTGTTGGTCGTCTTCCTCGTCGGCTTGAGCGGCGTGCTGTGGAAGTGGCGCGAGGCCGAGCGCGCGCGGCAAAGTGAGCGCTTGGCTCGCAAGGCGGCCGACGCCGGCGCGGAACAGGTGCGGCAGGGATTAGTGCGCCTCAAGGAGGCCAATGCCCTGCTGGATCTGGGACGTGCGTGCGCCGAGATCAGGCGTTGGAACGACGCGGACTACGCTTTCACGAAAGCCCTTCAGTTGCGGCCCGACCACGTGCAGGCATGGGAGGACCGCGGCCACCTGCTTTACGCGCGGCTCGGTTTGTGGGAGTTGGCGGCTGCTGACCTGGCACGCGCGTTTGACATACAAGTTCCCAGCGCCTCATCACGCTGGTGGAGTCACGCCCTGCTGCGCGCGTACGTGGACGACGTCGACGGCTATCGACGAGTCTGCGACGAGATGCGAAAACGTTTCGGCCGAGCCTTTAGTCCGGTGCACGCCGCCGATCTGGTCCGCACGCTGTCGCTCGTTCCCGCAGACGGTGGTATGGACGAAGACTCCGTGAGGCTTGCCGAGGCGGTGGTGACGAGCCATCCGCGCCATGCGCTCTTCTTGTACGTCTTGGCTACGGCGAAGTGCCGCGCCGGCGCGCACGAAGAGGCGATCCGGCGATGTCATGAGTCGCTCGAGGCTGATCCCCACTGGCCGGCCAAGGGGCTGAACTACCCCATCCTGGCCATCGCCCATAGCAAACTGGGACAGGACACGGAAGCACGGCGCGCTGCGCGGTGGCTGAGTATCACCATGAACGACTGGACCCAACAAATGTACGAGCATGGGCCGGATTCGTGGGTAGGCAGCTTGGGCGCGACGGGACATTGGCCCGTGTCCGGTTGGGAGTGGCTGGAATGCCAGTTGCACCGTCGCGAGGTCGAGGGGCTGTTGGGAATCGATTCGGAGGACGATCCGCGGATTCGCATGCTGCGTGCGCGCGGCTTTGCTGGGTTGCGGCGGCCGGTGGAAGCGGAGGCCGAATTCGCGATCGCTCTCGAACTGTCGCCTGACGATCCCCAGGTTCGCCTCGAAACACATCGCAATCGTGCCTATTGTCATATTCGGAAACGAGAGTTCGGCCCGGCAGCCACCGAGTTTGCCCTGGCCAACATTGTTGCGCCCGACGATTCGGACCTGTGGAGGTTTCAGGCATTCGCAACCCTGGGAGCGGGCGATGTCGCCGCCTACCGGCAGGTGTGCCGAGGGATGGTCGCACGGTTTCGCGACACCCGAGATTCCGCGGTCGCTTACGACGTCATCGACGCCTGCGTCTTGCAGCCCAGCGCGCTGGAGGACATGTCGGAGCTCATCCCGCTAGCGGAGCTGGGGGCGACCTGGTACGTCGGCGCCATTCGTATGCTGGGTGCGGCTCACTACCGAGCGGGCCACTTCGACGATGCCGTGCGTTGTTACGAAGCGGCAAGCAGGATGACCTTGCTCAGAGCCCGAGACCTGGCGTTCCTGGCCATGGCTCATATGCGACTCGGTCACGTCGATCAGGCCCAGCGGTCGATGGCCGAGGCGACGCTGTGGATCGACGAGGCCAACCGGCAGGAACTCGACGATCTGACCGGTTCCCATCCCGTCTGGGAGGGGTGGTACGAATCGATCGATACTCCGCTGTTGCTCGAAGAGGCGCAGAGCGTTATCGATCACTCGACAGCGGCCGCCCTGCGCGAATCACCCTGAACCCGGGGCCCGACCCATCCCTGGCACAGCGACTTTCGCTAAGTCGTTGTGCTCCATCGCTTTCGGCACCCTGGCCGTCGGTGCGATCCGACATTCTTCGCGGATCGTGTGAATTTCCGCCCGCCGGTCGCAGTACCCGAAGGAGGCGCCCCGCGCGCTGCGACCTCGTCGACCCAGGCGGCCCACTTGATTTGTTAAGCAAGGGAATCGACCGATGAAGCGCTTGCGAGATGACCGTTGGTTGCGACGGGACTTGTCGCGGCGGCCGAAAATCGCTCCCTGGAAAGCGGCCCCGTGTCGCCTGCTAGCTTTCGAGCGACTCGAATCGCGACGAATGCTGTCGACCATCAACTGGGTCAATCGGGGCGACGTTAGCGACGGGCTGACAGCGTTGTTCGGGGCCAACGCGAATCAGGCACGACTGATCGTCGATCGCGCGATCCTCGATTGGAGCGAGGTCATCGCCAACTTCAACTACGCCGGCGGTGGTAACACCTACAATCTAACCGTCAACACGGCCGATCTGGACGCCATCGCCCAAGGGGGCGCGACGAGCGCCGATGCCCAGAAGAAGCCAACGGCCGGAACAGTGACGCTGGACAGCGTCGGCACCACACATTGGGTCGACCCCAGCGTCGGCGACGATGCCGAGTTCACCACCATCACCAACGCTTTCACCGGATACGCGGGGCCATCGCTGGCGGGAACGGACCTTTACGCAACGATGGTCCATGAAATCGGGCATTGCCTCGGGTTTGACCAAAGAACGGCATACGCGCTCTCCAACTTCCTTACCGACACGGGCGTCGACGACCCGTACGCCGCGGACTTCGGCAATCTGTGGGCGTTCAACGTGGGCGGCGGACCGATCGAGGCGACCTTCACCGCCGCCGACACCGGGCACACATGGGAAGGACCGGGAATCCCCCTTATCACGGGCACCCTGCCCTGGCACCCGGACGACCTGATGAATCCCGGCCGGGCCATCGCCGACAACGAGCGCAACCTGATCAGCAACTTCGACGCCACGATCCTTCGCGACGCATACGGCTACTCGATCGTGCTGCCTTCCACCCTGAACAACATGCTGGTGAATCCCAATTTCACCACGGATGCACTGACGGTTAGCGGACTGCCGGGTAGCGTCGACGACGTGGTCCTCATGCTCAGTGCGCCCGGGGGTTTCAGCGTCAATGTGGACGGCTACACCGAAATCGTCCCGTTGTCGCAGACCAACAGCATTGCCATCAATACAGGTGCCGGAACCGACGTCGTGCTGTTGCTGTACAACGCCGCGCGACCCACAACAGTCAACGGAGGCGGCGGCGGTGGCGACGCGCTATTCCTGCCCGAGGGGGCAACGGTCACGAGCAATACCGTGACCAGCTCGCTGATCAACACGGTGACGTATAGCAATCTGGAGTCGCTGAATCTCTCCGGGTCGACCGGCAACGACGTATTCAACGTCAAGAGCACGTTTTCTTTGACGCCAGTGACGATCAACGGCGGGGATGGCGAGGACACACTCTACATCAATCCAGATTCGGGCGCACTCTTTGGCTATGGCTCGGCGATCACCTGGAACGGCGGCGGCAGCGTCGACAAGCTGCAGTTCGAGATGCAGTTTTCCGGATTCAACGATCGCTACACGGTTACCAGCGCCGCCGTCCAGGTGCAGGAACTCAACGGCGTCGGCAGCGTGACCGTGAATCAGATCGGCTACAGTTCCATTGACTCAGTCGTGGTCAATGCCGGAAGCGGGAATGATGAAATCATTCTGCCCGACGTCGCCGTCAAAGGCACCTTCTCCGGGGCCGGCGGGAATGACACTTTCACCGTGGGCGGTGGAAACCTGGGCCTCTCGGTCAATACTTCCACCCTGTCGGGTGGTCCGGGGACCGACACCCTCGTATTCGATGACTCGGCGTACGCCGGCGCCGTCGACTGGGCCGTCGACGACACGGGCGTGTTTCGCGAGACGATCGGCATCCAGAGCTACAGCTACGTTGGCTTCGAAGGCGTCGGCATCCGGTTGGGCGCGGGAGGAACTCGTGGGAATTGGCTCGACGTGTACGACGCGCTGTACGTCAACCTGGCCGTCACCGGTGGCGCCGGCATCGACGAGGTACGACTGAACACGTTTAGCAACGTGCATCAGGACGGCCTCGGTGAGGTCGCCTACCCTATGCACTTCGACGGGGGAGGTGGCCTGAACAGCATCGTGGTCAACGACCAGCCGCGCGGCATGACCACGTACGAGCTGCATCCCGACCGGATCAAGATCAGCGAGTTGCTTGTCACGGATCGAGCGGACTTCACGTACGCCCATGTCGGGTCCATGCTGTTCAATGCCAGCGATTCTCGTACGCTCCTCTATGTCTACGGTACGCCCTCCTCAATCGCTGCAGGGCAACAAATAACGTTCCTGGCCAATGGCGGGAACGACGACGTCACCATCTACCCGCACGACGCCGCCGGCAATCTGACCGTCAACGGCACGCTGGGGATCGGCGGAGGGACGGGCAGCGACGCGCTGACCGTCTACGATGGGGCGGCATCTTCGCCCATCACTTATCGCTTCCAGAACCTCTTCGGCCCCGGAACGACCAATATCGCCGGCATGGGCACCGCCAACTTTGGTGCCGGAAGCGACTTTGAGAATTTATTCGTCTACGCCGGTAACGGCGACGACGTCTTCGCAATTGACAGCTTCAAAAGCGGCGACACGCTTGCCCTCTTGGGCGGCGGCGGAAACGACACGCTCGACTACGGCAACGGCAATCTGCCGGTCAACATCACCAACGTTGCCGCCCTCAATTTCGATGGGCAGGGCGGCTACGATGCCGTCAATCTGAACAATGCCAACAGCAGCGACGGTTGGCAGTATACGGCTGCGTCAGGCAGCCTCCAGGCGTCACGCGGCTTCCCGGCAGCGGCCTATCTTCTCACGCTCGGCAAGGCCAACGTCGAACAAGTGACCGTAAACGCCGGGCCAAACGCAGACGGTTTGTCGCTCGTGTCAGTAGCCGCGGGCGAAACGCTCTCGTTCTTCGGCGCCGACGGAAACGACACGATCAGTTTCCTCAATAGCCTCGCTGCCGTGCTCGGACCAGTCTATTTCTATGGCGAGGGGGGCACCGGCTCGGGTAACCGCATGACCAGTGTCTTCAACTCGAACACGACCGGGCAGACGGTCCATCTCGACCAGGCGTCGTTGGGCGCCTTCGCCGGCGACAACTACTGGGGGCCGGGCGGCGCCCTCTATTTCTATTCCGTAGGTGACATCTTCCTGGCGATGGGGAGCGGGCCCGACACCGTCTACGCGCAGCCCAACCTGTCGGCAACGATCAACATCAACGGTAACAATCCGACGACCGCTCCGGGTGACACGCTGAACCTGGCGCTAGCCAGCGCCGTGAACTACGTCCTGACGCCCACCTCCGCCTCGGCCGGCAACGTCACCAGCGACAACCTGAAGACGCTCACCTACAGCGGCTTCGAGACCGGACCGAGCGTCGACGACGTGGCGCCTTACATTGTTTCCCAGGGCTATGACGACAGCGGCCCCGTGCCGACGATCTTCGTCGAATTCAGCGAGGACGTCTCGAACGCCCTGACCGTCTACTACCTCGAATTGATCAATACGACCGTCGGCGAGCAGGTGCCGCCGGGTCTCGTGGAATTGACCTACGACGCCGGCACGAACACCGCCAGTTTTACGTTCCCCGGATACGAAGAGGGCGTTCTGCCCTCCGGCGACTACACGGCGAAGATATACGGCACACTGACGGACCTGGCCGGCAATCCGATGGGAGTGGAGACGCCCTTTGGGTTCACGGTTGACACCCTTGGGCCACGGGTCGTCCGAGTCGGCGTCGGCGCGACGGGATGGAACGCTACCTTCCGCCAACAGTTGGTCGACAGTGGTCTGGGCACGGCTGACAGCTATGCGATCCCGCCGGGCGCCAGCCAACTGACGAGCCTCCCCTGGAATGGCCTGAATCAGGTTGTGATTCGATTCAACGAAGCGGTCGACATCGGGGTGGACGATCTCGCCGTCAACGGTACATCCGTGGCGGTCTACGGATTCGTGGACTTCAACTATGATGCCGACGCGTTCCAAGCAACTTGGACCTTGTCGTCGAGGGTGGGCCATGACACGCTAACGCTCCGCTTGAACGGGGCCTTAGCAACCGGGATCCGCGACTTGACAGGCAACGTCCTGGACGGCGAATGGATAGAAGCGAGTGACTATCCATCGGGCGACGGTACGGCAGGCGGCGACTTCGATTTCCGATTCCATGTCCTTCCCGGGGATTTCAATCAAGACAACATCGTCGACGTGTCTGACATCCAGCAAGTCGCCGTCAACTATCTACAGGGCAGCGCTGCGACCCTGTTTGTGGACGGGAATGGCGACGGCATCGTCGACGTTAGCGAGATCCAGCTTGTCGCCGCGAATTATTTGGCGGCTGGCGGTGGAGCGGGGGCCTTGGCGGCGTCATCCGAGACCGCGGGCGGTCACGGCGCGTCGGCGATCGGCTCCGACCACCAGTTGGCGGCCAGCGGCGGGGAAGCCGTCGTCAGTGATGACGCCGTGGCTGCGAGTCTGCCGCCACGGACCCATAGCTTGTTCGAGGAGGCCGCAAGCGCTGGAAGTCGTTCCTCGATCCCCGCGCCGCCGAGTCAAGCGACAATGGTGATCCAGCCTTCCGCCGTTCCCCGATCGCTAGCGAGAAGGGCGGCGTTGTTGATTTGCGACCGCGCGCTCGTAGCCACGAAAATGGAAATCGTTGCACTCGCGGATGGCCCGGCTAGCGTCGCAGCCATAAGCTCGCCAATGGGGGGCCGCCTCGCGCCAGCGATAAATGCGCCCCTCAGCGCCGCACTCGAGGAGGACATTGATGAGTCCATGGATTTCATCGGAGGGCTGCTGTCAGCGGACGGAGCCGAGGGCGCCGGCGATGCCGGTGACGTGCTGTTCGACAAGGCTGTCCTCTCTCTTCTCGAAGCAGATTACGCATGGATCTAACCCGCATGGTTCAATAAGTCCACGGCGCCGAAAGCGCCTGTTTCTCGCGGGTTTTTCGGGCGGTTGACAATCGCAGACCGGCACCGGGTGTTGTCCCTTTTATCATCGGGGTGCCGCATGAGCTTCGTTCTTGAACCTGTCCATCTGCTGTTGGCCATCGTGTCGGGCTGGGTGGCCACGTATGGTTCAAGACTCGATCCGCGCCTAAGCCGGCAAGATCGCCGACCACCTGGAGCTGGAACTGGCACCGATCGACAGGCGGGGGTGATCGTTCGATCCGCCGCTGACTAAAAGACGCGTGCCACGACTTCTTGCTCGGCCCTACGGCGGTCGTGGCTTCGACCAGCGGCTGCCAGGCTCACTGAAAACCGCTTCCCAGGTCCTTGATCGAGAGGATCCAGCCGTAGCGGTCCTCGATCGGTTCGCGCGCCGCTCCTCGCTGGTCGAATGCGCGTCTGGCTGGCGCGACAGGCGAGGCGAGTCGCGCGGAAAAAAACGCCAGGGACTGCTATCCCCGGGCCTGTGTTGAATACTGCCCGCTGCCGGCTAGTTCAGTCCCACCACCATTGCCCTTCGGCCAGGCCTTCGATGCCGGTGGCGCGGTAGGTCTTCTCGACTTTGCCCCCTTCGTTCGACAGCAGGTTGTCGGGCTCGAGCGCTTCGTGGGCCCGCACCGTGACGCCGCCGCCGATGGGCGTCATCAACTGGTTATTCTTCCAGATGCTGTTGACGGCCGACTCGACTTCGACCGGCGCGTTGTACGTCTCGACCGGGAACTTGGCTTCGCTCGCGAACGTGTCCATGTTCCAGTGGGCCTTGCCGTAGTAGTCATGCTCTTGAATGAACGCCGCGGCCACGGCCATGTCGATCAAGTTGCGAAGCTGGGCGTACACTGGCGAGCGGGTGGCCAGCTCGGGATACTTCTTGGTGAAGCCGCTGACGAAGGCGGCGCTGGCGGCGTCGGCCTTGCCCGCGCGGTGCCGTTGGCCATCCCCCCCGACGGCCTCGTCGGCGCCGACGAGCTTCACCCCTTCGCCCACCAACTCCATCGCCAGGCGATCGTCGCTCGTGCGGACGCACTTGTAATCGGGCACGAAATACCAGCGCTGCAGCGCGTTGCGGCTGACGGCGGCCGGGTTCGCCCGCGCGACGTAGCTCACCAGCTTCACCGGCGGGTCCTCAAGGCCGATGCCGATCAACTTCATGCGGTAGTCAGCCTCGACCATCACTTGCGCGAAATGCGTCTCGGGCGGCACCCCTTCGATCCGCACTTTTTGCAGACCCAGGCTGGTTCGCAGCCCGTCGACGATAAAGTCGGTCTGATCGGGATCGATCTGCGTGCCGATGCGGCGGAGGAACTGCTGCATCTGCGCGAGTCCCTCCTTGGTCGGATCGATCGAGCAGCCGATCAACGGGCCGCGCTTCTCATGCGGCGGATAAGCCCGCAGCGCCACCACCAGGTCCTGCAACTCCAGCACGGGCCGGCCGGTGAACATGCCGACCACGCGGCCGGACAGGTCGCGGGCCCAACCTTCGGCCGGGCCGGCGATCACGACGTCCCCCGAGTCGGGATACACGAACACGTTGCGCAGGCGCGTCATGCCGGCCAGGCAGAGCATCTCGTCGGTCGGCTTTTGACCGGCCTCGAGCCGCGCTTCGATCGCCTTCTCCAATCGAGTGAGCGACACCTTGCGCAGCCGTCCCTGCACGGCCAGCTTCGGGTCGAGCGCCGCCTTGGCCTCGGCCACGCGCTGACGCGTCAACTGGCCTGTCGGGTCGGCGAAAATCTTCTTGCGCAACACGCCGTCCGCGTCGACGACCACGCCTGCCGGCGCGAAGGGAGGAGGGAAGCTCCCGGGCGTCGTGGGCGTGGGCGTGGGCGGGGTTTGCCCCACAGCATGCCACGGCGCCGCAACGCTCGCGGCGACGATCACAAACGCGAAACAAGCGCGGGCTGTCCCGGTACGCAAAAACATGGAGAGTCTCCCGTCGCCGAACGAGTGGCCGGTTCGCCCCCACCAGCGAGCCAGCGAGAGCGCGACAGGCCGGTGGGGGCGGATCATTGCGATGCAAAAAAGAGAAGATGTGAGCCTCAATAGTTCCAAATCTCGATCCTAATTTGGCAGTCTGGGCAAAGCAAGGAAATACGCGCAACAGCCAGGGCCATTCTGTTTTTCAAAATGGCGAGGCGGGAAATGGGACTGGCTCCGAGCATAAACAGCGCAAGTCCTTTCAGACCAACGTTGCGTCTCGGTGCCTGTCCCACTTTCCCGCCGGTGCGCCGCCGGCCGAATCCAGGGGTGAGCCTCCGGTTGTTGGGCCGGAGGGCGGCCCGGAAAGGCGACCGATTTCGTCTTGGAAACGGGGCTTGCCCGGCGGATCGGCCGGTCCCCGTCGTAGCGGCGGGACCGCGGCGGTAGAATCGACCCGGTACGATTACGCGCCTGTTGTGGGCCTATCTGACATGCAACGCCCTTGGTTTGCCTGTGCCCTAGCGGCTGCCGCCCTCGTCGTCGGGGTGGTGCTCTCGGTTTCACCTCACCGGCCCGCTGCCGCCGGCCAAGACTCCGCACGAGCGGCCGACCGGGACCGCTCGCCAGCCGACGTCATCCTCACGCCCGACGAGGCGTGGCTGGTCACCGCCAATGCCACGGCCGACACCATTTCCCTGGTCCGCGTGGCGACGGGCGAAGTCGCGGCCGAAGTGCCGTGCGGCGCCCAGCCTTGGTGCCTGGCCCTTGCGCCCGATGGAAAGACACTGGCGGTCACCGCGCGCCGCGCGGGCGAGCTGGCGATCTTCGCGATTGAAAACGCGTCGCTCGTGCGGCGCGGCGCCGTGAAATTGGGCTTCGAGCCCTTTGCCGTCGCGATCTCGCCTGACGGGCGCGTGGCGTACGTGTCGCTCGCGTCGGCCGCGGCCGTGGCAGTCGTCGACCTGGCGACCACGACCGAGACGGACCGCATCGCGGTCGGCCGATGGCCGCGGTACATGGCACTCTCGCCCGACGGCAGCCGGTTGGCCGTCGGCACAAGCGGCGATGGCGGCGTGTCGGTCGTCGACACGCAAGCGCGCAAAATGCTCTTCGTCGAAAAGTTCGTGGGCCTGAATCTCGGCCAGATGCACGCCTCGGCCGATGGCCGCTACGCGTACCTGCCGTGGATCAACTACGGCGACAACCCGATCACGCCCGACAACATCCGCCGCGGCTGGGTCACGGCCAGCCGGATCGGCCGCGTGCGGCTCGACGAGCAGGCGCGGCGCGAGGCCATGGCACTCGACCCACGCGGCCAGGCCGTGGGCGATCCGACGGGGCTGGCCCTGTCGCCGGATGAGCGCTGGCTCGTGGCGACGGCCGCCGGAACGCACGAGCTATTGGTCTACAAGATGGACGAGCTGCCGTTTCAGGACTATGGCGGGCCCGGCGACCATATCGATCCGGACTTGCTTGAAGATCACGATCGCTTCTATCGCGTTCCGCTGGGCGGACGGCCCATGGCCGTGCGGTTTGCGCGCGACGGCCGCCACGCGTTCGTCGCCAATTATCTGGCCAACGCGGTGCAAGTAGTAAACCTCGAGCGAAAGCGCGTCGAGCGAACCATGGCGCTAGGCGGCCCGCCGGAACCGTCGCTCGCGCGGCGCGGGGAGACCATCTTCTATGACGCCCTGCGGAGCCTGGACCAGTGGTACAGTTGCCACAGTTGCCACTATGAAGGGGGCACCAACAGCGTCACGATGGACACCAACAACGACGGCACGCCTTTCACCTTCAAGACGGTGCTCACGTTGCGCGGCGCGGCGCAGACCGGCCCGTGGACGTGGCACGGCTGGCAGACCGATTTCGACGCCGCCCTCCGCAAAAGCCTGCTCGACACCATGCGCGGACCGGAGCCGAACGACGACGACGTGCAAGCACTGGCGGCGTTCGTGAAGACGCTCGCGGAGCCGGCCAGTCCGCATCGCGAGGCCGGCGGCGAGCTATCGGCCGCCGCCGAGCGAGGGCAAGCTGTCTTCGGCTCGGATCGCGCCGGCTGCGCGAACTGCCACAGCGGCCCCCTCGCCACCGACGGCCAGAACCACGACGTGGGGCTGGGCACGCCCCGCGACGTCTACAAGGGATTCAACACGCCTTCGCTCGTGGGCGTGCACAACCGCGTTCGCCTGCTGCACGACGGCCGCGCGCGGACGCTGAATGAAGTGCTCACCGGCGCGCACAGCCCCACGGCCACGGGCGGCGGCGAGCTATCGGCCGACGAGCTTTCGGACCTGATCGCCTATCTGAAGACGCTGTGACGAAGCGTCTCGCGCCGCCCTCGGCGACTTGCGCCGCGTAGACGCGGCGGCTAAGGATCGACCGAAAAATGACTTCTCCTCAATACCCCTCGCCCCTTGCGGGAGAGGGCACCCGTGCGGGGTCAGAAAATCAGGAAGTTATTTTTCGGTCGATCCTAAACGGTTCCTCTTCCGCAGGGCCATTGATGTTTTTCAAAATGGCGAGGCGGGGAAATGGGACTGGCTCCGAGCATAAACGGCGCAAATCCTTTCAGACCAACGTTGCGTCTCGGTGCCTGTCCCACTTTCCCGCCGGTGCGCCGCCGTCCAACTTGAATCTGTGAACGGCCCTGTCCTCTTCCGCACCCGGCCTTGTCGCTGGCGGGGGCATTTGATACACACCGCGCGATTTCGCCGCCGCAAGCTATCGCGATCGGCTGGTCCGCTATCGGCGATAGCATCCAGGAAACCCATGCAAGGAGCCGGGCACGTGAAAAATGAGCAGCACGGGGATCACGGTGCGAACACCAGCCCAACGCCGGCCAGGAAGTGTCTATCGCGCTTCGCCGCGCGGCTGGCTCTTGTGGCCGGCTCCGTCATCTTCACGCTCCTGGCGATGGAGGTCGGCTTGCGTGCGATCGGTGCGAAGCCGAAGACGGCGACCGTGCTTTCGACCTACTTCTCGTATAGCTCGGCGACCGGCTGGGGCGGCCGGCCGAATGCCGAGTGCCAGTTTACGACCAGCGATTTCGACGTCTTCGTCTCGCACGACGCTGACGGACTGCGGCACTGCGGCCTCGACTCGGCAATCGCCGACGACGCGCGCCACACGAGCGAGGTCGTGTGGTGCCTGGGCGATTCCGGCACGTGGGGATGGGGCGTCGACGACGGGCAAACTTACGTCGATCTCTTGAATCGGGCGAGCGACGGTGAATACGTCTTTCGCAACCTGGGCGCAAGCGGCTTCTCCACGGCCCAGGAACTCTGTCTGCTCAAGGATCGCTTCGAGCGGGGCCAGAAGCCGGCGCGCGTGGTGATCTTGTTCTGCGTCAACGATTTGCCTGAAAACCTCGACGGCCGGCACCCTCCGCGGCCGTATTTCGAGGTGGTCGACGGCCAGGCCGAGTTGCGGAACTCCCCCACGCCCGCCTCGCGGCGGTGGAACTTTCAGGCGTGGATGAAGACCCGCTCGCTCGCCTACAACTACATCGACTTCTACGGCATGAGCGCCAAGAAGCGGTTGCGCGAGTGGCGCCGCAAGGACGCCGCCTACCGCTCGGCGACGCCTTTTGGCGAGAACGAGCAAGAGTGGGTGGCGCTGCGGGAAGGATACCGGCGGATCGGCGCATTGTGCGACGCGCACGAGGTCCGCTTCGCCGTGGCCAACGAGATGGAGCCGGCCAACCTGGCGCGGCAAAGACTCGAGAAAACGTGCCGCGAGCTCGGCATCGCCTATCTCGATTTGTCCGGGCCGTGGCAGCGGAACGCGGCCGCCGAGCATCCGGAGCCGACCAGCTTCAAGTACGACCCGCACTACAACGCGCTGGGCCACCAGCTCTTGGCCGAAGGCCTCTTCCACGAGCTCGATGCCTGGCGGATGGTGGAGGCATCGCTGGCGCTGCGGCGGTAGATCGACACGGCCAGTCCACGTGTTCAGGGTGTACGCGTGGCACTATGCGATGGCAGTGTGCCACGGCTTCGTAGAAGCCGTGCGATGCACGAGCGACGTCAACCAGGAATGGGCCGAGCCGTTGCCCCGCGCGGCACGGTTTGCGCCCTTGTCGGGCAAACCGTGGCACACGAGCCCGGTGCACCGGCGCAGCCAGTGGCACACGTTGCAAAACACGCGCCGCTCAGATCCAGCCCTGGCTTTCGTACCACCGCGTCATCTGGCTGAATCGTTCGGCGAGCGGGGCAGCAACCGAGAAGCCGAGTTCCTGTCGCGCCCGATCGGCGGTGCAGGTCCACGAGCCGGCCGTCGCCTCGCGTACTTTGTCGATGTTGAAGATGTGCGGCCGCCGGCGGATGCGCGACCACGACTCATTGGCCGCCGCCATCCCCCATATAAGCGGCTCCGGCGTGCGGAGCACGCGCAGTCGCTCTCTGCCCAGCGCGGTGGCGATCAATTTCCCCCACTCGGCAAACGTCGGATGCTCGTCGGCAGCAAGGAAGTAGTAACCGCGCGCCGCGCTCGCATCCGTGTTGCCGTTCGCCGCCGCGACGCGCCCTCCTCGCTCGGCCACGGCGACGAGCCCGGCCGCGAGGTCGGCGGCGTGGATCATCGAGGCGCGCCGTTCGGTAAAACCTGGCACCACGTGCATCCCCAACCACTTGATCGGGCGGACCATGGCCAGCATCGCCGGGTCGCCTTCGCCGAAGACCACGGGTGGACGAACGATCGACAAAGGCACGTGGCCGGCCCATTGCCCGGCGGCGACTTCTCCGGCGCGCTTGCTGCGGCCGTAGTTCGACACTTGGACCAACGGGTCGGTCTCCTGCCTCGGGCGGCCGTTGGGCGCGGGGCCCGCCGCCGCAAGTGAGGAGACCACCACCAAGACGGGCGGGGTCGACGCCTCAGCGCAGGCCCGCGCGACGTTCTCGGTTCCCTGCTCGTTGACGCGCAGCAGATCCTCGTAGGCCAGGGCTTTCACCAGCCCCGCCAGGTGGAAGACGGCGTCGGCGCCAACGATTGCCTTTCGCAGACTGTCCGAATCGCCCACGTCTCCGAAGGCGAGCTCAACCTGCAGGGGGGTGAGTCGATCGGTCCGGGACGTGCGGCGGACGAGGCCCGTGACTTGATAGCCACGCCCGATGAGCGCTTCCGCCAGATGCGCGCCGATAAACCCGCTTGCGCCGGTGATTAGTGCTTTCACGGCCTTGCACCACGGGCCAAATTGCCGCGTTGCGCTTGAACTACGGGGGTAAACCCGTGGGTTCGCTGGGATGCGGCCTGCCGCGGCGACCTTGCCTGCTGCGCGGCCGTTATATTAGCATGGGTCCCTTCCTGCAATAGTCTATCGGCGGCGCAAGCACGACGGGCTTACCGGAACACGTCGCCCAACCCTATGAGCCAAACAACCCGATCACGGCATGGCGCGCGGGGGACGGGCGACGCCGTGCCCTCCAGTTGGGCGGCGCGGCGCGGGGCCAGCCAGACGCAGCCAGCCGGCCCAGTCGTCGTCCGTCAGGTGGCCACATGGGGCGACCGCCGGCGATTCCTCAACTTGCCCTGGTCCCTGTATCGCGGCGACCCGAACTGGGTCCCGTCCTTGCGGATCGTGGCCAAGGAGCTGTTGGGCTACCGCCGCCACCCGTTTCACGAGACGGCCGAAGTCGCCACGTTTCTGGCGTCGCGCGACGGCGAGTTATGCGGCCGCATCGCGGCCATCGTCAATCATGAGCACAACCGCACGCACTCCGAGCGGCGCGGTTTCTTCGGCTTCTTTGAATCGATCGACGATCCAGCGGTGTCCACCGCGCTATTCGACGCGGCCCGCGCGTGGCTTGCCAAGCGACAGATCGAATCAATCCGCGGGCCGGCCAATCCGTCGATGAACTACGAGTGCGGGCTGCTGGTCGACGGCTTCGATAGCCCCCCGACCTTTCTGATGCCGTATAACCCGCCCTACTACGAAAAGCTGATCGAGGGCTACGGGTTCCGCAAGTCGCAGGACCTGTTCGCCTACGTTGGCTACCGCAACCAACTGCCGACGTTTCTGGACGAATTCGGCACGCTCATCGATCAGGCACAGGAGCGCTGCCAGGCCACGATTCGCCCGATGACGGAATCGACGAAGGATATCGAGCTCTTTCTGGAGCTCTACAATCGATCGTTCGAGGCGATGTGGGGCTTTGTCCCGCTGACGAAGCACGAGGTGGTGGAATTCGTTCGCACGTTGAAGTACCTCGTCAGCCCCGAGCTGGCCCTGGTCGCCGAAGTCGACGGTCGCGGCGTGGGCGCGGTGCTGGGCCTGCCTGACTACAACCCGCGGATCAAACGGATCGACGGCCGCTTGCTGCCGTTTGGTTTTTTGCGGCTGTTGGCGAAGAAGAAGGACATCAAGCGGATTCGCGTGCTCAGCATCAACGTCGTGCCGGAGTTCCAGCGGTGGGGCCTGGGTCTGGTCTTGTTGAGGGCCCTCGTGCCCAAGGCGATCGAAATGGAAGTCCAAGAGGCCGAGTTCTCTTGGATCGCCGAGTCGAACCTGATCCCGCGGATGGGCATGGAAAAAACGCAGGTCAAGCGGGCGAAGACGTACCGCATGTTCGATCTCGACCCCGCAACACCGCGTGCGTGAACGCGCTGGGCGGCGCAGCGAGTGTGCCGCGCCTTCCCTGAAGCCGTGCGAACCGATGCGCTGGCGGAGCCGATGGATCGCCCGTCAATCAGCGGTGCCCCCAGGGCCATTCTGTTTTTCAAAATGGCAAGGCGGGAAAATGGGACTGGCTCCGAGCATAAACAGCGCAAGCCCCTTCAGACCAACGTTGCGTCTCGGTGCCTGTCCCACTTTCCCGCCGGTGCGCCGCCGGCAAGCTTGAATCTGTGAACGGCCCTGGCGGTGCCCCCCCGTCTTGCGGCCGCCTCTCAGCCGTTCTACCCGCCGCGCGGAAGCAAAACGCCGGTTTGTGCGCCCCTAGGTATATCATTCGATGGTTCGGCGCTTCGGCGGCCGATGCTTTATCCGACCCGGATTTCTTCCCTGTCTTAACAATCCTCCTTATATTCAGTCTGAGCCGAGCGATCCGCTACGTCTGTTTTTTTTCGGAGGGCGGTTCGCCCCTCGGCCGAGGAGCAATCCGCGTGCCCCGTGAAGTCGTCATCACTGGTCTGGGAGTCGTCAGTCCGATTGGCATCGGCAACGATGCCTTTTGGGCCGCGCTGTTGGCTGGCGCCAGCGGAGTACGGCCACTGACTTTGTTTGACACCACCGGCATGCCTGTCTCGTTCGGAGCCGAGGTGGTCGGTTTCGACCCCAAGGAATTCATCAAACCGCGCAAAAGCCTCAAGGTCATGTCGCGCGACATCCAGTTGGGCGTCACGGCGGCGGGCTTCGCGTGCGCGCAGGCGGCGATCGCCGAGGGCACAATCGA
This sequence comes from Planctomycetia bacterium, assembly GCA_016191115.1. Taxonomy (GTDB): domain Bacteria; phylum Planctomycetota; class Planctomycetia; order Pirellulales; family JACPPG01; genus JACPPG01. The sequence continues at coordinate 60,066 of JACPPG010000047.1, read as the reverse complement.
TCCGGAGCGGTTCGGAGTGGTCTTCGCCGCCGACATGATGCAGTGCCCGCTCGAGGACGTCGAGCCGGCGTACCGCGGCTGCCTGGTGGAGGGGAAGTTTGACTTTCGCCGCTGGGGTGGGCAGGCGATGGAGCACATCTATCCCTTGTGGATGCTGAAGTACCTGCCGAACATGCCCGCTTGCCACATTGCCATCGCGCACGACGCCCGCGGGCCGAATAATTCGCACGCGCTGGGCGAAGTATCGAGCCTGCTGGCCGTGGCCGAAGGCGCGCGGGTTATCGAGCGCGGCCAGGCCGACGTGATGGTCGTCGGCGGCGCCAGCTCCCGCATTCATCCCACGACCTGGGTCCGAACGTGCATCGGACAGATATCGCGCCGTGCCGACCGGCCGACGTCCGCCAGCCGCCCCTTCGACGCCGAGCGCGACGGCGCGGTTCACGGCGAGGGCGCCGCGGCCCTCATCCTCGAAAGCCGCGAACACGCCGAGGCCCGCCGCGTGCCCATTCTCGGCCGCGTGCTCGGATACTCAAGCGGTTTCGAGCCCCGCTACAACGGGACACCCCTGGCTGGGCACGCGATTCGCGGCTCGATCGCAAACGCCTTGCGCGCGGCCGGCGTCGAGCCGGGCGGCGTCGGCCACGTGAACGCCCACGGGCTGAGCACGGTCCATGACGATCAAGTCGAGGCCCTGGCCATACGCGACGCGCTGGGCGACGTGCCCGTTACCGCGCCAAAGAGCTATTTCGGCAACCTCGGCGCCGGCACCGGAGCGGTGGAGTTGGCCGTGAGCGTGCTAGCGCTTGCCGCCCACGAGGTTCCGGCGACGCTGAACTACGAGAAGCCCGATCCGCGCTGCCCGATCAACGTCATCCGCGGAAAACCGCTGCGGAGCGCCCCGGGCACGGCGTTGATCCTGAACCAGGCGCCGACCGGACAGGCGGCGGCCGTGATGATAGCAGGCCCTCAGGCATAGTCGCCGAAAGTCGACCGCCGGGCGTGCCGCCCTTGGCCCACGGCGCCGGGAGGTTCTGGCCTAGGCGTTTTCGAGCGAACGGTGATACCCTAGTCCAGAGGATAAAATTGCAAGTCGGGTTCGACGGTAGTCCCGAAGGGTACATTCATGCGCGCGACAAGGATCGTTTTGTTCTTGACCGTATGCCTGTTGCCAGCGTTGCCGGCATCCGCGCAACAGACCGCCGGGGCAACCGCCGCGCCCCCGATCGCCCCACGTCCCGTGACGCAGGACGCCCGGCCGAAGACGGCGCCCGTCCCCGATCACCCGCTCCGCCCCGTGATCGAGCTGGCGCGGGCGAGCCTTCGCAGTTGCGACGCGCTGAAGGACTACACCTGCACGTTCGTCAAGCGCGAATGGCTGGACGGGGAGCCCAAGCTTCGCGACTTCGACTACATGTTCGTGAAAATCCGCCATCAGCCCTTCAGCGTCTATGTGTACTGCCACGGGCCGGAGCAGCCCAAGGGACAGGAGGCGATCTACGTCGCCGGCCGCAACGGCAATAAGGTCACGGCCCACACCGTCGGGCTGCGCGACAAGTTGGTCGGCGCGGTGACGCTCGAGCCGACGAGCGCCTATATGATGGAAGGCAATCGCTACCCGATCACGAGCATCGGCATGAAAAGTCTCTTGCAGCAGACGATCCCGATCTATGAGGAAGAGCTGCAATACGGAGAAGCGGAGGTGAAGATCCTCGACAACGCGAAAGTCGACGGGCGTCCGTGCGTCTGCGCGCAGGTGACGCACCCCGTGCCTCGCCAGCAGTTCCGCGCGCACCTGATGCGGATGTACTTCGACAAGGAGACCAACTTGCCAATTCGCTGGGAGGCTTACTATTGGCCCGTTACGCCCGGTGGCGCTCCGCAACTGGTCGAGGAGTACACCTATCGCAACGTGAAGCTGAACGTGGTCTTGACGGACTTCGACTTCGATCCGAAGAATCCCGCCTACGCGTTCTGACGCGCCCCGGGACAGACGCCGCGAGGGGCAATCGGCTGGCGACCAGCCGCCGGCCATTTACCAGTCGAAATCGAAGCCCAGCGACACGCCCTGAAAGAGCTGATGACCGTTGGCGCGGATTTGAGACGGCCCTGAGAGCGTGAACTGCAATTGCTCGGCCGCCACGGCGATGCGGCTCATCCACAAGAAATCGTAAGACGCGCGAAAGCGCATCCACGGCCGCAGACGCACCGTGCCGCCGAATCCCACGTCTCCCACCCAGGCAGGCACGCCGATCGTGTCCCGCACGTCGCGGCTGGCGTCGCCGCGCGTCGGATCTTCGATGCGGATTTCGCTGTGCTGCTTGGCGGCGTTTCCGTACAGGCCGATTTTGCCGCGGGCATTCAAGCTGAAGATGGTGTACTGCGCCGTGATGTCGCTGCCGACCTGCGCCCCGAACAGGTTGTTCACGCTCGCCACTTTGTATTGGCCGCTGAACGGAACTCCGGTGGCCGGGATCGTCCCGATGCTCTCCCAGCGGAAGTTGTCGTTGAACGTCAACGACCGAAAGCCGACCAGGAAGCTAGGCACCAGCGACGGCGTTCCCTGCCTGATCCACGTGCCGTCGGGTTGCTGCGCGATCCGGTCCGGCCGCGGCAGACGCTGGATGCGATAGTTCAGCTCGTAGCTGTTGAAGTTGGAGTTGTCGAAGATGGTGTGCACCTTCGCGGCGTTGAATCCGCCCACGGAGTTCGGGAACAACGTGAACAGCCCCGCGGCCTGAAAGAACGTCGACGTGGAAATCTGCGGCGGGCCCAGCGCGAACGCGTCCGTGCTCCATTGATTCAGCCCCAGGAACGTGAACTCCAGGGCATGCTGCCGGTGGATGATGTCCTGGTACAGGTTGCGCCCCACCGTGAGCCGCAGTCCCGGCTCGGCGCCGAAGTCCAGCGATCGGGCGGTCAACACGTTCGGAAACAGAGGGACAGCCACCCCGCTGACTACCTGCACTTGTTCCAGCCGTGAGATGATGATCTTTTGCGGGCTTTGCCGCTGTAGCAACGTCGCCTGAACCGTGGCGTACCAAAGCCGGCCCGGGTTGTACAACATGCCATCCGGGAAAAGCGCGTTGTGGCCGTCGTCGAAGGCGGGGTCGGCGGAATCAAACGCGCCGCCGTCGTCGAGGAACTCGTCGGGGTCGCCCAGGATCGATTCGTCCTCGGGCACCGGCCGCACGTCGCCGTCGGGCCAACGCGCTTCGCCCGGCTGGATCTCCTCGGCCGCCGGCTCTTGAAAGAATGCTGATCGCGCGATGCGCGAGCCCCGCCCGGCGTTCTGCGCGAACACCGGCGCCACGAGCAGGGATCCCACGATCGCTGCCACGGCCCAAGCCAGCGGTGACTGCACCCCACGCACGTAGAAGCTCCTGTCGTTCGCCAGCCCGGTCTGACGTTGCCGGGACCCTCAGCCCGGAGGCGCGAATGTCCCATTCCTAATCGGCCGCCGGGGGCCGTCAGAACAGGAATAACCGTTAAGATCATCGAAAACTGCCTGTCTCCTGTCATCTTGCGCAAACTACGAATTGGTCAAACTCCGCGGAATTGCCCAATATCCCATCCGCGCAACTGGATGGCATCGTAGAAATTAATGTGATATTCTCAGCCAGCCATACCCCCTGAACCGCGTGGCTGGGCAAGCGGCGGCGCGGAAAGTGCCCGTCGCAAGCGCCAACGCAAAAAGCCACTTAAGCCGCCAAAGGGTCTCCCACCATGGACTCGCCACTCAGGTCCCTGATCGCCAGCGGAACAAAACTGTGGCTCGATTCAATCGATCCTGATCTGGTTGCCGAAAACCGCGCCCTGGGCGCCAGCGGCGCTACCTCCAACCCGATTATTGTCGCCGACCTGATCAAGACGGGCCGCTTCGACGCGGACCTTGAGGACCTCCTCCAGGAAGGCCTGAGCGACGAGCAGATAGCATGGCGGCTGACCGACCACCTGGTCCGGCACGCGCAGGAGGTATTCCTCCCTGTCTGGCAGACCACCCGCGGCAACGACGGCTACGTCAGCTTCGAGCTCGACCCGCTGCTCGAAGACCCGCAAAAGGGGCCTGCGCGGGCCGAGCGAGTCAAACGCTACATCGAGCTAGGGCGGCAGTGGGCCCGCGGACATCACAACCGCATGATCAAGGTGCCCGCCACGCCCGCGGGCTTGGAAGCCCTTGAGGAGCTGGTTGCCTCGGGAGTGACCGTTAACATCACCCTGATCTTCAGCATGCGCCAATACGAGGCGGCTCGCGACGCCGTGTGGCGCGGGGCCCAGCGGCGCGAAAAGCTGGATGCGTTCAAGAGCGTCTACAGTATCTTCGTCTCGCGATTGGACGTTTACTCCGAAAAGGCCGTGCCCCAACTCTCGCCCGCGGCACAAGGTCAGGTCGGGATCGTCAATGCCAAGCGCATCTGGGCCGCCAACAAACGCTTCTGGGAGCAAAATCGCACCCCGCTGGCGCAGGAAATGATTTTCGCCAGTACGGGCACGAAGAAGCCCGAGGATCCTCCGTGGAAATACGTCGAGGCGTTCGCCGGTAGCGACATCGAGACCAATCCCCCGGCGACCAACGAAGCCGTCGAGCGCAGCGGCCGCAAGATCGAGCGGCGGATCGATCAGTTGCCGCCGCAGGCCGTGCTCGACGAGATCGACCGCCTGGTGGACATGGATGCGCTCGAACGGACGCTGATGGAAGAAGGAATCAAGAAGTTTGCCGACCCGCAAAAGGCGCTCTTGCACTTGATCGGCACCAAGCGCGAGTCGCTGGCCGCACATTAGTTCTTTTTCGCAGGTCGATTTGTCCGGCGCCGCCGCTGGCTCGCCCAGTGGTGGGCGCGGTAGATCGCCCTTCACGCTGCTGGACGAGCCAGCAGTGGCGCCGACGGATCGATGCCGCGGGCGCCGCAAGTGACGGTCGTGCCCAACTTGCCGCGAGCGAAAAGTTGGAAACCTGAGCCGAGCCTGCGGGCGCACTGATTCTCGACACGGTTTCTGGCCGATCGGATGCAATGGGCGCGCCGTATGCGGTTGTTCAGGCTGTAGAGCAGACATATAATCAATTAAGGATTCGACAGCGCACGCCGGCTCGATTGCTGGCGACAAGCTGTTACACCGCGTTAGGTTACGCTCAAAGAGCTCGAAAGGCTCCGCCCCGGAGTCCAGGCTTTGACGGCCAGACCAAAGATCCTGCTGTTGGGGGAGGTGCAAGCCAGCGCCGACCCCGTTTTGTCGCGGCTCGACGACACGGTCGAGTTGGTCGCCGTTCAGAATCCGATCCGCGCCTTTGCGCGGCTGTCGCGCGAGCAGTTCGACGCCGTCTACGTCGCCTCGCCCCATCTCGGTCAGGCCCTCGAATTGGGCAAGTTGCTCCAGAACGAGCGCATCCTCGAGCAGATGCCCGACGGCGTCGTCCTCTTGGACAGCGACAACACCATCATCTGGGGCAACGGACGCTTGCGCGAATGGACCGACCGGGACAGCATCGTCGGCCTGAATTTCTATGCCGTCCTGGGCAGCCCTGAAATACTCGGCCCGGACTTTTGCCCCTTCCATACGGCCCTGGCCACCGGCACGCGCAGCAGCTCGACGTTGCGCGCCAACGACAACAAGTACTTTCGCGTCCACGCCCTGCCGATCCACGACGCGGGTGGCCCGCCGAAGAACCTGGTCGTCACCATCCGCGACGTGACGAGCGAGGTCCAGCAGCAGCAGAAGCTAGCCGCCATCCATCAGGCGGGCGTCGAATTGGCCGATCTCTCGCCCGACGAATTGTCCCACATGACGGTCGACGAGCGGATCGAGCTGTTGAAGTCGAACATCCTCCACTTCACGCAGGACCTGCTCAAGTTCGACGTCGTCGAGATCCGGCTGTTGGATGCCAAGACCGGCAAGCTCGAGCCCCTCTTGGCAGCCGGCATGGTGCCCGAGGCCGCCGGCCGCGCCCTCTACGCCCAGTTGCAGAATAACGGCGTCACCGGCTTCGTGGCCGCCACCGGCAAGAGCTACCTGTGCGAGGACACGACCGAGGACCCGCTGTACCTGGAAGGGTGCAAGGGCGCCAAAAGCTCGCTCACTGTGCCGCTCATTCTGCACGACGAAGTGATCGGCACGTTCAACGTCGAAAGCCCGGAGCCGCGGGCCTTCAGCGAGAGCGACATGCAGTTTTTGGAAATCTTCACCCGCGACGTGGCCGTCGCGCTCAACACGCTCGAGCTGTTGGTGGCCGAAAAGGCCACCACCGCCGCCGAAAGCGTCGAAGCCATCCACAGCGCCGTCGCGCTGCCGGTCGACGACATCCTCAACGACGCCGTCAACGTCATGGAGCGCTACATCGGTCACGAGCCGGAGGTCGCCGAGCGGCTGCAAAACATCCTCCGCAACGCCCGCGACATCAAGCAAGTCATCCAGCAGGTGGGCAAGAAGATGGCCCCCAGCCATGCCCACCCGACACCCGTCCCCAGCGCCCAGCGCCCGCAACTCACCGGGCTGCAAGTGCTGGTCGTCGATACCGACGATAGCGTCCGCAGCGCCGCCCACGGATTGCTCGAGCGGTACGGCTGCGTGGTCGAGACGGCGCACGACGCCGGCGAAGCCGTCTCCATGGTCCGCAATCTCGGACCCGGCAACGCCTACGACGTCATCATCGCCGACATTCGGCTCCCCGACATGACCGGCTATGAGCTGATGCTGAAGCTGCAGACGATCATGGACACCGTCCCGATGGTGCTGATGACGGGCTTCGGCTACGACCCCGGCCATTCAATCGTCAAGGCGCGGCAAGCCGGCCTGCACGCCGACGCGGTCCTCTACAAGCCGTTCCGGCTCGACGCACTTCTCGACACCGTCGAGAAGGTGGCCCACTCCTCCCGCCTGGTCCGCCAGGCCGAAGCCACCGGCTAAAGCGCGGTGGGATCGACGCTCCGGTGGGCGTCTGAGGGAGGGCGAGGCTCCCGCCAAGCCGCCGCCACCGAAACGCGTGTCCTGCTCGGGTGGCTGCGGCAAAGCGCAGCGTGCCCCACCCACCCCGTGCGGGAGATTCCTCGCGTGCCACCATCCGGCGGATAGTCTATAGTTCAACGGCCCGCCGGCCGGAATCACGCGTGGTACACACGCTTGTTCCACCGCAAAATCCGCCACGAACTATCGCACGCATGGCCTCTGCAGCTACGGCAATCCTCCTCGCCCTCGCGCTGGTCGGCCACACCGCACTGTGGATCGGCGCGTTGAACCGGTCGCATGGGCTGGGCGTGTGGCGGCCGATCGTACACGCTTGCACCGCCGTGTCGCTCGTCGCGCTCGCGGCCGGACCGCTGTGCTTTGTTGTGGCGATGGCGGCGCTCGTGCCGTCGTTCGGCGCCTGGCTTCCGCCGGCGCTGCGATCGCCGCTGGACATGGCGGGATCGCGCGTTGGGTTGATAGCGGCGCTCGTCTACGCCGGCACGTGCGGCCTGATCGCGGTCGGTCCGTTTCGCGCCTGGCTATGGTCGCGCTTGTGGCCGCGCCGCGCGGCCTGCGTCCTCGCGAATCACACCACGCCGCTCGACCTCGACAAGCGTCTGGACCGAAACGCCCGCGCCGCCGGTATCGGCCGGCTGCTTGCCGCGCTACCGGGCAACGAAATGCTGTGCCTGGACACCAACGACAAAACCCTGGCCCTGCCGCGCCTGCCCCCCGCGCTCGACGGGCTGTCGATCGCCCACCTCTCGGACCTGCACTTTACCGGCCGCGTCGGCCTCGGTTTCTTTCAGGAGGTCATCGAGCGGACCAACTCGCTTGAGCCCGACTTGGTGGCCATCACCGGCGACATTATCGACCGTGCGTCTTGCCTCGATTGGATCGAAGAAACTCTCGGCCGCCTGCGGGCCCGCTACGGCGTCTACTACGTTCTGGGGAACCACGATCTGCGCGTCGACATACCCACGCTGCGACAGCGGCTCGACGATTGCGGGCTGGTGGACTTGGGCGGACGTTGGCTGGAATTGGACGTGCTGGGCGAGAGCATCGTGCTGGCCGGCAACGAGTTCCCTTGGCTGCGACCGGCGCCGGACATAGGCGAGTGCCGCCGCGCGACCGGCGGCCGCGCGCCCTTGCGGATTCTCTTGTCGCACACGCCCGACCAGATTGCCTGGGCCCGCCGGCACGATTTCGATTTGATGCTGGCCGGCCACACGCACGGCGGCCAGTTCACGCTACCGCTTTTGGGTCCGGTGCTCGCCCCGAGCCTGTACGGCACGCGCTACGCCGCCGGCACGTTCGACGAGCCGCCCACCGTGCTGCACGTCAGCCGCGGCCTATCAAGCCTGACGCCGCTGCGCTTCCGCTGCCGCCCCGAGCTGGCGAAGCTCACGCTCGTCCCGGCGGCGAGCAAGGGAACCACTCTCCACCACGCTTGCGAAGCCCAGGGGTGGCAACCCCTGGGATGAACCGTTAGACGACATCACGATTGCTACAATGGCTCGCGGCTGGGGACCCACGGGTTGCCACCCGTGGGCTTCGCAAGCGGTTTGCGCTTGCAGAGTTTCAAGTCCGAAGCGGGATCATCGCGACCATGCGCAAGTCAGTCGAACAGCGTGATCGATGCGCCTGGCACCAGGACGCTATCTTGACGAGGAAAGACGGTGATCCGCAGATTTCGCGGATTGACGCAGATGAGGAGTACCGAGGCGAATTTGTTCTGCGAAATCTGCGCCATCTGCGGATAGCTCGCGTGTGCCCGACGTCCTTTGCAACGGGTCAATGTCATGTTTCAAAACTTCAGAGGGGCTTGCGGCGCATTGGCCGCAAGTTTGGGCGTTGCCATGAGTGTCGCAGCCGCGGCAGAAACCGCGTTCCCAGACGTCGAGCGATTGCCGGATCGGCCTGATCCGCCGCCGGCGCTTCAGATGCTCGACGGAACGCCCGTCACAACCGCCCGGCAGTGGCGCGACAAACGCCGGCCGGAGCTCGTCGCCCTATTCCAGTGGTACATGTACGGCACGACGCCTCCTGCGCCCAAGATCACGGCCACGCTCGACAAAGTGACCGACGTGCTGGAGGGCCGGGCGAAGATGAAGCAGGTGTCGATCCGCTTCGGGCCGCCGGGCCGCGACCGCGACGGCCGCATCAATCTACTCCTGTTCGCGCCCACCAGGCGCAGCGGGCCGGCGCCCGTGTTTCTTGGCTTGAACTTTCAAGGGAACCACGCGACGTTCGACCATCCGGACGTCATGCTGCCAACCGCGTGGCTGCCCGATCGCTTCGAAGGCGTGAAGGATGGCCAGGCGACCGATGCCGGCCGGGGCACGGAAGCCGGCCGGTGGCCGATCGCACGGGCCATCGACCGGGGCTACGCCGTGGCAACCTTCTACCACGGCGACATCAAGATCGACCGGCCACAGTGGGACGGCGCGCCCGAGCTCTACTTCCGCCCCGGTCAGACCGCGCCCCAGGAGCACGAGTGGGGCACGATCGCGGCGTGGGCCTGGGGACTGAGCCGGGCCGCCGACTACCTGGTCGACGACCCGGACGTCGACGGCCGGCGGATGATCGTCATCGGCCATTCGCGCAATGGCAAGACGGCGCTATTGGCCGGCGCGCTCGACGAGCGGTTCGCCATCGTCATACCGTCGCAGGCAGGCTGCGGCGGCACGAGCCCGGCGCGCGGCACCGTCGGCGAGTCGGTCCAGCGGATCAACACGGCCTTCCCGCATTGGTTCAACGACGCCTTTCCGAAGTTCAACAACCAGGTGCAAAAGCTGCCGTTCGACCAGCATTGTCTGATGGCGCTCGTCGCCCCGCGGCCGCTCTTGTTGACCAACGCCGCCGAGGACCAGTGGGCCAATCCGACGGGGCAGTTCCAGATGCTCAAACTGGCCGAGCCGGTCTACGGGCTGCTGGGCGTCGAGGGGTGCGGCGCCGAGCAGGTGCCCGCCGAGAACCACCTGGTCAACACCCGGCTGGGGTATTTCATTCGGCCGGGTAAGCACGACATGACGAAAGTCGAATGGTCGGCCTGGCTCGATTTCGCCGACCGGCAGTTGCCGCGGAACTAGCCGGCAGCCGGCAGCCGGCAGCGGGCAGTGAAATACGGCCGGCGATCGGCCGATCGGCCGCAAAGGACCTTCGGGCTTAGCCGCCTCCGCGAAAACTGCCCGCGGGCGCCAGCTAGCATCCGCCGGGTTGCTATTAGCCGCGGCAGCGAGAACGCCTATAATCCGCCCCCTCGCTATCACGGGCGGATTCAAGAACACACGGATGTGGAGGCCTCTCGATGGTCACGACTTCGATCTCTCGCTCTAGGCTGCGGGCAATCTCGATTGCGGCGGTAACGCTGCTGGTTTTCGCCGCCGGCGTCGCCGTGGCCGCCCTCACGGCCGGCGAAGTGGAGGTGGAGGTTGAGCTTGCGAGCGACGGCCAGCATGCCGATTTGGCCGCCGACACCGTCGATTGGCCGGGTATGTTCCTGGCGGAGTTCGCGACCGGCGGCGCCATCGTCAACCCGTACGCGCTCGTGCCCTGCGCGGCTTCATGTCCCGACTGCCCGTGCGACTCCAGCCGGAGGTGTTGCGACCACGGCACCAAGGCCGACCCGGTCGGCGCAGACGCCTGGCAGGTGGAGGAATTCCTGCGGCCGATCGAGCCGCCGCCGTTCGTCGTTCCGGCAATCGCGCAGGGACAAGTGGGGAACGTTGTGGTTGAGGACGGCGTGGTCCACCTGCCGCCGAGTTTTTGCCAAAGCTGCATGCGCCGCTACATCGCCGAGTGCAGCGATCGATTGAGGGTGCCGGCCTGCACTAGCGGCTCGCTTTGCGACGGTGACGCGGATCGGAGGCCCTTGAAGATCCCCGCCGCGGCAGCGACCGAGATCATCGGGTTGCGTCGGTCGCTGGGCATGGACCCGGTCCGCGGCACGATCTTCGACGCCCCGCCGCCCGAGGTCGCGGCGTGGGCAGGCGATGCGTTTGTCAGCGACGGCTCGGATGCTGAAACTCGCGAAATGGCGTTCGCCGCCGCGATCGGCAGGATGGAGACCGAGCAGCCTCCGCCCGTTGCCGCGCCACCACTTGCCGGGATCCGCCGCCGCGTCTTTGTCCGCGCGGCAGGGCATGCGGCCGCCCCGCCCATGGACCGAAAGGTGGAGAGCTTGCGCGCCGCGGAGAGAAAACTCCAAGAGGCGGCCGAAATGCTCGAATCGCAGGGGCTGTACGAGCGTTCCGACAAGGCACGCGAGCTGGCCGGGGATCTGCGCACCGAGGCGCGGCAGCGCGAAGAGGCTCGCGGAGAAGCCAAGGGCCAGGCGGTCAGTTTTACGGTGCCCTCCGAGCGGTGAGCCGCCCGGCGCGGGTCACAGGCCTCAAGGCGGCCAGATTGTTTGGCAGCCGATGGCTGGGCTGTTCTCCCGACGTGCCAATCGCGAACGGTTGCGGCAGCATGCCCAAGCGACGCCGGGCGCCAAAGCGCAGGGCCATTGATGTTTTTCAAAATGGCGAGGCGGGAAAATGGGACTGGCTCCGAGCATAAACAGCGCAAGTCCTTTCAGACGAACGTTGCGTCTCGGTGCCTGTCCCACTTTCCGGCCGGTGCGCCGCCGTTCGAGCTTAAATCTGTGAACGGCCCTGCGCCAAAGCGGCCTTAATTTGACAGCCGCTTCTGGCGCCGTTACCCTGAACCACTACAGGGCTTAGGCGTTTTTGCTCGAAGGGAGGCGTTCGCCTCCGCATTTCGTCCGCCCCGCAACCCCGGGCGCGATCGTTTCCAATCGGCGGTCGTGGTGCGAGCGGAGAAGAAGGCCGATTTAGTTAGCTAGCCAGGCGCATCATGCGGTAATCTGCCCGAAGAGCCGGGCAGTCGTGCCGCAAGGCGACCGGCCCTTTACCACGACAACTTCTGACCGCTAAGTCGAGAGCCACCGATGGCCACAGGGATGCGCGATTTCACCGAGATCCTTATCCGGCAGCGCGTGATCAGCGCCGACCAGTTGGCCGAGGCGGCGCAGATGGCGCGGGCCTCGGGCGTGAAGGTCGGCGATGCCTTGGTGCGTTTGGGCTATGCGTCCAGCGAAGACGTGATGCGGGCCATTGCCCAGGAGCACGGCCTGGATTTCGTCAATTTGAACGAGGTCGTGATCCCGCCGTCCGTCGTGGAACTGGTGCCCGAATCGGTAGCCCGCGAGAACGCTATCCTGCCGATGGCCGTGGAGGATGACGGGGCGCTGCGGGTCATCATGAGCGACCCGACGGATCTCGACACGCGCGACAAGCTGCGATTCATCCTCAACAAGAATGTCGAGATTGCGCTGGCGCCGCGGGAAAACATCGTCGACGCGATCAACCGCCACTACGGTCAAACGGAAGGCGAAAGCGCCGACTCGATGCTGCAAGAGTTCACCGACACGGCCATCGACTTCACCGAAACGGTCGAGACCACCGACACCGCGGCCGAGGTCATCGACGAGACCAGCGCGCCGATCGTCCGGCTGGTGCAGTTGGTTATCTCCGAGGCCGTGACGTTGCGGGCTTCCGACATCCACATCGAGCCGTTCGAGGACCGGGTGCGGGTGCGTTACCGGATCGACGGCGTGCTGGTGGAGCGCGACGCGGCCCCCCGCCGGCTGCTGGGGGCGATCCTGTCGCGTATCAAGATTCTGGCCAAGATCGACATTGCCGAGCGCCGCCGCCCCCAGGACGGCCGGATCAAGGTCTCCCTCGGCGAGAAGGAGCTCGACCTGCGCGTCAGCGTCCTCCCCACCAACCACGGCCAGTCGGTGGTGATGCGGCTCCTGGATAAGGACAGCATCAAGGTCGGTCTGCGGCAGTTGGGTCTGTCGGAGGATGATTTTCGCGCGTTTACCCAGCTTATCCGGCGGCCGAATGGCATCATCCTGGTCACGGGGCCGACTGGCTCGGGAAAGACCACCACCCTGTACGCCGCCCTGAACGATCTGAACCGGCCGGACCGCAAGATCATCACCGCCGAAGACCCGGTCGAGTACTACCTCCCTGGCATCAACCAAGTGGAGGTCAGGCACAGTATCGGGCTGGACTTCGCCCGCATCATCCGGTCCATGCTCCGCCAGGCCCCGAACGTGATCTTGGTAGGTGAGATGCGAGATTCGGAGACGGCGGAAATGGGGATTCAAGCATCTTTGACTGGACACTTGGTCTTTAGTACACTACATACGAACGATGCGCCCGGTGCCGTTACAAGAATGGTCGATATGGGAGTGCCGGCCTACTTGGTCGCCAGTAGCGTGATCGCCATCATGGCGCAGCGTTTGGTTCGGGTTGTCTGCACGAAATGCAAGCAGCCGTACATGCCGAAGGACGCTGTTCTGGAGGCGGCTGGTATTCGTCGGGAGGTGGCTGAGAAAGCGAACTTTGCCCGCGGCAAGGGCTGCGGCTACTGCCAACGGAGCGGCTATCGGGGACGAATCGGAATCTACGAACTGCTTCTGATGCGGTCCAAGATTCGCGAGATGGCGTTCAAAGGATCATCGACCCAAGATTTGCGTAAGGTCGCCGTGGCGCAGGGGATGAAGACTCTGTACCAGGACGGCATTATGAAGGCCATGAAGGGGATCACCACGATCGAAGAAGTGTTCCGCGTCGCCAAGCGGACCGGAGAGGATTGAGCTTCGCGGCTGGCCTTCCGAGCGCGGTACAGAACAAAAACAGAGCAAATCGTCGTGGCAGGCGCGGAAGCAACGCACACATCACAACCGAACTGCCCACGCGTGGCGCACGCCCTGCGCGGGCGACCGCAATGTGTACAAGGGAATAGCAATCGGACCTAGAGAGAGCGCAACGATTCTGGCGTCGCCAAGTTGAGTCGTAAGCCCTGGGGGCGAATAATCGCTCACCAGGCAACAGCGGTGTTGCACGCGGACCCATTTCGACGGGTCAACCAGTCGCGTCGTCCCACTTGAGGGGGAACGACGCGCCAGTCTTAGTCCGCGACGCACCGGTGATGGGGAGCTCAGGGGTGCCCCGGCCGACGCGGCTCGCCGCTTTCGCCGCGCGCTAGAGGCAATTTCGTGGGTACCCTCTTAATCGACAAACTGTTGCAGACGGTGGTCAACCAAGGGGCCAGCGATCTGCACATCTCCGTCGGGCAACCCCCGGTTCTTCGATTGCACGGCCGTCTGCGCCGGCTGGAAACCAAGGTGCTCACCGGCGACGACACCGTCAGCCTGATGAAGAGCATTACGCCCGACCGTTGCCAGCAGGAGCTGCAAGAGGTGGGGGGCAGCGACTTTGGGTTTGCCTTCGGCACGGCGGCCCGTTTCCGCGTCTCCATCTTCAAGCAGAAGGGGAACGTGGGGATGGTGCTACGGCAGATCCCCAACAACTTCATGTCAATGGAGCAGTTGGGCCTGCCTGCCGTCGTGAAGGAATTGATCTTGCGGCCCCGCGGGCTGTTTCTGGTGACCGGCCCGACCGGCTCGGGAAAGACGACCAGCCTGGCCAGCATGATCAATTTCCTTAACGAGACGATCGATCACCACATCATCACCATTGAAGATCCGATCGAGTTTTATCACGAGCACAAGAAGGCGACGGTCAATCAGCGGGAAGTGGGGGTCGACGTCCCTAGCTTCGCCGAGGCGATCCGCCGCGCCTTGCGGCAAGACCCCGACGTGATCCTGGTCGGCGAAATGCGCGATCTGGAGACCATCGAGGCGGCCATCACCGCGGCGGAAACCGGCCACATCGTCTTCGGCACGCTGCACACGACCGGCGCGCAGGGCACGGTCAACCGGATCATCGACGTCTTTCCCACCAACCAGCAGGAACAGATCCGCACGCAGTTGTCCACCGCCATCATTGCCGTCTTGTCGCAGGCATTGATACCCAAGATCGCCGGCGGCCGCGTGGCGGCCTACGAGATGCTGGTGGTCAACTCCGCCATCGCCAACCTGATTCGCGAGAACAAGACGTTCCGCATCAATTCGTCGATCCAGACCGGCACCAAGTACGGCATGCAATTGCTCGACGATCACATGTTCAGACTGTGGAAGGAAGGCCTCGTGCCGCAGGAGGAGTGCCTGGTCCGCTGCGTCAATCCCGACGACCTGCGGCGGCGCTTCCAGCGGGCCGAGCAAGGCTTGTTCGAGGACGACGACGCGGCCCGCGAACGGGCCGAAAAGAAGGGCAAGGACGAAGAGTAACCCCGGAAGAGCACAGGCGAATTTCCTTATGGCAATGCGGCGTATCGGCCAGATCTTCGTCGATCTGGGATTCATCAACGACGACCAGCTCGAAATGCTGCTCGAAGAGCAGAAGCAGCATCCCGAAGAATTGTTGGGCCAGGTGGCCGAGAACATGGGCCTGGTGACCGACGACCAGTTGGCGCAGGCGCTGGCCGAGCAGATGAACATGCAGGTCATCAGCCTGTCCGACACGGTCGTGCCGCCGGACGTGCTGGCCTACGTCACCGAGCCGATGGCGCAGCTCTACCGCATCATCCCGGTGAGCTTCAAGAACAACACGCTCGTGATCGCCATGTGCGATCCGCAGAAGCTTTCCATCCTGGACGAGCTGCGCAACTTCCTGGGCTACGACATCCGCGCGGTCGTGGCCACGGAGCGCGACATCAAGGCGGCGCTCGACCGCTACTATGCCACGACCGAGAGCGTCGAGACGATCATCACCGACATGGAGCAGGACGCCGACCTGGCCAAGGCCGCCGAGGCGATCGGCCGGGAAGGGCCCGTCGACCTGACGAGCGTCGAGGCGCTGGCCGACAGCGCTCCGGTGCGCAAGCTGTTGAACATGGTGCTCCTGCTGGCCATCAAGGATCACGCCAGCGACTTGCACTTCGAGCCGTTCGAGAACGAGTTCAAGATCCGCATCAAGGCCGACGGCGTGCTGTACGAGATGGTGCCCCCGCCGCGCCACCTGGCCTTTGCCATCACCACGCGCATCAAGGTCATGGCCAATCTCGACATCGCCGAGCGGCGGTTGCCGCAGGACGGGCGCATCGAACTCACGGTCGGCGGACACCCCGTCGACCTCCGCGTCGCCGTCCTGCCCACCATGTTCGGCGAGAGCGTCGTCATGCGGGTGCTCGATCGCTCGATCGTGTCCTTGGACCTCAACGCGGTGGGCATGGGGGCCGATCTGTTGCGGCAGTTCCGCGTTGTCATCGAAAAGCCCAACGGCATCGTGCTCGTGACCGGGCCGACGGGGTCGGGTAAGACCACGACGCTCTACTCCGCGCTGAGCGAGCTCAACCGAATCGAGGACAAGCTGATCACCACCGAGGATCCCATCGAGTACGACATCGACGGCATCGTCCAAGTGCCCATCGATGCCTCGATCGGCAACACGTTCGCGCAATGCCTGCGGGCGATTTTGCGGCAGGACCCCGACAAGATCCTGGTGGGCGAAATTCGCGACGTGGAAACGGCCGACATCGCCGTGCAGGCCTCGCTCACCGGGCACATGGTCTTCAGCACGCTGCACACCAACGACGCCCCCAGCACCGTGACGCGGTTGCGCGACATGGGCGTGGCGCCGTTTTTGATCACCGCCACGGTCGAGGCCATCCTGGCGCAGCGGCTGGTGCGGCGAATTTGCAAAACCTGCCGCGAGGAGATTCGGCCCACCGCGGAGATGCTGGCCGACTTGCAGTTGACCAGCGACGACATCGAGGGAAAGAAGTTCTACCGCGGCCGCGGCTGCGACGCCTGCAACAATACCGGCTACAAAGGGCGCGTCGGCCTGTTCGAGCTGATGATCATGAACGAGGATCTGCGGGACATGGTGCTCCGCAACGCCTCGACCGACGACCTGCGCGACAAGGCGCGGAGCTACGGCATGGTCACGTTGCGCGACGCCGGGATGGACGCCGTCTACGGCGGCACAACGACCATCGAGGAAGTCATACGGGAAACGATCGTCGAGGGGTGAGAAGTGAATGACGAATGTCAAAGCACGAATGTCTAAAGAAATCCGAATGACGGAAGAACGCCGGCCGCGAAAGTTCGTCATTCGAGCTTCGGGCATTCGGATTTCTTTAAACATTTGAATTTCGACATTCGAGTTTGAGCGTTCGCGGGAGACTGATATGCCGACTTTTCAATTTGAAGCGATGGACGCCACCGGTCAGGAAATCAAGGACCTGATCGAGGCGCCGAGCGAGGAAGAAGCGCAAGCCACCATCCGGCAGATGGGATACTTCGTCACGAAGATCGCCGTCAAGAAGGCCCGGAAAACCGCGGCCGAAAAGAAAAAGAGCGGCCGCAAGAAGAGCTTCGCCATCGGCGGCGTCAGCAGCAAGTTGCTGACCACGTTCACGCGGCAGTTGTCCATCCTGCAGGACGCCGGCCTGCCGATCTTGCGCAGCCTGCGAATCCTCGAAGGTCAACAGAAAGGCGGCCGCCTCAAGAACAGCTTGATCGACGTCTGCGACGATATCGAAAGCGGGGCCACGCTCTCCGAGGCGATGGGAAAGCAGCCCAAGGCCTTCGACCGCTTGTACGTCAACATGATCAAGGCGGGCGAGGCGGGCGGCGCGCTGGAAGTGATCCTTCGCCGCTTGGCCGAGTTCCAGGAAAAATCGCAGTCCTTGAAGCGCAAGGTCAAAGGCGCGCTCGTTTACCCGGTCGTCGTCATCATGGTGGCCGTCGGCATCTTGACCTTCATCATGTACAAGATCGTGCCGGAGTTCATCAAGATCTTCGAGGGCTTCAAGCTCAAGCTGCCGGCCATGACCGTCCTGCTCATCAAGATCAGCTACGCGGTGGTGAACTATTGGTACCTGATCCCCACCATCCCCATCGGCGTGTGGCTGATGGTGAAACTAATCCGCAAGTTCCGCCACGGCCGGCTGGGGTGGGACCTGTTCATAATCAAGATGCCCGTGTTCGGCCAGATCGTGGAAAAAAACATCGTGGCCCGCACGACGCGCACCCTCGGCACGCTGGTGGCCAGCGGCGTGCCGATTCTCGAAGCCCTCAACATCACGCGCGAGACCAGCGGCAACGCCGTGTTCGAGAACATGTACACCAAGATTTACGAGTCGATTCGCGAGGGCGAATCGATCTCCCGCCCCATGAAGGAGTACTCCCGCCCGCGATTCCACCCCATGGCGGCGTTCTTCTGGTTCATGTTCGTGGCCGGGCCGATCGGCGTGTTGATCTATATCACGCGGATGAACTCCCGCGTCGTCGACGATCTGGTCGTCAACATGGTCGACGTGGGGGAGGAGACCGGCGAGCTGGACACCATGCTCTACAAAGTGGCCGACAACTACGACGAAGAGGTGGCCGTGCTCACCGAGAGCCTCGTCAGCCTGCTCGAGCCTTTGATGATCGTCATCCTGGGCGTGATGGTTGGTTTCATCGTCATTTCGCTGTTCCTGCCGCTGATCGACCTGATCACCAACCTGTCGGGCGGCAAATAAGGGAGACGGCCATGAAGACGCGAACAGTAGGCAGTAGGCGGAAGGCAGTAGGAAGCATTCGGAATGATGAGTGCGGAATGATGAATGATGAATGGAAGCCGCTGCGAGCCTCTTCCTCACATTCATCATTCATCATTCATCATTCATCATTGTCCCGCCCCGGCTTCACGCTCATCGAGCTGATGATGGTGATCATCATCATCGGCATCCTGGTGGCGCTGGTGAGCGTGGCGGCGACTTATGCCATTAGTGCTGCCAAGCAAACGCGCGTCATCCTGGAGATCAATCAGCTCGACCAGGCGCTGCAGGACTATAAGAACAAGAACGGCGACAGCTATCCGCCGTGCATGGCGAACTGGGATGGGTCGACGCCAGGGAATTCGCCGCGGCATGCCATGTTTGTGCAGCACCTGGCGAAGGCGTTCCCGCGATTCACCTTGATACCCGGCACAAGCAACCGCATCGACTATTTCGGATTGCGAACGTGGATACAGAATAACGTCATCGCGCTGAAGCTCGACGGAACCACGGCAGGGCTCGATTTGAATCATCTTGATCCGGCCGAGGCGCTCGTCCTCTGGCTGGGCGGTTTGCCGCGTCTGCAAATCTCGGGCAATCCATCGGGCACAACGATGATCTATGGTTTCTGCGCGAGCCCGACCAACCCGTTCGCGCCGACCGGGTCGCGGAAGCCGCCGCTGTTTGCGTTCGACGAGACGCGGCTCACTGACTACGACAACGACGGATGGCTGGAATACGTCCCGCAATTCTCGGCCCGCTCCTCGCTGGGCGTTCCGCCCTACGTGTATTTCGACGCCGACAGCTACACGTCGACGAACTATCCCACGCTACTGCGCTATCCGAAAGGCGCGCTCGAGCAGCCGGGGATCGCCAGGATGCCCGGCTGGAATCGCAGCCCGGAGTACTCCAACGAATGGGGTATGGCGATCCCTTATGCGGCTTCCGGGAGCGCGATGGTGAACGCCAAGAAGTTTCAGATCATCTGTGCGGGCGAAGACGGGCAGTACGGCCCATCGCTCGACGACGTGAACATGGGCTACTCTCTGACGCGGCCCGTCCCGAAGCAGGGCGGCACGACGGTCTTCGCGCCCGGCGGCGGCTCGACGTTGCTCAAGGGGGACGAGGACAACCTGACCAATTTCGCCGACGGCAAGCTGGAGGATGCGACGCAGTAGGGTGCACTGTGTGCACCGGCAGCACAGTAGCGAACTTCCGTAGGGTGCTCTGCGAGCACCGAAACGCGGAATGGGACGATACGCGGTGCTCGCAGAGCACCCTACGGAAAAATGGGTCAAGCCCGCGGGCCAGACGGGGGAGCGGAGAGGATCGCGGCGGCGCACGTCCGTCGCGCGAGAGCACATCATGACGCCGGCAACAAGAAAAGTAGGCAGCGGGCAGAAGGCGGCAGGCAGCATGGGGAACGATGAATGCGGAATGATGAATGATGAATGGAAGAATGCGCCGCGCGGCTTCTCATCACATTCATCATTCATCATTCATTATTCATCATTGCCGTCGCCGCCTGCTGCCCGGCAGGCCTTCACCCTCATCGAGCTGATGGTGACGATCATCATCATCGCCATCCTGGCCGCGCTGTTCCTGGGCGCGCTACAGCAGGCGCAGCAGGCCGCCAACATCGCCAACACGCAGTCCCTGATCAACAAGCTGCACGCGCAGATCATGCTGCGGTACGAATCGTATCGCACGCGGAGGTTGCCGATCGATACGAGTGGATTGACTACGCAGCAGGCGGCGGCTCACCGACTCCACGCGATGCGTGAATTGATGCGGATGGAGCTGCCGGACCGGTGGACCGACGTCGAGATCTCGACGCTTGCAGGCCGTCCACAAGTCCGACGGAACGTGAACAATACGACAACGATCGCGACACCGGCCGTCTGTCAGACCTACTATCGGCGCTGGAAAGACCTTCGCACCCAAAGCAATGGCGCATTCCCGACGGCGCAATATGAGGACGCCGAGTGCTTGTACATGATCATCACGACCGGCCATTCGGACGACGTGGCGGGCAACGAGCAGTTTCGCGACGGGGACATCGGTGACGCCGACGGCGACGGAGCACCAGAATTCCACGACGCGTGGGGCAGCCCTATCCGCTTCCTTCGCTGGGCGCCGGGATTTGTGTCCGACGTGCAACCCCAGGATCCAATCAAGAATCACGATCCATTCGATCCCCTAAAGTTGCAAATGAGCCCTCTTACGCAAACGAGCGCTTACGCGCTCTTTCCGCTCATTTACTCGGCAGGACCCGATCGCGCCTCGGATATACAGCACCCGCCGGTTGACGCGCAAGGATTTGCCAAAGCAAGTGCGACGTTCAACTTCACGCTGCCCAACGCGATTGGGTATTCGTTTCTTATTTACGACCCGTTCAACTCAAGCGTCAGTAGCGTCGGCGGTCCTTTTGACGACGACGGTGACGGCCAGGACGGTTCGGCCGACAACATACACAACCACACAATCGGCGTGCAGTAGAAGTAGGCAGAGGGTGGTAGGTGGTACCCGGTATGCAAAGCAGAAATGATGAATGCGGAACGATGCATGATGAACGGGGAAGCGCCGCGCGCGTCTCTCCGGTTCATTCATCATTCATCATTCATCATGCATCATTGTGCTACCCCGTCACCCCGGCCCTCTCCCGCGAGGGGCGAGGGAGAACCGGCGCGACGCTGCTTGAGCTCTTGGCGGTGATCATCATTCTCGTGCTCTTGGCCGGGGCGGCGATCCCGCTGATCGTGCCGGCCCTGTCCAACCGCCAGGTCCGCGAGGCGGCCCGCATCGTCAGCACGTTCTTGAACGGCGCGCGGAACCGGGCCATGCAGACGGGCCGGCCGGTGGGCGTCGTGCTCGCCCGCGTGCCCGGCCTCGGCGAAGCCTGCACCACGCTCTCATACGCGGAAGTGCCGGCGCCCTACGCCGGCGATAGTGTGACTTCTCGGGCAGTCGTCCAGTACAACGCGAGCTACAACCCGAGCGATCCCGCGCAAAACCACGAGTGCAATCTAACGTCGATGGGGAGCGACAGTGGCTGGCTCAACACGGTGCGCGTGGGCGACTTGATCAAGTTCAATTACCAAGGACACATGTATCGGCTCGTCGGCGGCGCACCGGGCGCGACGGACACAAGCAACGACTATTACACGAACCCGCCGAACACGTACACGTGGTGGCTGAAAAACGTCACGGCGCCACCCGGCACGCAACCGCCACCCGCGTTCGCCAATGGCGTTCCGTATCAGATCATCCGCGCGCCGGTGAAGATGGCCGCCGGCGCCGTCCAGCTTCCCGGCCCGGCCGTGATCGACCTGACGTGTTCGGGCTTTGACCAGCAAGACGGTCTCGGTTGGTCGCCGCTGTCGCCCACCTGGTCGTTCCAGCCCCTGTGGCCGCCGGTCGGCGTCGACCCCGCAAATAAAAGCCAGTACCCGTCGCCGTACAGCGGCAACACGTACGCGTCGCCCTTTGGCACATCGGGTTCGCCACTTCCGGACACGTCGTCGGTGGTGATCACGTTCGCGCCCAGCGGCCAGATCGACATGGTGTGGTGCTGGCCCAACAATACCAGCGTCCTCGCGCCTTACAGCAATCTCGTGCCGCAGGCCACGAAGCCCTTGTCGCAGGTTTACCTGATGATCGGGCGGAGGGCGCTATTGCCCTTCTCGACCGCGCCGCCGACCGTGGCGGCCGCCAACCCCGACTCCACCGATTTCAAGCCGTACGCCAACTTCCAGGACCTGGGCAACTTCTGGGTCACGATCAACCCGCAAACCGGGTTGATCGCCACGACCGAAGTGAGCGCGATCGCCAGCGGCACCTGGTCGGGCCTGTCGTCGGGCAGTGGCTATTGGTCCTACAACGATCTGATGCAAACCCGCGCCCTGGCGCTATCCTCGCAGCGGATGGGAGGGCGGTGAGTTATGCGAAGAAATGATGAATGCGGAATGATGAATGATGAATGGACGAAGGCCGCGCGCGCTTGTTCCTCACATTCATCAGTCATCAGTCATCATTCATCATTGACTTCACGCCTCTGGCCCCTGGTCTCTGGCCTCTCGCCTCGCCCCGGCATCACCCTCTTGGAAGTGCTGATCTCGATCCTGGTCCTGTCGGTCGGCATCCTGGCCATGGCCACGCTCATCCCCGTGGGCGCCTACGAGCTGTCGGAAGCGGCCAAGGCGGACGCCACCAGCACGCTAGGCCGCGCCGCCTTCCGCGATCTGGAAGTGCGTGGGTTTCTGAACCCGCCGATGTGGATCGACGTAAGCACGCCGGGGCGACCGTGCGTCGACCCGAGCACGCTGGCGTGGAGTGCGGGGGCTTGGTCGCCGCCGATTAACCCAACAACGATCGTTATCGATCCCTTATTTGTGTCGCTGAATCCGGGGCCACCGCCCAGCGGGCCGAGCACACCGCCTGCGTGGTATTTTCCGTGCAAGGCCGTTTGCGCGCCGGCGCTTTGGTCCTATCCCCTGTTGCAACTCAACCGGATGACGCTGCGTTCGGCAATGAACGCATTGGCAGGACCGCTCTCGCCCGCCATGACGGATCGCGTGTTCCGCGCCGGTGACGACTTGATCTTCGACGCGGCGAACATCGATCGCAAACGGCCGGCGATGACCTATCTGCGCGACGCGAGCAACAACGCCATGCAGTCGCAGTTCACGGGAAACTATTCCTGGTTCGTGACGCTGTCGCCCTCGGCGGACGAGATGGGCAATCGCGCGATGTCACGCGACTCTATGTGGACCTATTTCGATGGCGCGAAGTTTGTCGGCCAGCAAGGATCCGCGTCCGACCTTACACTCGGGCCGGCCCTCACCCGCCAATACACGGCCACGGTCGTCATCTGCTACAAGCGAGACTTCACGGCCGTCGCCACCG
Organism: Planctomycetia bacterium; assembly: GCA_016191115.1. Taxonomy (GTDB): domain Bacteria; phylum Planctomycetota; class Planctomycetia; order Pirellulales; family JACPPG01; genus JACPPG01. The sequence continues at coordinate 36,759 of JACPPG010000047.1, read as the reverse complement.
CGGCGGCCAACCAACCGGCGCCCAAGGAGCGAATGCTGACGGTCACGGGCGTCTACGGCGGCTATGCCGGGGGCGAGGTGCAGTTGCAGGCGGAACCGGGCTACGAGACATGGCTCGACTTCCGGCCCGGCCAGTGGCTGATGCTCTCCCTGCTGACGCCAGCGCCGGCGAACCAGGTCATGGTGGATTGGTATCGCGTCGTGGCGGTCGACCGGGAAGTGCAGTATACGGGCGGAAGTCCGGCAAAACCGTACCGCTACGTCACACTCCACGGTTCGGACATTCCGCTGAACTATCAAGCGGCCTTCGCCACCGTGGTCGAAGGCGTGATCGGCGTGTATCAGAAGACCATCACCCTCGACGGCGATTCCGCGTGGTCGAGGTGAGAAAGAAGCAGAAGCAGAAATTCGCAACTAGCGATTAGCAATCAGCCAAGAGGGAAGCGACTAGCGACAGATCGTAGGGTGCTCTGTGAGCACCAAATAACGCGAAGAAAGATGGGCCGGTGCTCGCAGAGCACCCTACGCATAGCAGCCAGTGCGGGCCGGGGGCCTGTTTGACGCGACCCACAACGGGTCGGAAAAAGAGAAGAACATGGCACGCAACATAGTAGGCGACAGGCCGAACGCAGTACGCAGCGATGCGGCAATGCCGAATGTCGAAATCCAAATGTCTAAAGAAGCACGAAGGCCCGAAGCTCGAATCCCGGACGCACCACCGAGACACAGAGGCACGGAGCGGATGACGTGGGGCGATGCGGGCATGCCTAGCGCTCCTCTGCCGTTGCTCGTTCGTCATTCGGATTTCTTTAGACATTCGTCCTTAGACCTTCGCCATTCCCGCCGCTCCGTGCCTCAGTGCCTCCGTGGTGAGTGCTCGTCACTGCCAACCGCCTACCGCCTACCGCCTCCTGACGGTCGCCGCGGCGTCATCTTGCTGGTCGTGCTGATCCTGTTGGCCCTCTTCACCATGCTGTTGATCACGTTCGTGGTCAACACGACCGGCAACAAGATCGGCGTGCAGTACGCGGCCCGGGTCGAACAGACCGACGATCCGCCCTCGTCGCTGTTGTACCGCGCCTTGATGCAAGTGGTGCGCGGCCCGCGCAATCTCGACTCCGTGATGGTCGCCCACAGCCTGTTAGAGGACATGTACGGGCATCGCAGCGTGATCGGGCGGATCGACCTGAACTCGGTGGGCCCGATCGCGGGCGGCGAGATCATCACGTTCACGAGCAGTTTTGTGCCGCCGAAGCCATGGGCTGTGGGCTACACGCCTCCGCCGACAATGCCCGTGCCGAATCTCTTTCCCCCCTCGGCAGCGCCCGGCTCGACGGAGGTCGATCCCACGTACGGCTTCTACAGCGGCCGGGTGATCACGATGCTCGACGGCGATCTGGCCGGCCAGAGCTCGCGGATCGTGGGCTACACGTACGCTGGCGGCGTCAGCTCGTTCCAGGTCATGTCGTTCGACGGCCGCATCCCGACCGCCACCGGCAGCCTCGGCCCGCGCTTCCTGATCAACGGCCAGGCATTCTCTGGCACCGGCTTCGGCTTCCGGCCGCAGTCGTTTAACCAAAACATACAACCGCTCGACCAGGCCGACGTGTTTACGCGGTTGTTGGATGCGACGACGTGGATAGACCCGACCCCGAGTAGCGAAACGCCGAAATACTCCGCCAACAACCCGAATCCGAACCGCGTGCTGGGCCTGCAGTACGCCCTGCTGCCGAATCATCGTCGCGGAGTATTCACGCCTTACACAGGCGACCAGCCGCCGACCGGATCCAGCTACAACGCGCAGCAATTGGCGGCACTGACGGCGCTGACGCAATACCTCGACCCGGCGGGCCCCGGCGGCGCGAACGAGGATTACGACGCCGTCGACTACCAGAACATGATCCTGGCGATGCGGGTCTGGTCGCCCGGATTAAACCCCCTTGCCAACCCTCCGCCCGGGAGCCTCGTGACGCTGCTGCCTTCGCTGCACCGGCCGGAATTGGTGAACTATTGGAACCTGCGCTGGAAGCAACAGGTGTATGGCGGCATGGGCAACGATTTGCTCACGGACGCGGGGGACAGTAGTAGCCCGAACTATCAGCTAGCGCGGGCCTTGCTCCGCAAGATCGTGCTTCGCCCGCTGGTGTTTTCGGATGAGAATCCCAACTTTCCACCGATGACCCTGCTTGGCCCGAATTGGGACGTCGACAACGACGGCGACGGCCAGCCGGACAGCATCTGGGTGGACCTGGGTATGCCGGTGCAGACGGCGCCCGACGGGCGGCGCTACAAGCCGATGTTTGCCATCCTGTGTATCGACATGGACGGCAAGCTGAACCTGAACGCGCACGGCAGCCGCGAACAGATTCCGCCGCCATCAAGCGCGTCTCGCTTTGACTCGGTTGCTGCCCCGTTCGCGTTCGATCGTGGGACAAAGCCCCCTACGCCGGGTTTCCCCCCGCCACCCATTCCGCAACCGTACATCCTTCATATGGGCCAGGGTTACGGACCGCCGGAGATCAGCCTTCACCCGCTGTTTGAGCCAGTGGTAACAGGGAGCCTGCCGACGGGTGATTTGCAGCGCCTTCTCTGTGGCGACGCGTCGCAGCTTCTAGATGGCCGCTACGGTGAGATCCGTGCAGCGGCGGCCGGCCTGCTCAATGTCGGCCCCGAGACGTTCGATTTGACGAAGCTGCCCGGCCCAGGGATATCGCGCATGGACGATCCGCTCAACTGGATCGGCGAGCTCGGCTACCCAAGCCTCTATTGCACTGGAACGGCGCCGCCGGGCGCCCTGGGTGCATTTCCGCAGTACACAGATTGGTATATTCGTGGTCCGCGCCTACCAGCGACGCAACCGTATCAAGGCACGTACCCACCCTATCAGTTCGACAACACCGTGCCGGCCAGCGGCTTTGGAACGCCCCCCGACCTGAATGGCACCGGCATGATGGCGCTCGACCTGCGCGGCCAGCCGATGTTTCTTGACTTTGCCGGCCTCGCGAACCCAACGCAGAGGGGCGTGCGCGGCTGGGGCGAGCGCGACGAGACAGTCGACGATGCGTACGAGTTGGACCTGTCGCTCAATGCGCCTCACGGCGGCTACCGCGCCAACACGTCCCCCTTTGTTAACTGGGCACCGAATGCTTTGTCAGCGAGCCAGGTCGATACGATAGACGCCCCGTTCACGCCGGCGGAGGTGGAGCGGGTCCTTCGGCCGTATGATTCTGACGCGTCGACCCTGCCCGACCGCCTGTTGCGGTTGGCGCCCAACGCATTCACCAATCCGCAGCCCAGAGGCGCTGCGCGGTATCCCAACTTCCCCGAGCTGGCGCAGATGCCGAATCTCGTGACTTGGGGCAGTTTCGACGTGCCGAGCCCAAACACCATCTTCACGTCGCCGGAGTTGGCCGGCCAGTTGTTCGCGGCCGCCGCCGCGGCGACGAACCCGCCACAAACCCCGGCAAAAGTCCCGTCGATGTTCGACAGCAACATCACGCAGTTGGTGCGAGCGAGGATTATCGCGGATTCGCTTAGGCCCCCCGTGAAACCTGTGCCGGCGAATCTCGACGCTTCGATCGCGCTACTCGTTTCGCCGGACCTTGCGGGCGGCGAAAAAATGAACATCAACCGGCCCGTTGGGAACGGGCGCGACGACAACAGTAACCTCTTCGTGGACGAGCCCGGAGAGAACGAAGCCGCGTGGATTTCCCTGGACAACACGTCGAGCCCGACGGCCGTGCAGCTCGATCTCAATGACGACGGAACGCCGAATGACGGGGCGGGCGACCTGCTCGCGCGGCAGAACCTGGCGCGCCACCTCTACGTGCTGATGATGCTCTTGAAAGACGATCAGTTCCAAGTGCAGGTCGACGTCGATGGAGACGGGTTTCCCGGAAAGCCCGCTGATACCGCGTACTGGTTCGCCCAGTGGGCGATCAACATCGTCGATTTCCGCGATCCCGACTCGATCATGACGCCGTTCGAGTTTGACATTAGTCCGTTTGTCGACGACGCTACGCCCCCTTCCGCCAACACGTGGAACGTCGACGGTCTTGTTGCATCAAGCACTCCACTTGTGACAAGCGCGGATGATGTTCAGCCGTGGCGTGGCCTCGTGTGGGGCTGCGAGCGGCCTGAGCTGCTATTGACCGAGATCATGGCCACGCACGATCGGCGCTCGCGCGACACCAACAAAGACACAACGCGCCAACCCGTCGACCGCTCGCCAATGAGCGGCAAGGATGACGATTTCGACCAGGTCCGCCGGCCGCAGGGTTCCCTTTTCATTGAGCTATTCAATCCCAACCCGCCGTTTGTGATCGGCGGCAACGCTGGGGCCGACATTCCGGGCGTTGTGCCACGCGATCTTTACGCCCCTGTCTCGTTTACTGATGCGGCGACCGGCGCTCAGCAATTCGGCGTCAATCTGGCGGCGCAACTGTCCAATGCGCCTGTTTGGCGGATCGCCGTGGCCCGCCGCGTAACTCCCAAACAATACACGTTGCCCCTGCCGGTCACATTCCCCGCCGCGGCGCAAATAGGTCGTACATCCCCGCAACCGGTGAGGCCGGTGCCGAGGATGCCGGTCCTTCCGCCCAACGAGATTGACCGCGTCTTGTATTTCACGCCCGTCGTTCCCCCGATTCAGTTTGATGAGCTACCCACCCGTCGCTTCGCGGCTCCTGGAACCGTGCCCGTCGTACCTCCAAACCACTATGCCCTGATCGGTCCTGGCGGGCCAGCAACGGCGGACCCGTACGCTCCCGCCGGCGCTCCCGCGCAGATGGTCACTCATTTAGGGATACGCGACCGGTCGAAAGACACCCCGCCGAACGGAGCAGCATCGGAAACAGCCCTCACGAACTATTATCCGCGGCGCATCGCTCTGTCGCCGACGGTGACCGTGTGGAACGATATCACCGCTCAAGCACTCGGCGCCTATGCCAATAGCGCGGATCTGAAACCAGTGATCAACATCCCCATCGTGTCGATCACGACCCAGGCGGATGACGGGACGGTTCCGCAACGGACGTTACGGTTCAGCGTGTCGGAGCCGAATCTTGGATACCCGGTTCCAGGAAATGCGGCGATGAGCAAAGTAAAGAAGGTGCTCGCGCCGGCGCAGCTCGATAACGAAAACGCTTACTACGACCAGAGTGATCCGATCGGGATCCCCGATGCACCCTACGACGAAGACAAAAGTGCAACCGCGGTTTTCAGTCAAGTGGAGCCAGACGATATCCAGCGGCAGAGCGAAATCATCGGGACGGATTCCGATAAAACGATCCTCCGCTACACGACCGTGTATTTGCAGCGGCTAGCGAATCCCCTGCTGCCCTGGGATCGCGAGGCGAATCCGTACATCATCGTGGACGAAATGCCCGTCGATCTGACGACCTACAACAGCGAGAAAGGCCTCGCGCCGACCGGTGGCAATGAGGAGTTTCCCGCCATGGCGGCGGCGGCGTTCAAATTCGACACGCGTCGCCGTGCCCCGACGCCGACGGACCCGACTAAGGACAACAACCCTTGGTACCAGTACGCACGAGACATGACAAACGGCCCGCGTACCGATCCTGTCAACGGTACGGCCGCAAACCCCATCCCGATGAAGGCGCCAACCGACCCCCCGGGCACGGTCGGCAGCACGCTAGGTTACCTTAATGACGAGTTCGGAAACCTGAATGCAGAGTCGCCCTGGTTGAATCGATTCACCGCCTCGGATGCGACGACCGCTATGCCCAACACCATCGCGGTGGTGAATGCCGGCGAGTACCGTGGCGATCCCACGTTGCCATTTCCGTGGCTGACGTGGAACGATCGGCCATACGTCAGTTCCAAGGAATTGATGCTCGTGCCAACCTCGAGCCCCGCCGGACTGTTAAGTGAAGCGACGCTGTCGGTAGCCAGTGTACCCGCGTTCGATCCATATGGCATCAAATACGACACTACAACGCAGATTCTTCCACCGGCCGAGTTCGGCTACTTGCCGAATTTGTTCGACTCGCCGGATTATACCGGCGGGACACCGCAACCGTCGGCAAATCTGTACCGGTTCATGGAGTATTTGCAGGTTCCGTCGCGTTTTACTGGCACCGCGACCTGGCTGCCACCACGCGCCACGGGCCCAGGAACGGGCCCCCATCGATTTCATCCACCGTTCAACAGTGTGTCGCGTCATCGCGACCCGGGAAAGGTAAATATCAACACGATCTTCGATCCCTTCGTGTTGCAGGGGATCATTGACAATCAGGCGAGCCCCAACTTGGGTTCTTATCCACCCTGGCGGGCTTTGTGGGAGTTAGTGTCTACACGCCGCGCGGGTTTCGGCACCGCGACCAATCCCGTCGGCGGCGGTGCGTCTCCGCTCGACCAATACGGATATCCAAAGCAGCCGCTTTCCAACATCATCGCGCTTCAACCCCCTCCGATCCCAACGCTCCTCCAGCCGTTTCGGACGTACGCGGGCAATACGCTCGTGCCTCTCGCGGGGATGCGGTACACGCCCGCGACGACGCGCGAGCGCGAGATCGAGTCGACCCTATTTCGCTCTACCGCAAACAACGCCCTTTTCCCACTATTGAAGTATCGCGGGCCGACAACTCCCACAAACCTGACCTGGGCGGACGGCACCGGCTTGTTCGACGAGCCGGCCCGCAACCCCTATTTCGCCTATCAGGCCTATCGCCGCCTCGACAATCTTTTGACCACGCGATCCAACGTGTATTCCATCTGGATCACGGTCGGGTATTTCGAGGTCACGCCGGCGCCCAGTGTGTCGGTCGATGCCGATGCGCCCAAGAAGTATCCCGATGGCTGGGTCCTTGGACGCGAGTTGGGGAGCGACACGGGCGATATCAAGCGGCATCGTGCCTTCTACATGTACGACCGCTCGATACCCGTCGGCTTCGAACGCGGCGAGAATCACAACGTCGACCGCGGCATCCTGCTCGAGAGGTTCATAGAGTAAGCGACTAACAACTGCGACTAGCAACTAGCGACTGGCAACTAGCGACTAGCGACTAGCAATTAGCCGGAGTTAGCTCTAGCGCCCGCTTCTTCATCCCTCTGGCTAATTGCTAGTTGCTAGTCGCTTTCCTCAAACACTGAACTTGATGTTCAGGATGTCGTCATCGGCGACGATGTAGTCCTTCGGCTCTTGGCGGACGAGGTTGTGGGCTTTCACTTCGCGCTCGCTGCCCAGGCGGAGCAGGTCGCGGCAGGTCATCACTTCGGCGCGGATGAACCCGCGCGCCAGGTCGCTGTGGACGTTGTCGGCGGCCTCGAGGGCGGTGCCTCCTTTGCGGAGCATCCAGGTGCGGACCTCTTTCTCGCCGGCGGTGAAGTAGAGCATCTGGCCCGATACGTCGAGGATCGTTCGCAGCACGCGATTCCGCTCTGCCGGGTCGATGCCCATGTCGCGCTCGAACTCGGCGCGGTCCTCGGGCGAGAGCCGCGTCAGCTCGCGCGCCAGGCCGACGCGGATGGCCAGCGCGGGCCGGTCGCCGCCGATCGCGCGTGCCCGCGCCGCCGGGTCCGGCTCGTCGTCGGCTAGGTTGAGGATCACCAGGGCCGGCTTCTCGGTGAGCAGGCGAAAGCTGCGGGTGGCCTTGAGCTGCTCGTCGCTCATGGCCGACTCGGCGAGCGGCTTTCCGGCCTCCATCGCCGCCAGCACGCCGGCGAGCGTGTCGATCTCGGCCATCTCCTGCTCGCGGTTGGGGCGGGGCTTTTTGACGCTGTCGCGCAGCCGGTCGATGCGGCCGGCCACGATCTCCATGTCGGCCAAGAGCAGGTCTTCCTGAAAGCGCGCCAGGTCGGCCTGCGGCGAGGCGCCGCCGAACGCCGCCACCACCATCACGAGCGCCCCCGTGTCGCGCAGCAGGCCCAGCCGCTGGGCGTTCCCCTCGTGCGACCGATTGAGGCCCGGCGTATCGACGATCTCGAGCGCCGCGTAGGTGAGCTTCTTGGGGTGATAGATCTTGGCGAGCTCGTCGACGCGCGGCTCGGGCACGGGCGCCATGGCGGTTTGGCCGGTGTGGGCCTGGGCCGGATCGGCCGGCACGCCGGTCAGCCATTCGAAGAGCGTGCTCTTGCCCGAGCCCTGGTAGCCGATCAAACCGATTTTCATGGAGGAATCACCACGGACACGCGGAGGTACGGAAAGGCGACTAGGAACGAAGCAAGTACACGACGCAGCAGGGGTTTGCGGCCGCGGCCACACGGCGACCGCGGCCGATCGACCAGCCGGGGGACGGGCTGCGGCGCCGGCTGGTTGCCAGCCGCTAGCTGCTTCGTCGTCCCTCGTCCAGCACGGCGGCCAGTTCCACGAGGGCTCTTTCTACCGCGACGGCTTCCTGTGTGTCCAGGGTGCGGCCGCCGAAGCGGACGCGGTAGAAGCTCTCGACCAGGTGGCGGGGCAGCGGCGCCGCGCGCTTGGTGTGCGCGCTCTCGGCGAGCTGCCCGCCGACGGCCAGCGCGAACTCGCGCTGCGTCTGGCTGGCGCCGCGAACGAAGTCGTGATGCGCGAGGAGATTTTCCAGGCGTCGATAGAACTCGACGCCGCCCGTGCGGCGTTCGGCGTCGGTGTCGGCCGCCCGGGCTCTGCGCCACACCAGCCGCACGATGGCCCGCGCGGCGTAGAACAGCGACAGGAAGACGAGCATGATAACGATGGCCGCCAGCGCCCCGCGCCAACTGAACCAACCGCCGTTGGCCAGACCCCAGTAGGCGGGGCTGACCAGGTTGGCAAGTTTGCCGAAGAAGTTTCGCCAGTACTCTCGATTGGTGGCGCCCGTGGCGAAGGCGACGACGCCCTCGACAATCGGCTCGTAGATCGCGGTCTGCTGACGATCGTGGTCCATGCCCAACACGTAACTTCGCCAGATCGCGCGGGCGGCGGTGATGTATCCGCGCAGGTTCTGGATGAGGTAGTCGGTCGTGCTCGTGGCGGCGGCGCCGGGTCCGCTGGCGGTTGGGTCGAGGATCAGCCAGCCGCCGTTCTCGCTGGTCGCGGGAAGCTCGCCGGCGGGCACGGCCTCGGGCGGAAGATAGACCTCGACCCATGCGTGCGCGTGCAAGGCGCGGACCTGATAATAACCGCCCATCCACTCGCCCCCCTTGAAGCCGATCGCCAATCGCGAGGGGACGCCGACCGCGCGCAGCATCAGCGCCAGCGCGCTGGCGAAGTACTCGCAATGTCCGACGCGATTGCCGGTGACAAAATCCTCGACGGGATCGAGCATCGTGTCGCGGGCCACGGCGTCGAGCGAATAGCGGAAGTTGGTCGGGTCGCGGAGATAGTTGTTGAGCCGGCGGGCGCGTTCGAGAGGATTGTCGGCGGGAATGTCGCCGATGATTTTTTCGGCCAGCGCCCTCATCCCCGCCAAGGGATCGCGCCCTTCGACCACCTCGGGAAGGGCCAGCAATCGCTCGATATCTTCTTGGCTTGGGGGCCGTAAGACGGGCACGATTGGTTTCAAGCGGCGATCGACGATGCCCGTGGTGAGCATGTCGTACTCAATGACTCGGCCGGCGCCGCCGCGGCGAGAAATCTGCTCATCGCGACTGTCCCAAATGAGCTCATCGCTAGTCACCGAGCTGAACCAGGGATACAGGGAAAACAGGACGTTCGTGTCCAGCGGCTGCACGACGAAGTGTTGCTTGACGACCGGCGCGCCTTGCGGCGGGGGCCGCGATCTGACGCGCTGCGTTCGCGGTTGATGTTGTCCCTGGCTCCACTTGCGGTTCGCGTACGCTGTCAGGGCCACGCCGCGAAACAGCGGCTCGTCGACCATCTCGATCGGCTGGTGCGTGTCGGGGTTCTTCAACCATACCTGCATGACCTCCTCGGGGCTTTCGCTTACCGCGCCCAGCTCGCCAAGCTCGACTTCATTCGAGAATCCCACGACCCGCTGCACCGGCCCATCCTCGGTTCCCCGCCACGACGCCCGCTCGACGCGCGGGATAGCCAAGAACAACACGCTGGCCAGCGCCAGCGTCGTGCCGCCGGCGCCGACCACCAGCCGCGCGAGCGGACGGTTCAACGTCTCGTCCGCCCGCGGAACCGTCGTGTGGCCCGTAAACACCGCGACTTGCGGCGCCACGGGCCAACGCGCCGAGCCACTCGGCCCAGCGGCTAAGACCGTGAGCCGCTCGTCGATCGCGTCGTCCGCGGCACGGCTGCTCTCGCGATAAAGGTAGAACACGACCAGCACGCCGAGAGCCGAAAACAAGTACACCACCAGCAAAAGGCCAAAGAGCAAGGATTCGTTCAAGGCGGTCGCCACGGCGACTTGCATCAGGCTCAATACCACGAGCAGCCAGTAGGTGCCGATCCGTTTGTGCTTGAACTGCAGGATGAACTGCACGTAGATGACGAAGTTCACCAGCGCCAGAAGGCCGGCTTCGGTCAAGTCCCGTTGCCATTGATAGAACGCGAACGCTGCGGCGGCGACGCCGGCCACGTCCGCCGTGACACGGTTAAGGCGGACCCACCCCGTGATATCCGTCAGATAAACGCTCGCCACGGCCACGGTCACCGCGGCCAGGCCGATCGCGGCGTTCAGCTCCCCCATGCTCAACAGCACGGTGGCCAAGGCCGCCAGTCCGGCAACGCCGATTTGCAAGACGCGCTCGAGATGCATAAACGAGTCGTACCTGCTAAGCCCAAAGGTTGCGCACGATCAGTCCGAGCTACCTACCGCCTACCCCGTTTTGCCTGCCGCTCCTAAACGGGCACAAAATACTCGGCCAGGTCCGGCCGGGTGACGTCGATGCATTGCAGCCGGCCGATCCAAGCCCGCTGGCGTGGACTTGACCACAGCTTGCGGAAGCGCTCGGTATCGGCCCAGTTCACGGAACGCGTGCTGATAACGATGGCATTGGTGCCCGGCCGGACGACGTCGAGGGTGCTCGATAGCACGTCGGGCAACGGATCGTCGCTCGTGGCTTCGGCCACGGAGAGCGACTCCATCACCTCCCGCGTCAACGCCAGCGAAGCCGGGCCGCTGTCGAACCGCGGCGATTGTGCCGCCGTCGCCACCCACAACGTGCGGCCGCCACGGCGGCAAAGGTCCGAAACGATCGAGGCGGCGAAACTGACCGCCAACTCGACGCTCTGTTCGTCCGCCTCCTCGGGGCGCGAGGGCTGCCACAGCTCGATCACCACCGCCAGGTCCTGGTTGCGCTGTCGTTCAAACTGCCGGACCATTGGCGCCTGGCGACGGGCGCTCGTGCGCCAGTGGATCCACCGTCGGCTATCTCCCCTCCGCCACTCGCGCAGACCGTAGAAGTCTCCTTCCAGCAATCCCTGCCGCCGCTCGACGTTGCTCGTCCCCAGATCGGAGGATTGCTGCAACCGATGCCACCGCCGAGTCAGCCGGCCGAGCCGCGGCGTCACGAGCAGCGTTTGCGGCTGCTCGACCACCAGCGAAGCGCTGATGAGGCCGAACGGAAATCGCGTCGCGATCCGCAGCGGGCCAAACTCGTACCGCCCGCGGCGCATGAGCCGGCCGCGATACGACTGCTTGCTCGTGCTCGCCGGCGGCACGTACGTGAAAAGCGTCTTGGCGGCGATCGGACGTTCTAACGGCGTCGCGCCATGCCGGCGAATCTGGTCGTGGACCGTCACGGCCCAAGTCGGAAGTCGGCGGCGATGATTCGCGGCCTCGATCTGGACCATCAACAAATCGCCGGCCGCCACGGTCTTGGGCAGGCGGCGCTGAACCCTCAAACGGCGCAGCATGGCCCACACCAGCCGCCAACTCAAGATCGGCAGTCCCGCCATCAGCGCGAACAGGGCCAACAGCAGATTGATGTGCCGTACCAGGGCACCGGCCAGGACGAACCCGACCATCGTCAGGTAGATCAGCCCCTCGAGCGTCACAATCGGCAGACGTGGGCGCCGCATGAGTCCACTCTCACGTTACGCGAGATCAGGTTCTAGTCGGCTGCGAGCCTGTCGAAAAAGGGGGACAGGCACCTCGCCGTTTGCCAAGGCCGAGAACTTCCCGTGGCTCGGAGCCAGTCCCCCTTCTTCAACAGGCTGCTAGCCGGGCACGGGCAAGTCGTCGACGAATCGCTGGATAATGACCTCCACCGCGCCCCGCTGGTTCCCGTGCAGATATCCCTTGGTGATCACCCGGTGCGCGAGCACGGGCACGGCCAAACGCTTGATGTCGTCGGGCACGACATAGTCGCGGCCCTCGATGAGCGCCAGCGCCTGGCTGGCGCGGTACAAGCACAATGCGCCGCGGGTGCTTGCGCCGACGTGCAGGTCGTCGCTGTTGCGCGTGGCCTCGATTAAGTCCAGAAGGTAGTGGTGGATTGTCTCGTCGATCGTCACTTGCCGCACGGCTTCCTGCAAGGCGATCACCTGGTGGCAGTCGAGCACCGGAGTGAGCGAGTCGACCGGCTCGCCGCGGCGGTGACTCGTCAGAACCTGCAGCTCATCGTCGCGATCGGGATACCCGATGTTCGTCTGCAACAGGAAGCGATCGAGCTGGCTTTCGGGCAGCGGGTAGGTTCCCTCGAACTCAAACGGGTTCTGCGTGGCGATGACCATGAACGGTCGCGGCAGCCGGTAAGTCTGGCCATCGACCGACACCTGGCCGTCGCTCATCGCCTCGAGTAGCGCGCTTTGCGTGCGGGGAGTGGTGCGATTGATCTCGTCGGCCAGAACGATGTTGGCAAACACGGGCCCCTGGCTAAAGAAGAACTCGCTGGTCTTGCCGTCAAAGACGCTTGAGCCGACGATATCCCCCGGAAGAAGGTCCGGAGTGAATTGAATCCGGCAGAACTTGGCGTCGATGCTCTTTGCCAACGCCTTGCCGGCCAGCGTTTTGCCGACGCCCGGCACGTCCTCCAAAAGGACGTGCTCGCCGGACAGCAGGGCCACGACGCACAGACGGATCACCCGCGGCTTGCCAAGAACAACCTTGGCAATGTTCGCTTCCAGCTCGCCGACCAGGCTGTGCAGCTCGGGAGTCATATTCGTCGGTTCTGCTCGGTGCCGCCGCGGTGTTACTGCCCGAGGGACCCTTGGCGCGCCTGTTCGGTGGATAAACGCTGCCCGCCTTCGTGCGCGTGCCCTTCGACCAGCAGGGTCCAGCACCCTAGAGCCTTATAACCATCGTAGCCGCCGCGGGCGATCGCGGTCCACCCCCTGGCAAACGCGGGGAAGACGGGGGCAAGCGTCTTCTGGGAGGTGAAGCCGTGGCCGGCTGCCAGCCTCCCCGCCGCGAACGAAAGCCGGTATACTGCCCCGCGTTTTCGCACGTTGCGGCCAGAGTTTTCACCATGATCATTGTCCTCAAGCTCCACGCCACCGAACAACAGATCGAGCACGTCATCCAGCGCGTCGAGGGGATGGGGCTGCGCGCCCATCTAAGCCGTGGCACGTACCGCACGATCATTGGGGTCATCGGCGACGAGGCCAAAACACAGGTTGCGCCGCTCGAAGCCATTCCCGGCGTGGCCCAAGTCGTGCCGATCCTCCCCCCCTTCAAGCTCGCCAGCATCGAGGCCCAGCCGGAGCCGACCGTCGTCGAAGTGGCGGGCGTCAAAATCGGCGGAGGGCACCTGGGAATGATCGCCGGACCCTGTGCCGTCGAAAGTGCCGAGCGAATGGATGCGATCGCCGCCGCGGTCAAGGCCGCCGGCGCCAACATCCTGCGCGGCGGCGCATTCAAGCCGCGCACCAGCCCCTACGCCTACCAGGGCATGGGCGAGGAGGGGTTGAAAATCCTCCGCGACACGGGCGATCGCTACGGCATGCCGGTCGTCACCGAAGTCATGGACCCGCGCCGCGTGGAGCTTGTCTATCGCTACACCGACATGTTCCAAATCGGCGCCCGCAACATGCAAAATTTCAACCTGCTCACCGAGGTCGGACAGACGCGCAAGCCCGTCCTGCTCAAGCGCGGCATGAGCGCCACCGTCAAGGACCTGTTGATGAGCGCCGAGTATATTCTCTCGGAAGGGAACGCGAACGTCGTTCTCTGTGAACGGGGCATCAAGAGCTTCGACAACACGGCCCGCAACTTGTTCGACGTCGCGGCCGTCCCGCTGGTGCGGACGATGTCGCACTTGCCGATCATCGTCGACCCCAGCCATGCTACCGGGCGCCCCGATTTGATCCCGGCGTGCGCGCTGGCTGGGCTTGCCGCCGGCGCCGACGGCGTACACATCGAAGTCCACAATTGCCCGGAAGAGGCCCTCTCCGACGGGCCGCAGGCCCTGCTGCCAGAGCAGTACGCCGACCTGGCCGACCAGATGCGCCGCCTGGCGGAATTGCTGGGCAAGGCAATCTCGCAACCGGCAGGAGCCGTGTGATGCGCCGTCCGCTCGTGGCCGGGAATTGGAAGATGAATCTCGATCGCGCCGGCGCCGTGGCCCTGGCCCGGGCAATCGCCGAGCGCGCCGGTTCGCTGCCGGACGTGGACTTGCTCGTCTGCCCGCCACACGTGTACCTCGACGCCGTCGGCCAGGCGCTCGCTGGCAGCCGCGTGGCGCTAGGCGCGCAGAACATGTACCACGAGGCCAGCGGCGCCTTCACCGGCGAGACCAGCGCCGCCATGCTCCTCGACCTGGGCTGCCGGTACGTCATCCTCGGGCACAGCGAGCGCCGCCACATCCTCGGTGAGACCGACCAGATGGTCGAGGTCAAAGTCGTGGCGGCTCTCGCGGCCGGATTGACCCCTATCGTCTGCGTCGGCGAGCTATTGAGCGAGCGACAGGCCGGCCAAACCGCCAACGTCATTCGCCGCCAGATCGAGGGGTCGCTAGCGGGGCTGACGGCCGCCGACGTCGAGCGGATCGTCCTCGCCTACGAGCCGGTTTGGGCCATCGGCACCGGCCAGGTGGCCACGCCCCAGCAGGCCGAGCAGGTGCATCTGGACCTTCGCACGATCCTTGCCCAGCGGTACAATGCCCAGGCGGCCGGGCGGGTCCGCATCCAGTACGGCGGCAGCGTCAAGCCGGCCAATGCCGGCGAGTTGCTGGCGCAGCCGGACATCGACGGGGCCCTGGTGGGTGGCGCTAGTCTGAAGGCCGAGGACTTTCTGGGCATCGCGGCCGCTGCGGAAGCCGTCCGCTAGCGTCAGCGATGCGGGAGTCCCTCGTTGTCCCCCGCAACTTCGAATAGGAGATGAACGAGCCATGTTTGGCGGCATCTTGATGACGTTGCTGTTGCTGATTGCCGTGTTCTTGATCCTCTTGGTGCTCGTACAGCGGGGACGCGGTGGCGGCTTGGCCGGGGCATTCGGCGGCATGGGTGGGCAGAGCGCCTTTGGAACCAAGGCCGGCGACTTGTTCACGCGGATCACGATCGTGGCCGCCTTCCTTTGGATCGTTCTGTGCGCCGTGAGCGTCAAGTACTACAACCAGGACGAGACGTTCGATCAGAGCCTGGGCGGCGCGGCCGCGCCGGCCGACGGCAAGGGCGTGCCGGCGCAGCAGCCCGCGACGCCGCCTACACCGCCGGAGAAAGACGAGACGCGGTCACCCTAGCGCGGGCGAGCCAATCCCTCCACGAGTCACCGGCTGCGGGGTTGAGGCAGCCAAGGCCTTCTGCGTTTCGTTCATTCAGTTTTCGGATTTCCTTCGGCATTCGAGCTTCGACATTCGTCTTTAATGGCGCGCCGGCACACGCGATGCACGGCGACCCGGAGCGAAACGCGGGAGTGGGTGACCCTTGTTATTGAGCATGACCGGCTACGGCGAGGCGCAAGGCCAACACGACGGCGCGACCGCGGCCATCGAGGTGCGGACCATCAACAGCCGCTACTTCAAGCTGTCGGTCAAATGCCTCGAAGGCTATAGCGCACTGGAGCCGGAGATCGAGGGCGTGGTGCGACAGCAAATCCGCCGCGGCACGATCCAGGTTGCGCTGCGGATCGACCGCCCATTCGCGCCCGAGGCCTATCGGCTCAACAAGCCGCTCTTGGCCAGCTATCGACGGCAAGTCGAGGAATTGCTGGCCGAATGGAACGTTAGAGCCCCGCTTCCCCTGGAATCGCTGCTGCTCCTGCCGGGCGTGGCCAGCGAGCAGTTGACGCCCAAGGCGGACGTTTCAGCCGATTGGCCCCTGGTGAAGCGGACCCTGGAAGCGGCGCTTGAAAACCTGGCGCGGATGCGAACCGACGAGGGGCGGGCCATGGCCGACGATTTGCTGATCAACTGCCAGACCATCTCCCGCGAGCTGGCTGAGATCGACGCGCGGGCGCCGCTGGTGGTGGAATCCTACCGCGCACGAATCGGCGAGCGGCTGCAAAAGTCCCTGGCCGAATTCCAGATCACGCTCGACCCGGCGGACTTGATCAAGGAAGTCAGCCTGTTCGCCGAGCGAAGCGACATTTCCGAGGAGATCGTCCGGCTGCGCAGCCACCTCGAGCAGTTCGACCAGTTGCTCGCGGCCCCGGACAGCGCCGGCCGCAAGCTCGAGTTTCTCACGCAGGAGATGTTCCGCGAGGCCAACACCATCGGCTCGAAAGCCAACGACGTGCCCATCGCGCGGCACACCATCGAAATCAAGGCGGCCATCGAGCGGATGCGGGAAATGATTCAGAACGTCGAGTAAGAACCTCAAGCGAGAGAGCTCCGTCGGCTGATGGCGAGTCAACCGGGCCAGTTGGTGATCGTCTCCGGACCCTCGGGGGCGGGCAAAACGACGCTGTTGCACCGCGTCTTCGAGCAGTGCCGTTTGCCGCTCGCCAAGTCGATTTCCGCCACCACCCGGTCGCGCCGGCCCGGAGAGCGTGACGGCAAGGATTACCATTTTTTGTCGCGGGAGGAGTTCGATCGACGCCGCCAGCGGGGGGAGTTCCTCGAGGCTTGCGAGGTATTCGGCCAGGGAGACTGGTACGGAACGCTCGCCAGCGAGGTTACCCCTAGCCTCGAGGCGGGCAAGTGGGTAGTCTTGGAGATTGACGTGCAAGGAACGATGGAAGTGCTGCGGCACTATCCCCAGGCACTGACTATCTTTGTCGAGCCTGGTTCACTCGCCGAATTGGAGCGCCGGCTGCGCGACCGGGGGACCGAGGACCCCCAGGCGCTCGAAAGGCGGCTCGCCGTCGCCCGCCGCGAGTTCGCCTCGGCCGACCGCTACCGGCATCGCGTGATCAACGACGAGGTGGCCCGCGCTGCCGGCGAAATCTGCGATATCCTCACCGGGGCAAGCTCAAGACACACTGGAGAGCATTCCGAATGATCGACGAACTTCGCGAAGAACGGATCGTGAACAAGGTGGGCGGCCGCTTCAAGCTGTCGACCCTGATTCAAAAGCGGCTCGTGGCGATCAACGCCGGCAGCCGTCCGCTGGTGACCGTGGACACGCACGACAAGCTGGAGATCGTCATCCAGGAAATCATGCAGGACAAGATATATCTCGACTCGTCGAGCAATCTGCGCATTACCGGCGAGCCGGAGGGCGGCGGCGGTCCGCCCGAATTGGATCTAAGCGAGTTGTAGGGCGCGTCGGGAGGGCGAAGCTCCCGCTGAGCCGGTTTTTGGGCGTCGCCACGGCTCGGCGGGGGCCTCGCCCTCCCGCGATCTATCTTCAACGTCCAGCACGAACGAAGAGTCACGGCATGAAAGGGCGCGAGTTGGTCGTCGGCGTCACCGGCGGCGTGGCGGCCTACAAGACCGCGGCGCTAGTGAGCCAATTGGTGCAGGCCGGCGCCGGCGTCTCGGTCGTGCTGACCGCCGCGGCGCAGGAGTTTATCGGCGCCGCCACCTTCGAGGCCCTCACCGGGCGGCAGGTCCACACGGGCGTCTTCCACGAGCCAGGCCACGCCTTGGGCGCCCACATTACGCTTGCCGAGCGGGGCGAGGTCCTGTGCGTGGCGCCGGCCACGGCCAACTTTCTGGCGAAGGCGGCGCAGGGCATCGCCGACGACCTCTTGAGCACCCTCATCCTGAGCTTCACCGGTCCAGTCGTGCTGGCGCCGGCCATGAATTGCGGCATGTGGGACAAGCCGTCGGTGCAGCGCAACGTCGAGCAACTCGTGCGCGACAGCTTCGTGCTCGTCGGACCAGAGGAAGGGTGGCTAAGCTGTCGGCAGCAGGGCGTGGGCCGAATGGCCGCGCCGGACAAAATCTACGCCGCCATTGCCGAGCAACTGGAACGGACGCCGCCCAAGGGCGCGGCGAGCTGACCGTCTCTTGCCATAGACTACGGCTAATGATGAACGATGAATGCACGAGCGGCGTACGCCTGTGTCATGATTGCCGATTGAATCGTCGGAGGCTGTACCGCCCATTGAGGCCCCGTCTTCCGTTCATTCATCATTCATCATTCATCATTCATCATTTGGCGGCTGTCCTCTGATGGCCCGTATCCTCATCACGTCCGGACCCACCCGGCAGTATCTCGACCCGGTTCGCTATCTGACCAACGCTTCGAGCGGCCGGATGGGCCGGGCGCTCGCGGAAAGCGCTTTGGCCGCCGGCCACCACGTGGTGATCGTGAGCGGGCCGGTCGACGTCGATTACCCGGCCGCGGCCGAAGTCGTTCCGGTCGTCTCGACCGAGGAGATGCTCGCCGCCTGCCGCCGCCTATTCAGCGAGTGCGACGGGCTGATCGGCGTCGCCGCGCCCTGCGACTACCGCCCGATGAAGGTGGCGCCCGGCAAGATCAGCAAGACCGGCGAGCCGCTCGTATTGCAGTTGATCGAAACGCCCGACGTCGTTGCCACAATGGGCGCGGAAAAGCAGCATCAGTGGCTGGTCGGATTTGCCCTGGAGACCGACGATCATCGTCTACGCGCCTTGGCGAAACTGGAGAAAAAAAGCTGCGATCTGATGGTCTTGAACGGGCCGCAGGCCATGCACGCGCTCGACACCAGCGTCGAGATCATCGACCCCAGCGGCGCGGTCATCGGCAGCCTGGCCGGCACGAAGGAAGCCGTGGCCGACGGCATCTTTCGAGTGGTTCAAGAGCGGCTGATCGAGAGCCGCGCGAAGGTCAAGTAGTTCGGGAGGGCGAGGCTCCTGCCGAGCCGTCTTTTGAATCCGCGGCTCGGCAGGAGCCTCGCCCTCCCCGGCGTCTTGCCAATCTCCGCAAAACTACTTCTTCAACTGTACCGGCACCTGGTCGATTTTGGCGGCCAAAATGAAATCGTTCTCCGAGAGGCCGCCGATGGCATGGGTCCAAATCTCGATCGCCACGTTGCGGTAGCCGCCCAGGTGCAGGTCGGGGTGATGCCCTTCATCCTCGGCCAGCCGCGCGACCCGGTCGAAGAACTCGATGCCGGCCATGAAGTTTTTCACGAGCCACTCCTTGCGGATTCGCTTCCCATCGTCGGACAATGTCCAGCCGGCCAGCTTGCCAAGCTGTTCGGTCGCCTCCTGGCGGGAGTACGGGCGCACGCCCCCTTCGCAGGGCGCGCACTTCTTGGCGACCAGTTGATCGGTGGTTTGCGTGGTCATGGGAACCTCCTGGGAAGTAGGCGGTAGGGGCAAAAGGCAGTAGGCAGTTGAAGAGAAGGCCGGGCACGTTGCGGGTTCCTGCGGCACGCTTGCGGCTTAGCCTGCACGCCGCCCCTCCTACGTGTCTCGTCGCTTGCCGGGGGATATACTTTATAGTCCTTTGGAGCCGGGCGGCTCGTGGCCCGAGCCGGCTAAACGGCTAGCCGGCCGACTCAACAGATTCGTCTGGAGAGCGCGCGGCGCGCACGTATCCTGCAATTGTCGGACCAACTTCGCAAGCCACCCGAACGGCCGAACCGATGAGCGTCGCGACAGAATCGAAGACCGGCCCCCGCTTCGAGCTACGGCCCTATAAGGCGCTCGATAACGACGTGTTGGCGTCGCGCATCCAGGCCGTCCGCGAAGTCATGGGAAAGCGGCTCTTGATCCTCGGCCATCACTACCAGCAGGACGAGGTGATCGCGCTGGCCGATCTGCGGGGGGACAGCTACCAACTGAGCCGCATGGCGGCCGACAGCCGCGAGTGCCGCGCGATCGCCTTTTGCGGCGTCCACTTCATGGCCGAGACGGCCGATATCGTGGCCAACCGGCCCGAGCGGCTGGCCGAGCGCAACGGCGAGCGTGTCACCGTGGTCCTGCCCGACATGGCCGCCGGCTGCTCGATGGCCGACATGGCCGCCATTGACGAAGTGGAGAACTGCTGGAGCGAGCTTGGCGAAGTGATCGACACGGCCGACGTGACGCCGGTCACGTACATCAATTCGGCGGCCAGCCTGAAGGCGTTCTGCGGCCGCCACGGCGGCATCGTGTGCACCTCGAGCAACGCCGCGGCGGTGCTCGAATGGTCCTTCCGCCGCACCCGCCGCGTGCTCTTCTTTCCCGACCAGCACCTGGGACGCAATACGGCCCTGGCGATGGGCATTCCGGCCGACCAGATGCCCGTCTGGGACCCGCACGCCGATGCCCTGGGCGGCAACGCGGAAGGAGCCCTCCAGGCCAGCCGCGTGCTCCTGTGGAAGGGGCATTGCAGCGTACACCAGATGTTCCGCCCGGAGCACGTCGACCAGTTCCGCGCGAGGTATCCCGGCATCAAGGTGCTGGTACACCCCGAATGCCCGCGAGAAGTGGTCGACAAGGCGGACATTTACGGCTCGACGGGGAAGATCATCCGCGAGGTGCAGGCGGCGCCGCCCGGCACGAAGTGGGCCATCGGCACCGAGCTGCACCTGGTGAACCGGCTGAAACACGAGCACCCCGAGCAGGAGATTCACTTCCTCTCGCCGGTAGTGTGCATGTGCGCGACGATGTACCGCATCGATCTGGCGCACCTGTGCTGGAGCCTGGAGAACCTGGCTGCCGGCACGCCGGTGAACGTGATCGAGGTCGACCCCGAAACAGTCCGCTGGGCGCTAGTGGCGCTCGAGCGGATGCTGGAAGTGAAGTAGGGTGCACTGTGTGCACCGGTCGCACCGTGTGCGCTGCGCGTCTTCGTTCCGCGCGTCGGTGCTCACAGAGCACCCTACTTCCCACCGACCACTGTCCACGGACCACTATTCAAGCGATACTTGAACGTGAGGGGGCTCGCATTTCATGTCCGATTCGGCCTACGAAAGTCCATTCTCTCTTCCCACCAGTCGCATCAAGGCGGTGGTGGTCTACTGCAGCGACGGCCGAATGGCCGACGCGGTGGACGACTTCGCCCAGACGGCGCTGGGGCTCGCCTGGCACGACCGATTCGTGATCCCCGGTGGCGTGGCCTGCCTGGCCGGCCATTTCGAAGCCCATCGCATCGAGCAGGCCGTCGCCGAGCAGTTGAAATTCCTGATCGCCGACCACCAATTGGACCGGGTCGTCCTGGTCGGGCATGAGAACTGCGCGTACTACCTTGATCGGCTGGGCGTCGCGCCTGAGAGAGCGATGGACCGCATTCGCGAGGACCTGCGGCGGTCCGCCCGGCGTATCCGCGGCCTGGGGCGCACGGTAACCGTGGAATCCTACCTGGCCACGTTTCACGGCGGCCACGTCCGCTTCGAGCCAGTGGAAGAATAGTAGGCGGTTGGCAGAGGGCAGCCAAGACCCAATGATGAATGGAAGACGTACTGCGGGACCAATGACGCGCGCCACGGCTCCGGCTAGTCACGAATCGCTTTTTCCCGATTCATCATTCCGCATTCATCATTCATCATTATTCATCATTAGGTCTTGGCCTGCCGCCTACTACTGATGCGGCAGCTCGCCACTGAAGCCGGCTGCTTGCAGGGTCTTTTGCTTCACCACGTCGGTGAGCTTGATGGCCAGGACGCCGCTATAGGGGACGATCACCTTGCGGGCGCCGATGGTGTCGGGCGTGCGGCGCTCGAGCACCAGCATGGCTTCGCCCGTCATGAATCCCTCGAAGGGGATCTGCTCCTCGAAATTGGTCACCAGAACGCCGCGGCGCGGCAATTCCTTGGGCCAATTAGCAAAGTAATTCCGCCACACCGCGCCGGCATCCATACCGATATGACTCCTGCTGCCCCCGAGGAACCTCTCCCTTCAAGCTGCACCGAAGGGAGAGGAGTTAGCACGAGCGACTCGATGGCTAGTTGATTTCCCCGCCGGTGACGACTTGACTGCGCATGATTTGGTACGCGCCCTGCAGGGTGCTCGGCTGCAACGTACCAATGGGCTGGAATGGAGTGCCGGCGGGCGTCGCTTTCGCGCCATCTGAGGTCATCAGCGAACACCAGATGCGATACTCGATCCCCTCGGCCACGGTCTTGACGCTCCCATCACAGAACGCCACGACGATAATGCCCCCATGATTGCTCGACGGGCGGGAATAATTCATGTCCGTCGCAATGCTCGCTTCGGTGGCTGTGCCGTTGATCGAGTGAATTTGGTACCCAGGAGATGGCGCGATCACATCATCCGGCCACCATACCATGCAATTGTAGACTTCGGGCGTATTGGTGGTATTGGGATAGCCCGTCATAGCGACTATGCCCGGGGGAGTCGGCGTCGTTGCCGGCAGATATCCGTTGGTCGTGAGATAGTTTGTCGTGGCGATGGGGTCCAGGTCATGCCAATACCGCGCGTCAAGGCTTTCGGAAAGCATGATCGTGTTGCTCGTGCCGTCCTTGATCAGGTCGAAAGTCATTTTCGGCAATTTTGCCGGCGGAACGTTCGCGCCGTTCACGTACTCCCAACGGCTCAGGAAGACACCGTTTGCCGGGTAGTCGCCCGCGATGGTGAACTGGGAAGAGTTGGCCTGGTTCGTGGCCGGATTGACGTCTGCCAAGCCGGAATTCGCGACGTAGCTCGTCGGCCCATTGGCGGTGTCTTGCGCATCGCTGGGACACACATACAATTCCAGCGGGACGCGCGGGTCCTGGACGCCGTTTTGGAGCCGCCACAGACCATACACCTGCTTCTGCTCAATATAGGGCAGCAGCATGACCATCCAACTTGCGGGATAGTATTGAACGGGGGTTAGGGTGCTGCCAACCAGCACCTGCGCGCCGATGTAGTCGCGATAGCCCGGTATGGATTTCTTTGCGCCCGCGTACAGCGATACAGCAAGGGCAAGCTGCTTCTGGTTATTGATGCATTGCGCACGCCGCGCCGCCTCGCGGGCTGCTTGCACCGCCGGCAATAGAAGAGCGACCAGCGTGCCGATGATGCTGATCACCACCAACAACTCAATCAGCGTGAAGCCGCGACGCGATCGCCGGATCATATTAAGCCTCTCTCAGCCGGTTGGACGGCGCAGAATGCACCCCTGGATGGGAACCAGAGCCAGTCTACCAATGTTCGGCATGCCGTTCAAGCTTTCTGTGAACGGATTTCCGTCCCTAAATCGGTAGCCTGCAAACGGTTGAGGGAACAGTAGGCGGCAAGCAAGAGGCGGTAGGCAGTGAAAGAATAACGCGCCAACGACGCTTGACGAAGCACAGGGGTGGCAACCCCTGGGGGGTCTCGTCGCGACTCCGGAATTCACTGACGAGCCGCCCCGGGTTACCCCCGGCGGTCTTCGGCATAACGAATTAACGGTCCCTCCCAGGAAGACCGCCATCCCAGGGGACGCCGCCCCTGGGCTTCGCAAGCGGTATTGGCTCCTATTCCTGTCCACTGATCACTGACCACTGCCCACTATCTTCAGAATTGCCCGGCAAAACGCCGGCAGGTCGTCCGGCTTGCGGCTGGTGATGAAGTGCCGGTCGACGACCACTGGGGCGTCCTCCCATTTAGCGCCGGCGTTCACCAGGTCGTCTTTGATGCCCAGCGAACCGGTCACGCGGACGCCGCGATAGACGCCGGCCGAAATGGGGATCCAGCCGCCGTGGCAGATGGCGGCCACCAGCTTGCCGGCCGCCGCGAACTCGCGCACCAGGGATAGCACTTTGGCCTCGCGCCGCAAGCGGTCAGGCATGAACCCGCCCGGGATCACCAGGCCGTGGAAGTCGGCCGCTTCCATGTCGGCGATCGCCGCGTCGGCGCGGCAAGGGTAGCCATGCTTGCCGCGATAGAGCCGCTCGGCAGCCGGCCCGGCCACGGTCACATGCGCGCCCGCCTCGATCAACCGCAGCCGGGGATACCACAACTCGAGGTCCTCGTAGTCGTCGTCGACGAACATCAGCAGGCGCTTGTCGGAGAGGGAATCGGTCATGGTGGCAATCCTCCACTGCACGGCGCGCCACGGCCGGCGCACCGCGTTCCCTCAGTATATCGTGAGGGCAATGCCGTCCGGCGGCCGCAAAGTCATCCGTCAGCCGCCGCGGCCACGCGGCGCAACCGCCCAGGGGACGCCGCCCCTGGGCTTCGCGAAGCGTGGATCAATTCGCAAGTGCGCTGCATCGATAGTCCAAATTCATCCCTAATCCCCTAATCCCCTACCCCCTACTATCGCCACTGCCGCCGTGAAGCCGTGGAGGAAGTTCTTGCCGCCGACCGGTCCCATCTCGCCTTGGGCGAAGAAGCCGGCCACCGGCAAGTCACCCAGGATTTCGGCGATGGTCGCGGCGTCGTGGTCGGGGCAACTGAAGAGGCGCGTGCCGCGACCGTTGCAGGTGAACAATAGCGCGGCCTGCCCGGCAATTCCGTCGCGCGCGGCATCTTCGCGCGCCGCGGTGAGCAGTTCGCGCAGGTCCTCGTCGGCTGTCCGCTCGTCGCGGACGTGGAACTGCACGGTGTGGCCCGGCCGAAAGAAATCGCCCACGGCTATGCAATCGGTCGAGGCGTCGATGCCCAGGCAGTTGCGGATCAAAAAGTCGCCGCGCGCGAAGGACCCTTGGTACTCGTTGATCGCGCGGCCGACGTGCAGGCCGCGGTTCACGAGCTTTTGTTCTTCGGCCGGGAGGGCATCGAAAAGCTTCCGCAACTGGGCAAGCGCCGGTCGCCCGCCGAGCTCCAGGATCAGGTTCTGTTCGGCCTTGGTGACGACGTACGTCGGGCCGATGGGCCGGCAGCCCTGCGAGACGACCGAGCGGATGTCGATCGGGCCGTCCAACAGCACGCCGACGGCGCCTTCGGCGACCACTTGGCCGCCCACGAGCAGGCAATTCTCGCCGGGCGCATGGCCGCCGCTGGCCATGCCACCCAGCACGCGCGTGCCGGGCCGGTCCTCGTTGAGCCGCGCCAGCAGCCAATCGGCCGGAAACGTGAACGGCTCGGCCAGGACCAGCATCGTCGCGCCGGCCGGCCAGTCGCCGGCAAGCGCGTCGGGCCAGCCGACGATCGAGCCGCCTTCGGCCGTCCGAACGAAATCGAGCCGCAGCGATGTCACGCGGACGCCGGGCAGGCTGGCCAGCCACAGCGAAACGGCCGGCTCCGCCTCGATCTCGCGCGACCCGCCGACGATCGCCTCGCCCGTCGCGCCCAGCAAGCACCGGGCTTGCGTGCGGGTCTGCAGGTCGGCGGCCACCGCGGCCCAGTCGGGACCGTGATGCGGCGAAATGAAGCACATCGCCAGGTCGGGCCGCGCGCCCAACTGCGCGGTGGCCCGCCTGCAAACCTCGGCAATCGCGCGGCGAGTGTCGGCCTCGGTCGAAAGGGCGGCGGCGAAGCGCGGTCGATCGGGGGCGGGTGGGTGGGTGCTTTCGCTCATAGTTCGATCCGGTTAGCCGCCGCGGCGCTCTTGAAAGCAGCGGACGGCACCAGCTTACCGTAAGCGGCGAACAACAGCTTCGTTATTCCCTGGCCACTAAGGATCGACCGAGAAATAACTTCCTGATTCTCCGACCCCTCACGGGTGCCCTCTCCCGCAAGGGGCGAGGGGTTTGAGGCAGGGCCATTCTGTTTTTCAAAATGGCGAGGCGGGAAAATGGGACTGGCTCCGAGCACAAACAGCGCAAGTCCTTTCAGACCAACGCTGCGTCTCGGTGCCTGTCCCACTTTCCCGCCGGTGCGCCGCCGGCAAGCTTGAATCTGTGAACGGCCCTGGGGGTTGAGGAGACGTTATTCTTCGGTCGATCCTAGTCGTTTCATTGCAGCCGCGGCGCCAGGCGGTCGACAATCAGGTTGCCGATGTTGAGACAGGCGGTGGCGGCCGGCGACGGAGCGTTGCCCACGTTGATCACGCGCTCCTGCTCCTGGATGAGGAAATCGTCAACCAGGCTGCCGTCGCGGGCAAGCGCCTGGGCCCGCACGCCCGCTGGGGCCGGCACCAGGTGCTCGGCCCGAATCTCCGGCACCAGCCGCTGCAGGGCCCGCACGAAGGCCCGCTTGCTGAGGCTGCGCCACATCTCGCCCAGGCCCGTGCGCCAGTACTTGGCGGCCAGCCGCAAAAAGCCGGGGTACGTGAGCGACTCGGCCAGGTCGCGGAGGTTGACGTCGGTCTTTTTGTATCCCTCGCGGGCGAAGGCCAGGACGGCGTTGGGCCCGCACTCGACGCCCCCGCCGATCAACCGCGTAAAGTGCACTCCCAGGAAGGGAAAGGCGGGATCGGGCGTGGGGTAGATCAGGTTCCGGCACAGGTGCTGCGCCTCGGGCTTGAGCTCGAAGTATTCGCCGCGGAAGGGGACGATCTTGGCGGCGGGCCGCTCGCCGCTCATCGCGGTCACGCGGTCGCAGTGCAGGCCGGCGCAGTTAACCGCGTGCGCGGCTGCGTAGTCGCCGGCGGTGGTGATGAGTTGCACCCGATCGGCGGTCGTGTGGATGGCCAGCACGCGAGCGCACGTCACAATGCGGCTGCCGGCGTGGCGGATGTGATCTGCCAGCCGCTCGCAGACTTTGATGAAATCGACGATGCCCGCCTCGGGGACGTGGATCGCGCGGACGCCGGCGGCGTGCGGCTCGAGCTCGGCCAGACGCGCGCGGTCCACCATCTGGCACGCGACGCCGTTGGCCTGCCCGCGCTCGTGGATGCGCTCAAGGGCCGGCAGCTCGTCCTCGCTGGTGGCGACGATCACCTTGCCGCAAATGTCGAAGGGGACGCCCTCGGCGCGGCAGAAGGCCTCGAGCGCCGCCTTGCCCGTGCGGCAGTTGGTGGCCTTGAGCGAGCCGGGCTTGTAGTAGATGCCCGAATGGAGCACCCCGGAGTTATGCCCGGTCTGGTGGTGGGCCAGCTCCGGCTCCTTTTCCAGGATCACCAGCCGGGTGGCGGGATAGCGGCGGGCAAGCTGATAGCCGGTGGCCAGCCCGACAATGCCGCCGCCGATAATGGCCACGTCGAAGGATTGCATCCAGGAACTTGTAGCCGCCGGATCGAAGGGCTTCAAGGCGGCCCGGCACCGTGGCAAACCACGAAGGCACGAAGGATACTAAGAAAGCAGGAGACTACTGTCGTTCTGTTTGCCAGTCTCTTTTCCTACCGTCGCTTTTCGTCCTTTGTGGCCATTGTGTCTTTGTGGTTAGTTAGCCCCTGCTCTTGCGCCCGCGCAAAAGCGTGCCCCGCGCGCCCAAAGAGCGACACGCGGGGCACTGGCGTGGCGGTCAGATTGAAAAACGCTTCGGACTTTTCACCCCGGCTCTCTCCCACAAGGCGGAGAGGACGGAATGAGACTATTGGTTGGACTTCGCCCCCTTCTCGATCAGGTGGGCCACTTCATCCAGGATGCGCACCGCCTGGGGCGGAAACGCGCCTTCCTCGCTGCTCCAGAAGTTCACCGTGCACTTTTGCCCATCGATCTCGACCGGCACGTGCATGCTGGAGCGGATTTCCTTTTTGGCCATCTTGTTGAGGATCGGGCTCGCGAGCCCGGCCAGCGAATCGTTCACGGCCGTCTTGTCGGCCTTGGCGTAGTCGGCCAGCAGCTCGCCCTCGGTCTTGACGACCGTGGCGGTGCTGCGGAAGGGCGTCTTCAGGCCCAACCGCTCCTGCACGAGCTTCAACCGCAACGTGTCGCCGTCGATGCCGGTGATGCACATCCGGTCCAACTGCGGCACCAGTTCGAACACTTGCCAGGAGAAAATCTCCCAGCTCTTGGGCGAGTCGATCGCCTTCGGGGCCATGGCCTTGATCTGGCCATCGACCGACAGCGTGTCTCCCTCGGCCTGCTTCAAGAACTCCTTGACGCGCTCGGCCGATTCGGTGGCCGGAGAAGTCAGGTCTTGATCGGCCAAGGCCATCTCGAACCAGCCGAACATCATTTCTTCCCAGGTCTGCTCACCCCAACTCACCGTGGCGGTGGGGTCGGGGTTGGCGAGGTTGTCGGGCGAATTGTCGAAGTGCGCTACGCAGTGCATCTTCGTCCCGCGGGGCAGAATCTTCGGCTCGGTGAGCCAGTACGTCGTCTGCCAGCCGAAGTCGTACCGCGGCACCCACAGGATGGTCTCGGTCTTGCCGTCCGGGTACACGAGGTCGTAGCGGAAATCCTTGCCGCGGACGTGCATGTGCGGCGAGATCGTCAGCAGGATCGCCTTCTGCCGGAAGACGAACTCGCTCTCCACCTCGAAGTTCGGGTCGCCGGGCGGAATCTTGAACGTGAAGTTACCGGCGTTCTGCACGGCCACCTCGCGCTTCACGCTGGCCGGATCGGCGAACACGAAGCCGGCGAAGCTGCGATCCTTCTGCGCGGTGCCGTTGGGCGTATAGTGCATCTCGAACAAAAGCTTCGAACCCTTCTGCACGTAGCGGGCCATCCCTTCGTCGAGCGGCTCCTGCCGCAGGCCCGGCGCGAACGCCCCCAGCCAGTTGGTCTGCAATCGGCCGGCGCGGCCCGTGGGGGCGACGCCCGGCGGAATCACGTATACGATGACGTGATGGACCACGGCGTGGTTGCCCGGCTTGCACTCCATCGCCTTGATCCACTTGTCCTCGGTCCAGCCGGGATCGATGACGAACCGCTGGTACTCGACGGTCCCTTCCGCTTGCACGTCGTACGGCTCGTCGGCCATGTAGACGATCTGGTCCGGATCGCCGATTTGCCAACCGTCGGTGAACTTGGGCGGCTCGGGCAGGTCCTTGGGGTCCCCCTCGGGCGCGCCGTTCTTGACCCACTTGCCGATCAGGGCCAACTCTTCATCCGAGAGCCGGCAGTCGTTCGCGAACTTGCCGATGCTGGGATCGGCGTGCCATGGGGGCATCCGCCGCTGGTGCGTCACTTCCTGAATCATGTCGGCCCAACCGACCGCCTCTTCGTAGTTCCGCAAAGGGAACGGGGCGATCTGGCCTGGGCGGTGGCATTCGACGCACTTGGCGTTCAGCACCCGCGCGATCTGGTTGGAATAGGTGACTTCGCTGTCCTTGACCGGCTCCTTCATGCGGCCGATCAGGCAGCCTTGCACCGCGGTCAACGGCTGGCTCACCGTCTTGCCGGCCAAGAGCTCGTCGAGCGCTTCGGCCAGGTCACGGCGCGTCGGCTCATTGCGCTGGTACGCCACGCCCTTGTCCTGGAAGCCGTACTGGTCGTCCACCCGGCCGCGGTAACGGACCACGCGGTTCTGATCCAGCACGAAGACCTCGGGCGTGCGGGCCGCGGCAAACGCGTCGGCGATCGCATTGCCGGCATCCTTCAACAGCGGGAAGCCGATCTGGCTTTCGCGGGCGTAGTGGGCGATCTCGGTCACCAGGTCCTGCCGATTGGAGTCGATGCCCAGGAACGCCACGCCCTTGCCGGCGTATTGCTTCTCGAGCTCGGCCAGGCGCGGGCCGTAGAGCTTCGCTAGCGGGCATTCGGTGCCCAGGAAGGCCACCACCACCAGCTTGCTTTGCGCCACGTCGCCGAGCGACGTTTCCTTGCCGCGGTAGTCGCGGGCGGAAAAGTTGGCGATCTTCTTGCCGATCGACGAGTTCTCTTCGGCGCGAGCGGTCATCGGCAGAATGCCGACAAGCACCAATAGCGGAAGCAGCCTGGCCTTCATCGTCGAAATCTCCTGTTACGCGGGCAGGTATCGTGTTCTCGTGCTCGGTTCGAAAGGCCTATATTCTTCGCCGCGAGTCGGCGTTTATAGCGAGCCGTATCCGTTTACGTGAGGATCATCGGCGTGGATGTTTGGCTCCACGCCCAGGTAGCTCAAGTAGGCGCGAATCAACTCCTCGGAAAGCTGACGCGGCGTGAGCGGCATGGCGGTCCGCTGCACGCCGGAGAACATGCTCGATAGATCGAGCGTGTCGAACACCAGCCGCAGTCCGAAGTCGACGGCGACCGCCGGATTCGGGTGCGTGATCTGGCCGCGGCGAGCCATCACCAGTTCGGTCAGTCCTTCGGAAATGTGGCGACCCAACCGCAGGCCCGCTTCGACGAACTCGGCGTCGCCGCTGGCGCGAATGATGAAGGCGCGAATCAGGCCGCGCTTCTGCTCGTAGACCTCGACCAGAAACGGGATCACTTCGTCGAAAATCTCGGCGATCGACGCGCCTTCCCAGCGCTCCGCGTCGAGGGCCACGTCGGACGTGGCCATGGCCTCTTCACAGAACCGCTCGTGCAGGCAACTCAACAGCGCGTCTTTGTCGGTGAAGCGGGCGTACATGGCGCCGACCGACGATTTGGCGCGGCGGACGATCTCGGCGACCGTGGCACTCTCGAAGCCGCGTTCGGCGAAGACCTCCTCGGCCGCGTCGAGCAAGCGCTCGAGCGTCTCCTGGCTCCGCGTCTGGCGCGGCGGCCGGACCCACTCAACTTTGGAGAGCAGGCGATTCACCAGTGCGTCACCCGGAAATGGGAACCAGAATTCCTGTTCTGGTTCTAGGACAAAATCAATCCGGCTCAAGGGTTGCCTCGAACCGGAATCAGAATTCTTGTTCTATTGATATCGGAATGCCCCCCGTTTGTCAACAAGATTCTTGCGGGAAAGATAGAGGGCCGGCCCCGCACACGGGATTCGGGGGTGCTAAGCCCCAAGGGTGCGGCTGGACGGCTCGGCCGGGCGCGGGACAGCCGGGCGCGGCCCCGCTGCCGGCTGCCCGCTTCTTCACGCCAGTATCCCCTCGATGACCCGCCCTTCCACGTCCGTCAGCCGCATTTCGCGGCTGCCGTGGAAGTACGTCAGCCGCTCGTGATCCAGGCCCATCAAGTGCAGGATCGTGGCGTGGATATCGTGGACGTGGACTTTGTTCTGCACCGCCGCAAAGCCGAACTCGTCGGTCGCCCCGTACGCCACGCCCCCCCGCACCCCACCCCCCGCCATCCACATGCTAAAACCGCGCGGGTTGTGGTCCCGCCCGGCCCGCTTCCCCTCGCAGGTGGGCGTGCGGCCGAATTCGCCGCCCCACACGACCAGGGTTTCATCCAAGAGGCCGCGCCGCTTCAGATCGGTGAGCAAGGCGGCGATCGGCTGGTCGGTCTCGCCGCAGTGCAATTCGTGATTGTGATCGACGCCCTGATGGGCGTCCCAGTTCTCGTCGAGGTGACCGCCGCCGGAATAGACCTGCACGAACCGCACGCCACGCTCGATCAATCGCCGCGCCATCAGACAGCGGCGTCCGAACTTTTCTGTCTTCGCGTCGTCGAGCCCGTACAGCGCGCGCGTCTCGGCGGTCTCCTGCGCCAGATCGACGGCTTCGGGCGCGCTCGCTTGCATGCGGAAAGCCAACTCGTACGTCGCCAGTCGCGCAGCCAACTCGCCGTCGGGCGCTTTCGCGCCTGGCGCTTCATCGTGCAGTTGGTGCAACAGGTCAAGCTGCTGCCGCTGCTGCGCCAGCGTGACGCCGCCGGGCGGCTTGAGATCGATCAACGGGTCGCCGGTGGTGCGGAATTGCGTCCCCTGGAACGCGGCCGGCATGAAGCCGGAGCTCCAATTCGGCGCCCCGCCGATCGGCCCGCCGCGATGATCGAGAAACACGACGAAGGCCGGCAGGTTTTCGTTTTCCGTCCCCAGCCCATACGTCACCCACGAGCCCAGGGCCGGATAACCTTGTCGCACGAAGCCCGTGTTCATCTGCAAAAGGCCCGATCCGTGGGCGAAACTGTCGGCGTAGCAGGAACGGATCACGGCCATGTCGTCGACGCATTCGGCCAGGCGCGGGAACAGGTCCGATACCTCGACGCCCGACTGGCCGTGCTTCGCGAACTTGCGGGTGCTGGCCAAGAGGGTGCCGGGGTTGCGGACTTTGAACAACGGGTCGCTATCGAGATTGGGAATCGGCTGCCCATGCCGCCGGGTCAACTCGGGCTTGGGATCGAACAGGTCGACCTGGCTAGGACCGCCATAATTGAAAAGCGAGATGCATGCCTTCGCCCGTGGCGCGAAGTGCGGCGGACGGATCGCCAGCGGCGACGTGGTCGCCGCCGCGGCGCGCGCCGGCGAGAACCCGTCGCGCGCGAGCATCCAGGCCAATGCCGTGCCGACGAACCCGCCGCCGGCCTGCCAGATGAACTCGCGGCGCGTGCGGCCGCAGGGCGTCAGCCGGGGGACCGAGGGGATAAACCCCTCGGCTCGCTTGTCTCGAGCGTCGCGCGATTTGGCTTGCGGCGGTTTGTCTTGCCGATTCTGACGCATCGTTTCCGGCTCCCAAGCACGCACTACGGGATGTACACAAACTCGTTGGCGTTCAAGAGCACCAGGCACATGCCCTCGAGGGCCCGTTGCCGCGCGTCGACCTCTTTGCCGTCGGCCGCGGCGTCGGCCGCGATCTGCGCCTCGTGGCGCGCGAGGAAGTGGAGCAGGCTCTGCCGCTCCCTGTCGCCGGTCGGCCGCGCAAGCGCCAGCCGATAGGCCAGATCGACGCGTGCCGCCGCCTCGTCGCCCGCCTCGCGCGCCAAGCGGGCGGCGAAATGCCGCGCCTGCTCGCGCACAAACGCGCCGTTCAGCCAGGTCAGGGCCTGGGGGGCCACGGTCGACACCACGCGCTGCTCGCACGTGCCGTTGGTGTCGGGGAAATCGAGCACCTCCAGCTCCGGCACCAAGAGCGTCCGCTTGACGAACACATAGATGCCGCGCCGGGACGCTTCATCCGGCTTGGACTTCCCCCAGCCGTTGCCCGGCCGCGACTGGCTCGCCAGCACGTCGGCCGAGATCGCCGGATAGACGCTCGGTCCGCCGCGTTTGGGGTTCAAGACACCGCTCGTCGAGAGCACGCAGTCGCGCACCACCTCGGCCTCGAGGCGCCGCGACGGGTAGCGCCACAACAGGTCGTCGGCCGGGTCCTTGTTGGCCGCCTCGGGACGCTGGGCCGAAGACATCTGATAGATGCTCGAAAGCACGATCATCCGGTGCAGCGGCTTGAGCTTCCAGCCGCCCGCCACCAGCTCGCTCGATAGCCAGTCGAGCAGTTGCGGATGCGTAGGCGCCTCGCCCATCACGCCGAAATCGTTTTCCGAGCCGACGATCCCGTCGCCGAAATGGTGCTGCCAGATGCGATTCACAATCACCCGTGCCGTGAGCGGATGGTGCGGACTGGCCAGCCACCGGGCAAGCTGCAATCGCCGGCCGGTGCTCCGCGGCGACGGCGTCGGCGCCGTTGGCGGCGCGTCGACCAGAATCGCCGGGAAGCCGGCGCTCACTTCCTCGAGCGGGTCGCGTGGGTTGCCGCGTTTCCAAAGATGCGTTTTGGGCGCCGCCTGCGGTCCTTCCTCGAACCACACGTAGGCCGACGGCAGCGGCGCCGGCCGCGCTTTGCCGGCGTCCTCGATGCGCCGCTCGATCTCCGCAAGCACGCTCTTTTCGTTGTCGCTCGCCGCCGAGGCAAACAGGTCCTTGAGCTTCGAGCGGTACTTTTTGGCGAGGTCCTTTTGCGCGGCGTTCCGCGATTCGGGAGCCGTCAGGAATGCGGATACCGCGTCGGCGGGCAGCATGGTCACATCGGCCCCGCCGGCCACGGCCACGGCCGGTTCGACGGCGACAATCCCGACGTCGATATACTGTCCGCCGGTCGTCTGCGCGCAATGCACGGCGAGCGCGTTGCGGCCCGGCCGCAGCGCCGCAAGCGCTGCCTCGGCGATCGCCACTTGCTGGTAGTCCACGGTGAAGCCGTCGACCTTCGCCGCCAGGACGCCGTTGAGATAGACCTCGCAGTTATCGTCGTGGTGCAGCGATAGTTGCAGCCGCTTCAGTGCCTCCGGTGCAAGCG
This sequence comes from Planctomycetia bacterium, assembly GCA_016191115.1. Lineage (GTDB taxonomy): Bacteria > Planctomycetota > Planctomycetia > Pirellulales > JACPPG01 > JACPPG01. Next base: position 2,904 of record JACPPG010000047.1, on the reverse strand, counting down.
CTTCGGCCGACAGCTCGATATCGCGCCGCAGCCAGATCTGCTGCGCGTCCCACTTCGTCCGCACCGCGGCGCCGGGCGTCCCTTCGGTGCCGAACCCGCCCGGCCCTTCCGACCACACCGCGGCGTCGAAGTCGCGTTCGTGCCATGTGGCCGCGGGGGCGTCGACCGTGTACCGCCACGTCTGCGGCTGCTCGCGCGACGTGGCGGCGATCGGCCGTGCGTTGGGCATCGCCAACCGTCCCTCGACCGCCAGCCGTTTGCACACTTCCCACTCGGTCCGCTCCTGTTCGCCGCGGATGGCCGTGACCTTTTCGTCGACCGCTTTCGCCGCGGCCTGAAAGTTGGCCAACTCCTGGTCGGTGCCCACCATCCGGTCCAAGTCGGTCCGCGCGTCCTGCGGCCGCTTCAAGGGCTCGAAGATCGCCAGCATCCGCGTGTAGTCGCGCTGCTTGAACTGCTCGAACTTGTGGTCGTGGCAGCGGGCACAGCGAAGCGTCAGCGCCATGAACGTGGCCGAGGTCGTGCCCAGCACGTCGTCCAACTGATCGTAACGGTCCACGAGCGGATCGGCCGGCTCGTCGTCCCACGGGCCGAGGCGCAAGAACGTCGTGGCCGTCCACGTCTCGGCGTTGGCGTCGTCCAACTCGTCGCCGGCCAATTGCTCGATCAGGAACCGGTCGTACGGCTTGTCGGCGTTGAACGAGTCGATGACGTAGTCGCGGTAGCGCCAGGCGCTGGGCTTCGCCCCGTCGCGCTCGTAGCCGTTCGATTCCGCGTAGCGGACCACGTCCAGCCAGTGCCGGGCCCACCGCTCGCCGTATTCCGGCCGGGCGAGCAACTCATCTACGACTTTCCCAAGGGCGTCGGCCGACGTGTCAGCCAGGAATGCCTCTTGCTCGGCGGGCGTCGGCGGCAGGCCGATCAGATCGAGATAGACCCGCCGCAGAAGCGTCAATCGATCAGCCGGCGGGTTGGGCGCGAGACCCTCGTCTTCCAGCCGGGCGAGTACAAAGGCGTCGATCGGATTTTTGACCCATGCCTGGTCGCGAACCGCGGGGACTTCGCCGCGCTTGACCGGCACGAAGGCCCAATGCTCGCGGTCCGACTCGTCGAACTGGAACCGCCCGTACGGCTCGTCCGCCTGCGAGACCGACCCGCCGCCCGCCGAGACCGCGACCCACGCGCAGCCGGCCAGCGCGGCGGCGCACAGTAATGGGCGGAAGCGGCGTGACTTCACCGAGGGCTCCCTGTGGTTGGGGTGCGACGGGCTTACTGGCGACTCACGAAGGCGAGCCTCCGGGTTTATCCCGGAGGTCCGACCTCGGAATCCGCCGTCCGTCGCATCCAGGTCGCCGGGCGGGGTGGGATGTCGAAAAAGCTACCGCTTCAGCATACCAAGCCCGGGCGTAACATCAAGATTTCTGGATGGTTCCGCGCTGGTTCCGCCCGCCAGAAGAACGCCGGCGTCCCTCCGAGAGCGCCCCGGTTTCCCGCTTGGCGAAGCCCACCCGCGGCGTCGGGTGGGGTCGGCGACGGGAGTCGCCTCCTACAACCGTGCCGGCGCACGAGCGCTCGAGTCCGGAAGACCGCCGGGATAAACCCGGCGGCTCGCTCGTCTTGCAATCGCTAGTCGCTCCCCGTCCGCCGATCCGCCACCTCCGGATTCACCCACGCCCGCAGGGGCTCGCCGCGGACGCCGGCGATCAGGTTGTCGGCGGCGATCTCGGCCATCTGGTTGCGGCTCGTGACGGTGGCGCTGGCGATGTGCGGTGCCACGATGCAGTTGGCCAGCGACAGGAGCGGATTGTCCGGCGACGGCGGCTCGGGGTCGGTCACGTCCAGCCCGGCCGCGAAGATCCAGCCCTGCCGCAACGCCTCGGCCAGGTCGCGCTCGACCACTAGCGGCCCGCGCGACGTGTTGACGAACACGGCCGTCGGCTTCATCTTGCGGAACGCCGCGGCGCCAAACATGCCGCGCGTCGTGTCGTTGAGATCGGTATGCACCGACACGAAATCGCTCTCGGCCAGGAGCGTGTCCAGCTCGACGCGGCGGGCGGCCAACTCGCGCTCGGCGTCGGGGTTCGCCCGCGGATCATGATACAGCACGCGCATGCCCCACCCGCCGTGGCAGCGCCGGGCGAGCGCCATGCCGATGCGTCCCATGCCCAAAACGCCCAGCGTGCGGCCCACCAGGTCCTGCCCGATGTGCCCCAGCGGCTCCCACGTTTTCCATCGCCCGCTCGCGGCGTAATGCTGCGACTCGACGATCCGCCGGGCCGCGGCGATCAAGAGTGCAAAGGCCATGTCGGCCGTGGCGTCGGTCAAGACGCCCGGCGTGTTGCCCACCGCGATGCCGCGCGCGGTGGCGGCCGAGACGTCGATATTGTTGAAACCGACGGCGTAGTTGCTGACGACCCGCAGCCGCGGCGCGGCGTCCAAAAGCTCGGCGTCAATGCGCTCGGTGAGCAGTGACAAGAGCCCCTCGCAGCCGGCCACCTCGCGGCGCAGGACGTCGGCGGGCGGCGGCAAGGGCTCGCTCCAGACCGTGGCGTCGCACGCCTCGCGCACTTTCGCCAGCCCGGCCTCGGGAATCACGCGCGTGACGAACACTTTGGGTTTGGGCATCGGGGGTAGGCTGCCATGCTGTCGGTGGATTGTCGTCGCGCGGACCGCCGCGGACGATTGCAAGATAGGGGGCAACGGAATGCGCGCCAATCGGCTCGTGGCTGCGCGCCAGATAAGATTGGCCACCGAGCACCCGAGATCACAGCGCGGCCTGCGGCCGCAACCAAAGGGGAGGAAAGAGGCGTTGCGCTACGGTAGTTTGGTGGTTTGTGAAGGCCATCCGTTCTACTGGAGACGCAACGCCATGAACCAGTTTATCAAGAAACATCAGTCCGAGGT
>JACPPG010000033.1 GCA_016191115.1 Planctomycetia bacterium | reverse complement strand
GGTGGCAAGGGAAGAGAGGATCGAGCGCTACGTCCCGGCGGACGTCGAGAGCAAGTGGGCGAAGCAGTGGGCGCGCACAAAGCTCTACGAGACCCCGGACGAAGCGCCCGGCCGCCCCAACTACTTCTTCCTGACGATGTATCCGTACCCATCGGGCGAGGTGCACGTCGGTCACTGGTACGCGTTCGCGCCCGCCGACTGCGCCGCGCGCATGCAGCGCATGCGCGGCCACAACGTGATGTTCCCGATGGGCTTCGACGCGTTCGGCCTGCCGGCCGAGAACGCCGCGATCCGGAACAATGCACACCCGGCCAAGTGGACCGAGCTGAACATGGACCACATGCGCGCCCAGTTCCGGGCGATGGGCGCGATGATCGACTGGCGCCGCGAGGTCGTCACCTGCTACCCCGAGTACTACCGGTGGAACCAGTGGATCTTCCTGCGGTTCCTCGAGAAGGGCCTGGCCTACCGCGCGAACGCGCCGGTCAACTGGTGCCCCAAGGACCAGACCGTCCTCGCGAACGAGCAGGTCATCGCCGGCCGCTGCGAGCGCTGCGAGACGGTCGTCGAGAAGCGGGAGATGGAGCAGTGGTTCTGGCGCATCACGAAGTACGCGGACGAGCTGCTGAGCTTTGATGGCATCGACTGGCCGGAGCGCGTGCGCGTCATGCAGACCAACTGGATCGGGCGGTCGGAGGGCGCCGAGCTGGCGTTCCCGGTCGAAGGGCATGCCGGGTCCGAGGCCAGGTTCTTCACGACGCGGCCGGACACGATCTTCGGCGCGACGTTCATGGTGGTCGCGCCGGAGCACCCGCTGGTGGCGAAGATCACGACGCCGGACCGCAAGGTGGAGGTCGACGCGTACGTCGCAAAGGCCCGCCAGGCGACGGAGATCGAGCGAACGACCGAAGGCGCGGACAAGACCGGCGTGTTCACCGGTGCCTACGCCAGGAACGTCCTCAGCGGCGAGCGCATCCCGATCTGGATCGCCGACTACGTCCTGGCTACGTACGGGACCGGCGCGATCATGGCCGTGCCCGCGCACGACGACCGCGACTTCGCGTTCGCGAAGAAGTACGGCCTGGAGATCCGCGAGGTCATCTCGTCGGACGGGAAAGAGCACGCCCTATTGAATGAGCCCTACCTGGGTGAAGGCGTCATGGTGCGCAGCGGCTCCTTCACCGGCACCCGCAGCGAGGAGGGCAAGAAGAAGGTCACGGAGGAGGCCGCGCGTCGCGCCATCGGGACGCCGTCCGTGACGTACCGGCTGCGCGACTGGCTGATCTCGCGCCAGCGCTACTGGGGAACGCCTATCCCCGTCGTGTACTGCGAGAAGTGCGGCATCGTCCCGGTGCCCATTGACCAGCTGCCGGTAGTGCTGCCACGCGACATCCAGTTCACCGGCACGGGCGGCAATCCGCTGGAGAAGAGCGAGGCGTTCACGCGCACCGCGTGCCCGTCATGCGCGGGCCCCGCGCGCCGCGAGACCGACACCCTGGACACCTTCATCGACTCGTCCTGGTACATGTACCGCTACCCGGATCCGAAGATCGACACGGCGTTCATGGACAAGGACAAGGGCCGCAAATGGCTGCCCGTCCCGCAGTACACGGGCGGCATCGAGCACGCGATCCTGCACCTGCTCTACATGCGCTTCGTCTGTAAGGCGCTGCGCGACATGGGCGAGCTGTGGTTCGGGGAGCCCGTGCTACGCCTGAGGAACCAGGGGATGATCGTCTTCAACAGCAAAAAGATGTCGAAGTCCCGCGGGAACGTCGTCGGGCCCGACGAGTACGTGCGCCGCTACGGCGCCGACACGCTGCGCATGTTCACCATGTTCATGGGTCCCTGGACCGACGGGGCGGACTGGGACAGCGCCGGCATGGAAGGCGTCTCGAGGTTCCTGCATGCGGTCTGGCGCCTGGCCCTGGCGGCGCCGGTGCCGGGCGAGCCCGATGCCGCTCTGAAGCGCGACATCCACCGCGCCACGCAGAAGGTCACGGCGGACGTCGAGAACTACCACTTCAACACGGCGGTCTCGGCGCTGATGATCCTGCGCTCGAGGCTGGCCGACTCCGCCGGGCCGACGCGCGACGAGGGCATCCGCACGCTGCTGCTGCTGCTGGCGCCCTTCGCGCCCTTCATCAGCGAGGAGCTCTGGGCGCGGCGGGGCGGGTCCTACTCGATCCACCAGCAGGCGTGGCCGTCCTACGACCCGGCGCTGGCGAAGGCCGACGAGGTCACCGTGGTGTTCCAGGTGGACGGCAAGGTCCGCGACAAGGCTGTCGTTGCCGCGGGCACGTCCGATCGCGAGCTCGACGCACTGGCGCGTGCCAGCGAGAAGGTGAAGGAGAAGATCGCCGGCCGGAAGGTCGTGAAGGTGATCGTCGTGGCCGACCGCCTCGTCTCGATCGTGACGGGCTGATGGCCGCGGCGCAGGTCAGGATCGCCGCCCTGTGCGACCACGCCCTCGTGGGACAGGACGGGAAGCTGAGCATGGTCGGGATCTTCCGGAATATCAGCGTGAGCGGGCTGCCCGCGCAGCACCCGCGCATGTACATCGTGGCCGTCCTCGCCCTCGAGGCCGGGCAGCACCAGGTGGTGGTGCGTCTGCTCCGTCCGGACGGGACGGCCGTCATGGAGCAGGCACCGCGGATGGCGGTCAGCGCGGTCGCGGGCCAGGACGTGAACGTGATCGTCGAGCTCAACAACCTGAACTTCACGACGGCGGGTGACCACCGGTTCGACCTCGAGGTCGATGGCGTCACCATCGGCACCCTGCCGGTGACCATCAGCCACATGACCGCCGCCGCGCCGGGGACCAGACCCAACTAGCTCGTCGGCCGTCGGCGGGGGCTCTCGGCTTCGCCTTCGAGCTCCCGCTCGCG